>JBAVUW010000046.1:0-13129 GCA_049696975.1 Candidatus Acidiferrales bacterium | reverse complement strand
CTCGTAGGAAGTGACGGTCGAATCCAAGAGCTTCTGCTGGGAATCAAGCCCGCGCAACTGGAAATAATCGAGCGCCAGTTCCGCCTGCAGGCTCAGCTGCGTATTGGCCAGATCCGCCGCGCTCGCCTGCGCCTCGGTCCGCGCGGCTTCCACCGAGCGGCGCACGCGTCCCCAGACGTCGGGCTCCCAGGAAACGTCTATCGGCGGCAACTGATAATCGGCGTAGGTGACGGGCGAAGTCGTCCCGAAAACAGCCGTCGTCTGCGATACGTGGTTGCCAGCCGCGGAAGCACCGGCGGTTACGGTCGGGTAATACGCGGCGCGGTTCACGATGATCGCCGCCCGCGCCCCGGCATATTGCGCCTGCGCCTCTTTCAGCGTCTGGTTCGAGACGATGACCTGCTCTTCGAGTGCATTCAGCTGCGGATCGCCATAAACTTCCCACCATTTACCTTTGGCGATTTCATCGCTCGGGCGGGCGGTCTTGAAGTCCGCGGATTCCTGGTAGTCGGCGGGCACGTCGGTCGACGGCCGCTGGTAATTCGGCCCAACCGTGCAACCGCCGAGCAGGAGCGCAGCCATTCCAAAGAAAACAGCCGACGCCCCCGCCCAGCGTTTTTCATCCGGCGAAGCAATTCGCGTCACAAGCGCCCTACTTTTTCGCGTAGCTGACTTTCCAGATCGAGTTCGATCCGTCATCCGTCACCATCAGGGACCCATCGTTTGCCACAGTCACGCCCACGGGACGTCCCCAGCAATTTCCATCCGGCGTCACGAATCCGGTAAGAAAATCCTGGTACGCACCTGTGGCGTGCCCGTTCTTCATCGGCACGAGCACCACTTCATATCCCGTGCGCACCGAGCGGTTCCACGAGCCGTGCTCGGCTCCGAAAAGATCACCTTTGTATTCCTTCGGGAATTGCTTGGCTTCGTAGAAGGCAATGTTCAGCGAAGCGTTGTGTGGTTCCATCAGCACGTCGGGCACGATAACTTTCGACTCAAGCTCGGGGTGCTTGCCCGGGAAACGCGGATCGGGATGCCCGCCGGTGTAATACCAGGGCCAGCCGTAGAAGCCGCCCTCCTTCACGGAGGTGATGTAGTCAGGCGGAATATTGTCGCCGAGCTCGTCGCGCTCATTCACCGAAGTCCAGAGCTCACCGGTGGTCGGATTCACCCTGAGCCCGGAGCCGTTGCGGATGCCCGAGGCGAATACTGCAATTGTCTTGCCGTCTTGATTCAGGGTGTTGGGATCCGCGACGAGGATATCGGCGCGGTGGAATTCGCTGGTATCCGTGTCGATGTCGGTGACGTTGGTGTGCGAGCCGACGGAGATGAACATTCTCTTGCCGTCGAGCGAGAAGGCCACACCGCGCGAGAAATGGTTCGGGCCGGCGGGCAGGTTATCAACCACGGTTTCCGGATCGGCGGTCGCTTTCAGATCTCCCTTCGCGTAGGGGAAACGAAGAACCTTGTCCGTATCGCCGACGTAGAGATATTTCGGATCGGGTCCTGCCGGATAAAAGGCGAGTCCGAACGGGAGGCTCAGCTTGGAAGCGAAGACGGACATCGACTGCATTTTCCCGTCAGGGCCCGTATGGACAGCGATCACTTCGCCCTGATTCTGCGCGGCGATGAAGAAATCCCCATTCGGAGCGGTGATGATCGTGCGCGGAGCGATGGGCTTGCCGTCATCGCCCTTCAGGCTTTCGGCCCAGAGCTCCACCTTGAATCCCGCCGGCGCCTGCGGCCACATGTCACCGCGCGGCACGGGTCGCGAGAAAACGGCCGAAGACTTCGTCGCGTAGGGATCGGGGAGATCGTTCGCGGTGATGTGATGCACGTTGCCGGGTGCTTCGCCCTTGAAGTCGGTAAACACGCCTGGTGTGCCCGGTTTGGCGTTTGGATCGACCGGGTGCGGCGGTGGACCGGGCGGCCGATTGCCCTGTCCGCCGGCCGGCGCCGGAGCAGCTGCCGGTGCGCCCTGCGCTTGAGCGGCCTGCTTGTGCGCCGCTACAAAGATCGCTAAAAATATACCAAGAGCAATTGTCAGGCCCTGATAAACACGCTTCATCTTCGTTCCCCCCTTAGACCTGCGAAATTCGGGCCCCTGAATATTTCGAATTCAAACCAGGACGATCACTCGGACGCGGCGCCGGATTCCCCTTCGGTTCCGCTCGCGCTCCCTGATACTACGCGAACGGTCTCTCCGGATACCAGTGAATCGGGCGGATTCGTGATCACGGAATCCTCGGGCTTCAAACCCGCGACAATCTCGATCGTGCTGCCAAGGTCGTGGCCGAGCGTCACGGTCTGCAGCGACGCCTTGTTGCCCTCCTGCAAAGTTCCCACCTGGAGCGAGTCCCCGCGGAAAATCAGGGCGCTCACCGGCAGGATCAATGCGGGCACGCCGGACGGCACCGCCAAATGCACTTCCGTATATGCGCCGGGCAGCAGCTCGCCGCTGGCGTTATCCACATCGACTTCGACGAGCAGCGTCCGCGACGCGAGATCGATGGCGTCGGACGTGCGCACCAGTTTGCCCGGGAACTTCCGCCCGGGAAATTCCTGTAGCGTGAGATTCGCCAGAATCCCCGGCTTGGCCGCCTGCGAATATTGCTGGGGGACGTTGATATAGACACGCAGCGTGCGAATCGCCGCAATGTGGAAAAGCTCGGCCGCAGGACCTCCCGCGCCCGAGTTGATCAGGTGGCCCACGTCGGTATTGCGCGCGGTGATCACGCCATCAAACGGCGCGTAAATTTTCTCGAAAGCCTGAAGTTCCTCCAAACGCTTCAGGTTGGCCGCAGCGGAGTCGACCGTGGCTTTCTTGGCCTCGAAATCGCCGTGCGCGTTGTCCACATCCTGCTTCGAGACCGAGTCTGTTTTCAGGAGGTCTTCGTAGCGCTTGGCGGTGATTTCCGACAGCTGGTAGTTCGCCTGCGCGGTATTCAGGTCCGCGCGCGCCTGGTCGAGTGCCTGATCCACTTCCGGTGTTTCGATATCGGCCAGCAGCTGGCCTTGTTTCACGCGGCCGCCGATATCAACGTACCATTTCTTCAGGTAGCCGTTGGTGCGGGCGTAGATCGGCGAATCGGTAAATGCCTGGATATTTCCGGGCAGGATGATTTCCGTCTGCAGCGCGCCCAGCTTGGGATGCATCACGCTGACGGTCGGGATTGCCAAGTCGCGGGTTTCGGTGCGCAGGGCGGCGCGCGCCTTCAGGCGCGGAAGGACCCCTGCAACGACGATGGCCGCGATGATCAGCAGGGCGACCACCATCCAGAATCCGCTGCCGCGTTTGCTCTCGCCCGACTGCGCCCCGCGAGTTGGGTTTAACGAATTGTCCGGCTGGGTCATCGATTCCTCTACCTGACTTGAACCGATATATTAGACGATTTTACCTAGGGCGCAGTTTCACGCGGAGACCTTCGTTGTTCCGCTCCCGCGATGCCAGCTGTGCATCACCGCGAAAACGACTGGCACGAAGAACAGCGTCGCACCCGTGGCAAACAACAACCCGCCGATCACCGCTCGGCCCAGCGGCGCATTCTGCTCGCCGCCTTCGCCGAGCCCCAGAGACATGGGCAGCATGCCGATGATCATGGCCAGAGCGGTCATCAAGACAGGCCGGAAGCGGGTGAACCCGGCGCTGAGCGCCGCTTCCGCGGGAGTCTTTCCGGCCTGCAGTTGTTCCTTCGAGAAGCTGATCAGAAGGATGCTGTTTGAAGTCGCCACTCCCATGCACATGATCGCGCCGGTGAGGGCTGGAACGCTGATGGTGGTCCCGGTGATAAAAAGGAACCAGACGATTCCAGCCAGCGCCGCGGGCAGCGCCATGAGGATGATAAACGGATCGAGCCAAGACTGAAAATTGACAACGATCAGCAGGTACACGAGGACGATCGAAAATCCGAGGCCGGCCAGCAGTCCCAGAAACGACGCGTTCATCGTCTGAATCTGGCCGCGGACCACCACTTGCGATCCGGCCGGCAGTTTCTTCTTGTTAGCGTCGATAATTTTCTGCATGTCGCTGGCCACGCCGCCCAGGTCGCGGCCTTCCACGTTGCCGTAAATATCGATCGAGGATTGAATGTTGTAGTGAGAGACCACGCCCATCTCCGCGCCGCGGCGGAACGATGCGACCCCGCCCAGAATCTGGGGAATGCCGCCGGTGTTGGCTCCATTGTTGATGGGAATATTCTCCAGCGCCTGGGGGCTGGTGACCCGGTATTGCGGCGTCTGCGTCTGCACGTTGTAGCTCACGCCCGTGGTCGGATCGAGCCAGAACGAAGGCGCGGTCTGGAAACTGCCGCTCAGCGCGATCAGCAGGTTCTGCGCTACGTCGCGCTGGGTGAACCCGATTTGGCTGGCCTTGGTGCGGTCCACATCCAGATGCAGTTTCGGATAGTTGAATGGCTGTTGAATGCGGAAATCGACCGTTCCCGGCACGAATTTCAGCTGGTTCATCAGATCTTCGGCGAAGGAACGATTGCCTTCTAGGTTGCGCCCCACCACTTGCACGTCGAGGGGAGCAGGCAGGCCGAAATTCAGGATTTGGGTCACGATGTCGACGGGCAGTTCGTAAAACTGGACACCCGGAAAATCCGTGGCCAGGCGCGAGCGGAGCTGCTTTACGTATTTGTCGGTCGCGTGGTGCTTCGGCGTCAGCTCGACCTGGATGTCCGCATCGGCGGGCCCGATCGGAGCCGATGTGCTATAGGAAAGATTCAGGGTGCTGTACGGCAGGCCGATGTTGTCGATGATGGTGGTGAGCTCTGACGCAGGAACGACCTGGCGAATGTCCTTCTCGACGCGATCGGCGATGTCAGCCGTTTGCTCGATTCGAGTGCCGGTTGCCGCACGCATGTGCAATTTGAATTCCCCGCTGTCAACGGAAGGGAAAAAGTCCCGTCCGACCAGCGGAAGGAGCACGAAAGAAAAAAGGCAAAAGGCTAAAAAAGCGATTACGAACAGCTTGCGGTGGTTGATCGCTGATTCGAGCAGGCCGTGATAGCGCTCGCGGAAGGCTTCAAACCCGGTCTCGAATTTTTCCTGCATGCGGACAAAGAGGTTCTTCGAGCTCTTTGTTTTTTCGCGGCGCTCTTCCTCGGTCTGTTCCACCAGCAGGAACCGCGCCATGGTGGGCACCAGAGTTCGCGAGAGCAAATACGATGCGAGCATAGCGAACACCACTGCTTCGGCCAGCGGCGCGAACAGGTATCTCGGAACGCCCGTGAGAAAGAACATCGGCACGAACACGATGCAGATCGCGAACGTCGAGACCAACGCCGGAACCGCGATTTGCGATGCGCCATCGAGAATCGCCTGCGTGATTTCCTTTCCCTGATCGAGGTTCCGGTTGATGTTCTCAACTTCGACCGTCGCGTCGTCGACCAGAATTCCCACGGCGAGCGCCAGACCGCCTAGCGTCATGATGTTGATCGTCTCGCCGAGCGCGCTCATCACGATCAGCGATGTAAGCACGGAAAGCGGAATTGAAACGGCGATGATCATGGTGCTCCGCCAGCTGCCCAGGAATACCAGGATCATGAATCCGGTGAGGCAAGCCGCGATCACGCCCTCGCGAACCACGCCGCTGATCGATGCCCGGACAAATATGGACTGGTCCGAAAGCGCCTTGATATCGACATGCTCGGGTAGGGAGGCCTCGACCGCCGGCAGCATGTGCTTCACGCCGGAAATCACGTCCAGCGTCGAAGCGTCGCCCAATTTCAGAACGGATATCAGTGACGAGCGCTCGCCATCCACTCGAACGATATTGGTTTGAGGGATGAATCCGTCGCGCACGTAGCCCACATCGCGAACGTAAATTGTCGAGTTGCCCACCGTCTTGATCGGCAGGTTGTTCATCTCCTCAACCGTTTGCGGCGAGCCATTCATGTCCACTTGATACTCGTACGACCCCATCTTCGCCGTGCCTGCGGGAAGGATCAGGTTCTGCAGGTTGATGGTATTCACCACTTCCAACGGAGAGACACCTTTGGACTGCATGGCGGCCGTATTGAGATCGACCATGACGGTTCGCTGCTTCCCGCCGTAGGGATATGGGATGGCCACGCCATTCACCGTCACGAGTTGCACGCGGATAAAGTTCTGTCCCATATCGGCCAGTTGCTGCTCGTTCAACTGCGGTGCCGAAAGGCCGAGCTGTAGGATGGGGACCGACGATGCGTTGTACGTGATGATGAACGGCGGCGTGATACCCGGCGGGAGCTGCCGCACCGTGCTCTGGCTGATCGCCGTCACCTGTGCCACCGCGTTCCCGATCTGCACGTTCGGATGAAAATAGACCTTCACGATGCCCACGCCGGCCAGCGATTGAGACTCGATGTGCTCGATGTCGTTCACGGTCGTGGTCAGCGATCGCTCGAAGTTGAAAATGATCCGATTGGACATCTCTTCCGGTGAGAGCCCCGTGTACTGCCAGGCCACGGCGACCACCGGTATGTCGATACTGGGGAAAATGTCCACCGGCGTGCGGACGATCGACACCACACCTAGGATCACTATCAGAATTGAGGCGACGACAAAGGTATAGGGACGGCGTAAGGCCAGCCGAACAATCCACATCTGTTCTGAACTCCCAAAACGCTTTTTAGAGGTGCCTCAAATAAGACGTGCGCACGGCCTGTGAGGATTCCTCCGTTTGAACCTTCCTATTGTATCGTAAGGTACACGCAAGGCGTCCCTTGAGCGCCCGGCGTGGTTGGTCTGCCGCGCAGGACCGGTCGAGTCCCTCATCGCCTGGCACGATTCTGTTCTTCCGAGAATTTTCCTGTAACGCGGGCAGCTTTCCCTACATCGTATAGCTGTCGGCCAGAACGCGGTAGCGCATGCAATAACAACGGCCGACGACGTGAGGGGCGCTTCACCTGAGGAGTTCGACCACTTGGCAAGCTTCTTGCATACTCTCTAACTACCCAATTTCGGCGGCGCTGGCAGTTCAAGCAGCCGCCAAACAAAGCGCAGCGATTCCCGCAGAAGCCGCTGCAAACTGTTTAAATTAGGACACTTCGGAGACTTTCGACACGCACCAGAATTCCGACCCAGGGCGTCGGTGCCGTCGAAATGGGAGAGTCAGATGTCCGCTACCTTGACCATGTTTCTCCTGTTGAGCGTAATCGCTTTGGGTGCGATTTTCTGCGTTTTCGGCCCGCTGGCCGCTTTGGGCGTGATGTTCTGGAACTGGCACAAAGAACTGCGCCAGAGCTCGCGCCTGCGCCTCGCGCGCACCACGCAAGTCCGCTAGACGCAGTCACTTAAACGAAGAGTCGCGAATGCCGGTCGGCGCCGCCTCAGGAGGCTTGGGCAGGCGCCCCTTCAGCACCCACCATCACCCATCAGCAGGTCCACCCGGTGGCCGCGGCAGCGAAAATAGTTGCACATTACTGGTAATAGAACTCCCTCCGGCCTCCGTAGTACCCCGCCCCGGACGAACCGGGCGACGTGAAATCAGTGCTGGTACCTGGCACGGCATTTGCACTAGATTATGCGGGCAAGTCCGCCTGCCTCGCCCAGGGGCGTTGGATTTCACTCCACAAATCCGCAGGGGGTCTATTGCGCAGTAGAATTGGTGTTTCGGTGTCAGTCTATGTTGTGGCGCTGGTGTGCGCCGCGGTTGCGACACAGCTGACTTTTCAGGTGCGCCACCGCATCCTCTGGGCGCAGGCCGTGTTGGCGGTGCGGGCGCAGGAAGCCGCCAGCTGGGCGTCCGCTAACGCGAGCGATGACGCCGGCCCCGATCTGGCCGCGGGCCGCACTCTGCAGGGCCGGCCTCTCTACCCTTATTCAGTAATTCCGGGCGGCGCAGCGAACCCGCAAGAGCTGAAAACCGCCGTTCTTCATGATCCGGTGGTGGCTGCGCACTACGCAGACTTCAATCTCGAGAATGCGCACGTTGTTCGTCAGGATGCGGATCGCCCGATGTATGTCTCCTACAGGCTAGGCGGCCGCGTTTTTTGGACGAGGAAGGCGCTGGTGATTCATAAGGGCGAGAAGCTGATTTCCGACGGAGCGAATGAGGCACGAACACGCTGCGGAAATCGATTGTCGGCGACTCCCGTGGCTCCGGTTTCGCCCGAGCAGCCTCCGGCGGACGTGCTGGCTGCGCCGGAAGCGCCGATCCTTTTCGCCGGGAATTATCCGCCGTCTTCCGGTTTTCCGCTGGTTCCACCGCTGGGAGGCGGGCCCGCTACACCCGGTTCGTCCGGGTCGCCGCCGGGGGGCGGAATTATTCCGCCGCCGGTTTATCCGATTGTCGGCGGAGTACCAACGTCGCATCCCTCGACACCCCCCGTCACCGTTCCGGAACCTGGATCGGGCCTGTTGCTCGCTGCCGGACTGCTGTTTTTGGTTGCGGCTTATGGGGTAGCTTTTGTGCGCAGGATGCGCAAAGCCTGAGCGCTCGACGCTCCATGCGACCTCGGCCGGGGCGAACCCGGCACCCCCTTACTTCAGGGGACCGTACTTCTGCGTGGAGTGGAGGCCTTCCTGCGCGGCTTCCAGATGGCGGATCGTCGGCGCCATGTTGTGTCTTTCGAAGCAGCGTGCGACGGCTTTCCCAATTTCGTCGTAGCGTCCGGTGGCCAGCGCGATGGCGCTTGGCCCGGCTCCGCTCAGCGCGATTCCCAGCAGACCGGGCATACGCGGAAGCGCGAGTGCTTCGGCTAGTCCGGGAATTAAATTCTGGCGAGCGGATTGGTGCAGGCGGTCCTGCATAGCGTCCCACAATAGATCGTAGCGGCGATCATCGAGCGCCGCTACGAAGAGCGCGGACCGCTGTAAATTGAAGACGGCGTCGGCGCGCGGCACGCTGGCCGCCAGCACGGCTCGCGATTTTTTCGTTTCGAGTTTCACGTTGGGCGTCACCACGATCAGGCGAATCACCTTCGGCCAATCCTTGCGCACCGCCACCACCGAACCATCGGAACGGCTGAAGGTGACTACCATTCCTCCCAGCAGCGCGGCGGCGACGTTGTCGGGGTGGCCCTCCATTTCGGTGGCGTAACGCAGCGTCGCATCTTTGTGAACGGGGCGCCCGGTTACCGCAAATCCCAGTGCAATGCCGGCGACGGTGGCTGCGGCGCTGCTGCCCAGGCCGCCGGCGACGGGAATTTCGTTCTGCACCGCGATGCGCACGCGCGGGAGCGAAAATCCCTCACGGTCGGCAGTAAAGCGCATGGCCCGGGCAATCAAATTCTGGTCGGGATCGCTGGGCAACTCCGCCGTGCCATGCACGCCGCGGCCGCGAACGCGCGCGCGGCCGCCGGGTTTGGAAAGCACCGTGGCTCGGACGCTCAAATACATTTCCAGCGCGAGACCCAGGCAGTCGAATCCCGCGCCCATATTCGCAGTCGAAGCGGGGACACGAACTTCAAACGAACTTTGCCGGGCGGAGGTCATTCAAGTCGACCGATCGCGAAGCGCCGCTAGCGGCGCTTTTCCATCGCCGAGAGTATCGCAGATTTATCGGCGGCCACACGCTCGGGCGTGTTCGCAAACGCGCCCTGAATTGGCTGCGGCGACGAGCCGGCCTGCGCGCCGGTATCGATGGTCAGGGTGCCTCGATGATACTGGCTTACGTAGTCCGTATCTTTCAACATGTGGCCGGTCAGCACCGCGATCACGTTTTCATCCGCCCGAATTTTCCTTGCGGCGACGAGTTTCTTGATTCCTGCCACGGTGGTGGCCGAGCCCGGCTCGCACCCAATGCCGTCGCGGCCGATCACGGCCTTGGCGTCGGCGATTTCCCGCTCGGTCACGGCGATTACCTCGCCGCCCGAGCGCAGAACCGCGCGCAATGCTTTCTTCCACGATACTGGGGCGCCAATCTTGATGGCCGTGGCCAGCGTCCGCGGATTCTGCACGGGCGCCATCGCACGCGGCAGATTGTCGCCACCTTCGGCCTGTTCGATGTCGAGCATGGCGAACAAACGCGCGACGGGTGCCGCGCCTTCCGCCTGGATCACGCTCAATTTCGGCAAGCGATTGATCAATCCCAGGTCGAGCAGCTCTTGAAATCCCTTGCCGAGCGCGGAGCTGTTGCCCATGTTGCCGCCGGGCACCACGATGTGATCCGGCACCTGCCACAGGCACTGCTCCATGAGTTCGAACGCGACGGTTTTCTGCCCCTCGATTCGAAACGGGTTGATCGAATTCGCGACATAGATGGACGGATCGTCACCGAGCTCCTGGATCAGGCGCATGCAGTCGTCGAAGTTCCCGTCGATTTCGCACACCAGTGCGCCATAGTCGAGCGACTGCGCCAATTTTCCCGCGCTGATTTGGCCACGCGGCAGCAGCACCGCGGCCTGCAATCCGGCGCGTCCCGCGTAGGCGGCAAGGCTCGCAGAGGTGTTTCCCGTGCTCGCACAGACTGCGGTTTTCGCGCCGAGCACCACGGCCTGGGTGATGGCCGCGCTCATGCCCGTGTCTTTGAATGAGCCCGTGGGATTGCAGCCCTGATGTTTCAGCCGCAGATCGTCGAGCCCGCAATATCTTGCCGAACGCGGACCGTGATAAAGCGGGGTATTGCCTTCAAAGAGCGTGACGAAGGGAATCGGCTCCTCGAACGGCAACATTTCGCGATAGCGCCAAACACCACTCCCGTCGATGGGTTCGTGCGAGGCCGCGCGCGCCGCCCAACGCTCACGCAACGAAGCTGGATCGCCAGTGGCGCTGCGCAGCGCGTGGGAACGAGCTTCGATTTCGAGCGTGCCGCCGCAGCGCGGGCACACGTAAATCCGTTCGCGCAGGCCGAAGGAAGCGCCGCAGGCCCCGTCGATACAGCGCTGCACGGCCTTTTCTGGCGCGCGCGCGGTCTTCTCCATCATCTCAGGAAACCTTGGCTTTCGCTCCGGCCAGCCCGAACTCGCGGTGCGTCGCCGCCAGCGCCGCCTTCATTTCCTTTTCTGAGACGACGAAGGAAATATTCGATTCAGAGGAGCCCTGCGCGATGGCGATGATGTTCACATTGTCGCGGCCGACGGCGCTGAGCGTGCGCCCGGCCACTCCCGGAGTGCCGCGCATGTTTTCGCCGACAACAGCGACGATCGCGATCGTGGTGTCCACGGTGATGTGTTCGACTTTCTCGTGGGCTACGTCCTGCGCAAATTCCTTGCGCAGCGCTTCGACGGTGCGCTTGGCGTCCGGCGCGGCCACGATGAAGCAGATATCGTTCTGCGACGACGATTGCGAAATCAGCAGGATGTTGGCGTGCACTTCCGCCGTCGTGGAGAACGTGCGGCCGACCACGTCAGGCAAGCCGACGATTCCGGGGCCTCCTACGGTAATCAGCGCGACGTCGCGAATCGCGGTCAACGCTTTCACGCCGCCGCCGTTGGTGCGGCCCCGCGGGGTGATTTTCGTTCCCGTACGTTCGGGCGCGAAGCTGTTGCGGATCCAAACCGGAATCTTCGCCTGCGAGACCGCGTGAAGCGTTTTCGGATGCAGCACCCTCGCGCCGAAATACGCGAGCTCGCTGGCCTCGCGATAGGAAATCTCCGCGATGGTGCGCGCTTCCGGGACCAGCCGCGGGTCCGCGGTCATCACGCCGTCGACATCGGTCCAGATGATCACCTCCGCCGCGCCCAGAGCGGCGCCGAGAATCGTGGCGGAGTAGTCGGAGCCGCCGCGGCCGAGCGTGGTCAGCACTCCATCGACAGTGGCGCCGATAAACCCTGTCACGATCGGCACGATTCCCTGATCCAGCAGCGGGCGCAGGCGTTTTTCGCAATGCTCGCGCGTCTCGTCCATGCGCGGATCAGCGCCGTTGTGCACCGCGTCGGTGATGATGCATTCGGTGGCTTCAACCGCTTCGCTGCGGCTGCCGAGTTCGGTCAGCGCGCCGGACACCATCGGCGCCGAAAGCCTTTCACCGAGCGAGGAAATCGCATCGAGCGTGCGCGGGGTCAGTTCGCGGAGCAGCGCAGTGCCGCGACAAAGACGCTCGCCTTCATCGAATATTTTCACCAGGCAGGTGGATACCTGCTTGCGCTTGAATTCGTCCCGGATCAGTGCGCCGAGCGCTGTTTCGTGCTGCTGGCGCAGCGACGCGAACACGGTTTCCGCGAGCTTGAGCTCGCCGGCGGCCGACAGGTTCGCCGATTCGATCAGGCGATTGGTGACGCCGCTCATCGCCGAAACGACCGCGACGATCGGGCCGTCGGCCGCAGCGTCGCGTACAATTTGAGCCACGCGCGCGATACAGGCTGCATCGCCCACGGACGTACCGCCGAATTTCATCACCTGCAATGGCTTTTTCATGTCTTGGGAGAAAACGGCGCAAAGCAATTCGAAGTGGCCCGATGCGAATGCAACCTGGCGTTTACGATGGCCGCGCCTTCAAAAACTATACACTATGGGGGCGAATTCGCGCGACGGGCGAGGCGGTGTGATGTAACGGAAAACAAAAGGCGGGGTAAGAACGCATCCGACCCCCTTACGCGATGGTCAGATTTACCCTGAGACTACTCGTGAGTTCTTCTACGTTTCCGCGTTGCTGTCGCATGCGAACAACGGCCCGTCCGCGTTGGGCAGGCGGGCCGTTTTCTGAGGGATGCCGGCTGCGAAACCTTGCTGCGCTCCGGGTTACTTCTGGGCCACCAGTGCGGCGATCAGCGCGCTGGCCTGCGGCGTGCCGAGGCCGGTGACGAAGTCATACCCGGCACCGGCCGTGCACATTGCTCCGCAGGAACCGTTGGTGCCGGACGTGACGGCGTGAAAATCGGAGTTCAGCGCCGACTTTGCGACCGTATAAAGCGTGGTATCCGTGCCGGAAAGATTCGATTTCCGGGCGGCCACTCGCAGGGAGTTGCTGATGGCGATGAGCGCGGCCCACTGCGGCGTGCCGGCGCTCGTGCCGCCGACCTGGAACCAGCCGCTAAAGCCGCTGACGCCGATCGAATTGTAGACCGCATAGCCCGTGCCAGGATTTCCGTTGTAGGAGACGTCCGGGCTGCCGCGATAGCCGCGTGAATCGTTGGCGATCGGGAGTTGCGCCTGGAACGAGGGCTCGCGCTCGTAAACGCTGAGCCCACCGCCGCTGCCGCTCCACGCCGACTCGCTCTGGTAGGCGCCGCCCGCCGTGAGCGTCAGCGAAGTGCCGCCC
>JBAVUW010000045.1:0-87358 GCA_049696975.1 Candidatus Acidiferrales bacterium | reverse complement strand
TCGGACCTAAGGAGAAAGCTCATGCGATACATCCGTCACTACAACAAGTCGCCCCGCACCGTGAAGTGGAAATATGCCGACCCATCACGCCACATCGGTACACAATCAGTCGTTACAGGCCACTAGTCGAGGCCGTACGGCAGAGCGAGCCGGATATTGCGCTCGTCCGCCTTGTTCACCTGAATCTTGTTCAGCAGCCGGCGCATACGTCGCGGCTTTTTCGTGCCCAGCAAATGCCGCTTGCCGGAGCGCCACCGCAGAATCTTGCCGGTCGACGTCAGCTTGAATCGCTTGGCCGCGCCGCGATGTGTCTTCAACTTCATTTTCTTGTTCTTCTTCACAATTCCCTCTTCGATCGGAAAGTTTCGCCTAGCTCTTAAGCGCCGGCCGCGGGTTGCGGCCCTCGCGCAGGCGCCGCGGCCCCGCCCTTTTTCGGCGCCAGCAGTGCCAGCAGGATGTTCGCTTCCATCCTCGGACCGAACTCCACCAGCGCGTGGTCCGTAATTTCCTTCAGCAGGCGTTCCATCTTCGCGCGGCCCACGTCCTGGTGCGCCATCTCCCGGCCGCGATGGAAAATCATCGCCTTTACTTTGTGTCCTTCGCCGAGGAACCGGATGATCTGGTTCTTGCGCACCTGGAAATCATGCTCCGCCGTCGATGGCCGGAACTTCACTTCCTTTATATGCGAGCTTTTTTGGTGCCGCTTCGCTTCGTGGGCTTTCTTGCTCTGCTCGTATTGGAACTTGCCATAGTCCACCAGTTTGCAGACTGGCGGCACGGCGTTCGGCGAAATCTCGACGACATCCAGGCCGGCATCCCGCGCGGCCTTCATTGCGTCGAACAGGGACATCACGCCCAGCTGATTCCCCGCTTCATCCACCACACGTACTTCCCGAGCGCGTATGCGTTCGTTGACCCGAAGGCCAGGAGGACCACCACGTTCCGCGATAAAACCACCTCCGGGGCGAGAAATCCATCTTCAACGCCCGATTGTCAGTCGCTCCTCGTATCAGAATGCTGCCATGGAGCGACAGGCCAGAAAGTATAGCACGGTGACGGCGCTCAGCCGCAATAGCGGAGGTTTTTGCCTCCCGGGAGCTCAGGGCGTTGGTTGGGGAACGGCGGCACAGGCGTCAAAGGCCTTGTGCGTGGCATTGGCCCACTTGGGGAAAGCGCGGGATTCGATGTACTCCATCACTTCGGAATCGCCGCCTCCGATCGACTCATTGAACTGGTACATGATCGGGTGCTCGTCCTCGGCATCATCGTCACGCGGGCGGACGAACGTGATGTTCTCAAAAGCCTTGTACTCGCCGGCGACCGCCGGACACTGCTGCGGAGCGAAATCCCAGACCTGAACCTTTAGGTCCTGTTTCAGCCGGTCGTAGGATCGGGCAGGATCTTTCGCGTGCAGGGCCACGAGTTGCTGGTAGAGCGGCGCGCCCTGCGCTTCCCGAAGAATGCCGCGCATCGCGCCCGGATTGTCGGTGTTTTCGATCACCACGGAGAATTCCGGCAGATCGTTCACGCCGTCGCGGTGCGCGCGCGCGGCGATAAAATCACCCTCCGCGTGCTTGATCGGGAAAAACTCGTCGAACGCAGCGATGAAATTCTTGTCCGCCCAGCTGTGATCGTCCGACGACTGTGGCCGCGCGGACGAACCGAGCAGCGCCATGCCGGCGAGCAGAGCGGCGATTTGCGCGGCAGCGGAAAGTTTCGTCGGGCGCATCGGAATCCGGCTATTGAATCGTGTGCGTATCGACTTCCGCGCGCAAGTCCGCAATGAATTGGTCGACCGGGCGCGGGCCGAGATCGCCTTTGGCGCGGTGGCGGACGCCCACCGTGCCAGCCTCGGCTTCTCTGCCGCCGAGCACGAGCATGTAGGGGATTTTTTGCAGCTGCGCGTCGCGAATCTTGCCCTGCAGTTTCTCGTTACGGTCGTCAAGATGGACGCGGAAGCCCGCATCTTTCATCTGCTGCGTGATCTTGCGCGCGTACTCGATGGTCTTTTCGCTCAGCGGCAAGACAGCCACCTGCACCGGCGCCAGCCACGCTGGAAACGCCCCGGCATAATGCTCGATCAGCACGCCGAAAAATCGCTCCACCGATCCCCACAGCGCCCGATGTACCATCAGCGGCCGATGCCGCGCGCCGTCCTCGCCCACGTATTCCAGCTCGAATCGTCCCGGTAGATTGAAATCGAACTGCACGGTGGTGAGCTGCCACGGCCGCCCGATCGCATCCACCAGCTTCACGTCGATCTTCGGCCCGTAAAAGGCCCCTTCCCCCAGCATGTACCTGTAGGGGACCTTCAGGCGCGTAAGCGTGTTTTTTAGGGCGTCCTCGGCCCGCTTCCAGTCCTCGGGCGTACCGGGGTAAACTTCCGGGTGCGCCGGATCGCCCCCAGAAACCTCAACCACGTATTCCTTGAAACCGAAAACGCGCAGAACCTCCCATGCGAATTCGATGCAATCCTGAATTTCCTTCTCAACCTGCTCGGGCATGCAGAAAATATGCGCGTCGTCCTGCGTGAATCCGCGCACGCGCATCAACCCGTGCAGGACGCCCGACCGCTCGTAGCGATACACGGTCCCAAGCTCCGCCAGCCGCACCGGCAGCTCGCGGTAGCTGCGCAAGTGTGATTTGAAAATCAGAATATGCCCTGGGCAATTCATGGGCTTCAGCTGGTAGTCAGCTTTTTCCACTTCCATTGGACCGAACATGTTGTCGCGGTAGAAATCCGCGTGCCCGCTGGTCTTCCACAGATCGAGCCGCATGATGTGCGGCGTGTAAACCATATCGTAGCCGTGGCGAACGAGCTCGCTCTTGAGCCAATCCTCCATGATGCGGCGAACCGCCGCTCCCTTCGGATGCCAAAAAATCAGCCCGGGCCCGGCGTCGTCCTGAATGCTGAAAAGATCGAGTTCGGCGCCCAGCCGCCGGTGATCGCGTCGCTTTGCTTCCTCCAGCTTGTGAAGGTATTCGTCCAGCTCCTTCTGCTCCACGAAGCAGGCGCCGTAAATCCGCTGCATCTGCGGATTTTTCTCGTCGCCCTTCCAGTAGGCGCCCGCCACGTTCATCAATTTGAAAGCCTTGATGCGCCCGGTCGAGGGAATGTGCGGCCCGCGGCAGAAATCGATGAATTTGCCGGTGGTGTAGAAAGAAACCAGCGGCTCGATCGCCTTTTCCTCGACCAGCTCGCATTTGAATTGCTGGTTCGACGTGCGGTAAAGCGCCAGCGCCTCAGGCTTGGGGATCAGCTTGCGCTCGTTTGGCACGTCCCGCGCGGCGATCTCGTGCATCTTCTTCTCGATTTTCTCGAGGTCGTCGGGAGTAAACGGTTGCTCGCGCACGAATTCGTAGAAAAACCCGGTGTCGATCGGCGGCCCGACGCCCAGTTTTACGTCGGGATAAAGCTCCAGCACCGCCGCAGCCAGCAAATGCGCCGCGGAATGGCGGAACACTTGCACCGCGTCGGGATCCTTCGCGGTCAGAATCGAAAGCTGTACATTGTGATCCAGCGGCTCCGACAGATCGGTGAGCTCGCCGTCCACACGCGCCACGAGCGCGTCCTTCGCCAGGCGCGGGCCAATCTGTGCGGCGATCTGCGCGGCCGAAGTTCCACTGGGAACTTCGCGACTCGATCCGTCCGGCAACGTAATTTGAATGTTTTCCATGGTCTTGCGTTCGTATGAGCGCGCCGCCGGCGAACAGCAGCCCCGAGTTCGTTGCAGACGCACGCGCAAGAACAGCGAGAATCACCGTAGCACGCGACGGAGCGAGCATCCACAAAAAATCGAGGCGGATCGTGCGGGTGCGTGCGATACTTCCGCTGCTGTTCTGAGGAGACGACCACATGGCGAAAAGTCATCTGAAAAACGCAGCCAAGAAAATCGGCGCGGCCATCGGCAAAGCGGACCGCACCGCCCACAAAGTGGCAAAAGCCGGTGTCCTGGCCAAGAGCGAGCTCGACGATATTTCCAAGCAGGTCGACGCGCTGAAAAAGCAGCTCGTGAAGACCACCAAGAAGCTCAAGAAGGCTCTGGCGTAAGGCACGGTCTCAAGCCGCTGGTGCCCGGTCGAGTCGACCGAGCGCCTTCGTGGGAATATAAGCGGTGAAGGCCGTACCCGGGGCGATCACGGCGTCCTTGCCGTGCTTCAGCACGGTGAAAAGGCCTGCGTACGGAATCAAAATCGCGGTGTTCGGCGGTTTGGCTTCGCCCTCCACCGTCGCGCCGCCACGCAACGGAATTTCTTTTCCATTCGCGCTCAGCGCGTCCGCTTCGAAGGTCACCAGGCCCGGTGCGCCGGCGATTCCGTTCTTATCCACCACCGTCACGGTCCCTGTGGGCGGCGGTCCCTCGCTGGCCAGCGTCACGTCGCAGTCGTCAGCGAGCGTCAGCGAAATCTTGTCGCCTACCGACGCGGTTTTCGAGCTGGCAGTCGACGCGAAAACCAGCGGCACTGCAACATGGCGTCCCGCCGTCACGTTCGCCGTGAGCCTCCTGACTGGCATCTTTTTCGTCACCTTCATCCTGAGCGGAGCCGAAGGATCTCTCTTCGCGTGACAGCGTCGCCCGGCACCACGTCCGGGAAAGTTCTCGGCCGGCGCCACTTTCAGGAAGTACAGGTTGCTTGCGGCTGTAGCTAAGCGAGACATCCGGCCAAGTGCGCTCGATTGTCCGTTGCGGCTGCGAGGCTTCGGAGGCTGAATTGCCGGTCACAAATCGCGAAATCGAAGGGGCATAGAAACGAAAAATTTGCCGCGCGGCCCTGGCGCAAAGGAAGACGTCAAACCGTTGGGCTTAGGAAATCTGGCCGCGAAACGGGTCAGCGCCAATCGTCCCAACCAGTTCATCCAGGTAGGTGGCCGAACGGACGCGACCGAGTTGCCCACGAGCCAGTGCCGCGCGGCCTTCCAAAGCGATGTCGTTCTGCGGCGGAAATTCCTGTTGCGCCGCGCGAAACTGCTCGAGCGCGCGAACATGCCGCAGCCACAACGCAATATCGCGCTGCTGCTTGGTGCGCAGCCGCTCGGCATACCAGTCGCTGGCCAGCAGCGCATCGCGCGTGAACATCGCGCGGACCTCCGGGTGCTCCACTCCCATCCCGTAATAGGAACCGTGCGCCATGATTTCCAGCAGCGCGCGCAACGGCGGACACGCCGCCTGGAAGCTGCCATCTTCGAAATAGTTCGCCGCTACGCGCCGCTGCGATTCGACGATCGCATCCACTCCCGCCGCGTACGTCGCGCCATCTTGCAATTCCGGCCGCAACATTTCGATGGGAAACACGGAGTCGGGCGTTTCGAAAATGCGGCCCAGGTAGTGATCGACGAACGCCATGGTGATGCGATAGCCCAGACGGCTGGCCAGCACCACGCGCCCGTTGAACGCGAAATCCTCGATTTTTTCCAGGAAGCCGCCGTCGATCAGGAACCGGGGATCGCGCTCGTGCGTGCGCATGCGGCACCAGATTTCCGGAACCAGCAGGCTGACGTCGTGGTCCACGCGAAAATGCGGGCAGACGTATCCGGCGGAGGTCGTGAAGCCGGTGTCACCGGTAAGAATCGCGGAGACGAGCGCGCTATTCAAATCGACTACCGGCCATAGCGCGTTGAACGGACCTTTCGTCAGCGCACCTTCACTGCCGAAACCGGTGGTTGCGGGAGATTTTCCGGTGAGACTCGACACGCACTCCATGAAAAGCTCCGGCAGCTCCTGATAATGAATCGGCGCGTACACGGCGAGCGGCGGGATGCCCGCGGCGGTATCGGGCGGGCTATTCTTGCGCCCCGCGAGAACCGCGGTGACCGGAAAATGCACGCTCCGGCCGGCGGGAATGTCGCGTTCCAGGCGTGCCGCAATGCGCGCAAGATAGGCCGCGCGCGGTGAGACGAGATCGAGACGCTTTTGCAGGTAGCGCGGATTCTGCGAAGGCTTGCCGTTGACCAGTCGCGGATGCGACGACGCGACGACGAACGCTGTGCCGTCGTTTGAGGATTCGCGCGATGCGAAATCCTGGAGCAGCCGCTGCATCGGTTTCGTATAACGGTCGAAATCGACCACCCGCTCGACCATCAGACGCGCCTGCTCGCAGGTCAACGGCTCGTAATTCGACAAGAACGTGCCGGCACTGGCGATATCGGCTTCTGCCTGCCGGTCGACGCCGGGGTTGATCGCGTCGTCGGGTCGCTGGAACAGCATCGTCTCGCAGTTGGCCACCAGTTTCACGCTCTCGCCGATGGCTTCGCGGTCCAGGTCATTCAGGCTGGTGCGCGGCAGGACGACCGAGGCCGTGATATCGTCCTCAACCTGCACTTTTTCCGCGGGGCAGAAATCAGGGCGCAGCCTATAAATGCGCCACGCACCATCGCGATCATGGCCCACGCGCAGGTAATTGCTGATCAGCGGCTCACGATCGAGCTTAAGCTCGTTGCCGAGAAAACCGTCGATGCGGTCCACGGTGAAATGCTCGCGCCAGTTGTCGCCCCATTCCGGGCGGTAGTAGCGCTTCACGGTGAACAGCAGCTGCCGTGTCGATTGCGGCAGGTTGCGGACCCATTCGTTGTGCTCGTCGGTGTACTGCGAAGACGTGGTGAACAGACGAATCACCGAACCCATCGTGCGGTCCGGACTCAGGATCGGCCGCTTCGCACGCGCGTCCGGTGGCCGCGACTTGTAGACCCAGGAAAAATCGCGCTCGAAAATCTCGCCGACCTTGTCCATATCCTGCTGGAAATCGCGGACGTAGACTGGCCCGTTCAGCAGCGCGTGCGCAATGGACTTCGAGATCTCGGACTTCCCGCCACCTGAGACAGTGCAAGGTTTGTGGCAGAGCGTTCCTCGAGGTCGAGAGCCAACGAGTCTCCATGCGGCACCGTATGGTTGCTTCTCAAGGTGCACGCGGAAGCCGGAAGGCAACACATATACGTTTGCTGGGTCGAGAGTTAATTGATGCGTACGGCCATCATGCTGCCACCGTACGAGGCCGTCTCGAAGCGTGAAAACGGACTCCTCCGACATGTAGAAGACGTCCGGATAGCGATGGTCGACTCCATACCCTTCCGTATGGACATCGACAAGATCCCCCAACAGCGACAGCGCGTGCTCGAACGTGGCTTTCTTCAGGCTGACCGTACGTCCGGCGTAAAACTCCGTACCGAGAACATAGGTTGCAAAGGCGATGGCGCCCCCGGCATGCTCTTCCTCCGCGAGGCCAAAGAGATTAGCGGCGTAGCTGATCTGCGTCTTCACTTCCTTCTTGCAGTAGCCGTAGTAATTGTCCGCAATCACGGTGACCATCACGCCCTGTGAATCGCGGGCGCAGATTTTGAAGGCCTCACCGTCGTTGTACAGCTCGTCGGGGTCGCTCCAACACATGCCATCGCGACGCTGGCGCACGGTGGCTTCGCTCGTGCTCGGCAGGCCGAGCGCGGATTTTTTCATGCCGACCAGATGCGGAGCCAGAATCACGCAGCCGGTATGACCGGTCCAGTGTGCGATGTCGAGAGCGGCGTCGTTTTCCGGCAGGTGTGGATCGCCGCCGTTGCCGAAAATCGATTCGACGAAATCGAGATTGCTCACCAGGCTGCCGGGGGCGAAAAAGCGCGTCTCCATGGTGCGCGGCGGATCGGCGCCTGTGGCCGGGCAGACCAGCGGCCGCAGCAGCAGCGAAACGAACAGGCGCGCCGGCTCGGGCTGGCCCGCCGTGAACGGCACGGTGAGAGTCTGGTGCGGCGGACGCAGCGCCGCCGCGAGCAGAGCGGCGAACGCGCGCTTCGGCACGGCCTGCTTGTCCGCGGGAATCGGAAAGCCGCCTTCGGCAATGTGGAAGACGCCGCGCGTCGTGCGACGGTCGCTGGAGGGATTGTGCAGCACGCCCTGCGGCACGCGATAGGACCGCAGATATGGCGAGGAAAAGCTGTTTGAGTCCGGTGGCAGGGACATGACGCGCGCCAGCCCGGGCCGATCGAGGATGAAAGTACTCGCGGGCAGGCGCGGTATGACTGAGTCAGGGCATGTATCGGCCAGATAACCATCAAGGAACAACTGGATGCGCGCGTCAGCGGGACTCAGATGCAAGCCGAGCCGGCGCTCCTTCTCGTAATAGTTGCGCAGCAGCGGCCGCGCGATTTGCAGGATGGGCGGTTCAGCCGCGGAACTCGATGCCGGCTGGCCAAGCGCGGCAAGCTTCAACTGAAGGTACTGAATCAGATCCAGATCGAGCGCCGATCGAGGTGCGGCCATTCAACCATCCCGGCCCCCCGAGTAAGTTCGCCTGCTGCCTGTACCGTTGCCGGGATATTACCAAACTTAGGCGACCCGGCGAAACTCGGATAAGGTCAGCATCTTGCCCCCATGATCCTGCCGCCCCGAACGGCCCAGTGAAAATGTCAGCCCCTGAGACCACAGATCGGATGCGCTCAGGGAATGATGACGCCGGGCAGGCCGCGGAAGTGGGTGTTGGCGGAGACGAGCTGGGCTTGGCAGACGCGGGCGGTGGCGTAGACGATGGCGTCGTTGCCGTTGAGGCGATGGTCTAGGCTCACGTTGGCAGCCGCGAGCGCGACGGTTTCGTCGAGCGGGACGACGCGGCGCAGCAGCGCCTGCGAGGCGAAGCGGTCGGCGAGCGGCCGGCCGCGATGCTTCGCAAGGTGCCGATAGACTTCGAAGATGACCACCGACGGCACGATGACCGAGGCTTCGCCTTCGAGGTAGTGCCCAAAGGCCGCTGCCTTGGAATCTTCGGTCAGGTATTCGAGCCAGCCCGTGGAGTCAACGAGGTAGAGATCAGAACCGCTCCGTGTGGTCACGATAGTCGTCTTTCCATCTGAGGCCCTTGGCGATGCCGCGCAGCTCCTTGATCGAGCGGCGCGGAACCAGACGCAGCACGCCGTCGAGCGCGTACATCAGCAGTTCTTGTCCCGCTTCGATGCGCAGCTCTTCGCGGAGCGCCTTGGGGATCACAACTTGAAATTTGGGAGAGACGCGGACCTTTGCTTTCTCCATTCGTGAAAACCCCCGAGCATCCTATCGATCACTGTGTGGTATGTCAAGATAGTGATCGATGGCCTCATCGTAATACCTCGATTCAGGTGTCATCGAGCATCGACCACAAACGGTTGATGTTAGAGCCTCAGTACGCGCCCAGAAAATTGCATTCTACTTTCGTAGCAATTCAGAAAATGGCGCGAATGCTGAATTTCTGTCGGCGCGTCGACATGGAGAAATTCGTGACAAATTTTCGCGAGCGCATCCTTGCGATGGACAAATCAGCTTGGAAAACCAGCCAACGGGATCGTTCGACGAGGAATTACTTTCAGTGTATGCCTTCGGGTCCGTACCGAATCGGCATGGCGAAATCGCCGAAGCGATCAAACTCGGCGGCTCGAGCCCATGCGTCGGAGGGAGCTGCCCGACCCGAGATGCGTGTTGCAATCGCCGGTGCGGGGCATCTAAATTGACGGCGCGAGACGCACTGACTGGAAGTCGAACGGAGGCGCGACATGAAATTCCTGATCGGGTTGATCGTGGGGCTCTTGATCCTGCCGCTGCTGCTTCTGTTGTACGCCATGAGCGGCCACTTCCCGGCGGCCACGTCGGATCCGCCGATACCGGGCGAAGCAACCCTGGCTGGCGCGGCATTGGAAGCGCGAATCAAGCGTGAGGCTCCCAACCGTGACGTATCGAATTTCGCGACGTCGGAGCTGGTGAGTGGCGCAAACATCTACCAGAACAACTGCGCGGTGTGCCACGGTTTGCCGGGCCAGCCGGTCCCGCCCGTGGGCCAGGGAGAATTTCCGCGTCCGCCGCAGCTGTTCACCGTTGACGGGCGCGTGAGCGACGATCCAGCGGGCGTCACGTACTGGAAAGTGAAGAATGGCATTCGACTGAGCGGCATGCCGTCGTTCGAGAAATCGCTCACCGATATGCAAATGTGGCAGGTGACGGCGCTTGTGGCCCGTGCCGATAAACTGCCGCCGCAGGTGACGGATGCCCTGAAGCCCGGCGTGCCGGTGATCCTGGTGACGGCGGGAGCGGCGACGCCAACGGACAACTCGACGCCGACCGCCGCACCGCAGGCGCATTAGAGTCTCGACCGGCCGTCGACGGCTGCGGCGGATGCTTCTGCCGGATTAGAAATCGACGTGGAGGCGAAGGCCTGGGACGGTAACCGGCCCCCGAGCTCGGTTATACCCGGGGTTGTTGATGTGCTGGATGTCGAAGGATGCGAAGAAGCCCCGCCAGACGTGCGCGGTGTAGAAGCTTTCGAAGATTTTCTCCGGGCCGTAGGTAAGCGCACCGTCACCGAGCAGAAAGCCCAGGCCGCCGAGCGCCAAATATTGCTGATGGTCCGCCGTGATTCCATTGGCGACAAAGGCGATGCCGGCGCGATCGTTCTTGCGGTGCCAGGGAGCCCCCATCGAGAAAGCGCCAAGCTCCAGCTCGCGATCGTCTTCGGTGTAGGCCCATGACTCGTTATGGCCGTCGCTCCAGCCGAGCCGGCCGAAAACTCCCATATCGTCGCTGATCGACTGCTCGAAGTTCAAGCCGAAGCCGTAGCGATGCCGGCCCTGGTGGCGCGTGTTGACAATGTTGGGTGCGGCGGTTTCGTGATCCAGGAACTGGGCGATGGCCTTCTTGTAATTCCCCATATCGGCTTCGTTGAGGTAGCTCAGCAGGCGTACGGTGCCGGTGCGATGCGCGATCCGCTTGCCGGTGGCCTGGAGCTCGAGATTTTCAGCGCGAGCGCGGGCGATATCCAGATCAAGATTGATGCCGTTGGCTATCTTTGGCTCGAGCGCGACCGCAAAGCGCGCGGCGAACCAGTGATCGTCATACTCCAACAGCACGCCGTCGGTATAGCCGCGGGTGTTGGCAGCGTAGTCGTAGGCGCCGTTGTTGTCCACCGTCCAGTTCAGGAATTGCAGATGGCTGTCCTGGCCCCATGTGTTCAGGTCGAAGAAGTCGGCGAGATCGAATTTCCCGACGCGAAATTCAATGCGGCGCGCCGGCACGGACGTGGCGAGATGAAATTCGTCGCGGTCCTCGGCGGCTTTTTCATCCGTGAGCGGGATGATTTGGCGGATCATCAGGCGTGCGAGGTAAGGCGTTGTCGGAAGCTGCGCGCCGGATACGGTTCGCACGGAATCGAGATTGGTGTAACCCGCGAGACCGAATGCGCGGCCGATACCGCCGCCGGTCGCGTACTCGATGTCACCGAAAAATTCCGTAGTCGGAGTTACGTCGAAACCGGTGAAGACGGTGAGAACATGCGTCGTCGCGCTCTGCCCGCCAGGGGTAAGGCTGTTCGGACCGGTGTATTTCGCCGGGAACGACGGGTGCCACTGGAAAACGACGTTTGCCTGCGCTGAAATCCAGTAGCCGGCGTCACCCGGATGGGGCAGGACCGTGAGCGAATCATCGGAAGTCGACTGGTCCGGCGACGAATCGTCTGCTGTTTCCGGGTCCGACGGACGTTCCACGTGCGCAAGCTGTGTGTCTTGCGGAGACACTTGCGCGCGTGCCGGCTGCGCGACGACGGCGACCGCGCAGGCGAGCAGCGCGGAGATGATCGGGCGGCGGAATCGGTCAGCATGCATGGCATATATTAACTCCAGTTAACCAAACAAGTATACGCTAGTGAACCGCAGTGAACTCCCGACCATGTGACGGAATGAGAGCGCGGGCCATGGCGGCGCCATCGTCAACAGACTCTTGCGTCGCGTGTTGCCTCCGAGGCGATTTCCCATCGATTTGTGGCGACGCCGGGTTCGAACGACAGAGGCGTCACAATCTGTTCGAGGAGCGCTCGGTGCCCGCCTTCTTCCTCGGAAGAAGCGGCCACGATGTGATCGAAATCGTGCGAAGCTACCTGAAATTATGCTGTAAACGCCGTACTAGGGGAATAGAAATACCGGCTTGACGACTTTTCCTGCGGCTTGATCCTCGATGGCCTGGTTGATTTTCTCGAATGGATACCTCGTTACCAGTTTGTCGAACGGAAAAAGACCGTTCATGTAGAGATCGACGAGCTTCGGGATGAAAACGTCCGGGACGCTGTCACCCTGCACGATGCCTCGGATGGAAATGCCGCGTGACATTACCCGGGACATTTTTGGCGCTTCGGCGGGGGCGGCACAGAACCCGAAAATCCCTTTTGCGGCGAGAGAATCGAGCGCGTGCTGATGGCTCTCGGCACGGCCAGTGGTATCAAAGGCATAGCCAACGCCGCGCGGTGCGATTCTGTGGATCTCTTCGGCGACTCTTGCCCGAGGATCGGCGAGGATTGTGTGCGTGGCGCCGAGCTGCTTCGCCATTTGGAGACGCGAGGCTAGTACGTCAACGGCGATGATTGCGGAGCAACCGCTGATTGCGGCAGCCATCACCGCGCTTAGCCCCACGGGGCCGACGCCGAAGATGGCGATCGCGCTGCCGGCCGGTGCGGCGAGGGAATTCAGGACGGATCCGGCGCCGGTTTGGACGCCGCAGCCGAGCACGCCGAGAATTTCGAGCGGGGCGTCCCTGCGCACCCCAATCGTGTTGCGCTCGCGTGTCACGGCGTAATTGCAGAACGACGATTGCCCGAAAAAGTGCCCGTGAATTTCGGTTGCGCCGCAGCGGAATGAGCCGGGTTCGCCGGCTCGCCCATCGGTGAAGTTCAGCGGCATCAGTTGATCGCAGTACGCGGGATTCCCGGCGAGGCACGTGGGGCAGGCGCCGCAGGAATCGCAAGTGAGCACAACGTGATCGCCCGGCTGGACCTTGGTGACGTGCGCGCCGACGCGCTCGACGATTCCCGCCCCTTCGTGGCCCAGCACGGCGGGCATCGGAACGCCCATGTTGCCTTCGCACGCTTTCACGTCCGTGTGGCAAAGCCCGCAGCCGGCCATGCGGACGAGGATATTCTCTGGGCCCGGCTCGCGGATATCGAGCTCTTCGATACGGAACCCGGGCTGGTCATCGTAGGCGACCGCAGCGCGCACTTTCATTGGATGAGAGCCTAGTTCCCGGCCGCCCCAGGCATCACGAGTTTGCCGACCACCGGGACGGGCAGCGCCCCCTGGTCGAGCACTAAGTCGTGGAATTTCAGCATGTCGAAATTCTTTCCGGCGGCTTCCTGATACTGCTTCCGCAGCGCAAACCACTCTCGAATGCCGACGTAATAGGTCGGCAGCTGCGTGGAGCTGAGCTTCGCTCGCAGGAGTTTCCCGCTCGCTTCCGCCAGCGTTTGAAATGCGTCTTTGGTCATCAGATCCATCGCCTCGCCGTCCGTCATGTTCCTGGTCTGAAGTTTGACGTCGAGGATGGTATTGGCCAGCACGCGTAAACGTATCTTGCGCATCACCATGCGGAATCTCGGGTCGTTTCCCAGAAACCCCTCATCCATCATCACCTGCGCTCCGTATTCGGCCCAGCCTTCGACGTAGGCGCCGTTGCCGAACAGGGCCCGGAGCAGGCGCCGGGATTCGGGCTGGATGTTGTTGGCGTGCTCGGCTTGCACGTAGTGACCGGGGATCGCTTCGTGGAGCGAGAGCCACTGGAGGGTGACGTTGTTGTACTCGCGGAGGCGCGATTCGGTGGCGGCGGAAGGGGCGTCGGGATCGATCGGCGTGACCCAGTATTCGGCCTCGGCGCGGGGCTCAAGCGGCGGGGCGCTGTGAAATCCCGCGACCGAATAGATGCCGCGCATGAACGGGGGGGTGGGAATTACTTTCAGATTGTCGCGGTCACTGAGCGAGACGATCTTTTTTTCACGGATGAAGGCGATGATGCCGGTGAGATCGTTCTGGATGGTCTGCTCGAGCTCGCCCGGCTTGCAATGGTCGTCCGAGATTTTCTGCAAAACCTCGCCGATAATCTGGTTTTCGCGATCGCGGCCGGTGAGATCGGAATGGTCGCCGTGCGCGGGGAACATCTGCGCGTGCATGGGCAGAGCGAGGCGGAGCATTTCGGCGCGGACGTCCTTCAGTTCGCGCTCCGCGTCGGCGAGCAACGCGTCGGGCGTGACGTTCGTTTCCATTACCAGGCGGAATTTTTGGTCGTAGAGATCCTTGCCGAGGCGCCAGGTGCGATTCGAGGGGCGCTTGCCGAGATCGTCCTTCAGCCAGGCATTGAAATTCTTCAGCGCGGCAATGGCGGGCGGCGCGACCTGGTCGTATTCAGCTTTCAGCGGCGATCCAGCCGGCGTTTCGCTCGCGATATCGTTTTGAATCATGTCGATGTTGCCATCGTTCTCGCTGACGGCGGTGCTGATGAAGATCGGATCGGCGTCGCTGAGATACGCCTTCACCTGATCGAGCAGGCGGGGAATCTGGCCCACGCGCGAGAGGACGTGGCCGATTCGCTTTTCAAGGGGCGCGTAGTCCTGCGTGAGCGGGAGAAAGAGCGCGTTGCCGATCAGCTCGACCGGGACGGTGGGGTTGTGGCGGTAGTTCTGAATGTTGTCGAATTCGAGCAGGTTGAGGCCGATCTGGTCATCGATCAGCTGCCAATCGGCTCGATCCTGCGCGTTGAGGGTGGCGAGCGGAGTTTCGGCGCGGAATCGCTGGCGCCAGCGGGCGTAGAAGGCGCGCTGCTCGTCCATCGCTTTCAGGCTCAAGTCGTCGAGCTCGGCGTCGAGTTCGATCTTTTGGCCAGTTTTGGCATCGACGTGGACGTGATAGCCGGCCTGGGAAGCGCTGGAGGGAGAAAGAGCGAGGCCGTCTTTCATGAATTGCTCGCTGAGCGCGGCGAACTTCTTCGAGCCGACCGAGGCCTGTGAATCCGCGGAGCGGGTGCCGGCCGGAAGCAGTGCCATCAACGAAATCACCGCGCAGAAAATGGAGATGCCGGGCGCCTGCATGGGCGGTCCTCCTGGGGCGATTGAAAACTCTCGCCGCTATGTGCCTGGACTGCGCCGCAGCGCTCCGAGCACCCGCGGCGGCGTGAGCGGGAATTCGCGCATGTGCACGCCGGTGGCGTCAAAGAACGCGTTGGCGATTGCGCCGGCAGCGGCGGCCATCACCTCTTCGCCCGCGCCGGTGGATTTCTGGTCGAGGCGCTGAACGACGATGGGAGTGACCCCAGGACATTCCTCGAAACGCAGAATCGGGTAGGTGCTCCAGTCGAGGCTGGTAACGTTCGTCGTGTTGAATGTGACTTCTTCGTGCAGCATTCGACTGGCGGTTTGCACGAGTTGGCCGCTGATCTGGTTTTCGATAAACGCCGGATTCACGGCAAGCCCGGCGTCAATCGCGCCGTAGAGATGTTTTACGGCGACCTGGCCGATATCCTTATTCACTTCGATTTCGGCTACCGCCCCGCCGAAAGACGTGAGGTGGGTCCCGAGGCCAATGCCCCGGCCGCGCACGATCTTGGCGTCGGAAACTCTTGTGGCGGGGGGACGCGGCTCCCACTTCGCGGCTCTTGCGACGGCGTCGAGCACGCCCATCCAGCGGTCGCTCGTGATATTGCGTTTGCGGAATTCGTAGGCGTCCATGCCGCACATGTGCGCGAGCTCGTCGATGGTCTGTTCGGATGCAAATGAAAAGGAGAGATCGAGCGGGGAGCGGAGCCAGGCACCCTTCAGATATTTCAGGCCGGGGACTTGATGGTTCACGAGGCGCACGCTGGGAATGTCGTACATGCCGCCGCAGTCCGAGGGATTCACCTGCTGCGCGGCGCCGAGCCGCCATTCAGCCGGCGGAGTGCCGAGGGCCAGCTGCGTGGAGGTTTCGACGGCGCTCCAGTTGTGGTGCCAGCCGTCGTATTGATAGGCGACGATTTGTCCGGCGGCGTCAGCAGCGGCCCGAATTTCGCCGACGTGAGCGGGACCGTAGTTGTCCCAGCCGTGCTCGTCCCAGCGCATGAATTGCAGACGCACGGGCTGTCCGGCGAGCTGCGACAGAATCGCGGCGGCTTGCGCGACATCGTCGTAGCAACTGTGACCATACGTGCCCGAGCCTTCGTAGTACTGCACGCGTACCTTTTCTGGAGGCAGGCCGAGGACCCCGGCGACGGTGCCGCGAGTGGCGTAAACATCTTGCGTCGACGCAATCACAAGCGCGGAGTCGGATTTAACGTCGGCGAGGGCGCCGTTGGGGCCGAAGCCGGCGTGGGCTTGATACGGCGCGTGATAGGTGCCAGCGGCTACGTGCGGCGCGGAGGAAAACGCGGCGGCCACGTCGCCTCGCTCAAGGACCACGCGGTCTGCGGTCGTTTCCGCGCGCATGGCGGCGTAGAGCGTGTCCCCGCTGCCGGGCAAAGCAGCGGGCATGTCCCAGGTGATTCTTAGCTGCTGGGCGGCGCGCACGACATCCCATTCGCGCGGGGCCACCACGCCGACGAAATCACCCTTGCGCAGGACGCGCGCGCCGGGAATCGCAGCGATCGACGATTCCTCGAGGCTCGTCACTTTCGCACCGCCGCCATACGCGCCTTGGCCGCGCGGACGCACCACACGCCCATGCACCATACCGGGAAGTCGGAGGTGCTGGAGGTAGATGTATTTGCCGCTGACCTTTTCCGGGATGTCATTGCGCACGGGGCTCTTGCCGACGAGCTTGTAATCCGCGACCGGCTTCTGCGGGGCAGTGCCCGTGAACGCGAGATTGAACCGCTTGTCGCCGACAAGCTCGCCGTAGCTGGCCACATTGCTCGCGGCTCCCTTGACGGAGACAATGCCACGCGAAACGGTGAGCTGCTCGACGCGCGCGTTTAATTTCTTCGACGCCAGGCCGAGCAGCGCCTGGCGAGCCTCGGCTGCTGCGGTGCGGATCGCCGGGCTCCCGCGGGCAATCGAGGAGCTCGAGTAGGTGCCGCCTTGGTTCGGCGTGATGTTGGTATCCAGGCGGATGGTGCTTACCTGGGTGATATCGAGATCGAGCTCTTCGGCTGCGATTTGCAGCAAGGAAGTCGTGGAGCCCTGGCCGAGTTCGACGTAGCCGATGTATACCGTTGCCGTGTTGTCGGAGTGGATGGCGAGCCATGTGTCGATTTGTTTCGGATCGGGCGGACCGGCGATCGCACCGCGAGCGATTGCCGCGGCTGCTTGCGCGGCGAGGGATTCGCCGGAGAGGAAGCTGCGCATGCTGAATCCGATGACCAAAGCGCCGCCCGCTTTTAGAAATTCGCGGCGCGGGAATGCGGAAACCTGTGCGGATCGAGGAGCCGTGGCGTCCTTGCTCACCGCGTGACCTCGATTTCCGCGGTGGAGGGTGCCGGACTTTCGCTCATGGCTGTTTCCGTGATCGCGCCAGCCGGTTCGATATCGAGCACGCGCGATGGTTCGATTTTCTCGGCGGCGCGGCGGATGGCTTTGATGACGCGGGGATAACTGCCGCAGCGGCAGAGGTGCCCGTTCATCGCCCTACGAATCTGCGCTTCGGTGGGCTGCGGCGTTTTCGCGAGCAGCGCCGCTGCAGTGACGATCATTCCGTTAAAGCAGTATCCGCACTGCACGGCTTGTTCTTCAATGATGGCTTCTTGAACAGGGTGCAAAGCGGGCGGGTGCACGAGTTTTCTCTGGCGCGCGTACCAGGCGGGCAATCCTTCAAGAGTGGTGACGGATTGGCCCTCGACCGCGGAAACCGGTGTGACGCAGGAGCGAATTTCTTCGCCGTTGAGAAGCACCGAACACGATCCGCATTGAGAGAGGCCGCATCCGAAGCGCGGGCCTTGCAGATGAAGCTCGTCGGAAAGCACGTACAGCAGGGGCGTATCGGGCGCGGAGGAAATTTCAGCGAGGCGTTCGTTTATACGGATCTTGAGCGGGCCATCCATGGCGCGTCCCCCCATTTGGACCGATGCGGCGACCGAAAGGTTATCACGGCGGGCGCGCGAGGGGCCACGTGCGGGCCGTTGATTTCGCCGTCCGGCGCCGAAATATTCACAAGTCCTTGTGGTAGGCTAGCGCCGGGAGGCGGCTACAACGTGGACATCGTGAAGGGCAACATGGGCTGGATCGAAGTAATCGTGGGGCCGATGTTTTCCGGCAAGAGCGAGGAGCTGATTCGCCGCCTGCGGCGCGCGGAAATCGGGAAGCAGCGCGTGCAGATTTTCAAGCCGGTCATCGATCAGCGCTATTCGAAAAACGGGATCGTGTCGCACTCCGGGCTCGAGATTGCTTCGGAGCTGGTGAAAAGCGGGGCGGAGATTCTGGAAAAAGTAGCGCCGCGCACGGAAGTGGTGGGCATTGACGAGGCGCAGTTTCTTGGTGAGAGCATCGTGGCCGAGGCGTCGCATCTCGCGGAGCTGGGCAAGCGTGTGATCGTGGCCGGGCTGGCTACCGATTTCATGGGGCGTCCGTTTGAGCCGATGCCTCGGCTTCTGGCGGTGGCGGAGGAAATCACCAAACTGCTGGCGATTTGCATGCGCTGCGGAAATCCGGCGGTGCATACGCAGCGGCTGGTTGCGTCGGAGGAATTGATCGTGGTGGGTGCGGGCGGGATGTATGAAGCGCGCTGCCGCCGCTGCTTCGAGCCGCAGCTGGCGCACGAGAAAATCGAGGAGGAAAAGCAAGCCGTCCGACCCACTGCCGTTGCTGCCTCGCGCGCGGCTTCCAGCTGAAGTCGCTCAGCCCTCCCCATTTCGCGAAGCAGAGTTTGAGGATTCGATTTCGCTAGGTGCGGGAACCTGCGAAGGGCGAGTCTCCGAAAGCTCCGGCATTGACCGTGCCTGAAATCGCGTCGCCATCGACCTTGGCGGAGAATTTGAGAGTGATGGCGATCGGCGATGTCATTTCGATCGACCAGGTGGCTTTGTCGCCGTCCACCGCGCCGTTCTGAATACCGCCGCTGCCGAACATGCTGCTTTGCGTGCCGGTGAGTTTGTTCCCGGCTTCTGACAGCGAGAGCGTGCTTTCCTGATTGCCCATCGGCGAGTTGATGATGATTTTCCAGTTGCCGGTGTACGACATGGAGATCTCCTTGATGGCTGCGGTGCGAGGCCAGTCTTACTTCTATTTTTCGCGCTTGGCAAGCGAACGATCGAGCGGCGTCGTCGGCGAAAGAGCCGCGATGATATAAATGTGGGGTTTCCTGCTGGGAGACGGAGGCGAGTGTGAACACACGATTCGCGGGACGGGTTGCCTTGCTGGCTGGCGGCACGGGCGGACTGGGGCGGGCCGTGAGCCTCGCGTTTTTGGAACAGGGCGCTACGGTTGCGCTAACCTATCAAAAGGTGAACGAGTTTGAAGCGTTGCGGAATCAAGCGGGCAATGCGGCGTCGCGATTAGAAGGGTTTGCAACGGACGTCACCAGCGAGAGCTCGGTACGCGAGCTGGTTGGGGCCATCATGGCGAAGCAGGGGCGGCTGGATGCGATGGTGAATGCCGTGGGAGGGTACGCGGCCGGTACGAATCTGTGGGAAACCGATGCGAAAGTATTCGAGCAGATGTTTGCGCTGAATTTTCGGCCTGGATTCGTGCTCGCACGAGCGGTTGCGCCGGTCATGGTGAAGCAGGGCCATGGCACCATCGTCAACGTGGCATCGAAGGCGGCAATTGACCACGCGGCGGCCTCGGCCGCCTATGCGTCCTCGAAGGCTGCGGCGGTGGCGATGATCGATTCGCTGGCAGCGGACTTGAAAGGCACCGAGGTGCGCGCACACTCGATTCTGCCGACTATCATTGACACGGATGCGAACCGCAAAGCGATGCCAAACGCGGATTTTTCAAAGTGGCCGAAGCCGCAGGAGATTGCGCGAGTTATATTGTTTCTATGCAGTGACGACGCCAAATCCATTCAGGGCGCGTCGATCACTGTCTAACCGCAACAATCCAATCCGGTTTCCCTGTTGAAAATCGGGTGCGACCGAATCGATTTCTTAACATCCGATAGGGTTACTTCGTCGCGGCAAACGTCTGGAATATTTGCGGGCGGGAAACGGGGCCGGTGATGGCGAAACCAATTTTATTGAGCGTGGATGACGACTCCGACGTGCTGCGGGCGATCGAGCGGGACCTGCGGTCGAAATACGGCGCGGATTATCGCGTGATCGGCAGTGATTCGCCGCAGGGAGCGATCGACCTGCTGAAGCAGCTGAAAGTGCGCAACGACAGCGTGGCGCTGCTGCTGGCCGATCAGCGGATGCCTCATATGGATGGCGTCGCGTTCTTGCAGGAGGGAATGAGGATTTTTCCGGATGCGAAGCGCGCGTTGCTGACCGCTTACGCGGATACGAATGCCGCGATCAGCGCGATCAATCAGGCGAACATCAATTATTTTTTCATGAAGCCGTGGGATCCGCCGGCCGAACATCTTTATCCGCAGCTCGACGATCTGCTGGACGATTGGCAGGCATCGTACAAGCCATCGTTTGAAGGAATTCGGGTGCTGGGGACGCGGTGGTCGCCGAAATCCTACGAGCTTCGAGATTTTCTGGCGCGGAATCGCGTGCCGTATCAGTGGATCGACGTGGAGCTTTCGGCGAACGACGCGGAGACGAAGCAGCTGCTCGATGTGCTGGGACCTGAGGCTGCGAGCCTGCCCGTCGTTTTGTTTCCGGATGGGACGAAACTTCTGGAGAGCGTTCCGGCGGAGGTGGCGCAGAAAGTCGGGCTGCGGACACGAGCGCAGACTGATTTTTACGATCTCGCGATCGTCGGCGGAGGGCCGGCTGGTTTGGCTGCTGCGGTCTATGGCGCTTCCGAGGGACTGCACACGGTGATCATCGAGCGCGAGGCGCCCGGTGGGCAGGCCGGAATGAGTTCGCGGATCGAAAATTATCTGGGTTTTCCGACGGGACTGAGCGGAGGCGATCTGGCCCGGCGGGCGGTGGTGCAGGCGAAGCGATTCGGCGTGGAAATTCTCGCGCCGCAGGAAGCAACAGGAGTGCGAGCCGAAGGACCGTATCGATTCATGAAGTTGGCGGATGGAACCGAGATTTCCTGTCACGCACTGATGATCGCGACGGGCGTGCAGTGGCGGCGGCTGGAGGCTCCGGGAATCGACCGGCTGCAGGGTGCGGGGGTTTATTATGGCGGCGGCTCGACCGAGGCGATTTCTTGCCAGGGCGAAATCGTTTACGTGATCGGCGGGGCGAATTCGGCGGGCCAGGCGGCGATGAATTTCGCGAAATATGCCGAGCGGGTGGTGATTGTGGTGCGCGGGGCTTCGCTGTCGAGTTCGATGTCCCAGTATTTGATCGACCAGGTCAAGGAAACGCCGAAAATTCAGATCTGGCCGAACGCCAGCGTGACCGAGGCGCACGGGGACACGCATCTGGAGGAGATTTCGTTCCTTTGCTCCGACACGGGAAAGATCGAGCGCGTGCCGGCGAGCGCGATGTTTATCTTTATCGGGGCGATGCCGCGGACGGACTGGCTGGGAGATCTCGTCGAGCGGGATAAGTATGGATTTATTCTTACGGGGCCGGATTTGATCCGCGAAGGGCAGCGTCCGAAAGGTTGGAGTCTGGAGCGGGACCCTTTTCTGCTTGAGACGAACGTGCCCGGGATTTTCGCGGTTGGCGACGTGCGGCACGGGTCGGTGAAACGCGTGGCTTCGGGAGTGGGAGAAGGCTCGGTGGCGGTACAGTTCATTCATCAATATTTGAGCAAGGTTTAAATGACCGAAAATTCCGAACTTCTTCGGGTGCCGGTGTTCACCGGGCTGCCGGACGATCAGATCTCGTGGTTCATCGCCCACGCGGAAGAACTAAGCCTGAAGGCCGGTGAGACGTATTTTCGTGAAGGCGATCCGGCGGATGCGATGTTCGTGATCCTGGACGGGCAGATCCAGATTCGCGGCGACCTCGGCGGCGAAACGGTCGTCTTTTTGCTGGTGCCCGGCAATGTGACGGGCGTTCTGCCGTTTTCACGAATGCAGCAGTTCACGGTGGGCGCTCGCGCGGTCACCGACGCTCGCGTTTTGCGTTTCCCCTCATCGAATTTTCCAGAGCTGATCCAGAAAATGCCGGAGCTGACCCAGCGCCTGGTCGGCTTGATGTCCGATAGGATCCGCGAAACCACACGGCGCGAGCAGCAGCGCGATCGCCTGGTGTCTCTCGGGAAACTCTCAGCGGGACTGGCGCACGAGCTGAACAATCCGGCGTCCGCCGCCAAGCGAGCGGCGAGCCAGTTGCGCGAAGTGTTGATCAAGATGCGCGATGCCAGCCACGAGCTTGGCAAACGCGCGCTGAGGCCTGAACAGAAAGCGGAAATCTTAAAGCTCGAGGCGCAGTTCGCGCAGAACGACAACGTCCCGCCTCCGGATCCGCTGGCAATGAGCGATCTGGAGGCCCAGATCGATTCCCTGCTGCGAAGCCACGGGCAGAGCGACATGTGGCAGATGGCAGCCGATCTGGCCCACCGAAACATCCGGCCGGAGGCGCTGGAATCATTGTTTGCGATTCTGGACAAGGAAACGGCGCGTGCGGCGCTGGTGCGCATCGCCGCCTCGGTGGAAGTGGCAACACTGCTGAATGAAATTGAGAGCGGCACGTCGAGAATTTCGGATCTGGTGTGTGCGATCAAGGAATACACGTACATGGACCAGACGCCGCTGCAAAATGTAGACATCGTGAAGAGCCTGGAAACGACGCTGACGATCCTGAACCACAAGTTGAAGCACGGCGTCACCGTGAAGCGCGACTACGAGAAAATTCCACTGCTGGTGAATTCGTTCGGCAGCGAATTGAATCAGGTGTGGACCAATATCATCGCCAACGCCATCGAGGCCATGCATGGCGAGGGCGAGCTGCGAGTGAAGACATACCGCCAGGACAATTGCGTGGTCGTGGAAATCGCCGACAACGGCCCGGGAATCCCGCCTGAGGTGCTACCGCACATCTTCGAACCATTTTTCACCACCAAGGGAGTCGGCGAAGGGACCGGCCTGGGCCTCGATACCGTTCAGCGCATCGTAAAGAAGCATCGCGGCGACGTGCAGGTCGAGTCAGAGCCCGGCGACACACGATTTCAGGTGTGGCTGCCGGTGTCCGACGCCGCGAAATGAACCCGCGGGGCCTTCACGCTGTCCTTCTCCATCGGAAGATGTTCACGCCTCGACAGAAACTCGAATATCGCATCCCTCGTCTCCGCGACACCTTCAGACAGTCGCCGGCGGAAACAGGTCCGCCAAGCCGACCTCGAGGTTTGGGCCGCGAATGTCCGCAGCCGTGATGCTACGGAAGGAGCCGAGTGTACAGATAGATCGGAACGAGAGAAGCGGCGACGCCGAGGAAGAAGCCGCCCAGATGCAAACGCGGATGGATGGCTCGGGCGTAGCGGATGCTTGAGGCGAGAAAAACAAAGTTCGACAAAACGGCGAATGCGATACCCGCCACGCCGACAATTTCCGCATAGAGCGCGCTCCAACTCCACCCGGCGGTGCTGAGGGTCAGGAAAGCCAGGGCGGCGGATCCCAGTGCAACAATCACCGAGGTAGCGACGCTGTAACCGCTCGCAAAACCCACGTTGGTGTGCAGCAAAAGGAGCAAGAAGGCGATGGCATATTCGACCAGGACGACGAGGGCTACGATCGTGCGGTAGCGCGGGTCGGTTTGACCGAACAGGTGAGTTCCGGAAAAGAAAACCGCGGGCACCAGTGCGTTCGCAATCGCGGCGACCACCAGCGCGACGCAGAGGAAATGGCGGCGCGGACGGGGAGCGAGACCAGCTGAGATGTTGGAAGACATGAGACGAATCGCGCGGATTATACCAGCCTTTCCTGGTTTTACCTCGGTCGCGTTGAAACCCAGCTTCGACCGATCCGCAACCCCTCCTGCCTAGAATCTCCATTCCCGGCGCTCTCGGAATCGATGCAGATTCGCTGGCCGGTATGTGCGCGAAGTGCCGAATCAGAAATAACGGTCTTGGGGCGGAACCATCGTTTGGCTGGGACAGCCGGCTCGCGCAGCGGCAAGTTGACAGAAGGCCACTTCAGCGCCCCATCAGGGCATGGCACACGCACTCTGATCTCCGGTGTCTGCGGGTGACCCCAAGAATGCGCATCTCAGCATGGTTTACGCCGGCACTCGCGACGTTCTGCCTTCGACTTCAGGCACCATGCTGCGAGTGCCTTGCCCCAACTGAGGATCGACAGGAGCTCAACCGAGCTCGGTCGCAGAGCTTCTCTGGCCCGCCCTGTCGTCGAGCAAATGGTAGCGGCGCCGAGTAATAGGGCGCCCATTCGCCTTTCCTAATAATTATTAGTCGCTACTCTGCAGCGTCTCGGGTGGTACTGTCTCTTCCATTCATTTAATACTCGCTAACGTGGGCGGCACACCACTCCTCAGGGTACCAGCACTCCATTTACAAAATTTCGATTCCCGTCTATATTCCGAACTCTTCATTCCGACTTTTCGGGGCGCCGGCGAAGCCAGAATATTCGGCACGAGCGGATCCCGTCTATCGGAGTGTCCATAATGAATCTGCCGCCTCGGAAAAATTCTGCACGTAATCACCTTCTCCTCGCGCTCGTCGTAATACTCAGTGGAATTGGCATTTGCGGTTGCAGCTACTGCGAGAATTACGCGGGTTTAGCGGTCGCCTGTGGACTTCTCGAGGGCGGAACGTGGTCGCTTGGCGCTACGAGCGAACCTTAGACTTTCCGGAGAGCCCATGAACGATTTTCAGGAGACGAGGCGTCAATTTCTCAAGGCAACCGGCTTGGCAGCCGGAGCGATCGTCGTTTCTCCTGGAGGAAGCCTTGCGCATCTGGCTGCACAAGCAGCAGCGGCGCATGATGACTCAAGTGCAACCGACTACACCTTGCATATCAAAGAATCTCCCATTGAAATTGCGCCCAATCGAATCATTTCCGTCAAATCGTATAATGGGCAGTTTCCGGGGCCACTTCTGCGGTTCAAGGAAGGTCAGGCGGCAACGGTTGCGATATATAACGACACGGACGAGCCCGAGCAGCTGCATTGGCATGGCCAGAAAGTTTCTACCGATGTAGACGGAGCTGCCGAAGAGGGCACGCCATTCATTCCTGCCCGTGGCAAACGCCAGGTCACGTTTACGCCAAATCCTTCAGGTTTGCGGTTCTATCACACGCATAATCGTGCCGGCGCAAACCTTTACGCGGGCCAATACGGCGGCGAAGTGGGCCTGGTTTACATCGAACCGAAACACGATCCGGGCGGGTACGAGCGCGAGGTGTTTCTCGTTCTGAAGGAATTCGAACCCACATTCAGCCGTGGCGGCGACATGGCGCAAGATTTCCTCTTTCCTGCGGCTCGAAACAAGTCACTCGAACAGAGTGGTGAATCTGCGATGAAAGCGTCGCTCGCCAAAGGCATCCCTCACGGATACGAAGTGGGGTACGGCTCGTTCACCATTAACGGACGCATGCTTGGTGACGGTGAACCGATTCGGGTAAAGCACGGGGAACGAGTTCTTTTTCATGTTTTGAACGGAAGCGCCACCGAGATTCGGAGCCTCGCTCTGCCGGGTCACTCCTTTAATGTTGTCGCGCTCGATGGTAATCCTGTGCCGAAGCCCTCGCAGGTCCCCGTGTTGTGGATTGGCACCGCCGAGCGGATTTCCGCCATCGTCGAAATGAAGCATCCTGGCGTTTGGATCATGGGCGACCTCGACAACGATGATCGACGACACGGCATGGGTATCATCGTGGAGTACGCCGGAGCCATGGGAAAAGGGCAGTGGATCGCCCCGCCGCCCTTCAAGTGGAACTATGCGCGTTTCGCGAAACCCGGAACGGTCGCTGCCTCGCCGGATGACACGATTGATATGACCTTCGCCAAAGACAATGCAGCCGAGGAAGGCTTCAATCGGTGGACCATCAACGGTGTGTCTTACCCGATGAGCAACGAAATGGTTCCGGCCTCATTTCATTTGAAGCAAGGCAAGCGTTACCGCATCCGCATGCGCAACGCGAGTGACGACATTCACCCGATACATCTTCATCGTCACAGCTTTGAGCTGACCAGCCTGGCCGGAAATCCCACGTCTGGAATAATGAAAGATGTTTTCATGCTCGGAGGCTACCAGGAAGCCGAAGTGGATTTCGTCGCCGACAATCCAGGATTAACTTTGTTCCACTGCCACCAGCAGCTTCATATGGATTTCGGATTCATGACGCTATTCGATTACACCTAGTGCGGACTCTTCGGCCGCCCCAAACAGAGCCTCCCTTTCTGGCCTCGCCGAATGTTTTCGACGACTAGCTAGGACCGACTTTGGCGGGCCCGCGATTCATATCCCGATCATGGAAGACGAACTCGTCGCCAGGCGCCGCGGGAGAAGTTTCTCGACATGCTCGGCGCGAGTAATGTGATTCCCGGGCCAAGCTCCAGCGAACGAGGAATGCAGGTTCGCTATTTGCTTGACGGATGGGCGCTTCGCGAGCGCGGTCATTGCCTGCGAAGCGTGCAGTCCTCATGGCACTCGGTGCGACCTACCTGTTCCGATGGTGAGCACTGAACGATTCCGAGGATCGACAAAGTACGGACTACCTTTTTGGCCATACAACGCCTTGGTCCAGGCTCGTGACGGGTCCCATGCCTTTATAGACGAATTTTTGCAAGCGCTGCCCGTGATACGTCTCGGTGGTAAAGATGTTCCCTTTCGAATCCGTCGCAATGCTGTGGACCGCATAGAATTCGCCCGGCTGGCGACCGCCATCTCCGAAACTGGTCACGACGTCGAGCGTGGCGCGATCGATGATATGGATCTTCTGGTTCGTACCGTCGCTGGCGTAAAGATACTCTTGCTGTGGGTCCCTCGAAAATGCCAGGTCCCATATCGATCCATCACCGAGTGTCCGTGGATAGTAGAACTTTTCTCTGATGTAGGTCCCATCCGGTTTGAACACCTGGATTCGATCATTCTTGCGATCGCAAACGTACAGCAAGTTGTCGACCGAAAGCACCGCGCAGTGCACCGGCGTGCGAAATTGCCGATCGTGCTGCGCATCCGGATTGTATGGGCCCGGATCGACGTCATCCGGCCTGTTACCGTAGGCGCCCCAATGCCGTTTGTACTTTCCGGTATCGGCATCGAACACGATTACTCTTCTATTCCCGTAGCCGTCGGCGACGTAAAGTTCATTCGTTTTGGGATCGACCCACATCTTTGCCGGCCCCTTGAGATTATCGGGATCATTGCTGCCTTTGCTCGCTCCGGGCTTGCCGATTTGCATCAGGAATCGTCCGTCCTGGGTAAATTTCAAAATCATACTGTCGTGGTATGCGCCTGGATTGACATGGTCATCGTCACTTGGGGAAGCCGGTGAGTCCCCCTTACCATTGCCGCCGAGCCACACATTGCCTTTGAAATCCACGGTAATTCCGTGCATCGAGAGCGGCCAATCGTAGCCTGCACCAGGGCCGCCCCAGTGACCGATGAGATCGCCGGCCTCGTCGAACTCGAGAACCGGAGGGGCTGCGGCACAGCAGTCAGCGGCAACCGGAGTCTGCTGAAGATAGATCTCCTTCTGATCAAGAGAGCCCTGACGATGAGTGATCCATATATGGTCCTGCGTATCAACCGACACTCCAACCGCCATACCGAGGACCCAGTGATTGGGCAGCGGTTTCGGCCATAGCGGGTCTACTTCAAACATCGGAGCTTGGGCATGGGTGGCCTGAGCCGCGGCCTTGTTCTGCAGGAAGAAAATTCCGGCGCCCGACGTAATAAGCACCGCAACAAGCACACCACTCGCACAACGATGTCGCTTCATTGTCAGTCCCCGTTTCCTGCCCGACATTCGCCAGGTCTAAACAAGCTCCCAGCGTTGCCCTGATGTACCAGCAACGAATTGCTCAGAGAACTTCGGCTGCAGTGTGCGCAATTCGCACAGCGACTCAGCTGCCAAAGGCAACGGCCAATGCGATGCAGCCCGATCCGGCAGCAAGTGCCGCAACGTCGACGGTTGAAACTAAGGTGCACCCATAGCCCCTGCCAAATGGCTCCTGCGACGGGACCATTGCGGGCGAAGCCGGTCCATGTAGAGGTAGACCACCGGTGTAGTGAAGAGCGTCAGCATTTGGCTGACCAGCAATCCACCGACGATGCTGATGCCGAGCGGCCGACGCAGCTCCGATCCTGTCCCGGTCCCCAATGCGAGGGGCAAAGCGCCAAGAAGCGCCGCCATCGTTGTCATCATGATCGGCCGAAAGCGCAAAATACACGCTTCGTGAATCGCCTCCGTCGGTGACTTGGCGCCCTTTCTCTCCGCTTCCAGTGCGAAATCGATCATCATGATCGCGTTCTTCTTCACGATGCCGATCAACAGGATGACTCCGATAATTGCGATCACGCTTAGCTCCGTTCGGCACATCACGAGCGCGAGAGTCGCGCCAATCCCTGCTGAAGGAAGCGTCGAGAGTATTGTGATCGGGTGAATGTAGCTTTCATAGAGCACTCCCAGCACGATGTAGACCGCGATGAGCGCTGCCAGGATGAGGAATGGTTCGTTTGATAGTGACGATTGGAAAGCTTGCGCCGTGCCTTCGAAGCTGGCCTGAATCGATGAGGGCAAGCCGATCTGCTTTTCCGTTGCGTTGATCGCATCCACTGCCTGGCCTAGGGACACGCCCGGAGCCAAGTTAAACGAAAGCGTTACCGCGGGAAACTGACTCTGATGGTTAACTGCCAGTGCCATATTCTTCCGTTCGAATCGGGTAAAAGCGCTGAGGGGCACTTGAGTGTTGTTGGATGACGGTACATAAATAGCTCTTAGCGCATCCGGATTTTGCTGAAACTCCGGAGCCACCTCCATGACCAAGTGATATTCGTTCAGCTGAGTGAAAACAGTCGAGACCTGCCGCTGACCGAAAGAGTCGTAGAGCACGTTATCGATCGTGGCCATATCGACACCAAGCCTCGACGCCGTGTCGCGATCGATCACCAGTTGCTCCTCCATTCCTTTATCCTGCTGATCTGTCGAGACGTCCCGCAACTCCGGCAGCGTTTTACATTTCGCCAGCATCTTCGGTGACCACGAGTTCAGCAACTCCAAGTCGTCGCTTTCGAGCGTGTATTGATACTGAGAATTGCTGAACCGGCCTCCGACGCGGATGTCCTGATTCGCTTGCAGGTACAGCGTGGCGCCTGACACAACCGCCAATTCCTTCCGGAGCCGTTGGATTACGCCGTCCGCGCGTAACTTCCGTTCGGAAAGCGGTTTCAGTGCGATGAACATGCGCCCAGAGTTGATCGCGCCATTTCCGCCCACGAACGAGGTCACGCTGCCAACAGACGGATCTGACTTCACGATATCGCTGAATTGTTTTTGCTTCATGCGCATCGCATCGAATGAAATGTCCTGCGAGGCCTGGATCGATCCTCCTATGTGACCGGTGTCCTGCTGGGGAAAAAATCCCTTGGGGATGGTGATGAACAGAAGGATTGTGAGGCACACGGTAACGATCGTCACGGCCAGCGTGAACCCTTGATGGTTCAGGACCCATTGGAGCCCGCGGTCGTATTCGGCGCGCAGCCGCTCGAAGCCGCGTTCGCTGAGCCGATACGCCCAGTTCTGCCTCTCCGTCGGCGTGGCTTTCAGAAATTTCGCACACATCATGGGTGTGGTCGTCAACGACACGGCCAGAGAGAGCAGGATCGTTACACTCAGCGTGATTGCAAATTCTCGGAACAACCTCCCGACGATGCCGCCCATCATCAAGATCGGAATAAACACAGCGATCAAGGATGTGCTCATCGACAGCACGGTGAATCCGATCTCCTGTGCACCCCGAAATGCCGCCCGAAGGGGAGACAAGCCCGCCTCGTGGTATCGCGTGATGTTCTCGATCACCACGATTGCGTCATCGACCACGAATCCGGTCGAAATCGTAAGCGCCATCAGCGAGAGGTTGTCGATCGAATAACCGCCGAGATACATCACGCCGAATGTGCCGACCAGCGAAACGGGAATTGCGATGGCGGCAATCACGGTCGCCCACACATTTCGAAGGAAAACGAAGATGACCATGATTACCAGAACGACCGTAATCAGCAGTGTGATTTGAATATCATTCACGGACGCGCGAATTGTCGTGGTGCGATCCGAGGCGATATCCAGCCGGATCGAGGCGGGGATGGAGGCCTGTAGAATTGGGAGCGCGGCGCGCAATCGTTGAACTGTGGCTACGATATTGGCCGCAGGTTGTCGGTAAATGGTTAAAACGACGCAAGGAGTGCTGTTCTCGAGTCCCGAGTTTTGGACGTCCTCGACTGAATCCTCGACGTTTGCGATGTCTTCCAATCGTACTGCTGTACCGTTGCGATAACCGATGATCAGCCGCCGATACTGATCGGCATCGAATAACTGGTTGTTGTCCGACAGTACCGACTGAACGAGCTCATTCGAAAAGTATCCCGTGGGTTCGTTCGAATTGAATTGGCCAAGGGCGGTTCGCACAGCCTCCAAGCCGATCCCGTATTTTGCAAGAATCATTGGATTTAGTTGGATTCGAACGGCTGGCTGCGCACTGCCACTTACCAGGACGTGGCCTACACCCTCTATTTGAGACAATTTCTGGGCGATGATGGAGTCGGACAGGTCGTATAACTGGCCCAGCGGCAGCAGGCTCGACTTCACGGCGAGAATCATGATGGGGGCATCGGCGGGATTGGTCTTCCGGTACGTGGGCAGGCCCGGCAAATTCGATGGCAATTGTCCTTCGGCGGCGTTAATGCCGGCTTGGACGTCGCGCCCGGCGGCGTCGATATTTCGGCTCAGGTCGAATTGCAGCGTGATCGACGTCGAACCATACAAACTGCTCGACGTCATCTCCGTCACTCCAGCAATGCGGCCGAACTGGCGTTCCAGTGGTGTTGCCACCGACGATGCCATTGTTTCCGAGCTGGCGCCCGGAAGCGACGCCAGCACGGAAATCGTCGGAAAATCGACCTCCGGAAGAGGCGCTACCGGAAGAAAATGGTAAGCGACAATGCCTGACAAAAGCACTGCAAGCGTCAACAGCGACGTGCCGATTGGCCTTCGAATGAAGGGCCCGGAGATGTTCATAAGTCGTTGCCCTCAACTTGATTCAGTCTCCTCAATCGATCACGGCCTCCGTGGTGGCAGGTTCGCCGATGCGCCACTGGCTTAGGCGCCGGGCAACCCAGTCGAAAGCTAGATAAACGACGGGCGTGGTGTACAGCGTGAGCACCTGACTGACCAGAAGTCCTCCGACGATGGTGATTCCCAGCGGCCGACGCAGCTCCGAACCGGTTCCTGTGCCGAGCGCCAGCGGCACGCCGCCTAGCAGCGCGGCCATCGTCGTCATCATGATGGGCCGGAATCGCAGTAGGCAAGCTTGGTAGATCGCTTCGCGCGGTGGCTTCCCTTCCTTGCGCTCCGCGTCGAGCGCGAAATCGATCATCATGATCGCATTTTTCTGCACGATACCGATTAGCAAAATCATTCCGATCAGCGCGATCACACTGAAATCTGTCCGGCAAATCAGCAACGCCAGGATCGCACCGACTCCCGCCGACGGCAGCGTCGAAAGAATCGTGATTGGGTGAATGTAACTTTCATAGAGCACGCCCAAAACGATGTACACAGTAATCAACGCAGCCAGGATCAGCACGGACTCGTTCGCCAACGAGGCTTGAAACGCCTGCGCCATACCTTGAAAACTTGCGTGCACTGAAAGCGGCAGATTGATTTGCTGTTCGGCTTTCTTGATTGCGTTTACTGCATCGCCCAAGGACACATGCGACGCAAGATTGAAGGAAAGAGTCACCACCGCAAACTGGTCCTGGTGGTTTACCGCGAGCGCGGATGTCTTCTGTTCCACATGCGTGAATGCGGCGAGCGGCACTTGGGTGCCAGTCGACGACTTCACATAGATATCTTTCAGCGAGTCCAGGTTCTGCTGGAAGCTCGGATCCACTTCCAAAATCACGTGGTACTGATTCAACTGCGTGAAAATGGTCGAGACCTGTCGTTGCCCGAACGCGTCGTACAGCGTATTGTCGATCGTCGAAGGCAAAATCCCGAGCCGCGCAGCTGTGTCGCGATCGATCACCACATTAGCTTCCAGTCCCTGATCCTGCTGATCGGTCGCGATGTCACGCAATTCATGCAGCGATCTGAGTTTCTCAGCGAGCCTGGGCGCCCAATTCGCAAGCTCCTTCGGGTCGGCATCCTCGATCGAGTATTGGTACTGAGTGCGGCTGACGCGGTCTTCGATGCTTAAATCCTGCACCGGTTGCATGAAAAGCGTGATGCCTTCCACCTGCGCCAGCTGCGGCTGTATCCGCCGAATGATGTCCGTCGCGGACGCGCTGCGGGTCTCCCGAGGCCTCAAATTGATCTGGATGCGGCCGCTGTTAGGCGTCATGTTCGTGCCGTCGACGCCGATGAACGACGACAGGCTCTCCACATCCGGATCCTTCAGAATAACGGAGGCAAGCAACTGCTGCCGCCGAGACATGTCGCCAAACGATATGGACTGCTCGGCATCCGAGACGCCGAGGATCGCGCCCGTATCTTGCGTCGGGAAAAACCCTTTGGGCACATAGTGGAAAAGGAAAATGGTCATCGCCAGCGTGCCAACTGTCACCAGCAGAGTCGCCGGCTGGTGGCGCAGTACTACTTGGAGCGTCCGTCCGTAAAACGCAATCAAGCGATTCACGAAATTCTCCGACGCCTCGTAGAAGCGATTGTGTTTGGACCCCGTCTCGCGTCGCAGGAGTTTCGCGCACATCATGGGCGTCAGCGTTAGCGAAACGCACGCCGAAACCAGAATCGTCACGCCCAGCGTCACCGCAAACTCGCGGAAAAGCCTCCCAACAATGTCGCCCATGAACAGCAACGGGATGAGCACCGCGATCAACGAAACAGTCAGCGACAAAATCGTGAAGCCGATTTGTTCCGACCCTTTCAACGCGGCTTCTAGAGGCGAGTAGCCTTCCTCGATAAATCGCGAAATGTTCTCGATCATCACGATCGCGTCGTCCACCACGAATCCGGTCGAAATCGTCAGCGCCATCAATGACAGGTTATCCAAACTGTACCCAACGAGGTACATCACACCGAAAGTCCCAACGATCGAGAGCGGTACTGCAACACTTGGAATCACCGTGGCGGAGACACTCCGCAGAAACAGGAACATGACCATCACGACTAGCGCAATCGTCAATATCAATTCGAATTGCACGTCCTTCACCGACGCGCGAATCGTGGTCGTGCGATCCGCCAGAATGGTCACCTGTATCGCATTCGGCAGCGAGGCCTGTAAACGCGGCAGAAGTTTCTTGATGTTGTCGGCGACGCCGATAATGTTGGTTCCCGGCTGGCGCTGGATATTCAATATGACCGCGGGCTTCGTGTTCATCCAGGCAGCCTGGGTATTGTTTTCCGCGCCCTCAACTACGTCGGCCACATCGGAAAGCCGGACCGGACCGCCGTTCCTGTATGCGACGATAAGCGGCCGGTAGGTCTCGCTCGCCAGAAGTTGGTCATTATCTTGAAGGGCAAATTCTTGGCGCGGCCCACTCAGAATGCCTTTCGGCTGGTCGACGTTCGCTGCGCCGAGAGCTGTGCGCAGGTCTTCAAGACTCAATCCGTAGGAAGCGAGCGCCGTGGGATTCGCTCGCACCCGTACTGCCGGTTTCTCTCCGCCGCTGATCGTTACCAGGCCTACGCCCGAAAGCTGTGAAATTTTCTGCGCGAGATTCGAGTCCGCATAGTCCTCCACTTTAGCGAGCGGCAGGTTGTCGGAGGTCAGCGCAAATGTCAGAATCGGCGGGTCCGCTGGATTTACTTTGCTGTACACCGGTGGATTCGGCAGATCGTGCGGCAAGTATGTCTCTGCCGCATTGATTGCGGCTTGCACCTCCTGTTCGGCCACATCGATATTCTCTTTCAAATCGAATTGGAGCGTGATGAGCGACCCACCCAGCGAACTGGTCGAAGTCATCTGAGTCAGCCCTGGCACTTCGCCGAACTGCCTCTCAAGCGGCGTAGTCACGGACGAAGCCATTACATCGGGGCTCGCGCCAGGGTAAAAGGTCAATACCTGTATCGTTGGATAGTCGACTTGCGGCAGTGCGGAAACAGGAAGCTGCAGATAACCAACTGCCCCGGCCAGCAGTACACCCACCATCAGCAGAGACGTGGCGACTGGGTGGAGTATGAACGGCCGGGAGGGACTCACCGAAGTACTTCCGGCGACGAGTTCCCGGCGGCAATGCCGTTCAAAATCGTTTCATGAGGCGTCACTTCCGCTCCGTTTAGAAGTCTGTCCGCGCGGTCGGCGTCAGCCTTTTTCGCCCGCAGCTGTCCGCGCCGGACCGGAATCCCTGTTTTGGCTGAAGTCCATATCCGCCGATCGAACCTTCGCCTGGTTCCCGAGGGTAACCATCGCAGTGCAGGATCCCTTCGCGCCCCCCGGGACGGCTGCCGATCGAGCGCCCGTGGCTCCCTTAGGAATGCTCCGAGAGAGTCGACCGTCATACGAATGGATTCGGCCACAACAAGTGTTTGGATTCCAGGGCTTCACTGACATCCGTCGAAAAGACGGTTGGCCATCATCAGGCATCGGAAGGAAGCGAACACGACCGCCCTCACTTGTGGAGCGCAGAGTCAGTCCCTAGCACGCATCTCGAGCCGCCTGCCGAAGCGGCATTGGGATCACCGAAACGGTTTCAGGACTTCCCCAGGTAGCGGTCCGTTTGTGAGCGGAGCCTCTGGCGCTGCTGGGTGCAGGTGACTCCTTGTTAGTAAACTTGTGTTACCAAGGCACCTCTGGGTGTTCGTCAGACATCGAGCCCAGGGAACTGGGCGAAGCCCATCCGTTTCTGCCACAGGTCCGCCGTAAACTCGGCATGGCACAGACGATAGGTACCCTCAGATGACTCAGGTCGTACCTCCTTTCGACAATAACCAACTCGCTGGAGGGCTGAAGCCTACCTCAGGGGCCAGCCCACCCGTTGTAAGGAGGTTGTAAAATGCAAGGCATCGGTGGCGTTCGTCGCGGCGTACGCTCTGAGCAATGGCTTCTGCGATCGGCGCTCCATACCGCGGTTCCACTGTGGAACTGACCGCCTTCGAAGCAGGTTTTCCGTCGCATAGCGTGTGTCCTCTCTTTGACCGGCATCGTGCAATGTTTAGAACGAGTTGCCGATCTGGGTCTTTAAGAGCTTCCGAAAATACCAGACGCGACCATGGGTGGCGAGAAGAGTCAGTACCTGCCGTGGGAATATTAACTCCGACTAGGGAATCACCGGAGGGGCATACGTAAAGGTTCGCGCGAAAAACCATGCGAAAAAGAGGACCCACAACGTATTAACGATTAATTGGAGCAAACCGTAGCCAACCAGATCCCTCGCTCGCACCTTTAGGATTCCCACGAGAGGCAGCATCCAAAATGGGTTGATCAGGTTCGGCAAGGCTTCCGAGGCGTTGTACACCTGCACAATCCAGCCCAGACTCACATGGAGATCCTTGGCCGCCTGTAACACGTACGGCGCCTCAATCACCCACTTGCCCCCGCCCGACGGCACAAACATCCCAAGGATGAAAGAGTAGACTGCGACGACGACGGGATAGCTGCTCTTCGAGGAAACACGCACAAGAAAATGTGCGAGTGTTCGTGTGACGGGCGACATTGTGACGATCCCGAGGATTCCTCCGTAGAACGGGAACTGGACCAGAACGCCTGCCGTGGCGGGTACCGCACCGTTGACTGCCCGAGTAAACGAGCTTGGCCTCCAATGCAGCAGGAGGCCCGCCACCAAGAACAAGAGATTGTAGGTGTTCAAATCCAGAGCGGCCAGCGGGCCCCGCGCTCTAAACACGAGGACGAGGTAGCCCAGTCCGATCACGCCAACAAGAATGGACAGCGCAGGCGCATGTTCCAACCACTCGGCAGGCGTACGCCGTTTTTCCAGCTTCCCGAATTCAACTCCTTCTGTGACACCGAACGATTCAGCCGTCTTGGTTGAGGTCGCCGGCGCGGACAGGTACGCCACGACGACGCCGGAGAAGATCAGAACAGCCGCAGTTGTGAGGCTCTGCCAAGTGTAAATGGTCTGGCTCAGAGGAATGACACCGCCGATCGCAAGTAGCGGGCCAGCAATGGCCGACGGCGTGGCCATCATCAGCGCGGCGGACGATGACAAGCCGAGAGCCCACACGCTGCCCGTGCCCATATAGGAGGCTGCTCCAATGGCGCGGTAATCGATCCTCGGCACGTTCCGCACGATTTCTCGAACCAGCATGCCGCTGAAAATCAGACTGAATCCCCAGCTGATCATTGAAGTGGCCATGGAGAAAAATGCCACAAAGGCCACTGCTCCACGCGGAGTGCGAGGTATCTTTGCAAGCCAACGAATCACGCCGTAGATCGGCGGTGACGATGCAACTACATAGCCTCCAATAATCATGATCGCCATTTGCATCGTGAACGGAATCAGGCTCCAGAACCCTTCGCCAAAATCCTTGAAGAGATCCCGAATCGTGGCTCCCAGGAACATGCTCCCAGCGAACGCAATGACCAGCACTGCCAGCGTAAAAACGAAGGAATCTGGAAACCATCGCTCCGACCAATCCGCTAGGGCCATACCCAGCCGCGCGAATCCTCCCGCTAGGTTTGGTTGATTCGGCACAGCCTCGTTGCGATCTGGCGCTGGCATCGTGAATTCTCCCGTTAGGTTTGCTTCAGCACACAGCCATTTGCGGTCCGGAGTGTACACCACGCTGCAACTACACGAACCGCGAGTTGCCACCGCCGATGGTTTCGTATTTCCGGACATACTTTGTTCGAGTATTGCATCTTCAAGAAGTATCGCCGCGCAAGTCACATGAATCGGGCCGAGTCAGTCCCACCTCACAGAACAGCGACGCGAATCCGATCTAGGTGAGGCGTTTCCGACGCTGCAATCCCGTAAGTACGCCGCAAAGTCTAAACAGGTCACAACGAACGAAGCTTGAGCATTGGACGCAGAGCTGTTAGGCTATGCGCTCTTATAACTGCTGCGCAATGGAGTTGAATTTCTCGCAATTTCTGATCTCGCAGAACGACGACTCGCGAATGCCACGCAACCTTGGAGGAACGCCGATGCGTAAGAGCTTACTGAGTCTGATTCTCCTGCTGGTTGTGGTTCCGATTGCGCTTTGCGGGACCGATCCTTTTGTCGGAACCTGGAAACTGAATTTGGAGAAGTCAAAGGATGCTAGCGATCGTCCGCGGCTGCCGAAAAGCGAAACGATCGTCGTCGAAGGGCGCGACGACGGTCTGAAGGTTACCTACGATCTTATCAGCGCACGGGGAGAACCAGTCCACTTCGAATATAGTGCAAAATATGACGGCAAGGAATATCCGGAGACGGGGACAACGCACGCTGACGCGGTTCAGATGAAGCGGATAAGCGCCAACGAGAATATCGTTACGAATAAAAAGGACGGGAAGGTGGTTGAGATCATTACCTGTGTCATCTCCAAAGATGGAAAGACGCGGACAAATTCTATGCAAGGCAACGACGCCAACGGCAATCCCGTGACCTGGACCCTCGTTCTCGACAAGCAGTGAGAGGAGGGGGAGTGCCTTGCGGCTCAAGGTTTGGGCTCGGGGCCGCTCCACCTACCTTCAATAGGCAAGCATGAAACATACCGTGGTCCTACCCAGCTGATCGATCTCCATCGAATATTCGCTCGAATGTTCCTCTTGCCGGACTGAGTGCCGCCGCCCGTCGCACTGCCTTTGGGCACTCATCGACCGTCACCTTCTGACATCCGTGGGTCTTTACTTGGTCGGGGATGGACGTTGCTTCTCGGTCGAAGCTACCAACCTGACTGACTTCGCTTGACAGACAATCCAACGTCTGCCGCGCAAGAGGCAACTTATCCGTTACTGCATCGAGCAACTACGGGCAGGGAGACCCCAGCAGAATACCTTGTCCATGTCGAAAGGGCCCATCCCGCTTGAAATCGAATTCCCGGCACGATCACTTAGTGATTTCGACATAGGCAATGCCATTGGTCCTGGGACGAGTAAGAACCAGATTACCGTCGGGCTGGGCCCATATATCCTTAATGCCTCCGCCCGACTTGACCGGCCAGGTTTGGAATTTCTCCGTTGTTGGGTCGAAGCGAACGAGCATGTTTGGGTTCGATTCTGATTCGGAATACCAAATGATATCTCCGACGTGTGTAATTCCGTACGGAGCGCTCCTGGGCCCGCTGGGAGATGCCCATTCTGTGAACTTGCCATTCTTGGGATCGAAGCGTCCCAGGTATCCGCGGAGATCGTCGGTGTACCAGACAACCCCGTCGGGGGTGATTGTGAGACGCCGGGTGCCAATCTTTGGATTTGGCAGTGGGTATTCCTTGATCTCCATTGTTTCCGGATCAATGCTCCCTAACTTGGGACTGTCGCGTTCGGTAAAGAAAGGAACGCCGTCGGCGTTGAGCGCGATGTCATAGAGAGCCGAATTCGGCGTGGGAGTATGCGCATATTTAACCTCACCAGTCTTTGGATTCAGCCTTCCAATTGCGCTCCGAGTCGGAAACAATGGCGGATCCCCTGATTCTACGCAGAACCAAATGTTGCCTCTTGCGTCCGTGGCGATACTGCTCGGGTGGGTCGTTGACTTGGGTCCAGGAAAAGGGTATCTCTTCACATCGCCTGTTTTAGGGTCAAACCTGCCGATGAAACCCCCGATCTGCGTCGTGAACCAGAGGTTACCTTGCTTGTCTTCCGTCAGCGTGAACGGTCCGGAAAGGGGACCCCTCAACTTGTACTCCTTGAATTGCTGACTCTTAAGGTCGAATCGTGCGAGCGCGTTACCAAATTGCTCCGTGACCCATATGAAGCCGCTCCGCGAGCCAAAGACAACATCATGAGGCATCGAGAACTGCGTGGGCAGTTCCCACTCTTTGATGGTAGCCTCTACCGCGCCGGGAACTACGACCCCGCCTCCCCCCGCACGCTTAAAGTTCTCAGCCATATAGTCGACCAGCACCGGAATCTCTTTCTTGTCCACAGGGGCGCCCCATCCAACCATCGTGTTGACGGTTTGCTCCCAGTCTTGGCGGTCGAAATTGACGCGGAAGATTTGGGTGTAACCATGGCACGATGTGCAAGCCCGTCGAACAATTGCTTCGCCCGCTCCCGCAGGCAACGGACGAGTTACGTCTCCCCAGTGGGCGCGCCGCATGAATTGACTGCGAGCGGGCGATACGGCAAGGACAAAAAAAGCTGTTATCAACAGCAACACCCGCTGGGCAGTGCCGCAATAACCTGCTTTGTTAGCAGGCTTCACGCTCATAAGGCCTCCTGAATTTCAATTTTTCACGTCCGGTGCTCATTCTCGCACCGCTGTCAAATCACAAAGTGAAATTGTCCATCGCAGATCGGCCAGGAGAGAACCGAATGGCCCCGGGAAAGCGCGGATTGCAGCTCCCGCGTATGGAGCGAACGATGATGACCGTCGATTGGTTTGCCCGGGAGATGATTAACGGCCGGCGGAGTCACGTGCCTCTGAAAAGTGGCTCCCAAGGTTTCCACTTGAATCTTGTCCCATCGTTATCTGCGCCGAAACAGACTTTCGACTTGAGTCATTCGGGCCCAGGAGTTCTCTCATGGTTTACGAGTTCACGTAACCCTGCAAATGCGCCGCCATAGAGAGTGCTGGCAGATCCTGAGTTATCCCCAGTACGACCGACAACGAGTCTTCGAAGTTTTACAACGTGCTTACATCGAGCGAGGCGGCCCGGGAGGTATGCTTGGAAGTGAGTTCGTGACCGCAGCCGGGTTCCAGGTTAATTTCGAGTGCACCAGAACGTGCGCGAGCGCCTGAACATTCTCTAGTCCGCGAGATGAGGACTAGAAAACCGACACAGCTTCTAAATCACGCTCCCATTGGTTGGCGAGAACGGGACGAAAAAAGGCGGGACCACCGATGGTCCACTCAGGGAACACCGGAAGGCTCACAGTTGGCTTGATCGCATTCGCGGTGCTGGGATTGAGCCTGCTGACCTCCGCCGCTCCGGTCGAAAGGCAAATATCCCGAGCCACCTCCGCCGGCGCCACGACGATCGCACCGATGCATTTTCATCACGTTCACTTGAACTCGGTGAACCCGAAGGCCGCTGCCGAGTATTACGCGAGGGCATTTCCGGCCTCGGCCGTTCAGACGACCTTTGGTGGAGAGGAGGCAGTCAAGACCGGAAAGGTCTATTTGCTTTTCACCAAAGTCAATGCACCGCCAAAAACAGAAGAGCCCGGGTCCCAAACTTCCATCTGGCATATCGGCTGGAGCACGCCAGACTCGCGCAAATATGACGAACGGTTCCGCGCGATGGGCCTCGCAATCGCTCAGATGTGGGACGCCGCCGACGGCAATCTTGTCGACATGTCGAGCGATACGCTGCCGGGGCTGCCCACACAAGAGCAGATTCTCGAAATGCGAGCCCAGGGCACAAAACCGACTCGGAAAGGTGGGTTCGGCTATCTCGCGGGCCCCGACGGCGCCCTAGTCGAGTTCACTCAAGGCGACCAACTGGAGCATTTCAGTCACGTACATATGTATCATGAGCACCCACTATGCGCCGTCCAATGGTACGTCACCCACCTCGGCGCAACCATCCCGAGCGGCTCACCGGCGGCGCCGGCGGCTGGCGACTGCAAGCAACTATATGGCCCTCCCTCATTTCCGTCGTTCACGCGGTGGGGGTTTGTTCGAGAGCCTTCCGCAGCGGTCCAGTTCGGCGAGATCACCATTTGGATCAAGCCATGGCCGGGCGGCGGGCTCGTCAGTACCCGGGGTCACGTCGTTGATCACTGGGCCCTTAGCGTCGCGGACCTTACGGCGACGGTCGCCCGGTTGAAAAGCGAACGGGTCAAGTTCCTCGAGGAGATTCATCCATGGGGCAATACGCGTTCAGCCATGATTGAGGGGCCCGATCGAGTCGCGATTGAGCTCGTGGAGGAGGACTAGGTTTGAAAAGAGATTCTGCCATCATGAGGTGCGCTGTCGTTTTGATGTCGCTGGTGGTGGTTACTTGCGCGGCTGCTCAAACATCGAGCTGGAGCCTCATTGTCCGACTAAATCCTGCGGTCGACGAGATTATTTCGGCCGACGCAAAAGTGGAAAAACTTGCAGGTGATTTCGGTTTCCTCGAAGGCCCCGTATGGGTCCGCAAGGGCGGGTACCTGATTTTCAGTGATATTCCTGCCAACGTGATTCGTAAATGGAACCCGCAGGACGGCAAGGTTTCTGTGTTCTTGCCATACAGTGGATTCACCGGGACGGATGACTCAATCGCAGGCATGCAGGTAAACAACGGGCGCTCTGTGGTTAGTCTTCTCGGCTCCAACGGCGTTACGGTTGACCCGCAGGGTAGGGTCGTATACTGCGCCCACGGTGACCGGCAAATAGTGCGATTGGAGGAGGATGGAAGTCGCACCGTGTTGGCAAACAAGTACGAGGGCAAGCGACTGAATAGCCCCAACGACCTGGTCTATAAATCCGATGGCTCACTCTACTTCACCGATCCTCCCTCTGGCCATCGAAACCAAAGTGCCAGCGACCCCACAAGGGATCTTCCCTTCAACGGCATCTACCTGCTAAAAAACGGCAAACTCCAGTTGCTCGACCAGACTTTCGACCGCCCGAACGGGCTCGCTTTTACTCCGGACGAAAAGTATCTCTACGTCAACGATACCCATCGGAAGATCATCGTCCGCTTCGAGGTCGAACCTGACGACACCATCACCCACGGCAAGGTATTTATCGACATGAACTCAGACGAGGCGCCTGGGGGACCCGACGGCATGAAGGTTGACCAGAAGGGGAACGTGTATTGCACCGGCCCTGGCGGGCTTTGGATCATGTCGTCGGAGGGAAGGCACCTGGGTACCATTCTGATGTCCGAGCTTCCCGCGAACCTTGCATTTGGCGGGGCTGACGGAAGAACACTGTTCTTGGCGGCTCGAACCGGTTCGTTGTTCCGAATTCCGCTCAAAATCCCTGGTATAGCGCCCTAAGGGAACTTACGCACGATGGTCACGATCCGCGGCATCGAAGACCCAGCGCTGTAAACGATCAGTGTGCCGACGTTAGAAGAAACGGGGAGCAGAAGCCATGAAACGAAGATTTCTCGCTGTGTTCGCCCTGATCTTTCCGATGATCGCCCTTGTCGCAGGTCAGCAGGCCCTTGGTCACCCCACGGCCGCGCCCGGTTCACCGGTGCCGACCTTCGAGGTGGACTCCACGTGGCGACCCAGGCTACCGAGCGACTGGGTTACGGGAGTGACTTCTTCAGTCGCTGTCGACAAAAAGGATCATCTGTGGATTCTCCACCGCCCTCACACCGTGGCTGTGGGGCAGATACCCGCACCGCCGGTGCTGGAGTTCGACGCCACCGGGGACTACATTCAGGGCTGGGGCGGACCCGCCAGCGGGTACGAGTGGCCCGATTCAGAGCACGGTATTTACGTAGACGATCAGGACGGCGTTTGGATCACTGGGTCCTCTCGCTCCGGTGCCAACGTGTGTGGAATTCAACCGTGCACGAGAGGCGACGACATGCTCAACAAGTTCACCTCTGGCGGAAAATTTCAGATGGCCATAGGCCGCCGCGATCAGAGTACCGGAGCGAAAGACACCAAGAATGTGCATGCGGCCACGGACGTTTTCGCGTACGCCAAAACGAATGACCTCTTCGTATCTGACGGATACCAGGGCCCGGGAGAGCAAGGCGATTGCCGAGTGATTGTGTTTGACGCGCAGACGGGCGCATTCAAACGGATGTGGGGTGCCTTCGGCGACGCTCCGCAATGTCTGACAGATTCAGCGGCACATGCTGAGAGTGGCGGGAGTACGAAGCGGGAGACCGAAACAGAGGGCGCGAGTTCGAAAGGGTTCAGCACCGTGCATTGCGTCAAAGTCTCGAATGACGGGCTGGTCTATGTCTGCGACCGCCCAAACAACCGGATTCAGGTGTTCACACTCGCGGGTAAATACCTCAACCAAGTCTTCTTCAACGGAGACGGCTCTTCCAGCAATTCCGCTACGGGGCTCGCCTTCTCGCCAGACCCGGGGCAGAAGTTCATGTATGTTGCTGATTACGGCAATTCGTGCGTAGTGGTGCTGGAGCGCAAGACCCTCCAAGTCCTGTACAAGTTCGGGAACCGAGGTGCTTCCCCCGGAAACTTTCAGGGCCTCCACAGCATCGCCGTTGATTCGAAGGGCAATCTATATACCGCGGAAGTCGCCCCGGGCAATCGGGTCCAACGTTTCCTGTTCAAAGGGTTGAGGGCCGCACCGGCGCAGTGATGACGGCGACCGATTTCACGTTCCTGGCAGGTCCTCCTGAGCACAGGGCACGCGCGCACGCCGTTCGAAATCTCACACGTCGGACAACGGCAGGGGCACCTCGACTCGCGGCTGCGAAACTTATTGCCGTGCCGGCGCTTCCTTCTGATCTGTTTTTCCTTGAAACGCGAACACCGGCGCGCACAAGATATATCCGCGGTCTGTGTTAACGGCGAGCGCGCATGCACGATAACGTTCTCATAGCGGAAGATGAAGAAGCGCTGGGAATGATCATGGGTGATCGTCTGCGTAAAGAAGGGTACGCGGTGGAGTACGCGACGAATGGCGACGAGGCCTTCGACAAAGCGATGCTCCTTCCTCTGGACCTGATTATTCTGGACGTGATGCTGCCGCGGCGGGATGGATTTACTGTCTGCCGCGATGTACGACGTGCAGGTCTGATCCTGCCGATCCTGATGCTGACGGCCCGCGGACGCACCACCGACAAAGTGACGGGTCTGAAGATCGGGGCCGACGATTACATGACCAAGCCCTTCGATATGTTGGAATTGATGGCACGGGTCGAGGCGCTGCTTCGACGTGCTCCGATTCGGCCTTCGTCCTTCATGGACTCCTATCAATTTGGTCCGATTCACATTGACCTTCGCGGAACTGAAATCACACGCGACGGCGAGCCGGTGAGCCTTTCGACTCGCGAATTCCAACTGCTGCGGTATTTCATCGAGCATGCTGGAGCCACGATATCGCGCGACGACCTGTTGAAAGAGGTCTGGGGCTATAGCGCCGGCATCTTTACACGGACCGTGGACGTGCATGTCGCCAGTCTGCGACACAAGCTCGAAGCCGACCCGAAGCAACCGAAATACATTTTGACTGTGCAGGGGCTCGGATACAAATTCAAACCTTTTTAATGGAATCCTAGCAGCGCCCCTCGCTTCGGCCACGCTTGCGACGAGTGGAACGTTTTTGCCTATTCACATTCCTGCGCTGATTCTGTTGCCAAAACAGATTTTGTAACCTCGGAATCTAGGAGTATAAAGTGGACATAGCTGACCCTACTGTGAAAACGCCTTCCAGAGAACGCGTTCTTTCGGCGGCCGTGATTATTCCCGTCGCACTCATTGTTGCGATCTTGGCGGTTCTGCAGTACCGCTGGAGCAATCAGGTCAGCGAGGCGACCAGCCTCGGGTTGGCGGACAGCTTACAGATGTCGATGGTCAATTGGCACCTGGACCTGTTTCATGACTTCTCGCAAATCTGCGTTGCGTTGGGCGTTGATCCGGACGGTTATCCGCCCTCCGACCTGCAACAATTTGCCCGGTCCTTTGCCGAATGGCAAGCCGGGTCGGAATATCCGGATCTGGTTTCAAATCTGTACGTCCTCCGGCCGGATGGGCCCGCGTACTCCGACGCCCTCCGGTTCAACGCGTCTACAGGCCGTTTCGAAAGAGATCAATGGCCGACGAACCTAGCGGCTTTCCGCGAGAAATTGAGTCGTGCTTCGGCGGTGTCCATGGCGGCTACTCATAGGACCCGTCAGTTCGGCAAACCGGCTTCGCAGAGCCGGCACCAGCAACTCGTGGATGGATTCTATCCGAGTGGGCTTCTTGGTGGTTGGCGATTTGAGCCAAGCATTCCAATCATTCTACATCCGATCTTCGGCGAACTGGGTCACCCTGAATCAGTTCAGTGGATCGTCATCGAGCTCAATGACAATGTGATCCGGAACCAGATTCTCCCTGATTTGGTGCGGCGATATTTCGAGGGCACGGACGGGCTGGATTTTCAAGTGGCTGTTATCGGCGGAAGTCCCGAGCGAGTGATATACGCCTCGGATTCGAGTTTCGTCCGAAAGAAAATCGTGGATGCGGACGGGACGATGGATTTGTTCGGACGCGTTCAGGACCAGGCTCTCGGATCGCCCGTACACGTCTTCCACAAACCGTCGGATAACCGAGGCCCCGCGGCGGCCGTAGGCGTGGCGTGGTTTCCGTTGCTTTCGGATGCGCCCAAAGACGAAGATTGGCAACTCGTGGTAACGCATCGCACCGGAGGACCGATGGGAGCGTTCGCCGCGGGGTTACGCCGGCGAGATCTGATGATCAGCTTTGGGGCACTCCTTTTGCTGGTGCTCAGTATGGGGACGCTGATGATCACGAGTCACAAGAAGCGGCTCCTGGCCAAGCTCCAGTTTGATTTTGTCACCACGGTTTCCCACGAGCTGCGGACACCTCTCACTGTGATTAGTTCAGCAGCGGATAACATTGTGCATGGTTACGTTGAAAGTAAACAGCAATTGGCACAGTACGGCACGGTTATTGGGACTCAGGCCCGTCAACTGTCGGGACTCGTCGAGCAAATCCTCCTCTTTGCGGCGGTTCGCGAGGGACAGCAACGATACAGCCCTCGGCTGCTCACGGTTTCCGAGATCGTGGACAAGGCTCTCGCCAACACGAGTGCCCTGATTCGGATCGCAGAATTTACAGTGGAGCAGGACGTCGAGCCCGACCTTCCGTGTGTGATGAGTGATCTCACGGCGCTTTCACAGTGTCTCGAGAACCTAATCACCAATGCGCTGAAGTATGGCAGCCAACAACGGTGGATCGGCATTGCCGCACACCTGAACGAGAATGGACCGAAGGGCCGGGAGGTCGAGATTAGCGTTTCCGACCGTGGAATTGGAATCGAATCGATCGATTTGCCGCATATCTTTGAGCCGTTCTATCGCAGTTCGGCGGTGGTTGCCACTCAGATCCGCGGTACTGGATTAGGGTTGTCGTTGGCAAAGAGCATTGCCGAAGCAACGAATGGGCGACTGACCGTCGCGAGCGTCCCGGGCCGGGGGAGTACGTTCACGCTTCATTTGCCGTGCGTAGTACCCTCCCTAGAGGACAGCGAAGTTTGCGCAACGCCAGAGGTTGTAGGGCGCTAGAGAGCGCCGACCGCGGAATCCCTCCCTGAAGTCCCGCCACCACTCCCCGGAAGTTTACAACCTCTTTACAACAACCGGTTTTGACGTGCGCTATATTGCGCGTCATCTTGGGGTTGCGTTCTCGGAAATCTGTCGCAGTAACCTAGAAGAAAAGCGAGGGTACTTTCATGATTTTGCGGAGGAATTCGCGGCAGCTTGCGATTTGCCTGATTACGATCGCATCGGTGGCGCTGGGTTTGATTATGCTGGTCCCTTCTCCAGTCCGTGCGCAGGTGGTCGGAGCTACCATGTCGGGCAAGGTGATGGATGCGTCGGGGTCGACCATACCTCAGGCCCACATTTCGATCAAGAATCTGGCGACCGGAGTTGATACCCCCGTCGTCACGAATGCGAATGGCGTGTACTCGGCGCCGAACCTCCTCCCGGGAAGTTATGAAGTTTCAGCTTCAGCTGCCGGTTTTGCAATGGAGGTGCAGACGGGGATCACCCTGACCGTGGGAGGGCAGCAAGTACTGGACTTCACGCTGCAGGTGGGGCAGGTCGTTCAGAAGGTCGAAGTCACCGGCGCAGCGCCCCTCATGCAGCTGGCCTCGTCCACCGTCGGTTCCGTCGTGGATTCAAACACCGTTGTCGAGTTGCCGTTGAATGGGCGCGATTGGACCTCCTTAGCAATTCTCCAGAACGGCGTCAATGTTGTTCCCGATCAGAGCGCCGTTGCGGGAAATACAGGAAGCTCGGGAAGAGCAACCCGAGGGTTCGGAACTGCAATGAGCATTTCCGGCACGCGACCGCAACAGAACAACTATCGCCTAGACGGGATCAGCATCGTGGATTACGCGGGTGCGGGACCGGGCAGCGCGGTGGGCGTCGCGATGGGTGTAGATGCCATTCAGGAGTTTTCTGTCTTGACATCCAATTACGACGCTGAGTATGGGAGGACTAGCGGCGGGGTGATCAACGCTACGACACGGTCCGGGACCAACGAGTATCATGGAGACGCGTACGGGTTTTATCGCGACCAGGCTCTTGACTCGAAAGGTTATTTTGACAGCAGCCGCCTCCCATTTCATCGCGACCAGTATGGCGGCTCGGTGGGCGGCCCTATTCAGAAGGGTAAGACCTTCTTCTTCGTCAATTACGAAGGCTTAGGTTCGACTCAAGGGGGTACCGTTGTTAGCAACGTGCCCTCGCAGGACGCGCGCAACGGGATCATCCACAATGCCAACGGCACAACCACCGACATTACCGTCAATCCCTTGGTCGCACCCTTCCTCGGTTTCTACCCCTTGCCCAATGCGGGTCTGATTGGAGTCGGCAATACGGGCCTGTTCGACCTCCCTGCGAGCATTCTATTTCACGAGAACTTCGTCACCGGCAAGGTAGACGAAAAATTTTCGGACAAGGATAGTATGTCGGGGACCTACCTCTACAACCATGCGACGAATGCAAGACCGCAGGATGGTCTTGACGATGTGGAGGCTGCTGGTATCACCGGCCAGCAGATGACGAGCCTGCAATGGACTCACGCTTTCAGCCCCTCCCTGGTCAACGTTTTGCGGGGAGGGTACAACCGGGTGGAGGTTGCCGACAACCTGAGCACTGACGCGATCAATCCACTCGCCGCAGATTTGAGTTTGGGCACTTTTCCTGGTCGCACGGCTGCCACTCTTACGGTGACAGGGCTCGCGGTCTTCAATGGAGGTCTCGAGGGGCTCGGTCCGGTTAATTTCGCTTGGAACTCGTTCCAGGTGTATGACGATGCCTTCAAGACGATTGGCGCTCATTCGCTAAAGTTCGGCTTTGCTTTTGAGCGAATGCAAACAAACGAGATAATCCCGGGACACGAAAACGGAACGTTCGTCTTTAGCTCGCTGACCAACTTCTTGACCAACGTCCCGCAGAGTTTCAACGGGAGCCTGCAGAGCGCGGTTACCCCCCGCGATGTCCGACAGAGTCTCTTTGGCGGCTATATCCAGGACGACTGGCGCGTGCGCTCTAACTTGACCATCAACCTGGGCCTTCGGTATGAACCCCTGACGGTGTTGACCGAAGTTGATAACAAGCTTGCCAATCTGCCTACGTATACATCACCCTACTCTGCGCTTCGTTTGGGTTCCCCCTATTACAGCAACCCCACCTTGCTCAACTTCGCCCCTCGCGTCGGTTTTGCTTGGGACCCCTTCCACGATAGCAAGACAGTAGTTCGCGGAGCCTTTGGGATTTTCAATGTTCTGCCTCTCGCCTCCGGTGACGTCGAAACGCTAAGCCAGTCGGCCCCGTATGCTCTGGTCATTTCACTGGCAACGTTAGCACCCGGTTCGTTTCCTTACGGACCAGGCAGCGGCACGGGCCCCATTCCGCAGAATCAACTCACTGTCGCGTCCATTCAAAATCCCCCGCCTCGCAATTACATGATGATCTGGAACATGAATATCCAGCGTCAGCTCACGCGGTCTACCGCAGTGACTGTAGCCTACGTGGGCAACCGCGGCATCCACATGCTAGTTCCGGGCAGAGATGCCGATGTCGTCCTGCCGCAGCAGGACACTCCAGAAGGGCTGCTCTGGCCGTCGACGCCGGGGACAAGGATTAATCCTGGCCTAGGTGCTATCCAAGATCAGTACTGGGGTGGAGACTCTTATTATGACGCTTTGTCCGCGCAGGTGACAAAAACGATGAGCCATGGCCTTCAGGTGCAGGGCTCTTATACCTGGGGCAAGGGGATTGACACGGGTTCGTCTGTCAGTAAGTACAATCAATATAATAACAGCCTCTCGAACCCATTCTGGTTTTGCGAATCCTGCTGGCGCGGCCTGACGGACTTCAACGTAGCTCAAACTCTAGTGGTTAATTACATCTGGGATGTCCCGACTTCTAAGAACTTGGGAGCTGTCGCCTCACATGTCCTCGGGGGATGGGAGCTCGGCGGGATCATCACTGCCGAAACAGGTGTACCGATTACGCCTTTAATCAGCGGAGATCCGCTCGGCGAGAAGAGCGGCCAACCGTATGATTTCCCAGATCGTCTCACCGGGCCCGGGTGCGGTTCAGCTGTCAATCCTGGGAACGTGAGTAATTACATCAACCTCAACTGTTTCGGTCTTCCGTCGGTTCCTGCTTCCGTTGCGGCAGAGTGTTCGGCTGGATCTTTCTCCGGGGCCGCCACGCCTCCGCCGAGCGGTCAGGTCTATTGTGCAAATCTCCTGGGCAATGCGAGGCGCAACTCGGTCATCGGTCCCGGACTCGCGACTTGGGACTTTTCGCTCTTCAAGAACAACTACATCCCGAGGATCTCTGAGAGCTTCAACCTCCAATTTCGAGCGGAGGTCTTCAATATCTTGAATCGGGCCAACTTCGGAACACCCGTTGATAACTCGACGCTGTTCAATAACAAGGGAGCTTTGGTCGCGGGAGCTGGTGCGCTCGACAATTTGTCTACGGAGCCCCGGCAAATCCAGTTTGGCCTGAAACTGATCTGGTAACCGTTCGATCTGTCTTGAGTAGTCAGTGAGTTACCGCGCGTCTGGAGATTGACTTCACAGCTGGGCCAGAGCGCTTGTCGGTCCCACCACGTACGGCGGATTGAGAAGGTGGGAGCTCGCCGAGAGATTCAGCGGGCGTCGTGGATCCTATTCCGACGCTTGCTGAACTTGTCCCCGGCAGTATCCACCCCCCACTGCCGGGGACTGTTGATTTGTTTCAGTCCAGTTAGGAAGGTTACTCATGAAAAGAGCTTCCGTCGTCGTCCTCTTCGCATGTCTCATGGCGGCTTTCTTGGTCACAGCTCAGACACCGGAAGGGAACAAAATTGTCCGCCTGAATTCTGCACTGGACGCCATCGTGTCGTCTGATGCGAAAGTAGAGAAACTGCCTGACAGCCCGGGGCCGGATACCCGCGAGGGTCCAACATGGATTCGGAAGGGTGGATACCTGCTCTATAGCGATATGGGTGCGAAGGTAATCAACAAGTGGAACCCCCGCGACAACAAGGTCTCGGTCTTTCAGGAACGAACTGGCTCGGACGGGATTACGCTGGACCGGCAGGGCAGGATTGTGTATTGCGCGCACGGTGACCACCAGATCGTACGACTGGAAAAAGATGGTGGGCGCACCACGTTGGCACGCGAATATCAGGGTAGACCACTGGAGAGCCCCAACGACCTTGTCTACAAGTCCGATGGGTCGCTCTACTTTACAGATACCGGTTCACATAATCCGGGTGTCTACTTGCTGAAAGGCACCGAGCTGCAAATGTTGATTAACGACATGCCTAAGCCCAATGGTCTTGCTTTCTCGCCCGACGAGCACTATCTGTACATCAATGACTCCGCGAGGAGGACGATTACTCGGTTTGACATGCAACCGGACGATACCATCCATAATGGTCAGTTGGTTGTCGACATGAATGCGGGTCACGAACCGTGTAAATTCCCCTGTCCCGATGGGTATCCGGATGGCATGAAAGTTGATAAGAAGGGGAACATTTACTCCACTGGCCCGGGAGGGATTTGGATCATGTCCCCGGATGGGACGCACCTCGGAACGATCCAGATTACTCCTGACCGGCCGTCCAACCTTGGTTTCGGCGATTCTGACGGCAAGACGATTTACATTACGTGTCGCCCGGGCTTGTATAAGGTTCGCTTCAAGATTCCCGGAATCCGTCCTTGAGGGAGATTCGTTCGTGAACTTTGAGGCAATCCGCCCACGAAAAGGTGACGGTCACACAGGGTAAATTCCGCGGCCTCCACAAGTTAGGTGCCGTTGCGCTGGAATCTCACAGGAACCCGTACGGTCCTTCGTTGACGTTCGGTCACGTTTTTGAGGAAGTATCCTGACAAACTTGGCGGAAATTCCGCGCGGGGCATTTCTTATAGACGACCATCCAGGGAGAGTGGCCTATGACACCGCTTGCAGTTCGAGTAAGGATCACCGTGGCAGTAGCAATCGTCTTAGCGATTACGATCTCTGAAACGAGTGCACGCGCCCAGTCGAATCCGTATCACGTGGTTGAGGACTGGGCAAAGCTTCCCGATGGGCGAACGTGGGGAGCGACGAGTGGAGTGTCGGTTGATCGCAAAGGCGATGTCTGGGTTTTTGATAGATGCGGCGGCAAGACCTGCGTCGGCTCTACCCTGGCCCCGGTTTTCGAATTCGATCCATCCGGCAAGCTTCTGAAAAACTTTGGTGAGGGAATGTTCGTCTTTCCTCATGCTATTTATGTGGACCACAACGGTAATGTGTGGGTGGTCGACGGACAAGGAAAGGACGGCAAAGGCCAACAGGTCCTCGAGCTCAGTCCGAACGGAATGGTGTTGATGGCGCTCGGCAAGGCGGGGGTCGCTGGGGACGGTCCAGACGCCTTCAATCGACCGTCAGCCGTCGTGGTCGCTCCGAACGGCGACATTTTCGTTGCGGACGGACACGGCGGCGACTCGAACGCACGCATTGTGAAGTTTTCGAAGGAAGGGAAGTTCATTAAAGCGTGGGGGAAGAAAGGATCGGGTCCCGGCGAGTTTGACTGCCCCCATACGATTGCCATCGATTCCAAGGGACGGCTGTTCGTGGGCGATCGCGAAAACAATCGCATCCAGATCTTCGACCAGGACGGAAATTTCCAGCAGGAGTGGAAGCAGTTTGGCCGTCCGAGCGGCCTTTTCATCGACGCGAAGGACAATTTATATGTCACCGATTCCGAGTCGGACGCGAAGATTAACCCGGGCTTTAGACAAGGAATCCGGATCGGAAGCACGAGAAACGGAACAGTCAAGGTCTTCATTCCGGCTCTCGGACCTGAGACGAAACCCACGAGTGTGACGGAAGGCGTCGCGGCGGATGCCCGCGGTAATGTATACGGAGCGGAAGTCAGCAGTATGAATGTAAGGAAATACGTCAAGCACTAAGAATCGTACGGAAATGGGATCTATTCCCGTACGGAGTGCTCTGTCGGTTGAAACGTGTGCCTGTCCGGGCAGTCGCACAAGAACGACGCTTGAGCGGCATGGCCGAGCCCGAATACACTTTTGCGGCCGATAGCCTGTCGCTCCAACTCATCCTCGCTAAAATCGTAGGATTGTTCGTTCACAACCCGCTGCTTATTTTCTGTCCCCGTTGACCAACAACGCCGGTATCTGCGCGGTCAGTACTGCACGCGAGAAGGTCGGTTTTCCCTGCGGGACGGGCGCGTATTCTGACGGAGGCCGCTCCGATTTCAGCCTTTCACAAGCGAAGGAGGCAGTTCTGGGCTGCGGGGTGGCGATACAACCATGGGTAGGACGACAGACAAGCTCATCATCCCGGCAATAACATAAAGCCCTTCGGTGTAGCTGCCGGTGACCTGTCGAAGATAGGCAAACAACGACGGACCAAAGGCGGAAGCAAATGCCCAGGGAAGCATCATCAAGCCGAAAATAGATCCAACGTGCCTCGGCCCAAAATAATCCGCTGCGAAGGCAGGTGTTATACCGTATCCGCCTCCATAGCACATCACCAGGATGAACGTGACGATTCCAAGGATGGTGATAGAAGATATGCTGTGATACGCCCAAAAGAGGATCGCTTCAACCAAGAACATCAGGAAAAAGGCTGTTTTCCGCGTCGTCAGGTCCGAAATCCAAGCCCAATATACCCGGCCAAGTCCATTACCAATGCTGATGATTCCGACTAAGCCGGCGGCCGTCAAAGCGCTAGCCTTTCCCATTTCCTGAAATATGGGTGCCGCTTGGGAGACAATCGACAAGCCGGCCATCGTATTGATCGACATGAGCAAGCACAGAGCCCACCATTGCCATCTCGCGATCGCTTCACCGAGCGTGAAATCGCGTTCCGATCGCTGGGAAACCTGCAAAACGGTCGGAATCCACCCCTCGGGCTGCCAACCTTCCGGCGGATTGTGCATGAACGAACCTGCCGTTATGGCGACGATTGCATAGGCGATCCCAAGGTATGCGAAGGTTGAGAGTACTCCTACGCGTTCGATTAAACGGATGGCAACAGGAGCGGAAATCAGAGAGCCGGCGCCGAACCCACAGACGGCAATCCCCGCAATGAGCCCTCTACGTTCGGGAAACCACTTCACCAGGACGGCCACGGGTACGATATATCCCATCCCCAAGCCGGTTCCCCCGATTGCGCCGTACGTGAGATAAAGCCACCAGAGTCTATTGGCAGAAAAGCTGGCCAGGAACACTCCCGAACCCCACAGAAATCCGGCTGTCATGGCCACCAGCCTTGGGCTGCTTCTATCGAGCCACAGACCACCCAGCACGGCTGCACATCCCAGGAAAAACCAGCTTATCGTGAATGTGAGAGTCACTTGGGAAATGGTCCAGCCGAACTCCTTTGAAAGCGGGATCCGGAACACACTCCAGGCGTAGGCCGCCCCGAGGGCCATTTGGACGCAAACACCCGCGACTGCAATCCGCCAACGACTTAGGGTCTGTGTGCTTCTAGTGTCAAGATTCCGCTTCATGACGCGTCATGGGGGCAGACGGCTCTTCTTGTCAGTTTCATGCTGGCTTCGCGAAGCATCGGGGGCGTTCCATTGATGAGCAAAGACATTCAACCCGGACGAGCAATAAACTAGACTCTTCCAGCCGTTCAAACGGGGTGGTCAGCGCCAACCGCGATTGCCGCTGTTACATTCGGATCATTTCTTTCGACTCGATTGCCAACTTATTGCTTCAGCGCTGGATTAACGTATTCGTGCGGCAGTACCTTTCTCAGGTCCGGCCGTAGGCTCAAATACGTGATGTGGTCCGGGATAGCCGAAAATCCATGCGGGACGCCTTCGGGAATGATAACGACGTCCCCTTCCTTTATTATGCGGCTGGTGTATCCCACCATCGTGCCGCTGCAGGACGGGCCGTTCAGAGTTGTTGTGATTTCGCTTGTTGGCCCGGAACGCCTCCCATTAATGATGGTGCCGCCAGTGATCAGCGTCGCGCTACCGGACGTGACGATGTAACTCTCGTCCGTAGCGTCGTGCAGGATACCATGAGGGCCTTTCGCGTCAGGTCGCTGCTCACCACACATCTGCGAGGGGTTCACCGCGCCTCCGCCGCCATTCGAGGTCGGCTTACGGGTTCCCCCCATTGCCCCGCGGTGGACAATGGCAATACCCAACTGGTACTCGCCCATATCGATTACCCTGATCATGTTATCCGGAATCGTGCGATGCGTGTCGACCGCACGCTTCAACACTGCTTTGACATCCTCGTCGGAGACAATAACGCTATCCTTGGGCGTTTGTGCCAACGCGACGAGAGGAGATGTCGTAAACAGTAAAACGACGAGCGCCGCAAACTGTTTCCTCATTGCTGTCTCCTTAACAAGTTGCTTACTAAAAGCTGTTTTCCGAACGCCACATGCAGGCTACTGTCACGAGGCCACGGACTCTGGAGGTGGCTTTTGCCATCCGAGCAAAGCCAACGGTTCCGGGCCCCGCTACCTTTTGACATACTTCGTTAAGCTCTTTGAATCAACGTTTACCACATACACATCCCCCTCACGGTCTGCTGCCAGCCCTTCGGTCCCGCCCGTGCGACCCTCGTTTGCAGGTTCTGGAATAAATGCGGTCACCTTGCCGGTTTCGGCGCTCCCGATGCGTATTCCTCTTTCACATTCCGAGTGATGTCCCGGCCCTTCGCTGTCGCCTGACCCCGAATTGGCTACATAAATCGTGTCCGTCTGGTCGATGAATATCCCACTCGGACGACCGAATTGATTCCACTCGGTGATGAAGTTACCGTCTCGATCGAATATCTCGATATCGTTGGAACGATCGCCCAGGAACAGCCGTCCTCTGGCATCGAGCGCAAGAAAGTGAAGCCCTTTGAACTTGCCTGATGCCCCTCCTTCGCTTTCCCATACTTTGACGAACTTGCCACCCGCGGAAAACTCGCCGATGCGAGGGGTATCACCGGACGAAAAGCGGCTCTCCCCTACGAAGAATTCACCGTTGGCCGCGATCGCAATCGTCGTAGGCTGATCGAACGTATTCGCTCCGCCGCCCGCGACTGTGCCATCATGGAGCGACATCAAGATCTTCCCAGATGAACTGAACTTGAATATCTGCTGACCTTCCCCGCCTTTGGGTTGCGCGTCGATTATCCAGACGTTTCCGTCACCATCCACAGATAAACCATGAGGGAGAATGATCATCCCCGCTCCAAGACTCTTCCGAACTTTGCCTGCCGGATCAAACGCAAGGACCGGAGGCAGATCTGACCCGACACAACTGTCCGCGCCGCAGCTGTCGAGTACCCACACCGTGTCGTCGGGACCGACGCTGACATCAGCTGTGGATCCCCATTTTCTTCCGTCAGGTAAGTGCGCCCAACCCGAAACGGTCTCATACGGATCGGGCAGATCATTGCGGCAGGCGGACGTGAAGTCACTCTTACCCGCAACAGAGGGCGGCGCCGTCGCTGCGCTTGGCGAGGCCGGGACACTCGACTCGATTTGGATCGCTTTCAGCAGCTCCGTTTGGTGAGCGAGTTCGTTTTTTCCGGGCGGAAGTCCGTTGGCATTTAGTATATAGGCCGAGATATCGGCGACTTCTTGCCCACTCAATCGTCCAGGGTCGTCTAGCGGCATTGACACACGTATTCTGTCGAATAAATCGCCGACCGTCAGGCCGTCCCACGTCGCAATGAACTGACCGCCAGCGAGGGGCGGTGCTTGTTCGCCACCGCCAAGCGCGGCGCCGTGACACGACATACAATTTTGGTTGTAAAGCGAGTGACCACGCTCGGCTTGCGTTTCTGTATACACGCCGTCTCGTACGGAGATTTCGTCTGACGACGAGCTCTGGCCGCTGCGTGCAGAGGACAATGCGTCCTGCGCTGCCAACACGACGAGCGCCAAAATCGCGATTGTTGCTATTTTCATCCGGCAGTCCGGGAGTTACGGAAGAATCCCAAGCTTGATCACGCGATGCCTTACAAAGCATCGCTGCTTGCTATCAGCGCCCCGCTATTTGGGAAGCGTGAAAGCAAGGTACTCACCAGAGTAAGAACCCCCGCTGACCGCCACTACGATGTACTGTTTGCCATTCAGCATATAGGTCATGGGCGATCCACTCTGAGGCGCGGGCATGTAAACTGCGCCAACCTCGTTACCTGTTGCCTTGTCATAGGCGCGCAGCATTGCGCCTCTGGGGTGCGAATCGGTTCTGGTCGTTTGAGGGTCGCCGGCAATTACTAAGGTCTTTGTGACTAGCGTACCGACATGGCCCGTTTGGCCTGTGCGAGGGATGTCCATCCCCTTCAGTGTCGGGCTACTGCGAACCGCGTCGGGAGTTTCACCGTGCGCAACCTGCCACAAGATCTCACCTGTGTCCAAACTGATCGCCGATATTGTCCCGTAGGGAGGTTTGATAAGCGGAAGACCTTGTACAGTCAAACCATTCACAGCTGCGCCGCTGGCAGGCGGGGCTGCCGGTGGAGGCGCATCGGCGCCGACGTTCTCACCCGGTCCCGTTCTCATTCGAACCTCTTGCCCAGCAGTCCCCTGAACGTACCTCATATCTGAAAATTCCGGACTGGGTGATGGAACCAATCCTAGCGGGACGAGACAAGCGTTGCACGCTTGCACATACACGATGTGGGTTTCCGGATCGTAAGAGCCTCCAGGCCAACTCGTCGCGCCAGCAGCCGTTCCCAACGTAAGGGTGGCCAACGGCCCGTCGATCTTACTCAGGACCGGCGGCGTAAATATCGGCCCAAGCTTGTATTTCGAGACCGCCTCCATCGCTTCTGCCCGGAGCGCGGGCGTAAAGTCGATCAAATCAGCTACCGACACACCGTTGCGGCTATAGGCCGGCGGTTTGGTCGGAATCGGTTGCGTCGGCGAGTACCATTCTCCCGGCACATCGCCGCTTGGCGCAGTCCGTTCTTCGAATGACCAGACCGGTTGGCCAGTCGCTCGATCAAAAACATAGAGGATGCCTTGCTTAGTGGGTTGTGCGACTACTTTTATCGTTCGCCCATTGACGGTAGCATCTCCGAGAATTGGGGCACTGGAGATATCCATGTCCCAAAGCTCGTGATGCACCAACTGAAAATGCCATTTCACGCGCCCGGTTCTGACATCTACCGCGACCAGGCTGTCGCCAAACAGGTTGTTTCCGGGGCGATAACCGCCATAGTAGTCCCCCGTCGGTTCCTCCACAGGCAGATAAGCCAGCCCCAGCTCCTCGTCCACCGAGATCTGCGTCCACACCCCGGTGTTCCCATTGATGGCCCAGGAATCGTTCAGCCAAGTGTCATTGCCAAATTCGCCCGGCTTCGGGATCGTATTGAAAGTCCAAAGAAGTTTGCCTGTCCGCGCGTCATATCCGCGAACCAGCCCCTTCGAGTTGTTATGCGTCTTGGGCGTGCCACCTTCCCTCATCGCCGAACCGACGATGACGACATCCTTAGTGACGATCGGCGTTGCATTCAGGCCGATCTCCCCGGTAATTAAATCGATCTGTTGGTTGGAGCCGAACACCACACCATGCTTCAGGTCGACAACCCCATTTTCGCCAAAGCCGGGCACTGGAACACCGGTTTTGGCATCCAAAGCGACAAGCCGGTAGCCCGGCGTAACATAAATGATCCGTTCCTCTGCGCCACTAGCCCAGTACGCCAAGCCCCGGCCTGATAGTTGACGAGGCGCTGCCGCACCGCGCGCCCCTTCATGTTCGCCATGAACCCAAAGTAACTCGCCGGTGGCCGCATCGAGGGCCACCACCGACCGACGCGTTCCAGCCGTCGCATACAACACGCCGCCGATCATGAGCGGCGTGCCTTCCAGCTTGTACTCCGGGCGGGTGCCAAGGTTGTCGGTCTTGAAGGTCCAGGCGATCTCTAACTTGTTGAAGTTCCCTGCATCGATCTGGCCCAACGGCCGGTACCGTGTACCGGCCAAGTCTGCCGCATACGTCGGCCACTCGCTGTCCTTTGTGCCAGACTGAGCAAGTGCCGCTAGCGGAAGGGAAACGAGCGTGGCGACAAACAACGTACCCGTCAGCACAACGTCATTCAGTCCACTAGCTTTCTTCCACCTCATTGCGTCCTCTTATTCGGCCGACTGTGATTGGGAATCCTACGATGATCTGCGACCCGTTCCACACCAAACTTGAAACGAGCCGCAGATCCTAATGCAAGATTGGAATCTAAAAGGCTTGCCACCTAGTGTGTATAGACCCTGAAAATACGCAATCCTCCGAGCTGGCTCGACGGGATGCGAGCTACCTCTTTCATAGCCTTCGCATCGACGACCGACAACGTGCCCTCGTCGGCGTTTCCATCGTAGACTCTTGTGCTGTCGGGAGAGATCGCGATCCAGTCCGGCCTCGCTCCGAGCGCCACGTGCCCTATCAGCTTGAGATCAGGAAGTGAGTATGCGTAAACGACATTTTCCAATTGGCTGTTGATCCAATAGGTTTTATTGTCCGGAGATACGAATGTACCGTGGCAATGCTCCTTCTTACCTTGTGACGTAGCTAGTTTGCTGGCTTCCGTATCCGGTAGGGTGATCTTGGCCACAATCTTTCGCTGCGCGAAATCCAGCACTTGAAATCCTCGTTCCACGTTCGTTTGCACGAATATCCGATTGGTTGAGCCGTCGGGGTTGGCCTCGAATGCCATGGTGTTCACATTGTCGTCGATCTTAACCTCCCAAACGGGTTGCTCAGTCTGAACATCAACGACGGTTACCGACTTTGCCTCCTCAGAGCCGGCGACCACATACTTGCCGTCCGGCGTCAAATAGATATCGTGGAGGCCACCATGCATCGGGATACTCCTAACTCTCTCTAAGGTCTTTGTGTCGACGACGTCCAGCGATCCTGTCGTGCTTCTGCTGACCTTGTCCTTCGGCCCCGGCCCTTGGCGGAGACCGATGATCACCCGCCCTCCGTCCTTCGTGACCGCTAACGTGTTGGGGTCTCCAGTGAGTGGTATCTTCTTGATAATGTTTCCGGTCTTGTGGTCCACAACCGCGAGAACGTTCTCGCCCTCATCAGCGACGTAGATTCGGCTTCCGTCGGGAGAAAAGCCCATCCCATGAGTCCCGGTAAGACCCTTAATCGATTGCACAACCTTGAGAGTTGCAGGGTCGATGACGTCAACGGTGTCCCCGCCCTCGCCGCGTTGTGTCCCGGACAAGAAATCGACGTAGATGTGGTAAGAATTCGCCTCCTGCGCCGCCAAAGGCAGCCCTATGAATAGCATCCCAAGCAGTAGCCAAGCGCCCTTTAGCCACTTAAATTGTCCTCCTCGCGCAGTTCGGTTCATCATTGGCAGTGTCTCCTTGCACTGTGGCGACAGACTAGGTGGGAGGCAGCGTGAAGTCAACGAGAGCGTTGTAAGGTGTTTGTAAAGCAGACGGGTGAGCCACGTGCTTGGCTTGACTTGAACAGGTGGGCTAGTGTATTCCTCACCGCTCCGACGAAAGCTCCGTTTTGGAGATTCTACTCTGGATGTGGAGGTTGCCATGAAGGGATGGTCACGGCGTAAGTTCATCGAGACCGGAGTGGTGGCCTCGATTGCCATCGGCGGCGGCATGACGGCAAAGCTTTCGTCGGCACTTGATGAAGGGCGAACAGAGGACCAAAAGACTGTGCTCGAAGCGCGCGAAAGCGACTTGCTGCGCGCGGCCATGGACGAACTCATCCCTGCCGGGGATGGTATGCCCGCTGCGAGCGAAGTCGGGGGTCTGGATTACCTGGACGAACTCGCCAGCCGCGATAAACAGGTTGCGAAGGAGCTTCGCGAAAGCCTGACTGCTCTTGAAAAGCTGGCCAACAGGAGCTCTCAGAAATCGTTCCTGGCGCTTTCGCGTAAGCAGAGGGTGGAATCGTTGAGCTTGTTCGAGAAGGAGGACGCGGGAGCTTTCAAGGCCCTGCGGGAATATGTCTATGAGGCCTACTACTTACAACCTCGGGTGCGGACTCTGATTGGCTACGTGAATCATCCGACGAACCAAGTCGGTCCGCACGTGGAGCCTTTCGACGAGGCGATACTGGCTGAGGTGCGCAAGAAGCCCAAGTACTATCGGGGAGTGTGAGGATGGCCGAAGAACGCTCAGACGTGCTCGTGATCGGTTCAGGCCCCGCGGGGGCTGCCGTAACAAAGCGCCTCACCGACCTCGGCGCGAAGGTCGTCTGTTTGGAACAGGGCGACTGGGTGAACCCCGCCGATTACCCTTCCACCCGGCAGGACTGGGAAACCGCTACGATTCGGGGCCCGTTTCACTTTAATCCGAATGTCCGCAAGCGTCCCGAAGACTACCCGGTTGTTGCGGCTGGAGAGCATCCTCGCGAGGTGCAACTTTTCAACGCCGTGGGTGGCACGATCCATTGGGGTGCACATTTCCCAAGGCCTCACCCCTCCGATTTCCGGGTCCGTTCCCTCGATGGCGTGGCCGACGACTGGCCTATCCGATATGAGGACCTCGAACGTTACTACGACATGAACGATCGCGAAATGGGTGTCTCCGGCGTATCCGGCGACCCGCAAAACCCTCCGCGCTCGGCGCGACCCACACCGCCGCTGTCGCTCGGCGAAATGGGCAAAACGATTGGGAGCGGTTTCGACAAGCTGGGCTGGTACTGGTGGGTGTCCGATAATGGGATAATCTCGCGTTTCTACGATGGACGCCTGGCTTGCGAGATGCACGGCAAGTGCCAACTCGGTTGCCCGATGCGGGCGAAGGCGACAGCAGACGTCACCTACTGGCCGAAAGCGCTCAAGAAAGGAGCTGTGCTCAAGACGTGGGCCCGCGTTCGCGAGATCACGTTGGACGCGCAAGGTCGTGCCCGTGGTGCGCTCTATTATGACCAACAAGGTAATCTTAAAGAACAGTTGGCCAGCGTGGTGGTGGTCTCGTGCAACGGCGTCGGCACACCGCGCCTGTTGTTGAATTCGAAGTCGAAGCTATTTCCAGAGGGTCTCGCTAATTCCTCGGGAATGGTCGGCAAATGCTTCATGGGGCACGCCCACCAGAAGATTGAAGGAATCTTTGACCAGCCGATGAACAGCGAAGAGGCTCCCCCTTACTTGGCTTTTAGCCAGCAGTTCTATGAAACTGACCTGACTCGGGGATTCGTCCGAGGGTACACAATTGGAGTCCAGCGCAAGTACGGACCGCTGGAACATGCGCGGGGCGGGAAAGGAATGCCGCCCGTGCCCTGGGGCGTAGCCCATCATGGTGCGATGCGGAAACGTTATCCGCACGTTATCCAGCTCGGCGTTCTGGGGGAAGATTTGCCGGACGAGAACAATCGGGTCGAGCTGGATCCGGCAGTGACCGATTCCAACGGTATTCCCGCTGCACGCGTTATTTACAGTTGGAACGAGAATAGCGTGAAGTTACTGGAGCATAGTTTACGCATGGGACGTCAGTTGCTTGAGGCCGCGGGTGCGGTTGAAATATCCTCTCGCGGCATCGATCAAAGCGCCGCCCATCTTATGGGCACGGCCCGCATGGGAAGCGACCCAAAGCGCTCCGTGGTCAACGCCTGGAACCAAGCACACGACGTGAAGAACTTGTACGTCGTGGATGGAAGTTCGTTCACGACCAGCGCCAGCGTGAATCCCACCAGTACTATCGGCGCTCTGGCTCTGAGAGCCGCAGATGGCATCTGGGAGCATCGGCGCGACTGGAGTTAGCGAGCGCGGATCGCCTTCGCATTTGTTTTGTCGCCAATGAGATCGCACGCTGGGCGCTCTGTTCAGACTCTAACGGAGGGGTCGTCTCGTCATGCGCCGTTGGCATTGCTCAACAATTCGATCGCCTGGCTCAAGCTGAAATCCTTAGACGGATGGCTGGACGCGAGGCGCAGTGCCAGCCGGGAGCGCTTCGATGTCCAGGGCTTTCATATGAGTGCGCGTAGTATTGTTCAGCGCCGTTACCAGATCAGTTTCAACCCGAATTGAATTTCCCGCTGGGTTGTAGATAGAGTATCCAGTGCACCGGCTCCAGCGACCGAAGCTCCCTTGTTGTTGAACAGGGTCATGTTGTCGGTAGGTGTTGCGAAATTGGCCCGATTCAAGATATTGAAGACCTCCGCTCGAAATTGGAGGTTGAAGCTCTCAGAGATCCTCGGAATGTAGTTGTTCTTAAAGAGCGAAAAATCCCAGGTCGCCAGTCCTGGTCCAATTACCGAGTTTCGCTTTACATTGCCCAGGAGATTCGCGCAATAAACCTGACCACTCGGCGGAGGTGTGGCGGCGCCGGAGAAAGACGCGGGAAGGCACTCTGCCGCAAGGGAAGCAGGAACCGACGGAAGAGCAAAACAGTTAAGGTTGATGTAATTACTCACATTCCCAGGATTGACAGCTGAACCGCACCCTGGCCCGGTGAGACGATTCGGGAAATCATAAGGTTTGCTGCCTTGCTCGCCAAGCGGATCTCCGCTGATGAGAGGCGTAACCGGTAGCCCTGTTTCGGCAGTGACGATCCCTCCTAGCTGCCATCCCCCGAGGACACGTGAGGCGATTGTCCCCCAACTCTCCACCGTGGGAACATCCCAGATGTAATTGACAACAAGGGTCTGCGCAATGTTGAAGTCCGACAGGCCCCGCCTGCAAGTTTTGCAAAACCAAAACAGACTCGTGATGCTGTTGGAATATTGGCTGGTCTTCGTAACGCCCGAACCAGTGTCGATACTTCTGCCCCAGGTATAGGAACCCTGCACTTGCAAGCCGTGGCTCATCCGTTTCGTCAACTGCGCGGTGAGAGCGTGATACTCGGAATCACCGCCCCAATACAGGGCTTGGATCGTGCCAATGCCCGGATTGATCCTTGTCCCGGCCGGCGACGGCCAGAGCAGCCCCTGAGGGGTCTGGGTGGGAAGGACGACATCGGCTTCGTCCGCCAGGTTCAACATGTGGACACCGTGGTTGCCCACATATCCTATGGTCAACGTCGTAGACCCAGTGAGTTCGCGCTGGATGTTGAGATTCCAGATCTGCATATAATTGGCGGGAGGGTTGTGTTCAGTGGAAGCGACAGTCAGCGCCGTCGGCGGGATTGTACCCGTGAAGCTGGCTGCTTGCGTAGGAAACGAACCCGCCGGCAATTGAGATGCTGATTTCGTGATGACTTGTGCGAACGGAGCTGATTGGCTAACTGCGACGAGATCCTCAGGCGCAAGAGGCAAGACATCGAAGATCCCGAAAGCGCCACGGACAACCGTCTTGCCGTTGTGGAAGGGGTCCCAGGCAAAACCTACTCGAGGTTCGAAGTTGCGTAAGGTCGGATTTTGGTAATAGGGAGAACCTAAATGAAGGGCAGAGTAGGGAGACGTATAGGTAGGCAGATTGGCGAGCTTGCTATCGATTTCCGTCGGGACCGTGACGGGTTCATACCGTATGCCCAAATTGATGGTCAAGTTGCGGCGCACCCTCCAGTCGTCCTGCAAATAGCCACCAAAAAGGCTTTGTCGGACATTGCGGGGGGTAGTTGCACTTTGTACGCTGGCCTGGAAATTCTGCGGGATGTTGGTCAGGAAGTTCGTCAGCGAGCTGAAGGCGAAAGACCCGTTTATCCGTCCCGGCACAACCTCGTGCGTTTGCATTCGCTCAAATGCAAAACCGAATTTTAGCGAGTGATTGCCTACAGTCTTGAACGCATCGTCATAAATCTGATACGAGTTCCAGATATAGTCAACGGGACCGAGTCCCTCGAGTCCCCCATTGAAAGCCGCAAGTCCTGTCACCGTAATTTGCGGAGCGGTTCGGTTAGGAAAAGTACCCAGAGACGTGTCTGCGGCAAGTGGATTGAGCGCCGCCAAGCTTACGTTGTCCTCAGCCTCTACCCGGTTGTAGCCAACCCGCACAACATTGACCAGGGAGGGACTGAAGGTGTGGGACTCCTGAAGGGCCGTCATCACCTGGCCCGTGATACCGCCAACTGTCACATTGTCGAGACCGTCTTGCGGCCTTGAATTCGTCGCATGATTGTAGAGGTAGGTCCCCGACACGCTGTCCTTGTCCGAAAACTTCCGGTCTATCCGGGTGGTGACGAAGTTCTCGTGTTCGATGAGCGGCGCAGCAACGTCGAAGTTCCCCGTGTTTCCGGGCGCTATCAGTCCGGCGTTGGGTAGAGGGTAGAAACCGAGGAAGGGTGCGACCAAGGGATTGACGGTAATATCGGTGGTTGTGCCGTTGGCATTGTGGATGATTCCGTTGCGCGCGTCCTGCGAAGGCACGATATTAACAAACGTATTCTCCAGATCTTGACCTAACCCTTCATAATTGACGAAGAAGAAGGTCTTACCCTTCTGGATAGGGCCACCCACCGAGCCGCCATACTGGTCGCGATGAAATGGAAGACGGCTTTTGTCAAAAAAACCCTTCGAGTCAAGAGCCTCGTCGCGATAAAACCCGTACGCGTCTCCATGATACTGGTTGGTCCCAGACCGTGTCGTAGCGTTGATCACCCCGCCGCTAGTCCTGCCATACTCAGCGTCATAATTGGATGTCAAGACGGAAAACTCCTGAACAGCATCTACGCCCAAAGTTTGGCCCACCGCGCTGCCCGGTCCCGAGTCTGCGTAATCCACGACACTGATCCCGTCAAGGCGATAGGCATTTTCTTGTGGCCGGGTGCCGGAAATAGTCATCGCACTTCCGAATCCCCGGCTTGCTCTTCCCGAGTTTCCGGAGTTTCCGGCAACGGCAAACTGATCTGCAACAACGTTGACCCCGGGAGTGAGAACTGCCAATGATGTCCAATCTCGTCCATTCAACGGCAACTCGACAACGGTGTTTGAGTCCACGACGGAACCGACGGTGGACGAAGCCAGCTGCATGAGCGGCGCTGCGCCGGTGACTTCAACCTTCTGAACGACCTGCCCCACCTGCAGCGTGAAGTCCAGTACTTGCTGCCCTCCCACGGTCAGGGTGATCCCTGTCTGCACCTCCATTGCAAAACCGGGAGCAGAAGCCGACATCTGGTAACTTCCCGGGAGCAGATTGGGCGCTGAGTACAGGCCATTCGCATTTGAAACGATCGCGGTAACAACCCCGGTTGCCACATTCTTGATGGAAACTTGGGCCTGAGGTATTGCCGCGCCCGAACTATCTCTCACCGCGCCAGAGAGTGTAGATCCGGCTACCTGGGTCCAGCCTGGCGCTGGAACCAGCAGGCTCAAAGCCAACGTGGCGAATACTGACAGGCAAATCGCAAGTCTCGTGGAGTCCTTCGAACAAGTCATAACTACCTCACACTATTTCAGTCTCGTGGTGACTGGGCCGTGGGAGGTCAATTCCGCCGCGATGCGCAGGGAATACCGAGCTTGAAAAGTGACGCGGACACAGTAGGCGCATCGCAGCGAACGTGAACGTCTAATCTCTCGTGAATTGGCTTCACCGCATGTTGTAGCGAACAACAATCGCCCCTTCAGGGCCAGAGACTACAATTGTGGCAGCCGGCTCGTTGTAAAGACGTTGTAAAATCGTCGGCCCGATGGGATCAAACAGCAAGGTGAAGGTTATGGTGGTCTATGGAATGTTGCGTATAACGATAAACATGTAGCGTCGGCCTGGTAATGCCCGCGGGCCTGACCCGATTCCAAAATCTTTGACGTCGTGGGCCTTGCATCGTGGCGCTGCCCGTTACCGATGGGGGTGTCCCTCACCGGATCAGGAGTTGTTTCAGCTTATCTGGAATTCTGCCTTCCTCGATACGAGGCTTCGTCCCGGTGAGCGAGAGTCTGTTACCATCCTGCTCATGCCGGTTCAGAGGAGACGATTCGTGAAACTCGCAAAATGTTTTGTCGCTGCCTGTCTGCTGTTCTCGCTTCTCGACACCGCCGCAGCCCAGGACCGGATGCCGCCTATTCCCAGGGAAAAGATGACCGACGCGCAAAAAAAGGCCGCTGACGAATTGGTTGCAGGTCCGAGGAGCGCTTTGACGGGACCGTTCGTGCCACTCCTCCGCAGCCCTGAGTTGATGAGCCGAATGCAAAAGACGGGGGAGTATCTGCGATTTGAAAACAGCATAGGACAAAAACTCACTGAATTTGTCATTCTTCTGACCGCCCGGCAATGGACCCAACAAGATGAATACGCAGTGCATTCAACACTGGCTCTGAAGGCTGGAGTGAGACCGGAGTTCGTGACGGCGATAACGGAAGGGCGCCGTCCCACGGGCATGGCGGCGGACGAAGAAGCGGCGTATGACTTCTGTACGGAGCTTCGACAGAATCACAGTGTCAGTGATTCCACTTACGCGCGGGCGGTAAACAGGTTTGGAGAGCAAGGAGTGGTCGACATGTCCGCACTTGTTGGCTACTACACGACTTTGGCGATGATCATGAATGTGGCCAGAACGCCGGTAGACAAAGGGGATCCTGGCCCCCTGGTTCCCTTTCCGCACTAGTACGGCCGAAGAGCTCTGACCGATGTGAGGATTCCCAAATCTCCTTGTGACCATCGCCTCGTGTAGCGTGCAAAAGACGGGTCGATGCTCGGACTATAGGGGCAACACGCTCTCACCGGTCGTTCACGACGGGAGCAGGTGTTATTCAGGCCATACGGCACTTGGATCGTAATTGATAATGTTCTGCGGCGGAACGGTTGGAACCATCGGACGCAGGAATGGCTTACCTGACGCTTTGTGGCATGAGTAACACTCCGCGAGTGTCTCTTTATACGCTGCGGCGAACTGCACGCTGTCTTTCTTGTCGATGGCCTGCTGCAGCTTGACCAGAACGCCGCCGTCAATGGGGTCAAAAATACCTTCTAAATCCACCGGATCACCTGAAGGACTTTTTCGGATGGGACGAATGCGTATCGTCCACCGAATATGCTGCCGCGATTCGTTTAGGAAAAATGTCGCCAATGGCCAATTGTTTCTCGTTCCCGCAAACCAAAGATTCGAGAACTGAAAACCGACATCCGTCATGGAGTGAGACTGCGACGGCACAAGCTCTTCCAGGTGGGACAGTTCTTGCTGGATTTCAAGGAGGTTCGCATCGTGGGGCTTTCTGGCAGTCTGCGCCACCGTCGTCCGAAGCCCGGGGTTCTTCCACAGCCAGGTCAAGAAACCTCCCACGAGGATGCCGCATGTGAAGAATGCCAGGCTCCGGAGCCACACAGGTTTCGTCACCGCAACATACCTCCCCGAGATTGCGATCAACCAAAACACCGACACGAAACTGCAGTGGACTTTAGCGGATCAGTCCGCAAACCAAGGCGCGCCGCTAGAACACCAGGCGCAGTGAAAACTGCATATCACGCGGATCCTGCGCGCTGGTGATCGAGCCAAAGGGCGAATTCGCAGCTGCACTGAACGTCCGGCCGGACCCGACAGGCGGGTTAAAGTTGGGGTGATTGAAGAGATCAAACACATCCAGGCGGAACTGCAAACTCATACTCTCCCGAATGGCGAATCCCTTCTGAATCGTGGTATCGAAATCGTCGAGCCCGGGTCCGAGTACGGAATTGCGGCGCGCAGTCCCATACGTAAACGGTGCCGGTTGCGAAAAGCACGCGGTATTGAACCACTGGGCGGGTGTTTTCGGTCCGTTGTTCGGGTCGCAGACGTCATTCGGACGCTGCGAATTTACAGGCGTTCCGTTGTTGGCGTTGTCGTTCGGAAGGTTCACGGTAAAGGGCGCTCCGCTTTGCAAAGTCCAAATGCCACCGACTTGCCACCCTCCAAACGCCACGTGCATCCAGCCTTGCGATCCCTTTAAACGAGGAATCTGATACAGGAAGTTGGTGACGAAGCGGTGCCGATGATCGAAATCTGACGCTGCCGACTCTGCTGCATAATTGGCCATGTCCTGGGGCACGTTCGTCCCGGCATTGTCCGAGCCTGGATTCGATGCATCGTCCATCGCTTTCGACCAGGTGTAAACGGAATTTACGGTGAAGCCGCGCCAGAGCCGCTGAGTAAAGGTGAGCGCCAGTGCGTTGTATTTTTCCCACCCATTCCACACGATCGTGGTGAAACCGCTCATTTGCGGAATTGGACGCACGTGACCAGCGCCGGGAGCGAGGGCACTATCGGGAAAGAGGTTCTCGAGAGCTTGGTTGTCTGCATGGACGGTGTACGATCCGATATACTGCGCCTGGAACGATGTGCTGGACGAAAAGCTGTGTTGGACCGCTAGATTCCATACGTCGTTGTATTCGATTTTGAAATCATGGTCGAGGTTGTTGCCGGTAATCGACCCGGTGGGAGTATTCAAAATATTCTCCGTCGTGAAGGGAGGCACTACGATTCCTACCGGAACCGTGACCGATTTGGCAAAATAAAACGGGAGATTTAGCGCCGCATTTTGAATGATGTTGTATGCCGCCTGATTGGTATAGATTCCGTATCCCGAGCGAATCACCGTCTTGTGGTCCGGCAAGAGCCATGCAAGTCCTACCCTCGGCGCCAACCGTAATGGGCGCATCTGAAGCAGGCTGGGGTCCCACCCGGCCTGGGATGAAGTAATATATGGTATCGGAATGTTCGCCAACAACGCCGAAGCCGCCGGCGAAATATTGCCGCGGCTGTCGCTGGCGATCACAAACTCGCCCCCCGGCACCAGGGTGTTGATCACGGCCATGTTATTGTTCGCGTCGGTCATGCCCTGGTTGTATTCGTAACGGAGACCGATATCGACTTTGAGGCTGGGTGTGATTTGCCAGCCGTCCTCGACAAAAAAGTGCGCCCAGTTGGTGCGGCCCTGCAAGGCTCCCCGTCCTATCTGGCCCGCGGATCCCGTATTGGGGGCACCCAAAAGAAAATCACCCAGGGCATTGCCGGTATATCTTCCTGTAAAACCAAATGAACCTCGCGCATTGTTGGCGTTCACCAAATCAGCATCCAAGTGCATGAAATAGCCGCCAAATCGCAGGGTGTGGGTCCCGTGGTGCCAGAGCACGTTATCGTATAGTTCGTCGTCGTTATCCCGGCGTGAGACATACTGGGTCGATTCGCCCATCGTGGAAAAACCGGTAACGGTCGTCTGAGGATATCCTGTGTCCAGAGGATTGGATGTGACCCCTTGCAATCCTGTTTCACCGGCGAAATCTATCCCTGCATTCGGGCTCACCTGTCCTCCGCCGACCCACATCCAGCCGAAGCGCAGCTCGTTCAACCACGACGGATTGAAGACGTGACTCCACGTAGCGGAAAGATTGTCGGTGTGAGTGCGCAGGTTATATCCGAATCCCGGTAACAGAGCCTCATTCAGCGCTCCCGACCCGAATGGATCGAATTCACGATCGTCAAAGACCGAAACGCGAACAAAGGCGCTGTCCTTTGAGCTAAAGGTATGATCAATCCGAGCGTTATATTGGTTCACGCCGGTCGTTAGCAGCTGCGTTGCCCGCAGGTCGTTGCTGCCGGTAAGTCCAGATGTTGGAAGAGGAACTCTCAGCAGGATGGCGGCGGCTACCGGATCGATCGCTGGGATCGTATCGTTCGCGTAAGGGGTTCCGGTAGTCGGATCGTGGACCGTAATACCTGTTCCCGTGAAGTTTCCGGCGCGTTCCGCGGCCGTCGGAACATTGAACAGGTTGCTTTGAGACTTGCGTATCCGAATACCTTCATAGTCGAGGAAGAAAAAAGTCTTGTCCCTTTGAATCGGACCACCCAGCGACGCACCGAATTGGTTCTGTTCGAAGGGTGGCTTCGCGGCGGTTGGTGAAACAAAGAAATTCTTCGCGTCGAAGATGTCGTTGCGCACGAATTCGAACACGCTGCCGTGGAAGCCATTGCCGCCGGATTTCGTGATTACGTTGATCACACCACCCGATTTTCCGCCGAACTCGGCGTCGTAGGAAGTCTCGTTGATGCTCACCTCCTGGATGTCATCGACCGACGGACTCAGCACCAGATTGTTAAACGCTTCGTCCGTGACGGATGCGCCATCGACGAGGTACAGGTTATGTCCAGTGCGCTGCCCCAGAATTCCGTAGGCCGACCCCGTCTGACCCAGCGCCGATCCTCGCGTGCCGGCCGGTGGGATGGAGACGCCCGGCGTTAGTCCGACCAGATCGATAAACTCTCGGCCCTTGAGAGGAAGGTCGATCACTTGCTGCTGGTCGATGGTGTCTTTGATAGCGGCCGACCCTGCTTGTAACGGTCCGGTCCACTCCGTCACCATCACGACCTGACTCTGCTCCCCTAACTCCAAAGAAATCACCTGCCGCAGTTTGTCCCCAGCGTGTGCCACGATCCCGGACTGCGCCGCTTGTTTGAACCCCCTTGCATTTACTGAGAGCTTGTAGTCTCCCACCGGGAGCTGCGCGAGCAGGAACTCGCCAGACGCGTTTGAGACGGTTGCATATTTCAATAGCGTATGGGACTCGACGATTTCAATGGTGGCATCGGCGACAGCGGCTCCCGAAGGATCCATCACCAAGCCCGAAATTTCCGCCGTGTTCATTTGTCCAAACGCGGGAATGACGCTCAGAATCAGCAAGCAAGTCAGTATCACCGTCGTGGGAAAATGGTCTAGCACCCTGGCGAGGACAGCTGACTTGCGAACGACGGGAGCGATCGGGGTTCTCGGATGGGAAACTGCGGCGCTCTCAATATCTCTCAAGACCTTTCTCCTCTTGCCGAGAGCTTGTGCTTCCCACGGTATCGATCGGGGGGATCGCGCTCTCAAGTCGTGCTTCGGTTGTTTGATTTGCTGCTGCGTCGCGGCAGAGGGAAACAACACCTGTGAACTCAATCGAATGAGAGACTAATCTGCCATAACGCTACATGGGAATCTCGTGTTGAGTTGTAAGAATGTCGTAAAAAGCATCGCGCTGTTGCGCGAGTCGGCATGGAGCGCACGCACACGGATTCGATTGGCGGTGTTCAATCAACTTACCCAAGGCTCCCTGGAAGATGACCGCCGTATCCTCTTTTGTGCGCCGACGGGTGGCCATAGGGCCCCGCACGCATCGGAGGCCGTCCGAGAAGGGCCCGCATATCACTCCGTTGCAACCTTCACAGTTGAATTCTTGGGAGTGGCCCGTGATCGCGCTGTTTCCCGCTGCCCGATTGATCAGAACGGTTTGCACCGGGTCGGCAGAGTGGAAGAGCCGCAATCGGACTACAAACCGCGCCAATATGGGGGAGTTTTTGTCTTTTCAACCGTGAAGCACGCTGTGTTTACAATCTACTTACAAGGATGAATCCACGTCTATCGTAACATGCCATCGGCTTGCGAGACTTGAGACGGGTGACATCGATTATGAAATTTGCGCTTTCAATTGGGCTCACGATCGCGCTGCTTGCGTTTCCTGCAGTATCCAAAGCAGCGACGGGAGGAAAAATTTCCGGAACCGTCAAAGACTCTACCGGCGCCGTGGTCCCGAATGCCAAGGTGACAATCACCCGTAACGACACCGAAGTTCAGACGGCCCTTCTTACGAGCGATGCCGGCGTTTACTCGTTTCCAGACTTGCCTGTGGGCCGCTACACACTCGACATTGCCGCCCCGGGGTTTCGCGCGTACCGGCGTACGAACATCGCGGTGGACGTCAATAGCGCCCTCCTGATCGACGCCCTACTGGAAGTAGGAGAAAGCCAACAAACGGTCTTGGTGGAAGAAGCGGCGGTACAACCGGAAACGGTGAGCACTCAGCTTGGTGACGTCATCACGGGCCCGAGCGTCGTCGCGCTGCCGCTGAACGGACGCAGCTACACGGACTTGCTCGCGTTGCAGCCGGGAGTGATGCCGGTCTCGACGATCACGATTCTTACGGTGCAGGGCTTGGGCCAGAGTGTGTTCTCGCCATCCGGTGATCTGAATCCGGGAGTGCTGTCCATCAACGGCCAACGGGAATCGACCAATGGTTTCATGGTGAACGGCGCTGATGCCGAGGAGACCGGTAGCATGGCCGCGGCCGTTATTCCCAATCTCGATTCCATCGCCGAATTCAGAATCCTCTCGGACAATTTCGACGCGGAGTATGGTCGCTATACCGGCGGCCAGATCAACGTCATCACGAAATCCGGCACCAACGATTTTCACGGAGACGTCTTCGACTTCCTCCGAAACACCGACCTCGACGCGCGCAATTATTTCTCTCCCACGCGCGCCACGTTTATTCAGAACCAATATGGCGGAACCGTTGGCGGTCCCATTGTGAAGAAGAAGGTCTTTTTCTTCTCCGACTATCAAGGCACTCGAGAGATTCAGGGGACCGATACCGGGCTGATCCCGGTGCCCTCGGAAGGGGACCGCACGGGCAACTTGATGGACCAGGCGGGCTCGCTTACCGGCGTTGTCGGCGGAGCCTATTGGGCGGGTGTGCTGACGAATCAGCTCGGCTATCCGGTTACCGCCGGCGAACCTTATTACACGCCGGGCTGCACCATGCCGTCGCAGTGTGTGCTGCCAAACGCAACGATTCCGCAGAGCGCGTGGGCCGCCCCGGCTCTCAATCTGCTGAAATACATTCCCGAGCCGAATGTCGGCGGGAATGTTTTCTCGACGTCATCGTCGAACGAAATTCTCCGGGACGACAAGGTCGGCGAGCGCCTCGATGCCAACACTGGTTGGGGCACGATTTTCGGATACTACTCGCTGGACGACTATTCGGAGAACAATCCCTATCCGACCGCCCAAGGCGGCGCGAATGTGCCTGGATTCAATGCTCTGAATGCCGGCCGCGCACAGTTGATCATTCTGGGCGACACGAAGACGCTCGGCACGACTGCGGTCAACGAACTTCGGCTGAACTACACGCGCGTCGCGAACGACTTGGGAAAACCCGTGGGCGGCGTCGGCGTCACCATCGCGTCGCAGGGCTTCGTAACCGGCGCGGGAACGCTGGGAATTGTCCCGCAGGCGCCGGAACAAAGTGTTGAAAATATCGTATTCAATTCTGGCAGCCTCACGATCGGAACGGTGCCCGCCGAGTTTTATCAGATCAATAATGATTTCGGTGTGATCGACAATTTTTCCAAGGTCACGGGCGTGCACACGATCAAGTTCGGAGCGCAGCTCCAATACGACCAGATCGACACGCATCCCTATTCATTCCTGAATGGCAGCTTTGTGGTTAATGGGGACGAAACCGGCTCGGCGTTGGCGGATTTCTTGCTGGGGATCTCGAGCGTCTATACTCAGAACCAACTTCGGCCCTTCTACGAACGCAATAAATACGTGGGCTTGTATGCAGAAGATAGCTGGCGTGTGAGGAGCAACCTCACGCTGAATTACGGCTTGCGATGGGACCGCATCGAGCCTTGGTATGAAAAATACAACAACGCAATCACGTTCATACCGGGCGAGCAATCCGTCGTTTTCCCCTCCGCACCGGTTGGAATCGTCTATCCGGGAGATTCGGGCGTTTCGCGCACGTTGGCGCCTCCGGGAGACAAGGATTTCGCTCCCCGAATCGGCCTTGCGTACTCGCCCGCGGTTGAGTCGGATTCGTTTCTCCGCAAAATCGTCGGAGAACCCGGCCAGACGAGCATCCGCGCAGGCTTTGGAATTTTTTATGCGGCGATTCCGGGGGAGACGCTCGGATTGATCAGCGACAATCCGCCCTACGGATACACCTTCCAGAACACCTCCAATCCTCTGCTCGTAACTCCGTTTATCGATGGCGATACGGGCAACGTGGAAGGGCAGCGATTCCCGGCGCAGCTCGCGCCGTTAAACGCCTCGCCAAAACATCCTGATGCGATGATCGACTTTTCTCAGTTCGAGCCGATCGGTGCGACGCCGGGCTACAATACGACAAACAAAATTCCGTACACCGAGGAGTACATGCTGTCTCTGCAGCGCCAGCTCGGACGAAACACGCTGCTCAGCCTCAGTTACGTCGGAAATCAAGCGCACCATCTCGCAGTGTTGGAACCAGCGAATCCGGGCGATCCGGCACTGTGCCTCAGCCTGCCGGGATGCGGCCCCAACGGTGAGAACGGCGTGTATACGAGCACGACAGGGCAGGTGGTCAACGGAACCCGCGGACCGCTCGGGCCCGATTTTGGAAGCGTCAGCTATCAGGCGACGATTGGAAATTCCAGTTACAACGCGCTGGAAGCGAGTGTGCAACACACGAGCGGCCCGCTTCGACTGTTTGTCAGCTATTCCTACACCAAGTCTCTGGACTTGGCCTCGAATTTCGGCGAGCAAGTGGATCCGTTCGATCCGAAGCTTCTACGGGGGCTATCGTCCTTTGACATGCGGCAGGACTTTGTCGCGAGCTACACGCTTCAAATTCCATTCCGACGTCTTTTCCGCGCGGATAATCGTCTCACAGCTGGCTGGACCATCTCCGGCATCACGCGATACACCACGGGCCTGCCTGTGACGCTCATAAATCCGCTGGACACTTCTCTAATCGGAACGTTTGGAAACGGCATCAACAATCTCACGGTCGATGAACTCGACTTCGCTCCCGGATCGCTCGAACTGAATCACAATCCGCGCAACGGCCTCTCGTACTTCAATACGTCGCTCTTCAGTTTGCCGCCGGACGACCCGGCGCTCGGGAACACCATCGCCAACACGATCGGTAACAGCGGCCGCCGCTTTTTCTCCGGTCCCGGTATCGACAATTATGATTTGACGATTCAGAAAGACACGAAGCTGACCGAGTCGAAGATGTTGGAAATTCGTCTGGATGCATTCAACGTCTTCAACCACGCACAGTTCTACGGCCCACTTTCGGTAGACGGCAACATTAGTGATTCAACCTTCGGCCAAGTCGTCAGCGCCGCGGCCCCGCGATTGGCTCAGATCGCCGCGAAAATTGTTTTTTGATGTGGCGGGAATCTGCGCCTGAATGACGAGTGCCCGGCTTGTTGAGCAGATCTCGCGCGATTCGAAAACTGCTGGTTCAGCTGCGCAGTGGCGATTTTTCGGCCGGCAAAGGGATTTGTGGAGAAAACTCCAGACTGAGTGGCGGAGGGGGTGGGATTCGAACCCACGAGACCCTTTCGGGCCTAACGGTTTTCAAGACCGCCGGAGTCAGCCACTTTCCTACCCCTCCATTGGGCTTTTCGCAAAACTGTTGCACAAGTGTGTCGCACAATTCACTACTTCTTGCGCCGCAGTTGTTCCACCGCCTCTCGGCTGGCAGCGGGCAGTGGCATCACTTAGAGGCTCATTGTAACAGCCATGCTGCAGTGCGGAGGAGGGGGTTTGTATGATTTTGTGTTGAACACCAGCGCGTTAAGATTTGTCGCGAATCCATGGCGAAGCACTCAGGATCGATTTCCCCATATTTAATGCTGGCCTTAAGTATGGTATAAAAGTGATGTGGAAACAGCGCGAAAGATCACCGTGGAAGTGCCTCTCGAGCTTCTCGAGAAGGCGCAACGGGCCAGCGGTACCGGCGTCACTCAGACCGTCCGTGTGGGACTCCAGTTAGTTGCAGCATCGCGAACGTACGCTGGCCTGCGTCGGCTGCGCGGTAAGGTTCGCTTCACGCGGACGCTGGCTGAGTTGAAGGCCGACCGGTGATTGCTGCAGATACGAGCACATGGGTTGCTTTTCTAGGGGGCAGCGCAGGCGAGGATGTTGAGTTGCTCGACAGGGCGCTCAATGACCGGCAGGTACTTATGGTGCCAGTTGTGCTCACCGAGCTCCTAAGTGATCCGAAGCTCCCTTCAGGTGTTTCGAAGATGCTCTCAGAGGTCCCAGCCATCGAGATCGTATCCGGCCACTGGCAGAGGGCGGGGGCGTTGCGAGCCAAGGTGCTAGCTCGGCGTCGCAAGGCGCGTCTTGGTGATGCGCTGATCGCGCAGAGCTGTGTCGACGGCGATATTCCTCTCCTTACGCGAGACCGCGACTTCAAGGCATTCGCCGAAGCCGCGGGCCTCGACCTTCTCCCCGGATTGTTCTCATAACCAGCCTCCATGTCGCGCCAGGTTCAACTTCTTGCAGTCCGCTTCTGGCGTTGAGTGTGTGACAATCATGTGGGCGAGCGTCCGGGAAATCGCGACTGTCACCGAATTGTCACTAAAATCAGCGCAAAACCAGACAAAATCAGCGAATTGAGGAAAGGTGGAAATCGCGCTATTTGACAGCTGGCAAAGGGTTTTAGTTGCATTTTGTGTCAGATAGCAAAACGGCGATTTAATTTTTCAAGACCGCCGCCTTCAACCGCTCGGCCACCCCTCTGAGATTCATTTGGTTATTGTAACTTACAGCCCGATCTGACCGCCGCTCAAGGAAGGTCATCGGGATCGAGGAGTTGGGAAAAGATGGGAATACTGTCATTTTCTAAAGACAATGACATATGCTAGAATTCAGTCAGAGGGAGCCCGAAGATGAAGTCAAAAACTCGCATGCGCATCAACGAGAACGGCCGCATCGTCATTCCTGCCTCTTTTCGCCGAGCGCTTGGCATCAACATAGGAGACGAAGTGATTTTGCGTATGGTAGACGACGAATTGCGTATCACAACGCTGAGGCGGCGCGTGCAGCGGGCCCAACGCCTGGTCCGCAAGCACGTGAACCCGAGTACCTCTCTGGTTGACGAATTGATTGCCGAGCGGCACGAGTCCGCGCGAAATGAATAGGATTGTAGTGGACGCTTCCGCTCTGCTCGCGGTACTGAATCAGGAAGCTGGGGCGGAAAGACTGACACCGGAGCTCTTGAACGCAGCTGCCAGTAGCACGGTCAACCTGGCCGAAGTGCAAAGCAAGCTTGTTGATCGGGGCCTAAGCACCGACGACGCGTGGGAAGCCTCGCTAAGTCCGATCCGGGAAGCTGTCAGTTTTACCCCTGAGCATGCCCGGCTCGCCGGCGATTTGGTGAGACAAACTCGCCCATATGGCTTGTCGTTAGGGGATCGAGCGTGCTTGGCCCTGGGCATTGCCTTGAAGGCGCCGGTATTTACTGCGGACCGGTCATGGAAAAACCTCAGGATTGGAATTCGAATTCACGTGATCCGATAATCGCGGTTGCAGATCGCGGCCTTACAGAGGTCAGAAAATGCAACTGTCACCAAGACAGGCGCAAAACTGGCAAAAACCAGCAAATTGAGGAAAAGTGAAAAACGCGCTATCTGACGGCTGGCAAGGGGTTTAGTTGGATTTTGTGCCAGATAGCAAGACCACGACTTCGTTTTTCAAGACCGCCGGTTTCACCTCATCCCCGCAAATAGCATTCAGAATCTGACTGGAAGTTTGCTGGACATATTGAAGGCTCTCCGCCAGAAGCTGTGCGTCGCCGCCATACAAGCCGATGTAATCCTGGGCCGCGGTGCCCGTCTCGAGCCCGATCGCGCTGCAGACGACGAAGGCGACGGCTTCGGCTTCCGTCTCGCGGATGCACTTGGTCGTTGACGTGCGGCGCCCGGCACGATGCATCATCTCGTGCGCGAGTTCATGAGCCAGAGTTGCCAACTCTTCGGCCGGCGACAGGCCGGGAAACAGGGTGATTGTGCCGCCTGAAGAAACGCCGCGCGCGGGAGCGACAGCTTCAGAATACCCGAGCGCAATTCCCTGCGCGGCGACGAATTTCCTCAAACGCTCGCGATAGTCGCGAGGATCGCCACTGACGCCTCCGATTTCCGGCAAGTCCCGCCCATCGGTCTGGCTGATGTCGAAAACGTAGGCCGCGCGGAATCTGACGCCGGCTAGGGATTCGTCGGTTTCAGCCGGTTCGGCGTTCTCCGCTTTTTGCCGGACGACCGGAGCGAGAATCATGATTCCCTTCTCGCCCTTCTTCACAAAACGGCCGAGCTTGTGCCAAGCATTAAAGCCCGCGACGTGCGTCGCCGCAGGCTTCTGCGTGGCGATGAGCATGATGTTGTGCCACGAATAGCGATGGAACCGGGCCATTGCACCGAGGTACTGCTTGAGCGCCCCGCTCTGGCCCGATTCGAGGGCTTGGCTGAGTTGCTCGATTGCCTTGCTTGCGACTTCCGTTGCTTGTTCGATTTTCATTTTATCGTCCTTTCTGTTTCGGCGAGTGCCGGCTCTCCTCACACACCGAGGAGGGGCAGCGAGTACGCGAAACAGCGAACCGCGCGCAGAGGGGGCCGATGAAGCCGCCTCGGTTGAAATGGAACAATGCGATAAATCCACGTGATGTCCAAAATCCCGTGGCCGCGCGTCTGACCGGCGAGGAGCCATCGGGTCCGTTGGGTAGCGCTTCCGGGCCCGGACATGTGTGTAACGCTCGTGGAAAGCCGTAGGCAGAAATCGATCGTTGTGGTCGGAGTTACGGCCGGATGAACCGGAACGGCGGTTACTCGATGCCCGAAAGTACCTTCAGGTTTCTCCTCGGAATTCCGGGAACGCTACTCGAAGTCGCTTTCGTTCTGAACGCATACGGCCGGTTGCCGAAAGTCCCCCGGTTTCCGGTCGCCGAGGTCTGCTTCCAGGCTCACAGGGGCGGTTTGGAGTACCCAACAGGCCTCGGTCTGGTCGGTACACCGGACACGCACGTGCAAGAGGAAGGGATTTAATTCGCGGGAGCAAGAATAGAAACCGAAATAGTCTCGTGAAACGAGTGGCGTGTCATTTCGAATAGTGACCGAGTTTGAATCGGTTGATCACTGCATCGCACGGCGACGCGCGCGTTCAATCGAGCCCGCGGCCCGTCGCGCTCTTCAGGAAATTGTGCGCTTGAGGAAGGCGTCAATCCGCGCATTGGCTTCCGGCCCCTGCGGCAGCGGGAAGCTATTGAACGCATGCGGTGCGCCCGGATAAATCGCCAGTTCCGCCTCGTTCCCCGCCGCAATCCAGCGGGCGTACATGAACAGCGTGTCGTCGAGCAGCGGATCGATCGTGCCGACCGTGAAAATCGCGCGCGGCATGTTCTTCAGGCTTGCGTACAGCGCCGAAACATCCGGATCGCGCGGATCAACGCCCTTCGGCAGATACGCCTCGCAGAATTTCTTGATGCCGAGCTTGCCCACCAGAATGCCGCGCTCCGGCGCCAGCATCTGGCTCGGCGTCATCGACGAATCGTAATTCCCATACGCCAGATTCGCGGCGCGAAACCCGGTATAGCCGTGCCGGTCGCGCATACGCAACAGCGTCGCGGCCGAAAGTGTCGCACCCGCCGATTCGCCGCCGATCGTCATCACCTCCGTGCCGAATTCCGATTTGCCATTCTTGATCAGCCACGCCGCTGCCGATTCGCAATCGTCCCACGCCGCGGGATAAGGATTCTCCGGCGCCAGCCGGTATTCCACGCTTACGCCCGCCATGCCCGTGCTGCCGGCCACGCGTTCCAGCATCATGTCCTGCCCCATGGCCGATCCCAGCACCAGACCGCCGCCGTGGATGTGCAGGTAAATTCCCTTGGCGTTCTCCGGTGCCACCACGCGCAGCGCGACTTTGTGCCCGTCCTTACCGTCGATTTCGATCGTGCGTCCACGCGGAGATTTTTCCGGCAGCGGGAATGGTCCGCGCCCGCTCGCGGCCGCCACACGAAACGCCGCCGCGCCGATGTCCCACCAATCCGGCCCTCCCGACAGCACCTTGCGAAACGTCTCGCTCGCCGCGGCCACTTCCGGCGAAATCGCCTCGGGCCTGAAAAGTTTCGGATCCAGCGGATTGGTTCTTGCTGCAGCCGCTTCGCTCATGATTTCCTCTCTTTCGCTCGTTTTCGGCGGGAGTATATCATCACCGGCGCGGCTCGCGCCTGTCGCCCAACGGGGCACTTCCGGGCCGGGACTCCGTTTCGCTGCTATAATTTTACCTGCGACTGCTCCCGCGCACTGCACCGTCGATGCCCACGTTCTCGATCGAAAATTTCGGTTGCCGCGCCACCGAGGCCGATGCCTCGGCGCTTTCGAGCTCTCTGCGCGCCAGCGGCCTCCAGCTCGCCGCCGACGGAAATGCCGCCGACGTCATTGTGCTGAACACCTGCACCGTCACCGCGGCGGCCGACGCGCAAGCCCGAGAAGCCGTGCGTAAAATCCACCGCGCGAACCCCGCCGCGCGCATCGTCGTCACCGGCTGTTACGCGCAGCGCGCGCCCGACGAACTGGCCTCGATCGAAGGTGTCGAATGGGTGGTAGGCAATTCACATCAGGCGAAGATTCCGGAAATTCTGCGGGCGCATCCGCCGCGCGCCGAGTCGAACGACTTTGTCTTGGCCGCCGAACTTGCAACCGATGCGCTATCGCTCGCCCGCGGCCCAGCCAAAATCCTCACCGGCGATATCTTCGCCCAATCCACCGTGTTCATGTCGCCCGCCGCGCTCAGTACGCACGACCGCACCCGCCCTATCCTGAAAATCCAGGACGGTTGCAACAATCGCTGCTCCTACTGCGTGATCCCATTCGTCCGCGGCAAGAGCCGCAGCCTGGCGCCCGACGAAGTCGTCCACGAGGTCCGCGCGCTGTGCCAAGCCGGTGCCAAGGAAATTGTTCTCAGCGGCATCAACCTCGGCAGCTACGGCCGCGACCTCGTCCCGCGCGCCGCCCTCGCCGAAATTGTCCGCCGCATTCTCGACGAGACCGCGCTCGACCAGCTCCGCTTCAGCTCCATCGAGCCGCAGGATGTCACCGAAGATTTCGTCACGCTCGTCGCTTCGTCGCCGCGCGTCGCGCGCCATTTCCACATCCCGCTGCAGTCCGGCTCTGACCGCATCCTCCGCGCCATGCATCGCTGGTATCGCACCGCTCATTACGCCGAGCGCCTCCATCGGATCCGGCGCATGCTGCCCGACGCGGCGATCGGCGCGGACGTGATCGTCGGCTTTCCCGGCGAAACCGACGTTCGGTTCCGCGAGACGTTCGGATTCATCGAGCACCTCCCGTTCACCTATCTTCACGTTTTCTCTTTTTCCGAGCGCCCCGGCACGGCCGCCATCGCACTTGGTGAACGCGTTCCGGCAAACGCCATTCGTGAACGCGCCCGCAGCCTCCGCGACCTGAGCCAGCAGAAAGCCGCCGAGTTCCGCGCCACGCAAGCGGGCCGTCGCGCCCGCGCGCTCACACTTGCCCGCGGAGATGACATGCAAACAGAGGCGCTAACCGGAAACTACCTGAAGGTTCAAATCGCAGGCCGCCATCCCGCAAACGAATGGCACGAAGTGTCATTCGATTAGTTGCGGTGTGTCATTCCGAGGTCCCGATGCTTTTCAGCCGAGCGGGGAAGCCCTCGTCCTGTGCGGAGTTGGCCAAGCCGTTAGCCGACGAGCGATGCGTATGAGTGCTAATTCTCGAAAATCACCTGCGCCAGCGCCAGATTTCCGCTGTGCGTAATCGTCATCGCAATATGTTTCACGCCCAGCCGGTCGGCAATCTCCCGCGCCACGCCCGCGAGAACCAGCGCCGGTTTTCCTCCGCGCTCGCGCGTCACTTCGATATCGCGCCAGCGCACGCCATGGCTCCAGCCCGTCCCCAGAGCCTTCATCGCCGCTTCCTTCGCCGCGAAGCGCGCCGCATATCGCTCGAATCGGTTCTTATGCCGCTCGCAGTACGCCACCTCGGCGGGCGTGAATAACCGCTCCAGAAACGGCGCGCCATGTCGCGCAATCGCCGCCTCAATGCGATCGATTTCAGCAATGTCGAGCCCAAGTCCGACGATCATGTGGTGCCTGTGCGGAGATTATACCCGAGCGTGTCGCGAGCATCATCCTCGCGAACCGGCCGAGCGAGACGCTTCCCTTCGTTTCACGCTAAACTTCCAGAATCAGTCCGATGCCGCTAGCCACCAAGAAGACGATGACGAACAAATCCGCCGGGCGCGCCGGCACCTCCGGCGAATGGACACCACGCCGCACGGCCGGCCTGCAAATCCTCCAATCGCCTGCGCTCGCCAAACTCGACTGGCTGGTTCACGGATTCAGCACGCGGCCCGGCGGGGCAAGCGAGCTGCCCGCGACGCCCCACTCCCCGCAGTCAAGACCCGAGCGCGTCCTCAACCTGGGTTTCACCGATTGGGACAGCCGCGCCCGGGTAAAGGAAAATCGCACCAAATTCTTTCACGCCATCGGCGCCGAAAATATGCCCGTCGCCGCGCTCCGCCAGATTCATTCCGACGTCGCGCATCGCGTGGATAGGGATATGGTCGAAGCATCTGCCAGTGGGAAAGGCGCTCCGCCAGGCGACGCTGTTTTCACCCGCGATCCCGGCATCCTGCTCATCGTCCAGACCGCCGACTGCGTCCCGGTCCTCCTCGCCGACACGAAGCAGCGCGGCATCGCGGCAATCCATTCCGGCTGGCGCGGCACTTTGAAACGCATCGCCACAAAAACTCTCGGCCGCATGACCATGGAATTCGGGACGCGCCCCGAAGACGTGATCGCCGCCATCGGGCCGGCGATCGGGTGCTGCTGCTACGAAGTCGGCTCCGAGGTCGCCCGCGATTTCGACGGGCAATTCCCCGACGCCCGCGCCTGGTTCCAGGGTCCGTTTGACGCACTGGCCTCGGGCGAAAGTGATCCGAACTGGCTCCCCTGGCTCACCATGAAGCCCCCCGGACATGCCCCACCGCCCCAGGGCGTCCATCTCGATCTCCTCGCCGCCAATCGCGCCATCCTGACGGAAGCCGGCATCCCCCCGCGCCAGATTTCGGTCGCTAACCTGTGTACCGCCTGCCGCCCCGACCTTCTGTTCAGCTATCGCCGCGAAAAAATAACCGGCCGCCTGATAGCCGCAATTGGGATCAAGTAGCGTCGGCGTCAGGCCGGCATTTGACCGTTGATTTCACCGCCGCGTATCGCAAGCAAGCATGATTCATAACGCTGCGACCGTTTCCGCAAGCGCCAATTGTCCGCACGCCGCCATGACATCCTGCCCCCGCGAATCGCGCACGAAACACGGCACACCTTTGTCGATGAATATCCGCTGAAATTCCGCGACACGCCCCGGCTCCGGCCTCTGGTGCGGCAGATCGCCCGGATTCCATGGAATCAAATTCACCTTCGCCCGCAAATTTGCCAGCAGTCGCACCACGCGGTGGGCGTCCTCGGGCGAATCATTGAATCCACCCAACAGTACGTACTCGAACAGCAGCCATTCCCGCGGCTTGAGCGGATATTTCCGGCAAGCATCCAGAAGTTTTTCGAGCGGATACTTCCGGTTGATCGGCATCACCTGATCGCGCTGTTCGTTCGACGACGCGTTCAGCGATATCGCCAGGTTCGGCCTCACTTTTTCCAGTGCCAGCCGTTCGATTCCCGGCACGATTCCGCTGGTCGAAAGCGCCGCGTGTCTCGGCGCGATCGCGACTCCCTTCTGGTCGAGTAGAATTCGCAGCGCGGACATCACGGCGTCGTAATTCAGCAGGGGCTCGCCCTGCCCCATCAACACGATATTCGTTTGCGGCTTCAGCGTCGCGCGACTGTCTTCGAGCGCTACGAGCACCTGTCCCACGATTTCGCCCGCCGTCAAATTCCGCACCAGCCCCAGCGTCGCGGTCAGGCAAAACCGGCAATCCACGGCGCAGCCTGCCTGCGTCGAAATGCAAATCGTCTGCCGGTTCTCCTCCGGCATGAACACCGTCTCGACGTTCGCCGGCTTCCCCTCGCCGAGCGCCAGCACGTACCGCACCGTCCCGTCCGTCGACACGTATCTTCGAACAATTCGCGGCAACGCAATCGCAGCCTCCCGCTCCAGGCGCTCGTGCAACGCCGCCGGTAAATTCGTCATCGCCGCAAAATCCAGCCGCCGTTCCGCATACAGTGCATGATAAATCTGCGCCGCGCGATACCCCGGCTCGCCAAGCCCAGCCAGAAACTTGCGCAGTTCTTCCACGGATTTCCCGAGCAGATTCACGCGCGCGCCGGAGGTCTCAGAGGGCATCTCGGTTCGATCTTAACACGCTGCCCTCGTGCGACTCCGTGGCCGGAGCCTCGCTTCGGTGTCGCTACCCGGCCTCACCGGGGAGTGGCGTTTCGTGCCGCGTTAGCTTTCAGCTTTTGCTCGAGCGCGGCCCGTCGGTCCGGGCTCCCCCTGCTTCCCGCGCCCCGCATGGCGCGCGTCGAAAAGCGAGCAATTGCTGCGAACTGCAATGACACCACCGTTGGGCCGTGCCAGAATAGAAGCCTCAATGGTCGAAAACTCCCATCACGCCGTACAGAAGGAAATCCTGGCCAACGGCCTCGTCGTTCTCACCGAGCCCATGGACCACGTCCATTCGGTTTCTGTCGGCATCTGGCTGCGCTCCGGCTCCCGCCGCGAGCCTGAGGACCTCAACGGGATCTCGCATTTCATCGAGCACATGGTCTTCAAAGGCACCCGCCGCCGCTCCGCCGAAGACATTGCCCGCGAAATCGACTCGCTCGGGGGCATGCTCGACGCCTTCACCTCCAAAGAAATGGTCTGCTTCAACACCCGCGTTCTGGACGAGCATCTCCCCAAAGCCTTCGACATCATTTCCGACATGGTCCTCGAGCCCAAATTCACGCAAGGAGACATCGAGCGTGAGCAGGGCGTGATCCTGGAAGAAATCCGCATGACCCAGGACAATCCCGAAGACCTCGTTCACGAGCTCTTCACGCAGAAGTTCTGGCATCCCCACGCGCTCGGCAAGCCCATCCTGGGCACGCCCGAAACCGTTTCCGCCTTCACGCGCGCAAAAGTTCAAACCTGGTTTGAAAAATGTTATGCGCCGAATCGCTTGGTCATCACCGCGGCCGGCCATCTCACCCACGCCGAGCTGGTCGAACTCGTCGCCGCGCGATTCTCGAAACTCGAGCGCGATGAAGATTCCTTCACGGATCCCAAGCCCGAGGCTACGCCGCACATCACCCTGCGTTCGAAGTCCGAACTCGAGCAGGTCCACCTCTGTATGGGCGTGCCCGCGCTGCCTCTCACCGATAGCCGCCGCTTCGCCGTTTCGGTGATGAACAACATTCTCGGCGGCGGTATGTCCTCGCGGCTGTTCCAGAACATTCGCGAGCGCCAGGGCCTCGCCTATTCCATCTTCAGCGATCTCAGTCCCTATCGCGATACCGGCGTTCTCTCTGTCTACGCCGGCACGTCCCTCGATACCACCGGAAAAGTGGTCGAATCCGTGCTCCAGGAATTTCGCCGCATGCGCGACGAGCCGATCGATGCCGAAGAGCTCCGCCGGGCCAAAGACCACCTGAAGGGCGCCACGCTGCTGGCCCTGGAAGGCTCTGGTGCCCGCATGAGCAACCTGGCCCGCTACCACATGTATTTCGACCGCCATTTCACGATGCCCGAGCTGATTGCCATGCTGGAAGCCGTAACCGCCGAACAGGTCCAGCAAATCGCCCGGGAATTCTTTGAACCGAGCCGCATCGCCGCGAGCGTAGTCGGCAACCTGAACGGCTTTAAGCTCACGCGCGCCGACCTCACGTTCTAATCGTAGCTGTTCGCATTCGCCGCTGGCCTTGCCGTCATCCAAGTGGATGCGTGTTCGTCTGCGACTGAGTTCCGGCTTTCCCCCCGATCTCAGCGGCCAAGTTTTCTCTTTACCTCGTCTCCGCACTTTGCCATCATCCACAGCGGAGACTTCGCATCTCGTTCCGCGTCTCAATTCTCGCTTCCGGCAGCACGGGCAACGCTACGTTGCTCGAAACCGAGCACACCACTCTCCTCATCGATGCGGGCCTCGGCCGCAAGGAAATTTTCCGCCGCTTTGAGGCCCTCGGCCGCCCGCGTCCCGACCGTGTCGACGCCATCCTGATTACTCACGAGCACTCTGACCATTCCAGCGCCGTTGCCATGCTCGCGCGCCACTGGAACTGCCCGGCTTACCTCACCGAGCCTACGCACCACGAAATCGTGAAGATGTACGCCGAAGACCCCGAAAAGCCCGGCAAGAAAGCCACCATCGATCGCTTCGAGCACATCCGCCCCGGCGAGCGTTTCCAGATCGGCGACATCGAAATCAGTCCCTTCGCCATCCCTCACGACGCGGTCGATCCCGTCGGCTACGCGTTCCGTACCAATGGCACGAAGGTCGCCATCGTCACCGACCTCGGCTACCTCCCCGAGCTCGTCAAACAACATTTGCGCGAAGCCGATTTCCTGATCCTTGAATCCAATCACGATCTCGAGATGCTCAAGGTTGGCCCCTATCCCTGGCACATCAAGCAGCGCGTGATGAGCCGCACCGGCCACCTCTCCAACGCCGTGGTCAGCGAGTTTCTCTCCGATTCGGAAGTCTTCGATGGACGCGCACGCCATGTCGTCCTCGCGCACCTCTCCGAACAGAACAACAACCCCGAAGTCGCCCGCATATCCGCCGAAGAGGCCCTCAATCGCCGCCCGGCGGAGTACGCCTTCCGCGGCACGCTCCACGTAGCCAGTCAACACATCCCCCTCGGCCCGTTCCAGCTCTAGCCGCAAATCTCTCCCGGCTTTTTATCGGTAATTCTTCGATTTTCTGTGTGTGCTCTGCGGCTACTCGGTGTTCTCTGTGGTAAGCCCGGAAGTAATTGCTTGCTGCACGGGCGACGCCGGCAGCTTCGAACGAATCAACGTCTCAATCCTGCTCCAAACCGCCGGATCGTTTTCGATCGACACGTGCGGCCGCAAGAAAGTCTTCGCGAACCAGCTCGCCCCGCGCACCGGCACGGGATGCTTCTCATAATCGTAACGGAAATTCCCGATCACCTGTGTCCGCGAGGCATCTTCGGCCCGAATCGCCTGGCATCCATGAATGATCCCGTGTGGCTGATAAAAATTCACCGCCTCGACCACGTTTGCCGGCGCTACTTCGTCGTTCTCTCCCATTTTCGCCACGCTGTCGATCTGCACCGTCAGCATCACGGGAATCCCGCGCTCCTTCAGCTCGCGCGCCAGCATCACTGTTTCCGACCCACCCCAGCTTTCGCCGTACAGCACGATCTGCGCCTGCCGCTTCTCGCCCGACTCGAGCGTACCGCTGCGGTCGGTATCCAGCAGCGCCAGAATCCGCTCGCGTGCCTGCTCGCGGTGATGGTTCTCGAAAATTTCCGCGTGCACGCCGGACCCGTACTCCCGATTCAACCGCTCTGCCAGCTGCACGATATGGTCGTCGTGATTGTCGGCCCGTATCCACCCACCCACGATCCCCACCACAATCACAGGTTTCGCGCTGGCAGCCGGAGCGAGGGCCGAAACGGAAGACGAAGCCGGGCCCTTGGCCGCCCGCTCGTCACTCGCAGCACCGGCGGACACACCCACGCAAATGCAGGCGAGCGCCACGAGCAAGCGGCGAACATTTCTACCCAAAATACACATCGGAAGCGGGGAGTGTATCACGGTTGTTCTTAGACTGCATTGCAGCGAATCGCGCCATCTAGAATGTAACCGAAGGGTGAAACGTCGCGCCATTTAGAATGTAACCCAACCAAAAAGCGATTTGGGGAGGTCAGGTTGGGAAATAAGGGGCGATGGGAGTATCTGCGAGCG
>JBAVUW010000044.1:0-5913 GCA_049696975.1 Candidatus Acidiferrales bacterium | reverse complement strand
CAGCAGGGCCGCCGCTGCCGTCATGGTGAGCAGGAATTTTCCGGCCAAGTTCAGCTTGCTTGAGATGCGATGAGTCATGATCGCCTCCATGCGTTTTTTCAGATTCGAACCTGTTACCCCGGCCGCGCAGAATAGTGGCGATTCCAGATAGAACTCGCAGACCTTCAGAATTCCTTCCGCATAGGTTTGGGGATCGCTGCCGAGTCGCAAGACTTCCTCATCGCAGGCGCGTTCACGCTCGTCGACCAGGCGAGCGCCCAGCCACCAGAGCAGCGGATGGAACCAGAAAATTGCCTCGACACACATATGAATCGCGGCGGTGAGATTGTCGCGGCGGCGAAAGTGACAAAGCTCGTGGGTCATGATCGATGCCAGCTGCGCATCGCTCAGCTTGCCGGCGATGCCAGCGGGCAGCACTACGACGGGATGAAGCGTGCCGATGATGCCCGGCTCCACGGCGGATTGGCAGGTCACCAGTTCCACGCGACCGGCGATTCCGCACCGGGCTCGGAGATCCTGCAGGATTTCAAATTCCCGTCCGGCGGTGACGCGGGGACCGCTGCGCACAGCGGCAGACACGCGGCCCCAGCGACGCCACCAGGAAAAGAGCACCGCCGTGGAGCCGACGCACCAGACGATAAGTAAAAGACTCGGCAGGATCCTGACTGCGGACTCGGATGCGCCGGCGGCAATCGGCGCAGCGAAAGGGCCTCGGCTCGCCGTGGCGAACGGCTGGCTGATTTGCTGAACCACAAACGACAAGCCGTGCGGGCTATTCGCGGGTCTTGCCAGCGCGTCCATGCGGCTGCCCAGCGCAACGAGCAGTGAAAATGGAAACAGGAACTTCACGGACGCGGCGAACCAGAGCCCATAGCGCACGTGCGCTCCATTCTTCCTGAGCGCCAGGGCCAGCAGTCCCGCCATTCCAACAAAGAGCGTCGATTGCCAGAGATGATTGGCCAGCTCGACGCCGAGCGTTGTCCATGCGAGGGAAGGGAATGCGACGATGGCGACGACGCTCATTGCGATTTCTCCTTCTTCGCGAGCTTTTTTACCGCTTTTTCCGCTTCGCGCACATCGTCAAGAGTGAGTCTGCCGGATTCGATCAGGTGAGCCATCACGGGCTGCGTGCGGCCGCCGAAAAACCCGAGGAGATCGTCGATCAGCCTGCGCTGTGCGGCGTGGCGCGACACGGTGGCCTCGAAAATGTGCGCGTTGCTGATTTTCTTGACTCGGCGCAGGACCTCTTTCCGCTCCATGCGATAGACGGTGGTCTGCACGGTCGTGTAGGCGGGACGATCCGACTCGGGAAACGATTGCTGGATTTCGCGAATGGAAGCGGTACCGCGGCTCCACAAAGCTTCCAGGATGTGGAGTTCGAGTCTGCTAAGTCGGGGCAAGGCCATGGCATCCTCCTACTATGTGCGTATGCATTCCTACTATAGATGTATGTTAGTGTCAAGCGCCCTGTGGCTCCGCCTGTGCTGCCGGGGGCAAATTGCTGTGGCGGAGGCTTTTTCTCCTGTGCGGGAACGAGATACAATCGTCGTGGGCCAAGCGACCGTTTCCAGGCGGTGAACGTGCGGCGCACCGGCATTATCTTAGCGTTGATGGTTCTCGGCGGCGGACTCGCGGCTTCGGCGCGAGTCGATGACGATCCTCGGCAGGGCTTTCCTCTGATTCCCGGTACGGAATGGGTGTATCGCGGATTCGTGCGCTCGTACGATCAGGAGTCGTCGACTGGAAAGGTAACGCCCATCACCTGGACGATGGCGGTGGTTCACGAGTTCGAGCGCGGCGGTTTGAGCGCTGCGGTAGTGAAGGGCTTTCCGGCGGATTTGGATTGGTCGGACGGACACACCAAGCCGCAGCTTTCGATTCTGATCGGGACGCCGGACGCGAGGTTCTACGTGAATACGCTGTCGGCGGCTGGCGTCACGATGGATCAAATTGAAGACGAGAAATTCTCATTCCGTGATTTGCTGAGGTCCGACGGCGGATTCCTGCAACTGCCGCTTGCGGAGGGTAAGCGATTCTTTTGCGACCAGGGAGCCGAGAATCGTCAGGATTCTGAATATTGCTGGGTGACGGGCCCGCCGCATCCTGTCGAGTTAAACCAGGTGCCGGGGATCGCGCCCGGCGCGCACACCGCGTACGAAGTCAAGTTCGCCACGAACCCCGACGACACGGAGTTCGAGTTCGTCGACGGCGTCGGCATCACGAGTTACCAGTATCATCACCATGGAACGATCGCGGAGACCGAGTTGCGTCTAGTCGAGTTTCGCGCTGCCGGCGAATCGGCGAACCGATGATTCTCTTCGCTGAAGAAAAAGCGTAGAACTCCGTAGTACGACACTGACCTTCGCCTGTACAAAAACTGTACCTCGTAGTCGTTGACGCGAGATGACGTCCTCGCATATTTTCCTTCCCGCATTCGCATGCTGGCTCCGAACGACTCGGCTGCGAGTGGAACCCTACATTCTCTGAACATTCAAGTTGCCGCCCAGCCTTGAGGCCGAAAAAGTCGGAACGCGAGGGGTGTGTCTCGCGGCTTTCAACGGCACGGACAAGGAGAAGCAAACGATGAAGCGTCACTACGGGTGTGGCTACAGAAAGATCGCGACGGCAATCGCGCTGACGGCGTTGGTTTCGGTGAGCTCGGTGCCGCTGGCGTATGCGCAAAACGGAAACACAACGGCGGAACCGAGCCGCGCCTCGAGCGGCGGCGGGCAGGGCGGAGGAGGAAACTCGTCCGTGCATGATCCAGGGCCAAGGGCGGGTTCCCTGGGAGCGGGGCAGCCGATTCGGGGACTGAACGCCGAGCAGCTCGAGTATTTCGAGAACGGACTGGCGCGATTCATCCAGACGGATTCAGTGGGCGGCACAATCCCCGGTGAGCCGGGCTTAGGGCTGGGACCGGGTTACAACGCCACGAGCTGCCAGAGCTGCCACGCGCAACCGTCTGCAGGCGGCTCGAGCCCGAGCACGAATGCGTATCCGAATATCGGGCCAAATCCGCAGGTTGCTGAAGCGAATGCCGATGGAGCGCTGAATACGCTGCCGAGCTTCCTCACCTCGGACGGTCCGGTGCGCGAGGTGAGGTTTCCGTTTGTCATGGGATCGAGTGACGCGGTGACCACCACGCCCGACGGCGGCGTGCACGACGTGTTCACCATCGCGGGGCGCACCGACGCCAGTCGTTGCACGATGGCGCAGCCGAATTTCACGCAGGCGGCCCAGCTCAACAATATGATCTTCCGGATTCCGACACCGACGTTCGGCGCGGGACTGATCGAAGCGATTCCCGACGCCACAATCATCGCCAACATGAGCGCAAATGCGGCGCTCAAGCGGGCGCTAGGCATTTCGGGCCACGCCAACAACAGCGGGAACGACGGCTCGGTGACCCGGTTCGGCTGGAAGGCGCAGAACAAATCGCTCGAGATTTTCGCGGGCGAGGCCTACAACGTCGAGATGGGTGTGACGAATGAGTTGTTCCCGAACGAACGCGCGAATCCGCCGGCGGCATGCCTCTACAACGCGACTCCGGAGGACGAGACCAACTTTTCGCTGGTGGGACCGAACATTCCCAGTGACACGGTGATGTTTGCGGCGTTCATGCGATTTCTGGCGGCGCCGACGCCTTCGGCGGCAGGCATCCCCGGGAATCCGTCGGCAGCATCCATTGCGGATGGGCGCTTGATGTTCAGCGCAGTGCACTGCGACATGTGCCACACGCCATTGCTCGAGACGGGACCGGCGGCCATGGCGCCTGCGCTGAACAATCAGCCAGCGGCGCTGTTCTCCGACCTGGTGGTGCACAACATGGGGTCGGGGCTGGCGGACCGTGTGTCGCAGGGATCGGCGGGGCCGGATGAATTCCGGACGGCGCCGCTGTGGGGATTGGGTCAGCGCGTATTTTTCCTGCACGACGGACGCGCGAACCCGACGAACGGCGGTTTGTTGACAGCGATCCAAGCGCACTCGAGCCAAGGGTCGGAGGCCAACACCGTTATCGGCATGTTCAACAGTCTAAGCAACCAGCAAAAGCAGGATCTGCTGAATTTCCTGCGTTCGCTGTAAATTTCATCGCGGAGTCACCACCGGCGCGCGGACGCTTCAGGGCAGCATCCGCGCGTCATTTCGTGCGGGCACGCCCTCTCGGTTCAGCCCGAACAACCCGACCATGCCGGACTGAATTTCACTGGATCTCCGGTTCGACCGGTGACCCGCCCGGACCACCATCCCCGAGCCTTGATCGGATGAGCCTGACTGGAATATAGTTCGGGCCGTGGCAACCACTCCCATGCAGCGGTCGCAAAGCCAGCTGGACCTGATCCTGGTTGAGGCCGAAGATAAAGTCGCGCTAAACGGGCTGTTGTGGGAGCCACAGAAGGCCAGCGATTCGCTGGTCCTGATGGTGCCCGGCGGCACGACCGGCGCGGCCCTGTTTCCGGCCCACGATTACTCGCCGCTTGCCAACGCTCTGACGGACAACGGCTACGCCTTCCTGCTTTGCAACATGCGCGCCTCCTACAACAACCCCTACGCGGAATATCGCGATGCCGTGAAAGATATCGCTGCCTTTGTCGCGCGTGGAAAATCGAAAGGTTACGCGCGAATCGCGATTCTGGGCATCAGCCTCGGCGGCCCTCGCATGGCACAATATGTGGTCGAGCGAAACGACCCTGCCGTCAAGGCGGTCGGCTTTATCGCTTCGATTCCATCACCGTATCTGGAGTTTCAAGTTCGGAGCAGCGAAGCGGACAAGCAGCGTCTGGAGGAGACCCTCCGGCACGCGCGCGAATTGGTCGCCCGAGGCAGGGGTCAGGAGCCCGTCGGGTACGCCAACTGGTTTCCGGGCGGCGTGTCGGTCATGGGAACCGCCAAGTGGCTGATCAGCTTCTTCGGAGCGCCGAGCGACCCGGGTACGCCCAGCTCAATCAAGTACGGGCCGCAAATCAAGGTTCCGGCCCTGGTGATTCACGGCGAAAAGGACGAGCTTGCCCTCCCGCCGAACGCCCAACAGATTTACGACAGCCTGACGGCGTCCCCGCAACGGGAACTGGTCTGGGTTCAGGGAGCGAGCCACTACCTGACGCCCGGCCCGCTCGCGGAATCCTACGCCCGACTGACGGTCGACTGGCTTGTACGCAACTTCACCGCCTCTCCTGGCCGATAGTCGCGCCCCAGCGCCCGATCGTCGGCCATCCGTCTGCAAGGCGCACGCGCCGAGTACCGAGCCGGTAGAATCCCCGATCGGGCACACCGCCCGGAAACTTCGGCGCGAATCCTACCACGCGTTCAGTATTTGCGAAGAGCTCCACGCACGGCTCCCGCCGGTCCCAACGGACGCGCGGCGAGCCGATTCACTTCGCGGGTGAAAAAAGTGCTCAGGGGCGTGGTCGTGTTCTCGGTGGCTTCGATTGGTCCACCAGCGCGGGTTCTGGCCCAAGCAACCCCATCCATTTGGTGGATATCCTACCCATTGGTAAAGCGCAGAGTCCCGGTTTTTCGCCAAACGTGGTAAACTACGTATGCACACTTGGGTGCCCGCCGCGTGGGTAATCATGGCGGGCGATGGCTCAAGCGTTCCCGCTCGGATTGATCCGGAATTGAACTGGAGAATTTGGCGAACGGCACGTTGCCGGGTGCCGCGAATCACCGCACCGGCCTGGGAAGGACGAGCATGAAGAATTTGTTTGTGGGAAACATGACCTTCCAGACGACGGAAACCGATCTGAAGGCGCTGTTCGAGCCCTACGGACAGGTCGCACGGGTGCACATCGCCATTGACCGGGAAACGCGGCGCTCGCGGGGTTTCGGGTTCGTGGAGATGCCGAATGACACCGAGGCTGCGCAGGCAATGCAGGCGCTCGACGGCAAGGATTTCGGCGGGCGCGCCCTGAAGGT
>JBAVUW010000043.1:0-45675 GCA_049696975.1 Candidatus Acidiferrales bacterium | reverse complement strand
GAGCGGATGAATACCAGCGATCCTCGAGGCGGAAAAAAAGCACCGAGAACCCAAACGAAGAAAAATAAACCCACCAACCATAGAATCGCTCTCTCACGCTACACCTGGTGAGAAAGGCGGGCTAGGGCGTGTGGCGATATCTGCTAAAGGCGTGGTTCATATCGAAGCAAAGGGAGCTAGTGCAGACGGGGAGCCCAATCTATTTCTGGATGGATGGGATCTCATAATGGACGTGCGGCACGGGGACCGGCGGCTCGAGATGAATCTCGATACGGGAGCAAACGCAACCTTCTTGAATCCCTCCTTCCGCGATGCTTTGACGCTGGACGAGATCGCCTCTTTGAAGAGTGAGCGGGATAAGACGGCCGGTGCGGGCGGCATGATGACCCGCAAGACACAGGTCCTTCCCACACTTCGCTTAAACCTCCTTGGGCGCACCGAGGAGCTGACGAAGGTGAGTGTGGTTGGCCAGCAGCCTACTGGGGACAAGAGTTACAGGGACGGAACGCTCGGAACGGACGCTTTGATGTCAGGGTTCACGCTCGATTTCCGCGCGATGCAACTGCGACTCGATTAGCAACTTCTCTAAGATCCAGTGGACAAGCCGTTAAGCCCGTTGGGTCCCTTTCGGAGTAGAAACCGCGTGCGGCATTTGCCGACAACTCCTGATTGGTGGAATAACCGGAGAAGTGGCTATTAGTACTCAGACGTCCGGTTCGGCATCGATCAGGAGCTATCTGCAAAGCCCAAACACACCAGGGTGCGCTGCCAGACCCGATTGACTCCAATGAAAGGGCCGATTTCGGACGTGATTGATCTCTATTGAAGGCAGGCGGGGGAATTAGAAACGAAAGAGTTACCGGCCCAGGTGTTGTGCGTGCAATCGCCATTTTGATCGTTGAGGTCGGCGTTGCTGTTGCCAAACGCGGTATTGTGTTCGACCTTGTTGCCGGAGCCCTGCGCCGCGATATAGATTCCCCATCCGCTATTCGCGTCGGCGGTGTTGTCGTGAGCGAAGTTGTCCTGCGCGGCATAGAGAAGCAGGCCCACGCCGCCGTTATTGTTGCCACTCACATTGTTGCGGAAGAAGAGATTCTTGTTTCCGCCATTCACGGTGATACCGTGGCCGTTGTTGGCGGTGATTACGTTGTCGAAGATTTCGTTGTTAGCGGAAACTGTTGCCGTCGCCGTTGTATCGCTCGTAAAGTCACCGGAGTTCACCGCCATTCCGAAAGAATTCTGCACCATCGTCACGTCGTGCACCCGCGAGTTATGCACGTTTCCGAAATTAATTCCGGTGAGGCCTCCGGTCAGGGTTCCGGGGCCGGCAATCTCGAGATTCCTCAGGCCGTTGTCACCCCCGGGAGCGTCAATCGCGCTTGCACCGGTACCCCCCGTCACCTGAATGATGTGTCCCCGCAGGTCGATGCTTACGGAACTGACGGTGATGGAAATTCCGGCACCCGGGCATTGCGTCAAGTCGTTCGCCAGAAAATAGTGTCCGGGCCGGCTGATGACGGTGCCGCAGCCGGTGATGGCCTTGCTCCAGAGATTTTCGTCAGAACGCGCCGCTTGGCCCGCAACAAGGAGAGTTACTCCGGCCAGCAGCGCCGGAGCAAGCCTCTTCGTCACAGTGATGGGGCGATTCATTGCAAAACAATTCAGGAATTTCATTATTATTCTCCGCAAGCCAAAAGCTGGAGTTCGCGAGCCTTTGGGAGCAGAAACTGTGGCAGCCGCGCGTTCCCGTCTTCTTTGAAGACTCTCGAACTATCCTAAGGGGTTCTTCAGGCTTTACCAGCGGGTGTTATGCCGAAGCGTGTCACATTCGTTACGGTTCAGCTGCTGATGAGTCGGAGAATCGGACAAGTTCGTACCGGGGCCTGCATGTCCGATGAGCGCGTCACTCAGGCACTGGACTTTAATCCACCGAAGCATCCAGGGGATGCGGAGAACAATCAACGGAATTGTCACCCCGGCGAGAAATGCGAAGATCCACGAGTTCGGTCGATCGCGCCTAGCGATCGCAAGATATATCGAAACCAATGACGTGGGCAGAAGCACGTACGGACTATTGAGGAAATAGGAGAGTTCGAGGAGCAGATTGAACATCGCAGATGCCGACGGTTCGATAGAGGGAAATCGGACAAACTGGGGATCAAGAACATCCACTAGGCAGAATGTCAAAATGCCCGCTGCACCCGCAACGAGAGCCCGAAGCCTACTCGTCGGCGGTTCGGTACCAGCGCCCGCACGTGTGACGCCCGGTTGTTGGGGAGCTCGATTCATGCCGGCGTGTGAATGTAACACACGGTCCGACGCCTGACCCCTGCACGGGCCGAATAAGTTCCGACGACCCGCATTGTCGGACAAGCCCATACCAGCACCACCTGTGGGGTTCGCGCGTGAATCAGGAGTTACTTCGAACCTCCAACTCAAAACGCCCCATTGGATGATTCGGGCATCCAGTCGATAATTCGCTCTCGCATTCCTCGAAGGCCCGCGCCGACAGAACTCGCGTTCCTTTATGTGCCGATCGTTCCCATCAGCGTCAAGGCCCCAGTGGTCGCATCAATGCTGTACATCGAGACGTTATTCGACCCGGAGTTCGTTACATAAGCGAACGCTCCCCGCCCCGATTTGAATTCTCTACGAGTCGGCGTAAATTGATATCGCTCTGCGGCAATACCGCGACGGTCTGGGATGCGGCCAGCGCCATTCGACACATCGAGAACGTCGAAGAGTTTAACGCAAACTAATCGGGTCCTTGTGGCTCCCTCTCTCGTTTCAGCGGTGCGTGCAGCCGTTCCGGCGTCAACCCTGGTGGGACTGCGATGGCCAGTACGGCAACTGCGATCGAGTCGGTTCGACCTCTCCGACGCGTTAGCGCGTTAATCAGGACTCTGCAGAGACGACCGCCTTTCTGTTGTATTATCCCAGCGACTTTATGCTCGCGTTATTATAGGCGACTGGTTGCTGCATCATTGCCATCGATTCCGGGCGAATGAAGCGCGCTTACAGTTAAGCCTGCTGGCCTACGACCCGCGCAACCCGTGGCGCCGTCTGGTGCTGCCGAAGAGAATGGAGACCCGCTCGCTGACGAGCTTGCCGCAGCGGTTGGTGAAGACGGGTCGGCGGCTGGTGAAGCACGCGCGGTATTGCCGATACGCCGGAGCGTCGTTTCGAGTACCTGTCGCCTCAGGTGACACTGAGCCAGCAATAGCCCGTAAATCCAAGTTGAGAGGTTTCGTCAATGACCAGCGTACAAGTCGAACAGAAGAGCTTTGAGATGCCCCCGCGAGAGGGGATCAGCATCGCGTATTTTCTCACCGTCGCGGACGTCGAACGATCGGCTCACTACTACGAAAAGGTCTTCGGCGCTCGCATTCTGACCCTGGGTGACGGCAACGCCCCTCCGTACCTTCAGCTTGCGAATATCTGGATGATTCTGAACGTGGGAGGCGGGCCGACTCCGGATAAGCCGACGGTAACGCTCAGCGTTCCCGACCCGAATCACATCAACAGCTTTATGAATTTCCGAGTTGCGGATATTCAAGCGTGCTATGAATTGTGGAAAAGTCGGGGAGCCGAGTTTCTCACGGAACCGATCCTCAAGTACGGCGAGATTCGCTGCTACATCCGCGATCCTGACGGTTATATTATCGAGATCGGACAGAGCACCACCCTCAAGTACGGTTAGCCCTTGGAGCCGATCGGATGCCGACACTGAGCCCGGTCGGCGCGCTTCTGCCATTCTTTGCCTCGAACAGTCGCTCGCTCTGATATCGAAAGGACTGCCAAATGGACGGCACCAAGGGACTGAAAGAAACCACGCGCGTGACCGCGCCTGCCGCCTCGAACACGCTGAGTGTGAACGTTTTTACCGCTCCGGGAAAGGCTATGGTCGGCGAGCGGCCCAGGCCCTTTGGCGAAGCGCTCGGCTTTGACCCGATCACGTCGACTTTAATCTTTGGCGAGCACGATGCGGTGTTGGTAGACGCCATGATGACAGTGGCCGAGGCCGAGGCTCTCGCGGATTGGGTTGCTCTGCATAATCGCAACTTGGAGACGATCTATATAACGCACGCCCATTTCGACCACTTCTACGGTCTGGGCATTCTGCTCGACCGTTTCCCGGGCGCTCGGGCGATCGCAACGCCCAAGACGCGGAACGCCATGCAGGTGTCTTTCACTCCAACCGTCGAGCGGCTGGCCCGCCGGTGCTTTCCCGGGCAAGTGCCCACCAAGTTGGTCGCCCCTCAGCCCTACGAGCAGGACACGTTCACACTCGAGGGCCACGAGTTGCGCATCATCGAGCAGGGCCACACCGATAGTGCCGATACGACGTCCCTACACGTTCCATCGGTCGGCCTGATCGTCGCTGGCGACGTTGTGTACAACCAATGCCGCATGTACGTCGGCGACACTACCCCAGAGAGCCGCAAAAATTGGATCGCGGCGCTCGACCGGTTAGCGGCGCTGAACCCGGCGATTGTCGTCGCCGGTCACAAGAAGCCGGGCGCGCCCGATTCTCCCTCGGCAATCCAAGACACCAAGCGTTACCTGCAGGACTTCGATCGGGTACAGAAAACCGCGACGTCCGAGCGGGAGCTGTTCGATCAGATGACGGAGCTATACCCGCATTGGGTAGCCAATCAGTCGTGGTTGATGTTCGGATTCCCGCAGCCATAACTCACATCAACCGCTGATGCGAATGGCGACGCCGATTCCAGTCCGGTTAGTGCGTTCACCAGGATCTGCTTAGATCGTTCTGAGGTTTCAGTTCGAGCTTCCGCCACGGTATACTGCCCGCCGGTCGGAACTTTCAATCATTGGAGGCTCCGTGAGCCATGCCAGGGTCTTGATACTTGCTGTCGTGACCCTGGGTTTTACAACGGTACTTTTCGCGCAGAACTCTGCACCTTCCCCAACTCCGCCCCTTGATTCGCAACGTCTCAAGTCCATCGACTCCTTCATCACAGCTCAAATGGCCCAGCGACAGATCCCGGGCCTTGCGGTTGGAATCTACAGTCGCGGAGAGATTCTGCTAGTGAAAGGCTATGGCCTAGCAAATGTAGAACTCGGCGTGCGAGCCAAGCCCGAGACGATCTTTCAATCCGGTTCTGTTGGAAAGCAATTCGTTTCTGCCGCCATCATGATGTTGGTAGAGGAAGGCAAGCTCTCTCTCGACGACAGTATTGTAAAGTACTTTCCCGATGCGCCCGCAGCCTGGAAGCCAATTCTGATTAAGAACCTTCTTTCGCATACCTCGGGCCTGGCGGAGTACGAAAGCGGCGATCGCATTGGCCCCCAAGGCCCCTTTTACCTGAGGCTTGATTTCACCGAAGATGAACTTGTATCGAAAATCGAGGCGCTGCCGATCGAAGCAGCTCCGGGAGAAAAGTGGGACTACCGCAATACGAATTACGCTCTCCTCGGCATCCTGATCCACAAGGTCACTGGCAAGCTTTATTACGATTTTCTCAGTGAGCGCATCTTTAAACCGCTTGGCATGACATCCACGCGGATAATCAGCGATCGCGACATCATCCCGAATCGGGCCGCCGGGTACGAGATCGACGACGGCGAACTCAAGAATCAGGCGTGGGTCTCTCCTACATTCGACTCGACCGCAGACGGCACGTTGTATTTCAATGTGCTCGATCTGGCCAAGTGGGACGCCGCGCTGTACGGCACGCAGCTCCTCAAACAATCCAGCCTGGACCGTATTTGGACCGTGTATCCCCTCAATGACGGCACGCCAAACCCCGCTGGTTATGGATTTGGCTGGATGATCGGCGCGCAGAACAACCACAAGCGCATTGAGCACGGCGGAGGCTGGCAAGGCTTTACCGCCAGAATCGCCCGCTATCCCGACGACCGTCTTACGATCGTGGTGCTCACCAATCTGGATGCCGGCCATTCCAATGCAGGGCCCATTGCCCACATGATCGCCGGCTTGGTCGATCCCCCGCTGCTGCCGGCAAAGCTCGCGGCCATCGCCGACACGGAGCCCGCACTTGCGGCTTCCTTGGCGAAGTTGCTGGATCAGTTGGCGGCTGGCCAGGACTTTCCTTCAGGACCTGCCGACGGGACTGCTGCACGCATCGTTCCGGACAGCAAATGGGTCCGGCACAGGCTCACAAACCTTTGGTCCGGAGGTACGCTCACACTCGTAAAACGCACGCCTGCAAACCCGGCTGTCGAGACTACGTCCGTGTTCCGCCTGGTCAAGGGAGACGACGCACTGTTGATTTTCATCGACTCGCTCTCCGATGCAAGGATTTCCAGCCTGCGCACGGCACCGGACCGTGAGTACGATTGGTAGTTCAAGCGGGGCTCGTTTAACAGCGAGTTTTATCGCGATCGGAAGGGCCGTGCTGCCTCAGCAGTTTACCTCTGCTGGTTGCTCGCGGACTCTTTCGACTCGTTGCGCGGTGAACCCTTCTGCAGAACGGCAACCAGGTGGCGGCCGGACGCGGGAACTCGGACCTTTCCGCCCAGGATGATTTCTTTCGCCGTCAATTTGCGGCCGTACACGTCTGCCGTGGCATCGTCATCGGGGCGGAGCGTGGAACCTTCGAGCGAAACCCCGGCAAACAATCCGCGCGTGCGCGAGTAGCTGAGTATCTCCGCTCGCATGTACGCGTCGGTATTCGCCGCCGCATCGCGTCCCACCGGACCTGCCGCAACAGAAGCATCGCCGCCCAACTTCACTTTGCTTTCAAGAATCGAGCTCGCGCCGCTGTGATTCATGACGAGCAGGACGAGATCCGTTGCCTGCCCGCCGATCTGGAATCCAACGCTGCCACCTTCGAGCGCCATCATCGCCGGAGCGCCCCACGGTCCCCGGAAGTCTTCGCCGGTTCGGCAAACCATCGCGCCGCGGCCATAGCTTGCGCCGACAACGAAAGCCGCCTTAAGGACCGAGGGGAACACGATCACACACTCCGCCTTCTCGAGTACCTGTTGCGGAATGTTTTCGGGCGTGTTCATGATTTCCTGCATCACGACGCCGGCGTTCGCCAGACGCTTTTGTTCCTTATTTGCCGCGAACGCTGACGAGGTCGCCACCAAACCCAGACACAGAACCAAAACTAATTTACGAATCATCGCTGACCTCCAGGTGATCAGACACCTTTTGTGTTGCGGCTGCGGAACTTGCCCTTTTCCACAGCCTTCGTGAGGCGCTTGCGGCCACGCCGTCAGACGGGAAGATTCTGCATCGCGCGGGGCCGGAAAATTCGATGTTCCCTACCAGCGGCGCCTGACTTTCGCGAGCTTTCGGTGCTGGATCATCCCGATGCCGGCTGTTAGCAGAGCCACCAGCAACAACAGGTGGAGGAATCCGCCAAACATCGAATCAGTCACAATCCCCAAGAACCACAAAACCAGTGACGCTGTGAAAATCGACATGAGCACGTTGCCTCCTGATCTCTCATCAGTGCGAGTTCGAATCGGTCTCTGGCAAGACTCGCGCCTTCAAACCGAATCATCGGAGTGACCGTGCGACTCGATCTGCCTGCATCGGGTCGCCCGTGCCGTCGGACCACAAAGCTCCTAGAGCACAACGCTGATCGCTACTCGCGTTGTCGGATAGGACGGGTTGCACAAGTAATAGCCCCCGTCGATGTAATCGACATAGACGTCGTCGGTGTAATACCAGTCGTCCGGCCAAGGCTGGACGAATCCAAACCAATAGCCGCCATATTGGAAGCGCGAGTATCCGCCAACCAGTGTCGGTTCACCGATCCGGAACGCGTGCTCGCGTCCGAAGTGTGAACGAAAGCGATCGTCGGGTATGCGCTTGTCGCTTCGAGCGCTCAGTCGCAATTGCGGAATCGAGCGTTGCCGCTGCTGTTCGGCCTCGGTGCGTTGTGGGTGCTGTTGTCCTTGCTGTTTTTCCGGCTGTCGTTCGGTCCTGGCCTGCTTTTCCTGCTCGGCGGACCTCTTCTCTTCTTCTTGCTTGGCCGGTTTGGCTTCGGGAGCCGGCTTCTCGGTCTTGGCGTGATCTTCCTGCTTCGCCTGCTCCTCGTGTTGAGCTGGCTTGGCTTTTTCTTCTTGCTGCGCGGGTTTGGCCGCTTCTTCGTTTTTCACCGGCTTCGCTTGTTCCTCGTGCTGTGCCGGCTTGGCATCCTTGTCCTGGTGCTCGTCCTGCGCAGTTGCGGGAATTGTCGCTCCGAGTATCAGGAGCAGTGCTGTCGTGCTAATGACTCCGAGTACTTTCATGAATGTTGCCTCCGTTACCGCGAATCCATCCGTCCGGCGTTGATCGCCGCGCGAGTCTTGTCGGTCAGGTGCGACCAGACACAATCCATCGGCTGTGATTCGTTCCGTCAGGCGCCTATATGTATCCGGGAAAAAGAGTGGAAGACTCCGAAAATATTCAACAGCCAAAGAACCACCGCGATCACAACCACCCCATTCAGGATGGACTTGATCGTTCCCTCCATCGGGATGAAACGATTGACCAGCCAGAGCAGCAGGCCGACCACAACCAACACTTCCAGTATTTGAAGTAACGGCATTGAGCGATCTCCTTCTCTCCGCAGACGCACGTTCCAGTCTGGCCAGAGGCGTTCCCGTCATATCCGTGCACTGATTCGAGAGGCGGGCGATTCCGTGGGCAACAGGGTGGCGTGGCAAGTCAGGTTTGTGCGTTGGTTCTTTCTTTGAGCCGACCCACGAAAGGCATCTTAAGCGCATCCCTGTTGGCAATCTGTCACCTTGAGGACACTTAGCTATATTTCGCATCCAGGCGCTCAGGTGCTAGCATTCCTCCAGCATGTGCGCCGCGCCGAACCGCCTTAAGCCAAACAAACCAATGAGTTTCGACGTCCAGGCGTTTCTCGACTCGGCCGGAGTTTCGCGGAAAATCGTCGAGTATCGGAAAAAGGAGACGATCTTCACCCAGGGAGACCCCGGAAACGCGGTGATGTACATCCAGAAGGGCAGAGTAAATCTGACTGTCGTGAACGGAGTCGGCAAGGAAGCCGTCGTTGCGGTTCTGAATTCCGGTGACTTTTTCGGTGAAGGGTGCCTCGCCGGTCAAACCATCCGGATCGGATCGGCGACCTCGGGCGAACCGACTTCTTTACTGGTCATTGAGAAAGCCGAAATGATCCGGGTTCTTCACACCGAGCACGAGTTCTCCGATCGCTTCATCGCCTACATGCTCACCAGGAACATACGAATCGAGGCCGACCTGGTCGATCAGCTGTTCAATTCGACTGAAAAGCGTCTCGCGCGCGCGCTTCTGCTGCTCGCTCAATATGGAAAAGACAATCAAGCCCAGCGCGTGCTGCCCAAGATATCCCAGGAAACGCTGGCGGAAACGATTGGTACGACGCGCTCACGCGTCAACCTCTTCATGAGCAAATTCAAGAAAATGGGATTTGTTACTCACGACGAAGACGGCCTTCAAATCAACAGTTCTCTCCTGAGCGTGGTCCTGCACGACTAACGGGAGCAGGCCGGAGGCGTCTAAAGCGATAAGAGATGTAAATCACTGAAGTGTTTCAAAGCGAACATCTTTAGATCGCGTCTTCAGACTAAGCTGCCACCGTCGTAACTCTCTCCCCAGGAGCAAAGACATGATTCAACGTACGATTACGCTCGCCGGAACGATCCAAAAATTGATTGATCGCTCGATGACAAGACAACCGCAACAGGTCCAGATCGGCTTGCGCGGCGCCGACCATTTGTACGACGAACTTCGCATTCCAAATTCGCTAGGTTGGGAAGAAGGCAGACACGTCGAAGTAACGATTCGCTTGCTGCATCCGACGGCATAGCATCCTGCGGTGGCGGCACTGGCGGAGCGCCCAACACACGCGTCGCTCGATTTGAGGGACCATGAATTCAGAAATGGAATTCTTGTATCCGGAATGGCAGATTCCGGTGCAGGACGTGATTCTCGAAACTGACCCGGCAAAGTTGCCTGCGAGGGAACACCGGAAGAATCGCCGCCAGCAGTCCGCGTAACGAATGAAACGGATTACTTCCGGTTGGCCGACGACTCGAACGGAACCGCGTGTCCGCTGTTGTATCTGGCAGATCCATCGGGACAGTTCATCAAGGAGCGCTGTGCCCGGCGCACTGCAGCACCCCGAGGTATCCGCTCCACGGACCCACGGCCTCTCGGTATTGGTGGGCCATCACCCTTGAGATTTGGTGCAGATGAGTTAAGTCATGGGCTGCCCAGGTCGCCAGCAGCTCTGAAAGAGTAACTACTCCGAGGGCAGGATGTCGTCCACGTCGCCCGAGGTCCTCCGGCCGCAGATTCAATGCGCGCAGTTCGTCCAGGTTGTCTGACCGCAAGCCGGCAAATTCATCCAATAATTGCCCGAGCGACTTATCCTGTCTCTCCCGTACGTGCCCCTGACGATCAAAGGACTCAAACGTCTTACTCTCGCCAAATTTCAGGACTAGCTTCACCCGTGGTATCCAATCCGTGCGTTCGCCGTGAATCAGATGGCCGAGGACATCGAACGCGCTCCAGGTGTTTTCGCCTTCATTTCGGAACGTCCACGTTTCCGGTAGATCACGCAGAAGCGCATTGAGAGCAGCGGGGGTGCGAGTGAGAAGCGATATCGTGTCACGCAAGTCGTGCTCCATCATGCTCCTCAATTCGTAGACAGCGATTTTCGAGAGACCCTGATTGTATCTGCTCTGCGTGCCATGCGTGAGGGACATTTGACGCCCTTTGCGAATGCTTTTGGCTTCTTACTCTTCAGGCAGACGAGACATTGTGTTGCGCGGTAAGCGTTATTCCCAGGGTGGCCATGAACGGCTTCTACGAAGTTGGCGACAGAACAAATGCGAGATTACGGGCAGACCGGAAGTGGAGACGGATGGACGCAGGGGAGCTACAATGACCTTGCCCCGAGGGGCGTATTACTTACGCGCAGAAAGAGTTACCTTTCATCGCTACGACGATGCGACTTACACGGCAATCTGGCGCGTTTTCATGCCTACTCGTGCTTTCGACGTTCATGGCAGCGACACGCACCTCAAATCCGACCATGCGAGATCAAGCATTTCGTGGAGCGCACCGCGCCTGGGTCGATCGAGCACTGCGCAGGAGAGTCTGGGCGATGAGCTTACCAGGCGGCAGAATCAGAAGGGGCTTGCTCTAATATCGATATTGTTTAGCAAGGTCCACACGATCGACTTCACCGATCGTTCATTGAATCTCACGCCTGGAGTTTTGACGAATATGAGTTTTCGACTTGGAACTGTATCGCCGAATGGCACCCAAGTCGCGATCGATCGGTGCGCCCATGCGCCGGGATTCCAACAGGTGCACGATGCGGAAGGCAATTGCTTGGGTGCATCTGATTTTGGCACGGCAATGCTCGATGGATCAGGGTTTCGCACTGTCCCGGAAATCAAATCACCCTTTTACTTTCCCTGCTGGTCACCCGATGCTTCAAAGTTTGCGTTGTCCGGTGGCCCGGCCGATGACCGGGAAATTGTGGATTCTCGCACCGGTCAATCACAACTAATCGGCGAGGACGGAGGTGACGCTTTTGTCGAGCCGCAATGCTGGTCTCGTGACGGAGTCATAGTCGTGTTCACCAGAAATCGGCCGAGGGGAAAACGAACGGTTGTCACTTACAACCTCAAAACCAGGCAAAAGATCGAAATCGCCTCGGGTGGTAACGCGACCTGGATCCCGGGAACCGATTGGTTAAGCTACAAGTATAGCGGCGAGGACTTGCGATACTGCACGCACTACAAGGTTCGGCTCGATGGCAGTGGCGCGCAGGTCTTATTCCAGACGATCGGAGCCGATGGCGCTTTGTGGTGGTCAAGTGACGAGCGCCTTGCGGCCTACGTTAGCGGAGCGCGCTTAACGGAACCCATCGGGGTTGATTCACGGGTGAGAGTTTGGAGGATCACTGACAACGCCGAAGTGTGGGTATCGAATCGCCGCGAAACGGACCCTGCACTCTTTCAATGGATTGAGAACAAAAAACTATTATCAGGCACAAATCGTCCCCAGAATTGAATCAAGCCCCTACGGTCGTTGTGGCAATTCCTTCCATGGAGGCGACTTAGTCGCAATGAGTCGGATTACCGCAAAAGTGGGCACGGGCGCCCACATTTCCGGTAAGGGCTTCACGGCATGTCGCATGCGGATCTTCCACCGGACAAGTTCGTACGGGGACCCAGTTGTCCGGTCAGCGCATTAATCCGGCACTCTGTCCATTCGGCCTGACGATCACAGTTGACAGGGCAGCGGGCTTGACGGATACAAGGAGTTCGCAACGAGTCGTACCAAAAGGAGGCATTATGAAGCTCACAACGAAGAAGGCTCTTATCACCGGCGGCAACAGTGGCATCGGCCTCGCGACAGCCCGACTTTTCATTGCGGAGGGCGCGCAGGTCGCCATTACCGGTCGCGACCAGAAGACGCTCGATGAAGCGATCGCCGAACTGGGATCGAGCGCGCGTGGCTACCGCGTTGACGTCACCATTGCGGAAGATCGCAAGCAGCTCTTCGCAGCCCTGGCCAAAGATTTCGGGAAGCTCGACATTGTCTTCGCCAATGCCGGCATCTCCGGCCGAACTCCCACCGGTTCGACCGACGAGGCCATTTTTGAGAACGTGATCCACACCAACCTTAATGCCGCTTTCTTTACAGTGAATTCAGCGGCGCCTCTGCTGAACGATAACGGCAGCATCATTTTTAGTGGCTCGGTGCATAACTATCTCGGCCAACCCGGCGTCGCCGCATATGCAGCCACCAAGGGTGGTCTCGTCTCGATGGCGCGTTCCATCGCTGCCGACCTTGCACCGCGCAACATTCGCGTGAACGTCGTCGCGCCAGGCGCCATCAAAACCCCTATTTGGAAGCGCGGGCCCCGCGCCTCCGCTTCCGCAGAAGATTCTGCTAAGTTGGCGAAGTTCTTTTCTTCTGCGGTTCCGCAGGACCGTTGGGGCGAGCCGGAAGAAGTTGCCAAAGCTGTGCTCTTCCTGGCGTCGGACGATTCCTCCTACGTCAACGCGGTCGAGCTGATGGTGGATGGCGGATTCACAGGTGCTCCGTTTGGAGCTCCCATTTTCCAGGACGGATTTAGGCCGGTCGCTGGCGATGCGAAGTTGGCAAAAGCTCATGCGCAAGGAGATCCGCAGTGAAGTGGATCACGGACAAACCGGAACCTGTCGAAGACATTCTCGTTGCGGAGGCTGGCAACCATCCGAATGTGCTAGTTCTCCCATTCAGTTTGGAGCTGATTCGGTCTGCAGCTTCGTCTAGCCACAATGAAGATTTGCAACGCTGCCGTTACTTCCGAGCCGCCGGCCCGCTGTATCGTCCCGTCAGTGGTCGAAAAGCGTTTATCGGGACTGAACTGCCAGGTTCAAGATAAGTTTTGTTTGGCCTAGGATGTGTACCGCTCGCTCAGATCGGTCTTTTCTGTCGAGTGGCAGAGCGGGACTGCCCGCTGATACCAGCTGCGAATTGCTCGATCTGGTCTGCGGCGGCTTTCCCACCGGCGTATTGTCGCATGTGCAGGGTTGAACACGGCCACTTCGTGACCCCGATCGGAGAGCGCTCGAGCAATGGGCACAAGACGGCTCGGCAGGCCGAGATCATTTGCAGGCATCATCGTAAAAAGGAACTTGGTCATCGGTCCCCCGGGATCACCCATCTTTACATATTTCCGAATCGGCGAAACTGGAAGTACGGAGTTTCAATCGCGATGCCCAGGATCGTGACAGTTTTGTCGAGGCAGGCATGAGGTCTGACCCGGAGTCGCTAGGCGGAACCTCCGAAATCAGATGCGCTACGAAGTTGGACGTAGGCGTAGGAATAATTGAACTCTTGCTGTTGGTTGTCGCGATGTGATCGGATGTGGTGCACAGGGCGGGACGGTGAACGTACCTTACGCGAAAAAGTGGCAGAGGGAAGCGGACAAGCTGAGGAAGATTGTGCTCGATTGTGATCTGACCGAGGAGATCAAGTGGGGCAAGCCCTGCTTCACCTACCGGAAAAAGAACGTGGCAATCGTCATCCCGCTGAAGGACGCGTGCGCGCTCTCGTTCTTCAAAGGCGCGCTGCTCAACGAGCCGAAGCACATCCTCCAAAAGATCGGTCAGGTGCAGGCAGGCCGCTGGATTCAATTCACCTCTCTCAAAGAAATTACGGCTGTGCAGTCGATTCTGAAGAACTACATCTACGAAGCCATCGACGTCGAGGAGTCGGGGAAAAAGGTTACCTTGAAGAAGGCTTCAGAGTATGTGGTTCCTGAGGAGTTGCAGGCCACGCTGGAGGCAGCTCCGGAGCTGCGAGCGGCATTCGAAGCTCTCACGCCGGGACGGAGGAAGTCATATATCTTTCATGTCTCGGGTGGGAAGCAGGTGAAGACGCGGGCAGCGCGGGCGGAGAAGTGTGTCCCAATGATCTTGACCGGCCAAGGGTTCAACGACCTCAAAGATTGAACCCGCCGCCTGGCGTTTGCACCAAATCCAAAGCAGTCACACTGGTCGAACGGCTGGCGACAAGGGCCGCGCATTACTGAATAAATGACCTGCACCAGATCGCCAGGCTGATGGCGGTCCAGTACCGTGGGGGGCGGTGGGACTTCGCGCCGACTGTCACTCATCGCAAATTCGGATGGTTGCGGGGTGAGTCGAAGTTCTTTATGCAGAAGAAGTTTAAGTTGCGGGGGCTTGATTTGAACCATCCGCGAAAATCTTGAGCCTCTAACGATCAGGTATAAACTCCCTGACATACAGATCCGGCTCGAAGGCTTCGCGGCGGCGACGGAGATTCGCTCCGCGCTGCCGGCGAGCGGATCTACCTAACTGCAGTTTGCCGCTGTGTCGTCCGTGCGCTCACTCCTTCGCCCTCACGGCGTCGCGGAACTCGCTGCAGTAGCGTGCGGATCGCCGAAATAGGGAAAATCCGGGCGCATCAGCCGTATATCGGGCGCCACCCCATCGCCGAGGGCCGTGTTTGTGGCCAGCGTGAGAATCACGTCCATCACGTCGTCGCCGAGGCCGCGGCCGTTGAAGGCGGCAAAGCTGAATGAGGCGGCCGTGTCCAGCTCATACGGCAGGACCCCTGGGCAGAGGCGCGCGAGGAGCTGCGTAGCGTAGGCGGATGGGTCGGCCGCTGAGTGAGCGAGCGCGGTAACTTTTTCTACGAAGTCGCGGATCGGTTTGGAGAACAGCGCCACTTCGTCGGCCGGGACCGCGCGATTGTAGTTTTCCGACGCGTCGTGCAGCGAAGGATCGGAGAGCAGCAGGTGGGTGATCATCGGCAGGCCCCAACGCGATACCTGCACCTCCGGCGCGTGCCCGTAGAGCGACGCGGTGGCCCAGGCATGCACCACGCCTCGACCGATCAGGCTGCTGGGTACCTCGAGGACGATGGCGGTGACATTCTTGCCGGCGAAGAAGTTCTGGCGATCATGAAACGCCTCAGGGGCAAACCGGTTTTCGGACCACAGAGCTTTTCTGAAGGCACCGAAACCGGCGCCATCGGCGGCGAACAGATCGGGCGCGAGGCCTGCGTACGCCAGGCAGCCCTGATCCGCGCTCACCACACTTCCCGTATTCCCGGAAATGATGAGTTCGCCCGCGGCACCCTTCAGAGCGTCCGCTCCCGTGGCGCACCGGACCGCGAACGTCTGCACGTGCCGGTGCTCGCCGCCATCGGCGTGAGCGGGCGCGCCGAACTGGACCTTGAAAGCGACGTCTTCGCGAAGATCGCGATTCGTGTCGAAGCGAAAGGCGTAGAGACCTTCGTCGCGGAAGGTGTCAGGCGCGCCGACGCCGGCGTTCGGATTCACGGTCAAAGCCATCACCGTTGTGCCCGGGCGGCCGCGAAACAAGTAGAAGTCGCAGAGGTTGATGCGGGGGTCTTCTTTTGCGGTAGGTGTATCGAAATGATGCGACATGGCGAATCTTCTCCCAAAGAGTTAGACGCGAGGCCAAAAGATCGATCGCTTGGACGCGGAGTCGAGCGGCGATCATACTTGACATCCTCAAACTCGTCGCCAGATTTTTCAAGTTTGGAATGGAAACCAAGCAATGCCCAAGTCCTGATGAGTCGGAATACCGGACAGGTTCGCACTGGGACCGACTTTTCCCGTTGGGGCGTTAACCAGGACTTGGGATTAGAATAGGCTGTATCACGCTGACAACGAGAATCAGCATGAGCCGCTTCACCCGACTGACTGACGGGTTTTTAAGAAAAATGGAGAAGCACGCGCCGGCGATGGTTTTACCGATAGCCTTCCTCCTTTTCGTAGCCGCTTCTCTCTCTTTCTCGCTTGCCGGACAGGAAGCCGGGCCGATTCCGCCTTCTCTGAATTCGCCAACGGTCAAGCCATCGGAAGACGCGCCACCCCCGCCGAAGGCGCCGGCCGCCGATCGTCAATCCTCTGGCATCCTGAAGGACCCGCCACTGATCCCGGCCGAACAGATCATTCGCCAATTCGCGGCGCGTGAGGCGGAACTCAAAACGGAGCGCGAGAACTTCACCTACGTCCAGACCTTCGTCCTCCAGACTATCGGCCCCGACGATGAGCCGGACGGTGAATATCGTATGACCAGCGACATCACCTTTACACCCGCGGGCAAGCGCTATGAGGTGGTCACCAACGCCCCTCCACCGACGCTCCAGCGCGTGTCGCTCTCGGCGCAGGATTTGGACGATCTCCGGAACGTTCAGCCCTTTGTCCTTACGACCGATGCGCTACCCAAGTACGACGTGTCCTATGTCGGTCGCGAACAGATCGACGAAATTAACGCCTACGTTTTCGACGTCGCCCCGAAAAAGATCGAGAAAAACCAGCGCTACTTTCAAGGACGCATCTGGGTCGACGACAAGGACCTGGAAATCGTCAAGACCTACGGAAAAGCCGTGCCGGACATCCGCAAGGGCGGCACCGAAAACGTGTTTCCACGATTCGAGACTTACCGCGAAAACATCGAGGGCCACTTCTGGTTCCCGACCTACACGCGCGCCGACGACGTTTTGCACTTCGCTTCGGACGCCGTGCGCATCCACATGACGGTCCGCTATTCCGACTATCGACGCTTCCGCGTCTCTATGCGCCTCGTGCCCACCCCCCAGAATCCGCCTCCGAACGCCCAGCCCCCGCCGCAGAATCCGTAATCGCCAACTTCTCGGCGCCTCAGCTCTAGTCTTTGCAGCGGCAGCCTGACAGACAATCTATCGGGCTAGTACCCACTTTCCCCGTGAGGCCGTTAATCAGGACTTGAATACGCCGCCGTGCTAGATTCCCACAAACGCGCACATGAACTTCGAACACCTATCCGATGCCGACCGGGCTGTTCTAGGTCAGGCCCTCCGTGCTGCCGCCGATGGGCCATTTTTCGACGACGAGGAGTTCCATACGTTATTTGGATTGACTCGCAGTGAAGTCCGCGGCGTGGCTGACGCTTGGCCGAATGTCGAATTTCAGAGCGAGGACGTGCAGCTAGCTGTGAACAATTCTCTCAACAATCTGTTGGGATATCCTCACCGCCAGGATTCCGTGTGGTCAGAATGGATTTCAGTCAATCCACGGCAACTTGACGAATAGTTCTCTCGTCTGCGAGGCCACGCGGGTGAAAGCTATTTCAAGCGGCTGAGCTAGATGGCGACAAAACTTGTCCAGGAGGCATGTTACAGTCGCGGCGTTCCATGTTCTGCCCCCAGTGCCAAACCGAGTATCTGCCCCACGTTCACCGCTGCTCCGATTGCGATGTTCCCCTCGTCGAACGTCTCCCGGTCACAAAAGGCGATTCCGAACGTACGCGAGTTTCCGGCTGAGTCGAATAACCGGTAACTTGGGTATCGGGAGGGCGCCCGGCAGGAACTTGTCGGCTGCACGGGCCAAACCAAACAGGTAACTAATTTAGGATGTGCCGTGCCTGGGCTAGAACGACTTGCGACCTAGCAGCCACAGAGTGGTCCCTAGCACCATCAGCGTAAACACACCCGTCGACCATACTGGCCACCATGACGTGATTGTCCGTCCTTGAACGAACGAAACGCACATGTCTTCAAGTTCAGAGCACTTCGGCAGGATCCGATAGGTCCAATCGATGATCCCGCGCATCACGTGCGACGAAAAAATGTGATAGAACGTCTCCTGGCGCATCGCCAGCGAGGGTGTCAGCAGCCAAATCGCTGCCGCCGCGATGACCGGCAGGGCGACGCCCTTCTGCGGCAGTGTCACCAGCGCCGCCACCGCCAGCAATGCCGCAAAGCCGAACGTCTGAATCAGCAGTGCGATGCCCATTTGCCACGTACCGATGCCTGTCATCCACCACAGCCGCAGCGCGACCGGCAACGTGGCTAACACAAACATCAGCGAATACAACGTGAGGCCGGCCAAGAAACGTCCCAGAAAAATCTTCCAGCGCACGGTGCCCTTGGAAAACGTCAATTCAAGCCAGCCCTTTTCGAGCGTCGCCGTCAGCAACGGCGCTGCCGCGAAAATCGCCAGCAGGACCCAAAGCGAACCAGTTGCGCGGAGAATCGATTCGAGCATGCTCGGCACGGCGATGGCAGGCGGCGCGGGAGGTTGCGCACCGACAAGAATCATCATTGCGCCGCCGGGCAGCGTTCGCACATGCACCACCGCGTTGAAAGTGATTGCGATCAGGATCGCTACGCCAAAAAGCACCAGGGCCACACGGCGGCTCATGCTTTCGTGAAGTGAATTCAAATACGTTGCAAACATTACGGCTCCCGTCCGCTCACGACTTGCAGGAAAAACTCCTCGAGCGACAGCTTCACTGGCTCGACCGACTCGATCTCGGCTGGCGCCCCTCGCAGCCCGTCGAGCAGCGTATTGAGATGGGACCGATCACGAGGAGTGAAACGGAGCGTAGTTTGTTCCCATTCCGCCGCATCCTCACCGACCACTCGGGCCGTGGCCGCCCGTACCGCGTCGTCCACCACAGCGACTCGAATCAGGTACTCCCCCGTCCCGCGCGTGAATTCCTGCGGCGTCGCGGCACACGCCACCTTGCCTTCGTTTAGAATCACGATCCGGTCGCAGACGAGCTCGACTTCCGAGAGCAGATGTGAGTTTAGGAAAATCGTTTTACCTCCCGCCCGTAGCTGTACTAACAAGTCGCGGACATCCTTGCGCCCCAGAGGATCGAGTCCGTCGGTTGGCTCGTCAAGGAAAAGCACTTCCGGATCGTTAACCAGGGCCTGGGCCAGGCCGAGACGTTGCTGCATGCCCTTTGAATACGCCTTCACCGGCTTTCGAAAGTCCGTCAGTCCCACTCGTTCGAGCAGCATCGGAATGCGCCGCTTCATCAGCGTCCGGTCCACGCCGTTCAGTCGTCCCATGTAACGCAGAAAGTTTTCGGCGCGAAAATAGTCCGGCAGCCGCATCTGCTCCGGCAGATAGCCAAATCGGCGCCGCGCGGAGGGGTCTTTGGGCGGTTTTCCCAATACGCGCGCGGTGCCAGCCGTAGGTGTCGCGAGCCCAAGCAGGATCTTGATGAGCGTCGTCTTCCCTGCTCCGTTCTGTCCGATCAGTCCGAAAATGGTGCCCGGCTCGACGCGCAACGAGACGCCCTGCAACGCACTCACCGTCTTGCCTCGAAACGTACGGTAGTTCTTCTCGACGTCGACTACTTCGATCACTGAACCGGTCATGTTCTCGCCGCACACGACGATGCCGCGTCGAGACCTCGAAAATTCCAATAGCCGAGAAACGGAAGCGAACCGAGAAGCAGTCCAATCGTGGCTGGCACAACCCACACGAGCGCGCCGAGTGCGAAAAAGATCGGATGATTCATCGCCCAGGCGTGTTTCTCGACGGCCGCACTCGCCGGGATCAACCAGCCCCAGCAGACGAGCATTACGATCGACGGAAACAGGCCCGAGCAGAGTCGCATTGCCCGGCCGCCTCCGGCGCGGCGCGAGAGCCACGCCCCGAGCGCGCCAAACAGCGGCTGAGAAGACAGCCACGGTAGGTACGCCGCCACCAGTGCCAGTCCCGGAAACCACGCCGTCGACCGCTCGGCCACGAAGCGGGGCTGAAGGCTGGTGTAAGTGAGGGCCATGAGGAGCAGGTTAGCCGCCGTGAGGCTCGCAAGCCCGGGTAGCCAGAGCTGTTTCGTCCGATCGTTCATCCGTCCCCCGGTCCGCCGAGCACGGCGAATCTTGCACGCGAGTCGCCTGGAATCGCCGAACTCGTCAAGCGCGCGCGCGATTGCTTCGGCTTCGCTTACGCCCTGTGCCCGCAGACTCTCGTAGCAATCTTCCAGGTGATTCGCCAGTTCCGTCGTTACGTCGCTCATCTGGGCCGGGATGCTTTCCGCTCCCATCCTTTCGCGGACGACTGCGCTCCAATCACGCACGAGTCACCCCCGCCACACGGTCGAGCGCCTGGAAGAAGAATCGCCACTCTCGGCGCAGCGGCGCCAGTTTTTTCCGGCCTGTTGGGGTAAGGCTGTAGTAACGCCGGTCGCGCCCCATACGATTGGCTTCCCACTGCCCCTTCAACCACCCGCGCTTTTCGAGCTCGTAGAGCATGGGATAGAGCGAAGCGAGTTTGAACCTGAGCGCGCCTCCCGTATCTTCCTCAATCCGCTTCCCAATTTCAAAACCGTACAGGGGTTCCTTCGCAAGGAGCGCGAGTATCGTAAGCTCCACGCTGCCCCGCGCAATCTTCGGATCGACTCGCCTGATCATAGTATAGGGCTCCTATATTCGAGTATAGGATTCCTATATTGATGGGCGGCTGTCAATAGGCCTGTGTCGGAGTCATCAACTTGTCCCACATGTTCAGGCGCGAAATGGGGGCGAGCCACCTAAACAAGAAGCAGAGGGAGCCCAAGAACAATGAATAGGCGGTGAGCCCAAATACCGGACCAGAACTTTGCTTCTTGGCTCGGTGATGCGCCTCCCCTTCCAGTTATTCCACCGCCTTTGGCAGCCGCGCGCGTGGAAGCATGGATGAGGGTGCCGCAGGAAACGGTCAACTCCGGGCGGTCGAACTCCGGAGTCGCGCAGCAGCCGTGTCGGGGGATTGCTTCTTCCCCGACGGCCTGGGCCCTACGGGTGGGTCTTAATTTCAATGCGAAGTTCAGGAGGCGGGTCGGCATTGCCGGAGGGCCGCGGGTTATCAATGACTTCGATAGCGTGCATGGGCTCCGGTGCTGCCCAGTGCAGGGTCCAAACACCTCGATGAACCGGGGCTTGCTGGCTCGGAATGTCTCGCACGCTGCCGTCCGGCCTGCGATAGTGAATATGCGGTGAAACACCGCCCGTGTCCCAATCCAGAACTAAACTGGGCCATCGGTGATGATGCATCGGCACAGTCCCGCCGGTAGGTGGCACGGTTACCTCCAGTACGCGCACGAAGGCATTTTCAAAAATAACCTTGTGGCTGTTTGGAGCGGCTTGCACGGCGTCGTAGCCATCCGGAAAACCCGACGGGTCCTGTCCGTACGCGTAAAAATGTACGGCAAACAGTGCCCAAAAACTCACGATCAAGATACTGATGGATGCTCGACTTCGTCCTGGTGGAAGTCTTTTTCGATGGTTCACGACGCGAAGTATATTCGGTTCCTCTCGGACGGCAACTGGAATTCCTTAAGCGAGCGTTATGATCCACATGACGATCACCTCCTGATACCAAAACACTTCGTGGGGCGCGGTCGGAGAAGAATTTGTAGTCGTCTCGCAGGAACACGATAAGGGACTTGCCCGTGGCCGGCTCGTCCCAACTCCTAACGCGTTAATCTTCCTAGACTCGCATTTCGACCGGCCACTTCTTTTCATTTCTTATTTCCTGCCCTGGGCGGTGATCCAACCCTTCGCCGCGAGCGCATCGATCGAAACGTCTGCGAATCCGACCGCGGCCAGCAGATCACGATGCTCGTCAAAGGAGAGCATCTTCATCCCAGTGATCGGAGCAGTCCTTTTACACAAGCGAGACGCGATTGTGTTCGCACCCTTGTACACTTCCGCGATCAGGATGAGAGTGCCGCCTGGTTTCAACACACGCCGGATTTCGCGCAAGCCGGCGGCGATATCCGGCCACCAGAAGTGCGTCTCGACTCCAGTCACCAGATCAAACGTGTTGTCAGGAAAGGAAAGCTTCCCGACATCCGCTTGATGAATCTCGACGCGGCCGGCCCGGATCGCCTGCGCGTTGTAGCGCCGGGACGCCGCGACACTCTCCTCCGAGTGATCAATTCCATGGACCTTGCCTTGCGCGGCCATGGCCGCCAATTTGCTGATGGTGCGCCCGCCACCGCAGCCCACATCCAGCGCGGTAAATCGCAACTCGACGGTGGTGTGCCTCAGGCCCCAGTCGGTCAACCTCGAGTGACTCTTGTTCATTCGCCACAGAGTCAAGCGCCCGAAGAGTCCCGTCGGCTTCTTGCACTGCGTTTCCTGCGTCGGCGTCGTGCCAGTCTTGATTACGGGCATGGAAACCTCGCGCACACTATACGCAGCCGCTAGCACCCGATTTCACGCTCGTGCGATTTTAGCGCTCAACCGATGTTTTATAGCACCATCTAAAATCAGGTCCTGGTGAGTCGGATTGCCGGACATCTACCGCCGATCGGACATGAATGATGAGTCCCGACACATAGCCGACCAGGACTCCACTTCTCCGGTTAGCTCGGAGCGTTCATCAGGCCGTAGCGGTTGAATATGGCTACGAATTGCAAGCACTTGCTGCAAGGGCATCGAAGGCGTATAGCATTGGTTAATGGGTAGACGTACGACCATTCGGTGGAAGACCGGCCCACGCAATCCCGATCTTGATCCAACCAAGGTCGTTCCGTTCGGGCACTACGGTGCAGGTCTTTTCACGGGCCATCCCGCTGGATTGGTCGCTGTGTTCGGCCTGCTCCTGATGGGCTTGGTTGGATTGCCGGGAGCGCGCTGGTTTTTCGCAGGTGCCGTTCTTCCGGGTGGCATCTGGGGATACTTCCTATGGCTTCGTCACAGATGACAGTCTGTAAGTCGCGATTACTTCGGATTACCCGTACAGGCTGGTCCTACTACCCACTTCTCCGGTTAGGGCGCTAATCAGGAGTTGAGAGTGGCTGCGTGAAGATTGGACATTCCCTATGTCGGTTCGCGTGTATGATCGCGGCGCTCATGCCTTTGGTTCTCCGAATAGCACTCGGACCCTGCGGCATCATCCCCCTCGAAATTGACAGGATCGGCGCGCTACAGAACAAGGTGAGAGCAGCATGAGCAGCACGAGTTCGATTCACATCACGCGCTGGGGTGATTCGGGTCCACGGGTTGTGCTCGTCCACGGCGGCACGCAGGGCACGGCCGTCGCGGGCGAAACCAATTTCTCGAATCAAAGGATCCTTGCCGAGCGGGGCTGGCAGCTGATCGTGCCGGACCGGCCCGGGCACGGGAAAAGTGCCGACCCGGGTCGTCCCGACGATGCCGAAGCGGACGGCGTGTGGGTCGCCGATCTGCTCGGCAACGGCGCGCACTTGCTCGGCCATTCGTTCGGCGGCTGCGTCGCGCTGTCGGCGGCGGCACGACGCCCTGAAGCGGTGAAATCGCTTACGCTGATCGAGCCCGCGATGTTGCAGTTCGTGCCGGGCGATCCAGCAGTGCGACGCCAGCTGTTCGCAATGATGTGGGCGAGGATCTTCTCCTTCTCAGATGCGGGTCTGGCCAGACGGATGCTCATGCTGCTCGGAATCCCTCCGGAAGTACGCGACACTGGCGATAAGGCGCAGCTGGCGCGATTAGGAAGTTCGCTTCGTCGCGTCCGGGTCCCGAACAAGAAGGTACTCACCCGCGAACTCGAGGTAATCAAGCAGGCGAGAGTCCCGCTGCTCGTCATCACCGGCGGCTGGAACCCCGCGTTCGAGTCCAGTTCCGACGCTGTCGCAGCTGCGGCTGGAGGCCGGCGCGCAGTGATCCAGGCGGGACACCATTTCCCGCAGATCGTGTCGGATGAACTCAATCAGGTATTCGCTGCCTTCATGCAGGAGCGCGAGGCAGTCGGCTGAGCGCAGCGAGGGAACCACCAGACATCCCATCATCAAGGAAAACAGGATCGCCGCTACCGCGCGCCATGGTTGAGCGAAGTTTTTCACCACTGCATCTGAGAGACCTGGTGATCAGTAATTATATTCCTGATACGAGCGGTCCAGATTCGGCCGACTCCTGATGAATCGGATTACCGGTAACCTGTGTGCCGGGACGCACTTGTCCCGCCATGCTGACGCGAAACTCATTTCAGTCTGACTGCGTAGGCAACTCGCAATCGAATTGCAGCGAATTCGAATCTCGTCAGTCGATATAGCGTTTCGCGATGACGGCTTCCGCGCGCAAAGCTTCGGCGCGGTCCATCATTCCCAGACGTTCCATCTCCGCAGCCGCACGCTCGCGCTCTTGGATATCCGCCACGATGACACCATGCACATGAGCGCCGCTCAGGAGCAGCCGCTCGATTTCCGCTGATCCACTGCGGAAGTCATGGTGGGCTAGCGCCGTCTGCCCTTCCTGGGCGGGCGCTTCAGCATTGTCGATCGCCGCAATAAGCGCTCGGATGACCTTCGCCTCGATGGTGCGCCTGTTTTTCATCGCGGTGCGCAAATCGGCACGCAGCCGGGTTTTCATGTCTCTTCCGGCATCATCGGACGTATCGCATGGGACATTCATGGGGGAATCGTAGCAAATAACAGAACAGGCGCTGAAATAACCGATTAACAGCTTGTTGAAGAATCTAGTTTTTGAAGGTTTTTCGCTTTCAGTTTTGAGTTTTTGCTGAGTTGTGGAGGAGTGGTTTGGTGTTTTCGGCCTACCGACCCGGCTCATCCAGGGCTCGCATCACGTTCTGGCCATCAGGTTTCGCAATCGGCACAGGTTGTAGGCCGCCCCCGTGAAGGTAAACAGCCACGCCACCTCGGAGTACAGCTTCGCAAACTGCGGAGACATCTCTTTCAGGATCTCGTCCACCATCTTGCGGATCGGCCGCAGCGGATGGTCGGCCGGCACCCGCTTCTCTGGAGAAACGTAGCTGAACATTCCTTCCTGCTGGTTATCGTCTCCGCGCACTCGCTCGCCTCCTTCACCTTCTTTACTTCAGACGAGTTTCTTCAATTAAAGTTGCAAAAGATGTGGGTTTTTCAACAAGCTGCTAGTCGGATTACCGGAAAAGTCTAGTACCGGAACCCACTTGACCTGTTTGGGCGTCAGTCGGGCGTTGGGCTACTGAGAAAGGACAAGGAGTTACCAAGAAGCTTTGATTCGACTACCGTCGTCCGCTGTGAACTCTACGGAGTCAGTTCCTACGACAAGGTTTCGCTGAGGGAGAATAAGCTCTGAAGGCCGACCCACGTAGGAATAAACCGTCCAGCACGGCGGATTCACATCGCCGATTGGAAATGCAGGAAATCTTGGTGCTGTCCAATCTCCACAGCTCGAAACATTTCCTTTTTTGCCGTCGCGGAGCCAGACCGTGTAAGACTCTGCTTTCCTCTTATTCCGTCGGGACAAGAAGAGAACGTTTGTGTGAACGCCACGATGCAGCCATCCTTGCGCCTGCCTACCATCCATCGTGAGACGGTCGTTACGAACGATAATGTACCAAGCGGTGTGGGGAGAAAATATTGGGTACGTAACAACGACCTGACGCAGGGAAGAAATCACTTTGTCTGGACGGACTTGCCCTTGAAGATGGCAATCGCAATCATGAGCACTCCGACCAATACCATCGCTGGAGCGAACGCGATCAGGCCGCGGTAATCGACGTAGCCGCCTCCTCCGCGCAGAAGAGCCATCAGGCCGGGCAAAAGCACAATCAGTCCAGCAACTGCCAAAAACACCCGCTGCCGCATGTTGAGTCGGATCGGCCCGTCTTTTTGCCGTTTCATTCCCGGAACAATATCAGACTGCTCCTCGAACAAGGGAGCGATGAATGCTTCTTCGCCAAACTCAGGTCGCGAGCCGGACAAGCACGTCAGAGTACCTATATATCCGGTCGACGCGTTAGTGGAGTCGGTCGCAGGAGCGGTAGGATCGCTTCCGTAGGTTCGACGCGCCTTAGCGGCTCCTTTCAACCTCCGAAAGGAGCTTCTTGGTCTTTTCATCTGGGGCGAAATCATCATCCGCCGAGCGGATAAACACCGCAATCGCTTCAATTTTCCTGGAGTCGGAGATTTTGGAAGTGGTACCTTCGCTCACGTCGAAACAATTGATCGGGGGATCCACAGCGAAAGAATTCATAAAAATCGAAATTTCAATAGAATTGAAAGAGACCTTTTCGACGTTTGCGTCCAGAGACGAACAGTGCTTTTGTTTTTCGAGAGTCCTCATGGGATTCGTCCAATCCTGAACGAGCACTGTTTGTGTTTTTATTTTCCCATCGGAATCAAAACCTATCACACTGATCGCGCCCGCTCCGTAGTCTTCGTAGTTGCAGATAATTAAATCTCGCTTATCGCCCTGTCCCACTATCTTCTGGCAGATTCCGACCGGCCCCAACCTGTGGAAAAACGATAACCTCTTCCACGAGCCTCGTTCCTCGCGCAGAAGAAAGGTGCTGGCAAAGCCATCTGCATGACTGAAGCAAGAGCTCGAGCTCAAGAGAGCCTCGGTTCTGCCGACCGACGTAAAACTCCCTTGCAAGATGCCGTTAATCTCTAAACTGCCATTCAAGGGTGTTTCAGCGCCCTTCGCCATCAGTGCGGGACAAACTCGACAACCTGTCTCGATAAAATCGGATGGTTTGTCGCACAGAGCCGATCTCATGGCACTAAATTCTTCAGGGAGCTTCTCGTTGCCCGAGATCTGAGTACCACAGAACAAGAAAGCAAGAATGTTCAAGAGCCCCAAAATGACCATACGCCGGGAGGTCCTTCTCGACTTCAAACAGGATGCTGATTTGAAACCCCTCGCGCCTGTTGTCGACATCGTTTGACTGCGTTCCCAAGTCCTGATGACTCGGATTACGCGTCTACATCGCTGCCGAGACGCTGGAATGCGCTCCCTCTGAATCCACGAACTGCGCGAGCATTCTGCCGTATTCCTGCTTCGTCGGAGGCATGCTGAACTTGATCCCCTTCGCGCTCATTTCCTGGTGGAACTTTCCAAGGTCGTCCACCTGAAACCCCAATTCGACGCTGCCGGCGGTCTTGCTTTCCGACGCCGGGTGTAGCGCGAAGCTCGTCTCGCCCGTCACAAACTCACTCCATCCGGGCGACTGGAACTTGAGTGGCAGTCCGATTACGTCGCGATAGAACTTCACTGCGGCGTCCATGTCGGCTACAAATTCAATCACATGGCTCAATTTCAGGTTTGCGCTCATTTCTGATGTCCTCCTATGAGCCGCAGTCTATCCTAGGCCCACATTGAATTTCCACGACCTGTGGTCGGCCGCAGCGGCCAAGTCCTGATGAGGCGGACTGTCGTTGACTTGGGTTCCAAGACCCACTTTTCCGGTAGGAGCGTTCATCCGGCGCCCGCCGATCAGGTGTTGGTGACGCTTGTTATCCACGCCAACTCTACAGAGAGATCGCTCAAGCTGTCTTGGTCCTCATGGTCGCGGGGCGGGCGTTCCATCCGACCAGGTGAGCACCGGAATCATGAACTCGGTTATGGGCTCCGGCGAGCCCTGAAACTGCGGATTCAACATCACCGGGGAGCCCGGCAAATCCGCTCCCCATGACTTGGGATCTGTAAGCGGAATGTAAAACATCAAATGAGGCACCCAATGCCCGGCGGAGTCATTCAGAAACCCCTGGGGTGACATCATGTAGCACATCGCCCCGGGCTCCAGAGTCGGCAGTCCCTTCGCATCGAAAGCCTTGATACCCTCGACGATCTGAGCTTTGGATCGTCCCGCCAGTACCAATTCCGTCCTCTTGAAAGTCAGCGGCAGGATCGAGTGCACGGCTTGTGGGTTGAGGCAGAGTGGGCCGCGAATTTTAGGGTTCCAAAACTCCGCACTGTCAAACGGCGACATCCACGCCCGTTCCACGAGGCACACGAAACCGTTCTTCCCTTCGACGGCTGTTTCGTAGCCATGCCGGCCGAGCACGAGAATCTTTGCGTCGCGGGAGATTGAATCCGGAGCCGCACTTCGCGCCAGAGCAATCTCCGCGTTGCGGTCCGGGATGAGGTACTGATCGAGCGGGGCCCTGCTGGGATATGTCGTTTTGCCATCTTGCGCCTGCATTCGGTATGGCGTCCCAAAGATGAGAATCAGGACAAACATCAGAGAAGCAACCGCTGTAAATCTTGAGTTCATACAGTTCCTTCCAGAGCGGCCCTGTCCACGGTTGCAGTTGCCGCCAGGTTTCTATGGAATCTAGGCGCTCGCATGTGGTTCTGGATAACGAACACAGTCAGAGTGCTCCTGCATGTTCCGCTTATCATTCGTATCCCATGGCCACGCAAGCAGCTTACATATGTTGCTCCTTTGCCGGCGTTTCAAGAAAGGTGTCTTTCAGCCGTTCATCGTCGCGGCCGCGTTCCCGTTTTCTATTGCCGCAATATCGCTCGTAGCACATCGAATCCCACCGCATCCACACGCGAGTATCCAAACTGTCATTGAAATGACGACGTACGAACAGGACCTCGCTTCCTCTAAGAACTGAGTTCCGGACTGCTTCGTGAGAGTGCATCGGCCCTGTATGATCGATTTCTTATGATCGACCTCAGCGACCAGTTCGGAGCGATCGATATCTACTGGTTCGATCAACTTCTCCGCGGACGCATCACCGCCGGAATGCGGATCCTCGATGCCGGCTGCGGCTCTGGACGAAACATTGTCTACCTACTCAGGCGGGGCTTCAAAGTGTTCGGAGTGGATACGGATCCGCGCGCGCTCCAGGCCACGCGCCATCTCGCCCTGTCGATCGCGCCAGCGCTCCCTGCCGACAACTTCCGGCTGGAAGCGGTCGAAGCCATGTCTTTTCCGGACGCCTTCGCCGATGCCGTGATCAGCAGCGCCATCCTCCACTTCGCCCGGAGCGACGATCATTTCGGCGCCATGCTGCACGGTTCCTGGAGAGTTTTGAAGCCGGGCGGCCTTTTCTTTTGCCGCCTGGCGTCTTCGATTGGCATGGAAAATCAAATCCGGCCGATCGTAGGACGTCGCTTCCAATTGCCCGACGGCTCCGAGCGTTATCTCGTCGATGAAGCGCGTCTGATGAAGCTGACCCAAGAACTCGGAGCAGAGTTGGGCGACCCTTTGAAGACCACCGTGGTGCAAAACCAGCGCTCCATGACCACCTGGGTCGTCCGGAAAAAACAGTGACGCGGAAGCCCTCTCATTCGAAACTTCCCACGTCTCTGAAACAAGCCACGCCAGCTCGTTGACTTCAACACCTGCGCACGTATATAACCCCGCCGACGGTCAAAATGCTGCGTTTCCATCATCCCGGGCGCCACGTTAAGAATCCGCCCAATGGAGGACCCTTGAGTGTGAAAAGTTTCCCATCACGCGTGATCGCGCTGGCGCTGGTCTTTGGCGGCCTGGCCGTCACGTCGACAACGCGGGGCCAGGCTCTGAACGCCGTGCCCCCCCAATGCAACCGCACGTGCCTGGTCGAATTCATGAACAAATATCTCGCTGGGTTCATCGGCCACGATCCGAGCCGCGTTCCGTGGGCCGACAAAGTCGAGTTCACCGAAAACAACGCCCGCATGACGATCGGCGACGGCTCGTGGGCGGTAGTGACCGGCAAGGAGGACAACAATCTGATCGTGGCCGACCCTCTGACAGGGCAGGTCGGTTACTTCGGCAGCGTGGAAATGAACGGACTGCCCACCTGGTACGCTGCGCGCCTCAAAGTCGCCGACGGCAAGATCGCGGAGGTCGAAACGGTCTGGCGGCCGCGACCCGCGGTGGTGAATGCGGCCGCTCCGGGGGGTGGCGACCCGAAGGATCTGAAGCACGACCCGGCCATGTACGAATCGCTAGCCCCATCCGAGCGCGTGCCACGCCGCAAAATGATCGACCTGGCCGACGGCTACTTCGCCACGCTGCAGCTCAACGACGGAACTCTCTACACCGAATTCGATCCCACCTGTTCGCGGATCGACAACGGCACAAAGACAGCGAGCAATCCGGATTCTCCTCAGGCCAGTTTCCGCTTGAACTGCGGCGACCAGTTCAAGACCGGCATGTACGCCGCCAATGACGCCGTGCGCGAACGGGATTTCTTTCTGATCGACGAGGAGAAAGGCATCGTCATGGCCAGAGCGTTTCTCGACCACAACGCCGTGGTGCAGACGATTCACTTAACCGACGGCACCGAAATTCACGCCGGCTTTCGGACCCCAAACAGCTTCGTGATGCTGGAGATGTTCAAGTTCAGGAACGGCAAGCTGTACCGCGCCGAGGTCGTGCACGCCGACACCAACTACCACGCGAGTTCGCCCTGGACGCCGAACTCACGCCGCGAATAGCTGCGATGAAAACACGCGCGGACCGTCCGCTTCAAGCCATCAGAGCCTAACGTAGAGGCAGTCAGCTCCTGCGGCGGTTGAAAAGCCGCCGGGCTTGGGCCGGCACAGAAGTCACTTAATGCGCAGTCGTAATGAACCTGCCGTTCACGACCGGGTCGCGGTCGTTGTCCTCGCATTCGTTTTCGTCGATCATACGGTTCAGGTCGGTTACGCGCGCGTAATGCAGCGTCACTTCGATTGGTTTCGCGAGCGCGATCGGATCTTCCGTCCGGAAATAAATTTCCATCTCGTCCTGATTCACCTTGCGGATGCGCTCGGTAAAGTGCAATTGGTCGCTCATCGGTACGAAAAATCCGGAAAGTTCGCCCATGTAGAGCTGCTGTCTTGTCGCTACAGTGTCGACAACCAGCGTGTCGCCTTCCCAATGGCCGACGGAATCACCCATGCGCGTGGGCCACAGTTCGTCCTTCGAGGGATGGGAACGGCCGTCGGTATACATGTGGCGGACCGAACCCATCGTGCTGATGAGCGTGGCTTCTTCCGGAGTCACGCGCCATTCATAAATTCCCGGCAGAGTGGTCGCTGGAAATGGCGGAGCAATGCAGGGCGTGTGGGTGACGGGCGGATGCGTGGGATCGGCGGCCACGGCCGCCTCCACGGCTTTGCGAATCTGCTCGTACTTCGGCTGCCACGCGGGGGAGAACTGCGGCCGCATCGCCGCGGCGTACGCCTTGGCTTTGCGCATTCCCTCGGGACTCAACTGCTGCCCGTCGGCCTGGCCGACCCAGATGTCGTATTCCCAGAGGCCGGACCAGTCGGGAAGCTTGGTGAACGCCTCGACGCGTCGCTTCGACGATGTCTGAGCCCACGCGGCGCAAAGCGATCCTCCGAGCATCGCTACTGCGATCCACGCCGCCACTGGACGAATTCTCATCGCTCCTTCGAACTCCGCGATTACTGCGGAGCGGCCGCCCGGCCGATCGATTTCCCGTCCGGGCCGGTGACGGACACGACGAGGCCGCCGGATTGGCCATCGCGCAGCGGGTTGATGACCACCGTCACGGCGTCGCCCGGTTTCAGCGTATCTTTCTTCCAGCCGCGGCGCATCAACGCGACCGGGCTATCCATTTCGACGCCCCATTCAACTGCGCCCGCCTGCGGATTTTTCGGATCGGGCACCAGCACCTGAATCCAGCAGTGCGGATTGGTCCACTGGAATTCCTTCACGGTGCCGACCAGCGTTAGCTGATGCTCCTGATCGAACATCGCGCGTGAATGGTGCGCGAAAGCGGCAGTGGCCGGGATCAGCGCGGCTACCGCGCAGATCGCCCAGACGCGTATCGCCCGAATCATCCCCCCTCGAATCATATGAACGATCTGGTATATCATGCCGGCAACGGAAGTCGATTGAACAAATCGGGGGTGAGAACTTGATTTAGGAGAGGTGGGATATGAATATTTCCTGGGGAAGGACGTCTATTGCGGCGGCGATCGTGGCGGCCGCTTTTTTGTGCCCGGCGATGGCGCGCGCACAGGGAACGGCCGGCTCGGCGATCAATAGCCCGCTTTCCGTAATGGACACCGTTCAGGGACAGCGGGAAATGATGGAAAACATGCTTCAGACAGGCATGGGCGATCCGAAAGAACAAGCCGCCTACACGGCCTTCCACAAACTCACCGACGACCAGCCCGATAAAAAGATCAAGCTCGGCGACGCTTTCCTTGCGAAGTATCCCAACGACCGCTACTCGCAAGCGGTCTATGAGGAACTCGCGCAGACCTACTACTCCAGGAAGGACCTGAAGGGCTTTTATTACTTGTCGGATAAAGCCATCTCGCTATTCCCTGACGACGTGCACCTGCTGGCGCTCACCGGATGGGTCATCCCGCGGGCGTTCGACCCGAAAGACCCCGATGCCGACAAACGACTTGACCGCGCAGAATCCTACGAAAAGCATGCCATCGACGTGCTGGGCGCGATGCCGAAGCCAGAAGTTTTCACCGACCAGCAGTTTGCGCAGTTCAAGGCCGGTGAGAAGGCCGTGGCTCTGAGCGGCCTCGGCCTCATCTATTTCCGGCGCGAACAGTACGACACCTCCGCGCAGGATCTTCAGGAAGCGACCGCGAACGAACCCAAACCGGATCCGACCGATCTCTTCATTCTGGGCGCCGACCTGGAGAACACGGGAAAGTGGAAGGAAGCTTCCGAGGCGTTCAATCGTTGCGCGCAGGCGGGTGGATCGATGCAGGATCAGTGCAAGCAGCAAGCTGCGAACGCGGCCGCACACGCCGGCGACTCGAAATAGGCCGCGCGACGCGATCGACCCAGATGCGTCAGCGGACTCTGTCAGCCAAGTAAAGCTGATCGAGGTAGCGGGTGTAGCCGATGGCGTAGGATTTTCCGTCCGGCGTAACGGAACCGAGCACGTGTCTGTTCGCACCGACCGGATCGGTCAATGCGATGTGCTTCCAGAGCTGCGCCTGCCCCGTAGCGACGTCGATGCGCCAGAAATCCGGTGTCTCACTCCCGCGAGCCGAGTAAACATACTTGCCGTCGGAGCTCCACTGCAAAATGTAGTCATCTTCCGTCGCTCCCGGCAGAGGAAAACACGAACCGGTGTCGATCTCGCACGTTTTCCAGGCATGGCTGCTGATTTCGCGGGCGGCGAATCGCTTGCCGTCCGGCGAAACAGCCACCTGTGTATCGGCGCGATAGCCTTCCGGAGTCAGCGGGCGTGCCGTACCGCCGCGGGTGTCCTGAATGTAGAAGCGGGAATCGTGACCGGGCTCGTGGCCAGCGAAGAGGAAGCGCTGCGAATCCGGCATCCAGCCCATGGCGAGATAGGTTTCGATGTTGGCGCTGGGCGGCAACTCGACCTGGCCCGGGCCGGTTGGCAGCAATTCTACGACCGGCGGATTTTTTTGAAGCAGCGCCAAAGCCCAGGCACCGTCCGGCGAGATGCTGTAAGGCAATCCGTCGCCCAGACGTACCACGGGCGAGCCGTCGGTGCCCCGCAGGCATGCCGCGTAGTACTGGCTCACCGGTCCGCTGCCTTCGCCGAATAAAATTCGCTTCCCGTCGACAGAAAGACTGGCCTGGAAGGAGGACTGGAGCCAGGAAAGATCGCGCAGCGGCGCGCCGTCGATCGAGGCGGAAACGGCGTAGCGGATTTCGCTGCGGGAGACGAGCAGGCCGCCGGCCGGGTTGACGTCGAACAGCCGAATGTCGCCGGGACCGGCGAGCACGTCCCGAATTTTTCCCGCAAGGGTGACGGCGCGGACCCGAAATTGGGAGTTCGCATCGGCAGCTGAAAACAGGACGGCATCTCCGCCGGGAGACCATGCGACACCTTGTTCGGCGGCCCAGCCGTCGGAAAGCAACTTGGTTTTTCCGGACTGATCGACGACCATAACTCCGCCGCGGTCGTCGCCCAGGTAGGGATGGTTCAGGAACGCGACCATTTTGCCGTCACGCGAGACGCGCGGTTGCGTGATCGCCCCGGTGGTTTCAACCAGCACCTTGCCGAGGGGATATTCGAGAACATATCGCCCGCCGGTCAGGTGAACCACAGCGAGAGATTGCCCGTCGGGACTCCAGTCGGCGGCGGTGACATCCCTCAGGATCTCGCGCGGGGCGCCGCCGCTCATCGGCACGGTCGACAGAGTGCCTTTGAATTCGTAGTGGTCCAGGGGAATCGTGTCCGTAAGGATTGCAAGCACTCCGACGGAGCTCACCGACAGCAGTGCCCCGTGCTGCAAATCGAGCGGCCGCGATTCCGGGAAATCGTTGCTCACCGCATAGATGTCCTCGCGATTGCCTTCGAAGGCGGCGCCATAGACGATGGTTTTGCCGTCGGGCGCGATACGGCCGGCGAAAATCGTGCCGCGGCGGAAAGTCATCTCGTGAAACACGGGGTGGGAGCTTGGCGCGATAGCCACGCCCCGCGCAAACCATCCGGCGAGGATCGCGGTGAGCAGCGCTAGAGCTACGATGAGCAGGCGCCGCGGCGCGGTTCGCCGAACGGGCAGCACCGCGTTGGCCGCGGTCGCACTGCCGGTGCCGGACAGAGCCTCGAGCGCGAAGCCCAAATCCGCGGCGGATTGAAAACGGCGGAGCGGTTCCTTTTCCAGGCAGCGGTGCACCATGCGATCGATGCCGGGTGAAATAGCTGGATTGGTTGTCACGAGCTCGGGCGGATCTTCCTTCAGGATCGCAGTCATGGTTTCCGCCGAAGTGTCGCGCTTGAAAGCGCGGCGGCCCGAAAGCATTTCGTAAAGAATCGCGCCGAGCGAAAATATGTCGGAGCGGTGATCGGTTTCCGCGCCGCGAACCTGTTCGGGAGACATATAACCGACGGTGCCCATCACCGTGCCGGGCTGCGTGTGAACGTCCGAGATGGTGACCGCCGCCATCGTGCCCCCGGCCGTTGCGGCGTGCGGCGGGATCTGCTTGGCCAGGCCGAAGTCGAGAATTTTCACGCGGCCGTCCCGGGTGCAGAAAATGTTTTCGGGTTTCAGGTCGCGATGCACGATGCCGCGGCTGTGGGCCGCGGCAAGCCCGTCGGATACCGACCGCGCGATTTCGATGGCTTTGCGATACGGCAGTGCGCCCTCTTCGAGTTGCTCGCGGAGCGTGCGTCCGTCGAGCAGTTCGCTGACGATGTATTCGATTCCGTCCTGCGACCCGATGTCGTGGACGGCGACGATGTTGGGATGATTCAGGGCGGCCACGGCGCGAGCTTCCTGTTCGAAGCGGCGGAGGCGTTCCCCATCGCGCGCGAACGATTCGGGGAGGACCTTGACGGCGACGTCGCGGCCGAGGCGCGTGTCGTGGGCGCGATAGACTTCGCCCATTCCGCCCGCGCCGAGCGGCGACACAACTTCGTACGGGCCAAGTTTGGTCTTCGGAGCTAACGTCATCGGGCGCCCGGGATTATAACTTCATTTCGGCGTTTGATACCGGGCAGCTGACGGATCGTTTTTCGGCCTGCTGGCTGCCGCCGATTCTTGAGTTGCGGTGTAAACGGCTTCACTGACGATGGAATTGCGGAGCTTTCCAGCTTCGCCCGCAGGTCAGGCGTGGGCCGCGCTGCCGCGGAAACTTGCGATCGCGGCTTCCTCATCGGAGTAGGTCGGGAAGCAGTTGATCAAGCCTGTTACCTCCAAGACGTCGCGGACCGTTCCGACCGGATTGAGAATTTTCAGGTTGCCGCCGTCACGTCTTAGCGTGACGAACAATTTCACCAGGGTGCTGATACCCGAGCTGTCGACCTGCGCGACCTCGGCGAGATTGACGAGAACATCGCACGGCGTCCTCTCAGCGAGTTTGAGCAGTTCAGCCGCGAACGAATCGTTGCTGTCACCAATCACGATCCGGCCCCGCACGTCGAGGATCGTAACGTTTTCGTATTTTCGCGTCGAAATCTGCAGGCCCATATCCGCGTCCTCCCGCCAGATCCGCAGCGCTTGCGCACGGCGCTCTATGAGGCCAACCAGAAGGCGCAGTATAACGCCCTGACCACTCGTATTCAGCATTTCAATTCAGATTCGAAGCGCCTGGACTTGCCCCGACTCTGTGAGCTCCGACGAGTGGCCATGCCGAACGTGGGGACCCAAACATGGCCTGCCGACGGGCGCACCAAGCCGAGGATTTTCGCGCTCATCGGATTGAGTTTCGTTACAGGCGGCCCGCGCCTAAGGGAGGGTGAAGGATACGAAGGCGTCGCCGCTCGCGGCGATCAGGTATTGTTTGCCGGCTACTTCGTAGGTCACGAAATTCGAGCCCGCTTCGCTGCCTCCGACCGTGAAATCCCACAGGAGCTTGCCCGTGCCGGCGTCGAGGGCGAAGAAATTGCCTTCGTCGCTGCCGCTGAAGACCAAGCCGCCGGCGGTGGCGAGAGTGGAGACTTCGGTGGGGGCGAGAATCTTATATTCCCATTTGCGCTTGCCGGTCGCAGCGTCGAGCGCGCGGATGGCGCCATAGGCGTCGTCGCCACCGAGCGTGACGCGACCGCCGCCGCCGAACCCGGGGAAATCGACGCGATCCTTCCCCGCCACGGTGTAGGCGCTGATCTCGCGCGACGACACGTAGAACATTTTCGTCAGCGGCGAGTAGGACGGGCTGTTCCAGTTGGTGCCGCCGTGGCCGTCGGGAAACAGCAGCGTGCCCTCGCGCGTCGGCTCGGTATTCTCATTCAAAATCGGGCGACCGTTTTCGTCGAGGCCTTTGGCCCAGGTCTCGGTGACGAAAGGTGTGCCGGCGACGAACGCTCCGGTGACTCGGTCGAGCACGTAATAGAAGCCGTTGCGATTGGCGAGTGCGAGCAGCTTGCGCGGCTTGCCGTCCACGGTCGCGTCGAAGAGCACGGGAACCTGGATGGAATCCCAATCATGCGTGTCGTGCGGTGTGAACTGGAAATACCATTTCATCTTGCCCGTGTCGGCGTCGAGAGCGATGACGCAATCGGTGTAGAGATTGTCGCCCGGGCGCATCGAGCCGTTGTAGTCCGGTGCGGGATTGCCGGTGCCCCAGTAGATCAGGTTGAGCTCGGGATCGAACGAGCCGCTGCCCCAGGTGCCACCGCCGCCGAGGCCGGTCATGTCCTTGGCCCAGGTTTCCGAGCCCGGCTCGCCGGGAGCGGGGATGGTGTGCGTACGCCAGAGGCGCTTGCCGGTTTTGGCGTCGTAGGCGTCGATGTATCCGCGAATGTCCACGTCGCCGCCGGAAATTCCGACGACGACTTTGCCGTTGAGAACGCGTGGAGCGCCGGTCATCGCGTAGCCGTGGCCGTTGTCGTCCACGTGCGTGCTCCAGCGGACTTCCCCGGTCGCCGCGTCGAGCGCGACCAGGTGTGCGTCGAGCGTGCCGACGTAGACGGTGTCGCCCAGCACCGCGACGCCGCGATTGGAGCGGTGCACCCCGATGGTATAGAGACGTTCGGGCAGGCGCGGCGACCAGCTCCAGATTTTTGTGCCGAGGCGCGCGTCGAGCGCGGTGACGGTGCTGGGCGGCTCGGTGATGTACATAACGCCGCCCACCACAACCGCGGAGGATTCGATGGGGGCTTCGCCGGTGTGGCTCGGCTGGTACATCCAAGCAGGCTTCAGCAAGTGAACGTTTTCGCGATTGATCTGCGTGAGGCGCGAGAAACGCTGCGAAAAATAATCGCCGCCATACATGAGCCAGTTCTGCGGCGTCGAATCGGCGTGAAGCAGCTGATCGTATGTGACTCCCTGTGCGAGGGCGCGCGGCGTGGCGGGCGCGAGCGCGATTGCGGCGGTGACGGCCAGCGCGACGAAGTATTTTCTCATCGCACGCCCTTCAGAGTGGAGAGATACGCGATCAGGTCGTCCATCTGCGCGTCCGACAGCGTGGCTTTGAAACTGGGCATGAAGCTTTTGCCGGGTGCTTTTTCAAGCTTCAGCAGATCGGGCTTGCTGAAGCCGTGCAGTTTTCCGTGCGAGTCCTTGAGGACGATCGAAAACGAATCTTCGCCGACGCGGATGCCTTCGGTGACGTGGCCGTCTTTCTCGACCGCGCGGAACATCAGGTATTGCGTCCAGTTGTTTCCGTAGAAGCCGCCGGAAGGTTTCGGCAGGTTCGCCCCGGGATCGATGAGCCGCGCCTTCAGGCTGGCGGCGCCGCGCTGGGCGCCGATGTGCGAAAGGTCGGGGCCGATGGTGCCCCCTTCGCCGCCGATCATGTGGCAGGCGGAGCAGCCGCTGAGGTGGTAGAGGTCTTCGCCTTTCTTGGGGTCGCCCGTGGCCACGGCTGCGGCAGGTGTGGAATCGAACGTGTGGAGCCAGGCGACGACGTTGGCCGCGTCCTGCTCGCTGAGAATATAGGAGCTGGGCATGCCGGTGCCGGGAATGCCGCGGCGGATGATGCCTGCGACAACGGAATCGCCGAGCGCGGCCGGGACGCCGTGGAGATTGGGGCCGTCTTCGCCGGTGGCGTCGACACCGTGACAGGTGGAACAGTTCGCGGAGAACAGGGCCTTGCCGGCCTCCGGATCAAGCGGCCCCAGTTTGACCGGCGGGCCGGGAGGAGGCGCTTGCGCACGGGCCGGTGGCGCAAGGGATATGGTTAGAATGAAAGCGCTCGAGCTCAGCGCCGCAAACAATGTGCGGAAATGCGTGGCCGATTGCACCCGTCCCCCGAAATCCCCGAACGCGGGATGATATAACACATGCCATGAAAATGGTGCGGCAGAAATGCGATCCGAAGAGGGTGAAAGAATTCGACTACTCCCGGCTGAGCGCGGAGTTCGCGAAACTCGCGAAGCCCGCGCAGCGGGCGCTCATCAACGCGGGAGTCCAATCGGCGCGCGACCTGGCGCGGAAAACGGCCGACGAAATCGCCGGACCGCACGGCGTGGGCCCCTCCGCGATGCCCCTTTTGCGCGCGGCGCTCAAGAAGCACCGGTTGAAATTCAAGCCTGCAACGCGGGACGATTGATCTTCGCCTTGTGTTCGCCTGCATTTGACTCTGTTATAATTCGCACATCCCGACATGACTGAGAAGAATATTTCGCCGGGCCCCGCGGAAGCCGGATTTTCGCTGAATGCGGAACAACGACGGGCCGTGGAGCACGGGGCTGGGCCGCTGCTGGTGGTTGCCGGGGCCGGGACCGGCAAGACGCGGGTGATTACCGAGCGGATTCGGACGCTGCTGGATTCGGATTCGTCCCTGGCCGGTGAAAACATTCTGGGGCTGACGTTCACCGACAAAGCTGCCGGGGAGATGAAGCACCGCGTGGTCAAAGCGGCGGGCGAGCGGGCCGAGGGCGTGTGGCTTTCGACATTTCATTCTTTCTGCCTGGAGAAAATCCTGAAGGCGGCGAACCCGAAAATTCAGGCACTCGATGATATCGATCACCGGATTCTGCTGCGGCGGAATATTGCGGATCTGGGGCTGGTGCTGTTTAAGCGGCTGGCGGAGCCGGCGGAATTCCTGAAGGATTTTCAGGCGTTTTTTTCGCGATGCCAGGACGAGCTGGTTACGCCGGACGATTACCAGCTCTACGTGGAGGACCTGCGCGCGAAACACGAGAAGCGCAAGAAAACGCTGGAGCCGGACGAGCGGGTCATTGCGGAAGAAGAAGTGGCGAAGCAGGAGGAGCTGGCGCGGGTCTATCGCGTGAGCGAGCGTCTGCTGCGGGAGCGGAACTTGTACACGTTCGGTGCGCAACTCTTGCAGGCAGTGCATTTACTGCAGACCGACGCGGAACTGCTTGGGCGGCTGCGCGCCCAGTATCGCTACATTCTGGTGGACGAATTCCAGGACACGAATATCGCGCAGCTGGAATTGCTGTGGCTGCTGGCGGCCGATAGCCGGAATATTCTAGCGGTGGGCGACGACGATCAGGCAATTTACCGGTTTCGCGGTGCGTCGTTCGGCAGCTTCACGATTTTTCTGGAACGATTCTGCGGAGCGCGGGGCGCACTGCCGAAAGCTGCGGCGGCGAAGGCGATCATTTCCCTTTCAGAGAATTACCGGTCGACGAAGCGGATTCTACGCGTGGCCGGTGAGATGATTTCGCACAACGAGAAGTCGCCGCTGCTGCCGCCGAAAAACCTGACCACCGAAAATCCCGACGGCGACAAGATTCGCGTGGTGGAGTTCGCGGCATTCGAGGAAGAGGCGCAGTGGGTGGCGGCCGAAATCGAGCGGTTGCACGAGGCCGGGGCGCCCTGGCCGAGTTTTGCGGTGCTCTATCGCAAGCACACGCACCGCGCGCAACTGGTACCGGCGCTCCGCCGGCATCGGATTCCGTTTGTGATTCGCAAGGCTTCGATTCTGGACAACACGCTGGTGCGCGATCTACTGGCCTGGCTGCGACTGATCGCGGTGCCGGCCGACAATGTGGCGTGCGCGCGGGTGCTTGCGGCGCCGTATTGGGGGCTCGGGCCGCGCGAGCTGGTGCGACTGTCGGAGCGCGCGGAGAAAAATCAGAGGCGTCCACTTTGGGACGAGGTGGAAGCGTCCTATCGCGAGCCGCCGTTTGACCGTGCGGGAGTACGGCTGGCGGACTTCGTGGAATTGTTCGGACAGTTGCGGCAACTGGCGCGGAGTGCGACGGCGAGTTCCCTGCTGGTGGAGCTGATCACGAATCTGGGCGTCGCGCCCGTGGCCTCGGCGACCGACAAGCAGCATCTGGAGCGGCTGGTCACGTTCGTGAAGGAGTGGGAGCGGAAGAGCGAGGGCCAGCAGCTGCGGAATTTCATCGAGTACCTGCGCTATTTCGACGAACTTGACGGCGACGTGCAGATCGAGGAAGAACTGGCGGGCGACGCGGTGCAATTGATGACCGTGCATGCGGCGAAGGGGCTGGAGTTTCCGCACGTATTCATTCTGCGGCTGAGCAAGAGCGACTTCCCTTCCGGAGCGCGGCGGCCGAAGTTCGAGTTCCCGCCCGATCTGATGAAAGAGGAGCAGCCCCAAGGCGATTTTCAGATACAGGAGGAGCGGCGACTTTTCTACGTGGCGCTGACGCGAGCCCAGCGGCGGCTGACGCTGTCGACCATCGTGAACCGGCGGAAGAAGCCCTCGCCGTTTCTGGAGGATTTTCTGGCTGACCCGAAAATCGCGAAGATGGACACGCTGCAATCGGCGCCGAAGGTTGAGCTGGGGGTGACGACAGAGGCTGCCGGGCCGCCGTCCGTTGCGGCGGATCCGACGCGGCTTTTTCCGGCGTCCGCCGCGGATGCGAAAGCGTATTCGCAGGTGGCGCTGTGGGCGAAGGCGTTTCATCCACCGCGGCCGGAGCCGCTGCAATTGAGCGCGTCGGCGATCGACGCCTATGAGCGCTGTCCGATGAAGTACATGTTCCAGTACGTCTGGAACATTCGCAGCGGGCCGCACGCGCAGATGACGTTTGGCAATGTGATGCACGCAACGATTCGCGAAATGGTCGGCGAGATTCGCAAGCGCGGAAAAGTGGCCTTCGAGGAAGTGCTGGCGATCTATGAACGCGAGTGGATTTCGGCCGGGTATCCGGACGAATACCAGGAGAACGAATATCGCCGGGCGGGACGCGAGCAGCTGGAAGCCTTTCACCGCAGCTGCTGCGCCGCGCCGCCCGATGTGTTGCATCAGGAAAAGAGATTCGAGCTGCCGCTGGAACACGACGTGGTGATCAGCGGGCGCATGGACCAGGTGAACCGTCTGGGCGAACGTGAAATCGAGATCGTCGATTACAAAACCGGGCGTCCGCGCGACGCAGAGAGAGCGGCGGAAGATTTGCAGCTGAGCATTTACGCGCTGGCGGCGCTGGAGGTCCTGGACCGTTCGCCCGGGAAGCTGGTCTTTTACAACCTGACGAACAACGAAGCGGTCGAATCCACCCGGAATGCCAAAATGCTGGACGCGACTAAGGCCAAGATCGCAGAAGTGGCAGACCGCATCCGGGCCGGGGATTTTTCGCCGAAAAAGGGATTCTCCTGCGGGTTCTGCGATTACAAGCCGCTGTGCCCGGAGCATGAGCAGCTGGTTACGATCGAGTTGCCGCCCGACCATTAGTGCACCGGGCGTTTTCGGTCAGCGGCCCGGGGCTATGGCGCTTTCGTAATACCCTTCGCGGCTTTCGATGTTGAGACCAGGGCGCTTTACGCGGACTTCGATCGGATGATAGTCCTGGCCTTTGCTGACTTCCGTGGGAGAGAACGTCAGCGTGTATTCGTTGCGCGCCTGTTCGGTGACCTCGGAATAAAGACGATCGAGATCGTCTTCCTTCTTGGCGTAGAAGGTGTCGCCTCCCGTATCGGTGGCGTACTTTTGCAGGTCCAGGGCGCCTTTTTGCAAAAGCTTCTTGCCGACCGGGACCGATCGCGAAACGGAAATCGAGTACAGCGAAACGTCGGAAATCAGCAGTGATCGCAGCGTCTCGTCGAAGCTGTGCGCGTTGTTGTTGGAGTTGCTTTCATCCGACAGCAGGAAAATAATTTTGCGGCGGTCGCGGCCTCGCGACTTGAGCATTTCGCCGGCGGCGAAGATGGCGTCCGTCATGTCGACGTTGCTCTTGAACTTCTGCGGCAGCGGCAGACTGGGTCCGGTGCCCTGCGGAGGCCCCGGAGGCGCCTGACCGGGGGGAGGCGGGCCGCCGGGCCGGAAAGCGGGATCCTCGATGATGGTGTGATTGTGCGAGCCGATCTCGAAGCGCTTGAGAGTGGTGAAGAGCGAATCATTGTTAAAAGAAAAATCGGAGATCGTTTCCGGAAATTCGTCGTAGGAGACGAGGGCGACCTCGTCGTCGGGTCCGAAGCTGGCGGCGATGGAGATCAGGCTCTTCTGAACGTTCGTGGAAACGCGCTGGTCGAGGTCGTTATCGAGCACCACGACGGCAGAGAGCGGAACGGCCTCCGATGAGAACGTGGCGATCTTCTGTTCGACGCCATCGGCAAGAATCCGAAAATCGCCGCGGGTCAGGTCGCCGACGAGCTGGCCGTGCTCGTCCTTGACCGTGACGGGAACGAAGACGATCGGCGTGCGAACGATGATGGGCGCCGGCGGCGGCTGTTGCTGGGGCGAAGCGGGCGCCTGCGCCCGGGAGGTTGCGGCCACCATGAGCAACAGCGTGAAAGCGAGGTACGGAATGAATCGGATCATCGAAGCGTCTCGTTTCCTGCCCAGGGGCGGCGCGGCGATTCAGAAATAAGCGAGCGCCCCGAAAATTTCGATTCGAACATCCGGCAGAGTGTATCCTGCATCGTATCTGTCTGACGCCTTATTCGAGGAGATTATACAATGCGGTTGACCAGCCTCGCGGCAGCTATTCTCATACTGGCTGCGGCCAGCTATTCAGCGCTGAGTTCGGTTCGCGCGAACGCCGCAGCCGCGCCGCAGGGAGCGCCGCGCGGGCCGATGGGCCCTCCGGGCAGTCAACCAAATGCTCAACGGCAGGAAACCCCGCCGCCCCCCGCCGAACCGCCCGAATCGCAAGCGCCGATCGGAATCACCACCTCGGTGGTGAACGTGTTCGCCACCGTGCGGGACAAGCACAACGCCATCGTCGGTGATCTGACCAAGGATGATTTCAAAATTTATGAGGATGGCGTGCCGCAGAAAGTTGCCTACTTCTACAAAGAAGTGAACATGCCGATTTCGCTGGCCATGATGATGGATACCAGCGGCAGCATGTATTACATGCTGAACGCGGAGAAGGACGCGGGATCGCGGTTCGTGCGCGAGGTGATGCACCACAAGGACGAAGCGATCGTGATGACGTTCGACACGGACGTCAATCTGCTGGCCGATTTCACGGAAGACCCCGACGTGCTGGCGCGGGCGATCCACCGGGCGGAAATCAATGTGGACGCCACGGGCGTCGGAGGAACGGGCGGTACGATTCCGCAGCGGGGCGGCGGAGGGACGAATCTGTTCGACGCCATTTACCTGGCGGTGCACGACGAGCTGGGCCCGGAAGCCGGGCGCAAGGCCGTGATCATCATGAGCGATTGCGAGGATAACGGCAGCAAGATGTCGGAACGCGACGCGATCGAGGCGGTACAGCGGGGCGATGCGGTCGCGCACGTCATCCTGATCAGCGATCCGCGGGCGACCGAGGGTTACGGCGGGGGAGTGGCCCAGTCGCTCGCGTCTGAAACGGGCGGGCGCGTGATCAGCGTGCACAACGAGAACAGCCTGGAAAAGGCATTCGACATCATTTCCGAAGAGCTGCGATCGCAGTACCAGATGGGCTACTACCCGACCAACCAGAACCGCGATGGGACGTTCCGCAAGATCAAGGTGGAAGTCACCCAGCCCGATACGAAGGTTCTGGCGCGGCGGGGATATTACGCGCCGCAGCGATAGGCCGTCGAGATCGGAACCCGCAAGCCGGCTTTGAAATCCGCCCTTGCCAATCCCCCGCCAACTTCAGCCTCCCTCGCATCGAAGGAGACCACCGGACCAACACGCCCCTGTCAATTCCCCGCGGGTGCGGCGGCGCCGTAATAGCCCTTGCGGGTGCTTACGATCAGGCCTTTGCGCGCGGTCTGCACGTCAATGGGACGGTAGGTGCCCACGGGCGGAGGGTTCGACGGTGCGTAGGCGATGAAATACTGGCTGCGCAGCTCGGTGCCGATGTCGAGAAACGACTGCGCCAGGTCGTCGATGCGATAGGGAAAGAACGCGTGGCCGCCGGTCTGATCGGCGAATTCTTCCAGGACTTTGTCGCCGGCTTCCAGATGATATTTGGTGGGCCTGTTTCCGTCGTCCACAGCGAGCCAATCCGTATTCGTGCTCACCGAGAAAACGGCAGCCTCGGCTTTGATGGAGGCGTCGATCGCGTCGGTAAGAGCGCGATCGCTCAAATTGTCCTGCCCGTCGCTGATCACCACCACGACCCTGCGGACTTCCGTTTCCGAGCCGTTCGGAAGCGGCGCGCGCGCGAGCTTCTCCGACGCCATGAAGATGGCGTCGTTGAGCGCCGTGCCACCGCCGGCGCGCTGGGCGCGGATGGCGGTCATGAGCCGGTCGAGGTCCCCGGTGTAGTCCTGGATGATTTCGGGCTCGTTGTCGAAAGTCATCAGAAACGCGAGATCCTTGTTGCGCCGAATCACCTTGTTGAGGAAATCGACGGCGGCGTCTTTTTCAAACTCCAGGCGCGGGCGGATGCTGTTGGAAGTATCGAGCAGGAGCGCGATGCGCAGAGGCAGGTCGGTTTCACGCCCGAAGAATTTGATTTCCTGCGGCTGGCCGTTCTCGATGACCTTGAAATCGTTTTTGTCGAGATCGGTGATGAACTGATGACGGTGATCGGTCACCGTAACGACGAGATGGACAAGCCCGGTGGTGGTGACGAGGGGCGGTGGCGCCTTCCCGAGTTTTTCCGGATTCTGTGGCGAAGCGCCCTGCGGCGCAGGGGGTGCCGGTGAATCCTGAGGGCGCGCCGTGCCCGCCGTGAAAGCGAGCAGAACGAGCAAACCAGTTCGCAAACGGCGGCTCATCGTGGAAGGCATTCCCCGGAAGCGATTATAGGAACTCTCGGAGCGCAGCGTCAATGCGGGCGAGATCGGTTTGGCTGGCGCGGCCGACGGCGCGGAGAAAGTCCGCAAGTTCGGGCGCGAGAGGCGCGCGAATCTCGATGCGTTTTCCGGTGCGCGGGTGCGCGAAAGCGAGGCGCGCGGAGTGAAGAAAGTTCCGCTCGAGCGGCGGCAGAAGCTCGTTTGCGATGCGTTCCCGGCGGGGCGCGCCATAGACGGTGTCGCCAACCACGGGGCAGCCCAGCGCCGCGAAATGAACGCGAATCTGGTGTGTGCGGCCGGTATGCAGG
>JBAVUW010000042.1:0-33066 GCA_049696975.1 Candidatus Acidiferrales bacterium | reverse complement strand
CTTTCGAATGTGGCTCTGCACTGCTCACGCAGCGTAACCCACGCATACGCGAAACGGAGGGTCGGTCTTTTTATTTTGGAAAAGACGACCGCCCGCAATGCGGGTCAGTTCGTCCATGCTGACTAGGCGCCAGCCGCGGCAGGCTAACCGCGGCTGAAACGATTTGTCGCTCGCAATCGGGTTGGTTCGCAAAGGCCCGCCCGCTCCGAGATGGCAGCGAATGTACCACCCCTGGTACCACCCCGGGAGCCCGGCGCGAAGACCTCGGTCTTCGCGCCAGGTGACCGCCCTTCGTAAAATCCTTCGCGGGCTTGCCAATTGATCTCGCTACTTTCTTGCTGGTCCTCTGCTTCACCAGCGCACGATCTTCGCCGCTGCCCAACTATTGCCGACGATGTGTGCACGGGCTCCTGACAGGTGTACACTTCCGGCCAGACTGGTTTGGGCGAAACGCAAGGAGGGTGGGCCTGTGAACGCAACGACTCGCACGCCTTCGGCTGCGCAGCTGCATGCACGGCAGGAATTCTACGATCGCATCGGGCGGCAGAATCTGGCGCCGCTGTGGGAACGGGTGAAAGGCCTGGTGACCCAGGAGCCGCGGCCTGCGGCGCGGCCGGCACACTGGAAATATTCCGACGTTCGGGCCTCGCTGCTCGAGGCGGGGGCGCTGCTTTCAGCAGAGGAAGCCGAGCGCCGCGTACTGATCTTCGAAAATCCGGGGCTCGTGGGGCTATCGCGCATCATCGGCTCCCTGTTCAGCGGGCTCCAACTGCTGATGCCGGGTGAGAAAGCACACGCGCACCGGCACACGGCGAGCGCGCTGCGCCTGTTCCTGGAGGGCGCGAGCGCGTACACGGCCGTGAACGGCGAGCGCACAGTGATGTCGCGCGGCGATTTCGTGATCACGCCCGGCTGGAGCTGGCACGACCACGGCAACGAAGGCGCCGATCCGGTGATTTGGCTCGACGGGCTCGACGTGCCAATCGTGAATCTGTTCGACTCGAGCTTTGCCGAGGGCACCGAATCGACCGAGATCCCGGTTGTGCGGCTTGAGGGCGATTGTGAGGCCCGCTACGCGGGAGCCTTGCTTCCCGATTGTGCCGACGTTCCCGATTCCCGATCGTCTCCTCTGCTGAATTATCGCTACACGCGGGCGCGCGAAAGCCTGGCGGCGATGCAGCGCAACGGCCCGATCGATCCGTGCCACGGGGTGAAGCTGCGCTACGTGAATCCCCTTTCGGGCGGACCGGTGATGCCGACAATGAGCGCCGCGGTGCAATTGCTGGCGGCGGGATTTCAAACAGCACCCTATCGTTCGACCGACGGGACCGTCTTCGTGGTGGTCGAGGGCAAAGGTCAGAGCCAGATCGGTGAGGCGACCTTCCGCTGGGCGGCAAGTGACGTGTTCGTGGCGCCAGGCTGGGCGCCGCAGCGGCATCGCGCCGGGAGCGAGTCCGTGCTTTTCAGCTTTTCCGACCGGGCTGCGCAAGAAAAGCTTGGCCTCTGGCGCGAACAGCGCCCAGTGGCCGGCTAGCCTGGCGACGTTCGCCGGGCGCTACGGGGGAAATCCCAGCGCACGAATGAAACACTGTGCGGAGGGCGGCGTTGACACCCGCTCGTGCGGGCGGGTAGCATTTCTAACGGAGCAGCCCCACACATATGCAGGTTTTCGACTTCGAAAAATTCCGCGCCACCCCCCTGAGACGCGAGCCTTACGAACATCTGGTGATTCCTGGGTTCGTGACGGAGGAGGCTCTTGAGAACATCAACGCTGACTATCCGAAAATCGAGCACGCCGGCAGTTATCCGCTGGGGAGCCTGCAGTTCGGCGTCGCGTTCCAGCAAATGGTGGATGCGCTCGAATCTGCGGAGTTCCGCGACGCCTTTGAGCGGAAATTCGAAATCGATCTGTCCAATCGCCCGACCACGATCACGGTGCGGGGCCGGAGCGATACGCGGGACGGAAACATCCATCGCGATTCCGAGAGCAAGATTATCACCGTGCTGCTGTATGTGAATCCGAGCTGGGATGATTCCGGCGGGCGGCTGCGGCTGCTGCGCTCGCGCGACAGCATCCACGACGTGGCCACCGAAGCTCCCGCGTCTGGCGGCGCGCTGGTGGCGTTTCTGCGCTCGGACCATTCCTGGCACGGGCATCTGCCGTTTATCGGCGAGCGGCGCGTCATTCAGTTTAACTGGGTGACCAGCCACGAGAGCCAGCGGTTTGCCATTTTCCGGCATCGTGTGTCCGCTTCGGTGAAGCAGATGTTCGGCTTCGGGAAAACCTCAAAAGATCCTCGCCCCGCCGCGCCTGAGCGCATGTGAAACCGACCGGCTTCGCTCCCCGTTGCACAGCGGGTTGAACGACTCTCAGCGCAGGCCTGCTCGAAATCCTGAAATTCCAGCGGAGTGCGATGACGCGGAGTTTTCCGCCAGGCCGCAGCGGCTCGACGGGTGGAAATCTCCGAAAGCGGATTCCGGTGTATAATCGCCCGCATTCGCTTCCCGCGAGGAGTCTCATGGCCGCCGACAATTCCTCCACTATGTGGGTGCCTGTATGTTGCGGGCGCGTCATGCGCTGCAATATGTTCCGACTGCCGGATGGCGGCGCCTACGCAGCGCTCGTGTGTACTCAGTGCAACAAGAACATCACGCTCGAACAAGAGCCTCGGGCGGCTGCCAACAGCTTCGGCGAAGGCTCGACGGTTCTGAGTCTGATCGGGTCGCCCAGGCCGCCAAAAACGGAACGAAAAAGAGCGCTCGCCGAAGCGGGTCCCGACGATCCGACGTTGTAATCGGAACTTCCCCTGACCCGGACCTTGCCCTGCGAATGATTGGTCAGACCATTTCGCACTATCGCATCCTGGAACAGCTCGGGGCCGGCGGGATGGGCGTCGTATACAAGGCCCACGATGGCCGGCTTGACCGTGCGCTCGCTCTGAAACTCCTCCCTGAAAATATGGCGCAACAGCCGCAGGCGCTCGAGCGCTTCCGGCGCGAGGCGCGGGCTGCGTCCGCTCTAAACCATCCAGGCATCTGCACCATCTATGACATCGGTGAGGAGAACGGCCGGGCGTTCATTGCCATGGAGTTCATCGATGGCGAAACGCTGCGGGGTCACATCCACGGGAAGGCGCTCCCTGTTGAGGAAATACTGAAGCTCGGGATCCAGATCGCGGAAGCTCTGGACGCCGCGCACGCCGAAGGAATCATTCACCGCGATATCAAACCCGCGAACATCTTCATCACCAAACGCGGAAATGCGAAGGTTCTCGATTTCGGCCTGGCCAAGCTCGTTCCCAAAGGAATCGCGAGCCCCGACTCGGAGTCCGGCGGCGAACCTGCGGAATCCACTTCGATCGTTGGCATCATCAGCGGGACTCCTTCCTACATGTCACCCGAGCAGGTTCGCGGCGACGAGCTGGACGGGCGCACCGACATCTTCTCGCTCGGTCTCGTAATGTATGAAATGGCGACCGGTCGCCAGGCGTTTGGCGGCGGCACGGGCGGCGCGATCATCGAGGCAGTTCTGACGCGGCCGCCGATTTCGGTGCGAAGCATCAACTCCGAAATCCCCGCGAACCTGGAAGCAATCATCGACAAAGCTCTCCACAAAAATAGAGACCAGCGTTACCAGAGTGCGGCCGATATTCTCAGGGACCTCAAGCTCGTGAAACGGGAAATCGATTCAGGCCATACCGCCCGGGACGAAAGCACGCAGCCCGTTCTCGCACTAACTACAGGAACTCGATCCTCGGCCGCCCATTCGGGTCCGAGCACCTCGACGCAACAGGCAGGCACTCTCCGCCGCCCGCGGGTCTCGAGGGCCATCGGCTCGCTGGCGGTGTTGCCTTTTGAAAACGTCAGCCACGACCCCGAGAACGAATACTTGAGCGATGGCATCGCGGGGAGCCTGATCAATAACCTCGCGACCGTGCCGAAACTCCGGGTGATGGCCCAGAGCACCGTGTTTCGCTACAAAGGCCGGGGGATCGATCCTCAAGCGGTCGGTCGGGAGCTCAACGTGCGTGCCGTCCTAACGGGAAGAGTGATGCAAAGCGGCGGCGCGTTGCGCATCGGGACGGAGCTGGTCGACGTGGCCACTGGGTCTCAGTTATGGGGCGCGCAATTCGATCGCAAGCCCGGCGACATTTTCGCGATCCAGGATGAAATCTCGAACGAGATATCTGGCAAACTGCGACTGCAGCTGACGCGCGCGGAAAAAAAGAGGTTGATCAGGCGCCACACCGAAGACCCCGAGGCTTATCGACTCTACCTGCAAGGCCGTCATCATTGGAACAGATGGACGGAGGAAGGATTTTACAAAGCGATCGGATACTTTCAGCAGGCGGTCGACAAAGACCCCGGCTACGCCCTCGCCTATACCGGAGTGGCTGAATCGTACGTGCTCCTGGGATGGAACAGCTACCTGCCTCCGAAAGATGCATTCCCCAAGGGCAAAGCGGCTGCGACAATCGCCCTCCGGCTCGCCCCGGATCTCGGCGAAGCACACACGCCTTTGGCAGCCTCGCTGTGGCTCCACGATTGGCAGTGGCCCGAGGCCCAAGCAGAATTCCAACAGAGTCTTGCACTGAATCCGACTTATCCCACCGCGAATCATTGGTACGCCGAATACACCATGACCATGGGCCGCCAGGTGGACTCGATCGCCAAGATGAAAAACAGCCAGGAACTTGATCCGCTGTCTCTCATCATCAATGTCGCCATCGGATGGGCTTCCTACATGGCTCGTCGGTACGACCAAGCGATCGAACAACTGCTGCGAACGGTCGAACTCGATCCCAACTACCCGGTGACCTACTGGATTCTCGGTTTGCTATACCGAATAGCGGGTCGCTACGATTTGGCCATCACTGCGGGGGAGAAGGGCGTCGACCTGTCAGGCGGAAGTCCTCTGATGCGCGCCGCGCTGGCCCACACCTACGGCAAGGCCGGAAGGGCGGCCGACGCGCGGCACGTGCTCGATGATCTGACGGAACTGGCGAAACACAAGTATGTCGCGCCTCACTTCCTGGCCGGAATCCACATTGGCCTGGGAGACAACGACCGCGCCATGGACTGCTTGGAGAAATCCTGGGACGAGCGATGTCACTGGCTCATCTATCTTCACATCGACCCGAGCATGGACGATTTGCGCAGCGACCCTCGATTCGACGACTTGTTGAAACGTGTCGGCCTTCCGGCGGCGGGGGCGATCTCCGTTTGAAGACAAACCGGGGGCTGGATTCGACGCGGTGGCGCTGCCAGGAAGCTCGTGTAATCAATCCGCGAACTAGAATGAGCTACTCGATTCCCTCAACGATGCGCATGTCTCGATCCACGGCGCCAGCGATCAACTTGAGGGCTGCTTGATATGCGTCGCTATCGTGAGCCGCAATGGCCTTCTCCACGCTATCAAACTCGATGACCACAACACGCCCCCGAGTCCCCGCTTCATACGCCACCGCCGCTTCGCCACGCACCAGCACACGTCCGCCGGCCTGCGTCAGAGCAGGTCCCGCGATTTTTCCGTACTCTCTCAACGCCTCCGGGTTTGATACGGAGCGATATAATGAGATCCAGTATCCTTTCGGCATTTTTCCTCCTTTCTTCCTATTTCAGACCCCCGCTCCCCACGCTTTCCGGCTTGGCGAGCTTGTTCTGATCTGGAGAGACCCTTTATGAAAATCTTGAACCCCTAACGGCCATCCGGTAGCTTCTCCCGTTCGGGCCGAGGATGTCACCGATGTTGCCACTACGTCGTGCAACCGATGTTTCTGGGTCGGACCCACGTTGGCATCCACCAAAGGGGTCGGCGTCAGGCCGGGATCGTATCAATCGTAATCCGATCGTCTGCGTCCCATCCGGCGTAGTAGAGTTCCACCGTCAAATCCGGAAAATCTCTCTTCAGCGTGGCAGTTACCCGCCCGAGATCCTGTTCTTGTCGCTCACGCGGTTCGGCAGAGGCGTGCAAGTGAAGGGGCATGGCCTTGTACCAAGCGCAATCCTGATGCTGAATCAGGATGAGCCGTCGAATCCCGTGTTTTTCCACGAAGAATCGGAACCATTTCCAGCTGGCCCATGAATACTTCGGCAGATACTCGACGAGAGTTAAACTCAGCGGGCCGCCGGGAATGACCATGAGGTCGTATTTCTCATTCAGGTTCAGGCCCTGGTTGAGAAATTCGTAGAAGGCCCCCTGAAATCGGTAATCTCCGCAGCAGATTACGAGCACTTCCGTGTCGCCCCGCTGAAGCCTGGAGTTGAGCTGAAAGGTGCGCATCAAGGGATTCGCCTGAAGCGGAACTCGAACAGTCTATCGCGTCTAGGTCTGCGCCTTGTTGGATTTGCTCTCGACAATCTTGGTGGGTGTCTCGACCAACTTTCCGCCATTGATTCCAAGCTGCGTGAGGACAGTGGGAAGGTCGAGCCCCAGGGCCTGTAATTGTTGAAGCAGACCAAACACCAACGCGGGTCCGGCGTGCGCGACACGCCCAATGCCGCCGGTTCCATCGCCATTTGTTCCGCTCCCCTGTTCGATGACAACCACTTTGTCGATGTTCCCGAGTGGGGCGGCCACCGCCCCGAAAATGCCGGCGGACGCCTGCAAAACGCTCGGGAGCCGCTCGAGGATGGTCTGCAGCTTGGCCGCATCGTTAAATTGCTTCCAGGCCTCCGCCTTCTTGAGGATAGCCTGAGCTTCCGCCACACCTTGCGCTTCGATCGCCCGTGCCTGCGCCAGCCCCATGGCTTCGATCTTGGCTGCTTCCGCCCGTCCCTCTGCTTCGACCGCAGCAGCCCGTCCCATACCTTCCTGCCTTAGCTTCTCCTGTTGAGCTTCCGCGAGAGCGATCTGAGCGGACTTTGAGCCTTCCGCCTCGAGAATCGCCGACTGCTTGGCAGCCTCGGCGCGCAGGATCGCCGCCTGTCGATCGGCTTCGGCCGCCTTGATTACGGTGGCCTCAAGTTCCTTTTGTTTTCGCTGGACTTCTTGTTCCTGGACGGCGATCTGCTCCTGCGTCCGCATCTTTTCGACACGCACTTCTTCGACCACGACTTGCTGTCTCGCCTTGGCCTGTGCGAGCGGCCCTGCTTGAGCAGCCATGGCTTTTTGCGTTTCAACCTCCGCGAGGAACTGTGCCTGCTTGATGTTGAACTCGCGTTGAGCTCCCGCTATGTTGGCATCGGAATCGAACTTTGCTTTTTCACCTTCCTGCATGGCGAGTGCGGACTTGATTTTCGAATCACGTGTGGCTTCGGCCTCGCCGATCGTTCCGTCGCGCTTGACTTCGGCCGTGCGCTTCTTCCCAAGCGCGTCGAGATATCCTTCCTCGTCACTAATCTCCTGAACGGTAAGCACATCCACTCCAATGCCCATCCGCTCCAAATCCTGGGCCGCTTCGGACGTGAGCTTCTGGGCGAAACTTTGCCGGTCGCTGTTCACTTCCTCGACGGTCAGCGTTCCAAGGATGGCTCGCAGATGGCCTTCCAAAGTCTGGAAGATAACCTTCTGGATCTGGTCAGGCGGCATGCCGAGAAAACGCTCCGCTGCCGCGCGGAGCGAGGTGTCGTCACTCTTAATCTTGACGTTCGCCACTGCTTTCACGGAGATCGGCACGCCCTTCAGCGTGTAGGCGCGTTTGATCTCGAGGGGAATCGTAAACACGTTGAGTGAGAGGTAATCCACCTGCTCGAGCAGTGGGAAACGGAACGTTGCCCCGCCGTTCACGACGCGGTAGCCGACCACCTTCCCGTCCGCCGTTTTGCGCTTGCGCCCGCTCAGGACGGCCACGGCGTTTGGCGGCACTTTCAGGTAGTTGCGGCTGAAAAGCGCCATCGCCACAAAAAGCGCAACTACCACCACGATGACGATGAGGGGAACAAAGAACTGAGTAGGCATTCTCTTACTCCGTCAAACTTCGAGTTATTCGGTGCGTCGAACCAGAACCGTCTCGCCAACGATAGATTCGATCGTCACTGACGTATGGGCCGGGATTGCTCCGCCATCGACCGTCCGGGCGAGCTTCTCAACTACGTTTTCACCCAAGGCACAGCGAACCTGGCCCAGTCCGCCCGCGGGGATCGCTACGCTGATCTGCGCCGTGCGGCCCACGAGTTCCCCCACGCCGACGCCGCTCGAGGCTTGCTGGCCGTAGAGAAAGCGGGCAAACAGGTAGATGATGCCTCCGAATATCAGTCCTCCGAGCAGGCCGATTCCCGAACTGATCTCGATCCCGTAGCCCAAATGGACGCCGATGGCTCCAAATCCACCGAACGCCGTAATGAATACACTGAGTACCCGCGGGTTGAGAATGCTGATGCCGTGGACATCGCCATGTACGTCGCCCCCATGCGCGCCGACGTCGGCGTGACCAAACAGTTCCCCGAACACGAAGCTAACGATCAAGAACAGGAATCCGACGGCTGCAATGGCCAGGAATATCGAGAAAGCTGAGAAACTGACCCCATGGGACATCCGACGAGCCTCCCTAAGCCCAGGGCTTGGAACCTATGGTTCAGCTTCGAAATGCAGCAGATTCTGCCGCAGGGGGCCTCACTCTAGATCGCAGCTAAGACGAAGTCAAGGTGATGTGTTTACTCCAATGATGAGTAACAATCACTGCCACGGCAGCTCTACTCAATCTGAAAGTAAAGAAGTGGACCGTCGTGCGGGATGACTTTGGAACCGTTCTGGGCGATTTCGATGGCAGTAAGCCTTAAGTTCTTACCCGTTTATCGGCGTACCCTTGCCCGCACGTCCTGCCGTCGTCGGTCTCATTTTCAGCCACACGCAAGGCCCGGCCAGGTCACACACAAGGTGTCATTGCGGAAGAGGTTGTGAAGCCTCCGCGATCGAGTCCGCTGTACTCCGCAGGCGACTACTTACAGTGCCTGGACCCGTGATCTTCCAGATCGTGGGCAGAAGCTGGCTGATGTCCTTACAACCACGAAAAGCCGCCAAGCAATTTAAATTCAAGGCCCACGCGGCTCGCTTCTGTTCTCGCGTTGCTTTTTGGCCAAATTCGACGTCGCCGTTCCACGTCTGACCAATATCCCGTCCATGTGGATTCATGTCGAAATGTGCACAGCTGATGTCCGTTCTATTCCCGCAGAAATCCTCTTGAACGGACACGATAGGGCTGTTCGCGCTGAAGATCGCAGACGTGTACTCCACATTGACGTTTGAGAGCGACCCGGCATCGATGCTTATGTACATTCGAATTTCTGCTTGAGGCACGATCTGAAGCTTTGAAAGGACGCCATTGGTGAAGAGAAATTGATACTGGCAAAAATTACGCTCACAAGTCTGCGAAACCAATCTGTCGTTGTACGTTCGTATCATCGCGCGTGAAACGGAGGTCGGATCGGCCGCAGTGTCTAGGTTTCTGACTTTCTCGATTAACGTCATGGCCTGACGGCGGGAATTCACTGCGCCGCCTATCACGACAACAGAAACAAACAAGATCAATACGGCGGGAATGGTCAGGGTGCGTCGGATGAGCCTAAGCCTCTCTCTTGGGACACCGAAATGCACGACTTAGTTCCCCTTGATGGGCTCGATGCGCACCGAGCGCGGAATTGGAGTTCGCAATGAACGGAAGGGTATCATTTCCTCACCACACAGAATTGACGGTTTTGAGTTCCCGGTTGTTTCGTCGCCAGCTGTCACCGAATCTGCTCGTCGACGGCGATCGTCCGTCGGATTTTGGTTGAAACACGACGTTCTGGTCCCCGGACCCGAAATTCCGAGCTAGGCCCTCTGTCGCAGTCGCCGTACCAATTTCCTGATTGGTATTACTCAGGGAATGGCGGATTCGGCGCCGGCCATATGTTATAAATCTTTGTACGACATGGCACAGTACACGGGTGGTTCCGTTCCGCGTCCAGGCCCTGCGGGGCGACTCCGTTTACCCGCGGGTTATGTACTTCGCGAAACAGGCTATGGTGTTCGCCGATCTCCGCCCCGGCGATTCGTTTCCTTCCGTTTGAACCCTCCGCGGAGAGTTGAAAATCCATCCGAACACCTGCACTGCGTGAGGTATCGATCCGACCTGATTCACCGACGTATCCCTTTTTGGGTGATGCTGATTTCTCTCTCCGTCGTCATCGCCCCGCTGGCAAAGGGGCAACAATCCGAACCGGCTACGCAGGACATTGGCATCCATCTTGATTTCACGCGGTATTTCCCGAGTACAGAGATCGAGCAGCAGGAACGCCGTCGGCTGATCGATCGGACGAACGTATTCCTCGATGCCCGCTCCTGGACGGTCGAGGGCAGTATCGGTCAATTGAATGAGGGCGCCGGCCTGAAGACGGCATGGATGCGGCACTACGATTATTGTCAGCTTCGCGCAGCAGACGATGCGCAGGACAAGCAGGCCGACGAATGCCAAAGCCAGAGCGCGAAGCAGGCTGCTGCGGTGAGCACCTTCATCGAAAAGCAGCTGGAGGCAGAGGCGTTTACGTCGCTGTCCGACGCAGACGTTTCTCGCCTACGTCTTGCGCCCTACCGTTTTCTGATGCAGCAGTCGAAAGAAAATGCGCGGCATCTCCTCCCCCCTTCCGAACAGAAGTTACTGGGTGATCTGGCGGACCCTCTACTCGATGGTTGGTCGGATCGCTATGACGTTCTGGTCCGTCAAGTAAAGGCCGAGGCGAAACCGCTTCAGACAAGCATGGGACCACTGAACCCGATATCGGATGCGCAGAAGTTGTCTAGCCTGCCTGACCGTAGTCTCCGCGAAGCAGCCTTTCGGGCGCGCATGGAAGCCTACCAGCCCCATCGTGAACTGATTGCAGCCACGCTCCTCGACACGGTGCGTATGGAGACGGCTTTGGCAAAAGCGCGCAAGTATCCGAGCGCGCCCGCCCGAAAGTATGCAAGCCGTTTACAACTCTCCGAGGAGCAGGTGAAAGCCATGCTCCAGTCGGTCCAGCAGCACGCTGGGGTGTTGCAGCAGTATCAGCGCGTCCGCGCTGCCCGCGTGGCCGTATTGACCGGCGTCCGGGACGTTCACAGTTGGGATATGGGAATGTCTTCGGGGTACGCTCCCCCGTCCTTAAGTTTTGAGCAGGCACAGCAAGTGATGGTGCATGCGGTAACGCCCCTTGGCAACGAGTACGCGACACAGTTCGCGTGGTTGATGACCCCGGCAAATGGAGCACTGGACCTTGCAGGAGGAACGAGACGGCAGCCTGGAGGTTTCTCCGTAGGGCGCTCGGGCGCCCCGGTTTCGTTATACGTGGACAGTTTCGATGGCGATCTCAATTCGATAGATGCGATCATTCATGAGGGCGGCCACGCAATCCATCGCAAACTGATGAATGACGCCGGCGTTTCGCCGTACTACGCAGATGGTCCCAACTTCCTCGTGGAAGCCTATGCCATTTTCAACGAATTGCTGCTCTGGCATGAACTTGAAAAGGAAAGCGCCACACCGCAGGAGAGGGCCTACTATCAGGAGCGCCTGCTGGATGAAGTCACGTTTCAGATATTCACTTCAGCTGAAGAGGGGACACTCGAACAAGGTCTCTATGACGGCGTGGCAGCTGGTACCATTCGCAACGCCGACGACATCGACAAACTGAACGGCGAGATTCTCGCACAGTATGAACTTTTCGCGCCTCAAGAGCCCCTGCTTCGGCTGAACTGGATGAGCAAACTGCTGTTGATCAGGGATCCGCTTTATTTGGTCAGCTACTTGTACGCCGGTCTTGTTGCTTGCAAGCTTTACGAGATGAGCGAGGCGGATCCGAAGGAGTTCGAGAAACGGTATGCGGCTTTGCTGCGTGAAGGGTTTGACGCCCCCGCAAACGACCTTATCCGAAAAAACATGGGTTTCTCACTAGATGGCGACAGCCTGCTCGACGGGGCGCTCGAGTTTGTTGAGACTCAAACTTGGCAGCTCCAGCAAGCTTATATGGCCATGGGCACGCCAGGAGCAAATCACCCGTAAGTTCTTACGGAGATCCCTTGCACTCCGGACCCCTGTTTCTCCAGTCCACGCACGATCATGTCCTTCAGTTAGTACGCTTGACGGCGTCAGCGTTTTCTGGAATCTGTCGACGCATCCCTGCTCGGTAGAACGCGACTCGTGCATCAACCGCCCGCCACGACCACGCACGCGACACGCGAGACTTCTCCGCATTCGTCGACCCGCGTTCTTGCCTAAAAGCTATTCTATCTAAGAGAGTGGGCGACCTCCGTTGGCGAGATCCTAATTGATACCAAGAAGACTGTATTGTAGACGGCACCCCGCCGTCGCTAACCTATCACTCGAAGTCGCGGCGCTTCGTCTATGCACCGCTAACGAGGCCGTTCCCGACCGCCTTACGAAAATCGAGATAGCGAGGATACTTTATGAGCCGATTCAAATGTCTGGCCCTGGCTGCTTTCGTTGGGTTTTGCTTCACCGCGACTGCTCCCAAAATACAAGCGCAGGTCAGCGTTGGAGTCAGCGTTGGAGCCGCGCCTGATTGCCCCTACGGTTACTATGACACCGCTCCCTATGGCTGCGCTCCGTATGGCTACTACGGCCCGGAATGGTTTACAGGCGGTGTTTTTATCGGCGCCGGCCCCTGGTTTCATGGCCCTGACAACTTCCGAGGCCACGTAAATAACCATTTTCACCCCGACCACGGCTATAAAGGGCCCGCACCACACGTGGGAGACAAGCCCGAACCTTCAAAGCGCGTCGATAAGGTAGCCCATTTCAAAGGCAACGAAGTGCGTGATGGGCGCGGCCATGTGGGCGGCGGGGATAAGCGCTAATAATCATCTGTCCGGACACCGACACCCGATGGATGCACGGCGGCGGTGTTGCGCCGTGTTTGTGTCCTTAGGCGACCTCGACTCGGTCGCGGCCTTCTTCCTTTGCGCGATAGAGCGCCGCGTCCGCGGCACGCAGCAGAAGTTCCGAACTGCTGCCTTTCACAGGATAGGCGGAGACACCAACGGAAAGTGTAACCCGGTCGAGCGCCTGTCCGCGATACTGTGCGATCAGACTCTTGGCGGTTTCGCGAAGGTTTTCCGCGCGTTCTTGCGTCGAGATCAGATCTGCGTCAGGCAGGATGACCGTGAATTCCTCGCCTCCATATCGGCACACGATATCCTCTCCCCGAAAGTGGCCTTTCAGAATCCTGGCCAGTTCCTTTAGCAGCGCGTCACCGGCTTCGTGGCCGAAGCTGTCGTTGAATCGTTTAAAGTGATCCACGTCGATCATCAAGATGCCGAGGGGCGATTTTCGGCGGATGGCTCGGCGCAGTTCCCGCTCAAGCGACTCCTCCATGTAGCGTCGGTTGAAAAGCCCGGTGAGCGGATCGCGAATGGATTGCGCCCTTAAGACCTCGCGCAAGTTCAGGTTAGCCAGCGCGAGCGCGACATGTTCGGCGAAGATGCGCGCCAAACGCGCTTGCGAGTCGAGCTGTTCTTTCGAAGGGATGCCGCCGTCGGTGTTTTCTTTTCGGCCGCTATCGATGTACAAGACTCCCAACGCTTCCCCGTGCGCCATCATCGGAACACAGATGGCGTACCCCGGCCGCGCCTGACCCAGATGCGCGCAGTTGAGCGATGGATTTTCGTGACTGAGGCAGTGGATCCGCCCGCGACGTAACGCCCAGCAGTCTCCCGGGGCGAAATGGCGCTCTGCGAGCGCCGGCTCGCCCCAGCGAGCCACGGCCTCGACCATGTCGCGCGAACTGGCCGTCACGCAGACCGCGCCGGAGGATCCCGGAAACAAAAGTTGGGAGTGTTCGACGATGAGCCTATGGGCTTCCTCGGGCGAAAGGCACGACTGCAGCAAATCGCTCAACTCCCCCAGGAGCGCGGACTCGCGGCTAAGTTTTTTCATTTCCTCATGCAGCCGCTTGTATTCCCTCATCTGGTTGGTGAGCTCAATCGAGCGGCGAATGGAAAAGACCGTCATTCCAATGGCCAGCACGAACGCTGCCACGATGACTTCATCTATTTTCGTGTCCTTGTGCAATGCGACCCACTGTGCGAGAGAGCCCGTGTCGAAGAACCGCACGAAAACAGCGGCGACGAGCAGCATGCCGAGCAGAACGAGCAGATCACGCTGCATGGCAATGCCACGTCGCGAGAACCCGGAATTTACTTTGCCCCTGTCTACGTCCATAGCTCGGCCAATCACACCTCTGGTGAACCACCAATTCGAAGCAATCGAGGAAAGCCCTACAGCTTCATGTTACCGAAACACGCAAATGGAAATTGCGCTTTCTTTTGGACCTGTCGCGAAGACAATACGCATACGTTTGCGTTGTAACCTAAGCAGCGTGAAAAGCGGGATTTCGTCGACCTGCCGTGAGTTCCAAACACTTGCATACGGGCGCCGGCGATGCCCGAGTAGGCGCGACCGGCAAAGGACTCGCGAGCGATCCTAAGAGCCGCAAGAAGCGAAACGAGCCCGACGCCCTCTCAGAATGGATACTTGGGAAACGCTCCTCCCATCCGGCAAGAGTCCGATCGAAAAGTATTGTGTTCTACACTTTTGCCTGTAAAACGTATGCATGAATGATGCATACTCATGCATATGAGAACAACTCTGAACATTAACGATGACCTGCTCAAGCAAGCGGCACGGCTCATCGGTATCACGGAGAAAACTGCGGTGATTCACGCCGGACTGGAGGCCCTGGTCGCCCGTGAAAGTGCTAAGAGGCTCGCAGCACTAGGCGGCAGCGAACCGGGTCTGCGGAAAATTCGACGACGACGCCATCGGTCCCCCGCGGCGAGCCATTAATGCTTGTTGATACTTCGATCTGGGTGGAGCACTTTCGCCATAGGCAGCCCGGGCTCGTATCGCTTCTTCATCGCGAAGACGTTCAGTGCCATCCTTTTGTCATCGGCGAATTGGCATGCGGTTCCATAATTCGCCGCTCTGAGATCCTGCAGTTACTCCGAAGATTGCCGTCCGTACCGGTCGTCGAGAATGATGAAGTGATCGGTTTCGTCGAGCGACATCGCCTCATGGGTCGGGGTATTGGCTGGGTTGATGTACATTTGTTGGCGTCGGCGGTATTGGGAGCCGTATTGCTTTGGAGCACCGACCGGCGCCTCGCGACCATCGCGCGATCGCTAAGAGTCTACGGCCAGCCCTAGCTTAAGCCCGTTTCATTCCAAGGTTAGGTCGATCCGAGGAGATTGCTTCAGCCGCCATTCTGGCATATCGCCGAAAAAAATGGCGCGCCCGGAGAGAGTCGAACTCCCGACCTTCTGGTTCGTAGCCAGACGCTCTATCCAGCTGAGCTACGGGCGCACCGATCAGCGAGAACAGCTTGGGGCTACCGCGAAGAAATTGTACCACAGCGGTGCGGGCCTTTAGCGCGGCCCGCGCGGACCAAAGATAAGACGCCGTTGCAAACGGAAACGCCTCCGTCGCTCTCGCGATCACGGCAGCACTTTTTCCATTCGCGCCAGCAAACGCAGCACTTCTGCGGGCGTGCGCACGAAATAACGCGCATGGGTCTGCGGCTCGCGTCCGACGCGAATGGTAATATCGTCCGGCAGCGCGGCGAATGCCACTTCATCCGTCCCGTCGTTGCCGATGTACACGACGGCGGTGGCTGGCCGATCCGCGCCCAACACCTCGTCCACCGCCGTGAATTTTCCGGGGATTTCCCGCGGTAATATTTCCCACACTCGGCTGCCGTTCAGGATGTGCAGCGCATCTCCCCAGGGTTCCAGCAGACCGGCTAGAAACTCTGCCGCAAGGCGGGCTGAACTTCGGTCGGACTCGCGATAGTGGATTGCGATACTGAGCGCTTTGTCCTGGATCCAGACGCCGGGAATCGACTTGAGCGCCTGTTGCGCTACCCGCTTGGCGCCTTCGAGCGCGTGTTTCGATTTCGCACTTAGCACGACGGATTCACCCTCGCGTTCTCCGCCGTGTACGCCGAAATACTGAAGCGCGCTCAAGGACACGAGTTCACGCACATTGTTGCGCTTTCGGCCGCTGATGATAACAACCTGCGTATTTTCGTGCCCCGCAAGCCGCTTCAGCACCAGCTTTGCGGCCCGCGACATGCGCACATCGCCGGGACGGCGCCTCAAATCCACCAAAGTGCCGTCGAAATCCAGAAAAAACGCCCAGCGTTTGGCCGCCCGAAGCCGCGCGCGAATCTTCGGCCAATTGCGAAAAGCCGAAAGCGCCGGGTCTCGCGATTCATTCATCTTGCGAGTCGTCACCACCAGCCGGCTCGGCGGGCGCTCAAATCCGATCTCCGTCGCGTCGCCCTCCTCCGCGACCAGGGACCTAGCAGCAGCTGTTGAATTAGGGCTTCGTACGCTACGCATACTTTTGCGCCCGTTCCGCAACGGTGGGCTCGGCTTCGTCCGTCCGTATTTCGGACAGTTCCGAGATCAGATTTCCGGCCCAGCGATAGACGTTGTTTTCACGCACGGTGTGGCGCATCCTGCGCATTCTCATGGCCCGTTCGTCGGCGTCCATTTCGAGTGAAACCCTGATGGCATCGGCCAGTTGATCGATGTCGTAGGGGTTTACGATCAGCGCGTCGCGGAGTTCGCGGATGGCGCCGGTGAACTGGCTCAGGATCAAGGCCCCTTCGCCGTCGTCGCGGGATGCCACGAACTCCTTGGCGACCAGGTTCATGCCGTCATGCAGGGACGTGACCATGCAGAAATCTGCGGCGCGGTAGTAGGGCAGGATTTCCTCGTGGCTGTGGTGCCGCGTCAGCAACGCGATGGGCTTCCAGTTCCCGTCCATGAACCGGCCGTTGATGCGCGCCGCTTCGGCTTCAACCTCGGCCAGGAAATCATGGTAGCGCGGAATCGTCGTCCGGCTCGGTGCGCCGATCTGCACGAATGTAAATTTTCCCCGGTATGCCGGCCATCGTTCGAGGAATCGCTCGACGCCGTGGAAGCGTTCGATCAATCCTTTGGTGTAATCGACGCGATCAACGCCCACACCGAGGAAGCTGGCTTGGATTCCGAGCTTTTTCAGCAGCGATGCGCGCAGATCGTACGCGGAGGGAGAGGCCTCGCCGACCTCGCGTTGGGCCTCCCGGAAATCGACGCTGATCGGAAACGGACGGACCAGCGTAACGTGGTCATGGCGTTTCACTGCGAATCGCTCCCACTCGATGCGCGACTCAAGAGCCGCATCGACGGTCTCGAGAAAATTGTTGCAGTGGGCCTGGGTGTGAAAGCCCACCAGGTCCGCGCCGAGCAATCCATCGAGCAGTTCGCGCTGCCAGGGGCAAATTCCAAATGCCTCCGGGTTCGGCCACGGGATATGCCAGAAAATCGCGACGCGCACGTCCGGCCGGGCCTCCTTGACCATCCGCGGCAGCAGTGCGAAATGATAATCCTGCACCAGCACGAGTGCGTGCTCGGCTCCCTCAAGCTCTTCGAGCAAAGCGTCGGCGAATTTCCGGTTGGCCGCCTGATACGCCTGCCAATCGGAGGTGCGGAACGTCGGGCGCGTGTGTGCGATGTGGCACAAGGGCCAGAGCCCTTCGTTGGCGAAGCCGTAGTAATAGCCGCCCTCTTCTTCCTTGGTCAGCCAGACGCGCCGCAGCGTGTACTCGGGCCGGTCGGGTGGCACGCGCAGGCGATCGTGCTTGTCGACCGTCTCGCGATCGGCGTCGCCCGAGCCGTGAGCGATCCACGTACCGTCGCACGCTCTCAGAATCGGTTCCAGCGCGGTGACCAGGCCGCTCGCCGGGACGGACACCTCGATATTTTTTCCGCGATGCAGGTGCGTGTAGGGCTCGCGATTGGACACCACGAACAGCGAGCCGCGAAGTTTGTTCTGGATGCTGGCGCGCAATCGCTCGGGCGTCCACAAGGACTCGCCGGTCTCGCGTAGACGTGCTTCTTCCTCCGCCGCCGCACGCGCTTCGTTCAGGCTGCGCGCAAAATTCACGACTTCCTGCGAAAAAGGACCCAGGAAATCCTCCTTCGGCAGTTCCGGGCGGGGCTGCACGCGCCCGCCGCGCAGATCGCGCATCCACTGCGCCGTGCGCGAAATCGGCAGCACGATCGTCCAGCGAATGATCGCTACGGTAACGAGCACGACCAGCAGGACCTGCGCGATAACGTGCCACACCGTTTCGCGCCAGATGCGTGCGCTCTGCGTCTCGATGAAGCTCGCATCATGAAAGATACCGAGAACGCCGGTCATGCCCGCTTCGCCGGTGAGCGGGAGGTAATACGCATGGATCGGCTTGTCGCCTATTTTCAGAAATTCGCTGACGGGCTGCCCATCCTTGTGAATGCGATCCAGTGGCAGGGGCGGCGGAGTGAAATCGGATTCCAGGCTGGAGCTTTCGGCCAGCACATGACCGTCGGCGCCATACACGATCACTCCGGCCAGTTGCTGGCGGTTCTCAAAACGTTCGACGATCCGACGCAACTGCGACTTGGAGTCATGTTCGATGGCCGGTTCGATAATTTCTTCGAGACTTTCGGCGAAAATCTCGGCGCGGCGCTCAAGATCCTGGCGCAGTCCTCGCTTTTCGGCGCGCACTTCGTTCCGGGAAATAATGAACGTGACGAGGCTGATGCCGACGACCAGGAAAAGGATCAACCGGAGGCTGAGTCTCACGATATGTCCCCTCTAGAATTCCGCTACGATTGTATTCAAGCCACCGAACAAGGAAGCGGACCGCATTCCGCGTTGCCGGTTCAGTGCACGGAAGATCAGGCGGTGGCTTCGATACTCTGGACGCGGATAATGTTGTTGGAAGCGTCGAGTGTGCCGGTCACTTTCACCTTCTTTCCGTCGAACTTGCTGGCAGTCTCCTGGTCATCGAGCTGATAGGAACTCTTATTGACGGCGTCACTGAAGACAAACTGATTCCCGGTTTTCGTAATCGTGCCGAGAAAAACCCGGATTTCCGGCTGCCGATCCCGCGCGGACGGAGTGTCCTGCCTCGCGGCAGCGGAAATCGCGGAGGGACGGGTCGCCACGGGAGCGGCGCCCACCGCGATGGCGTAGAGCAAAACGACCGTAGTCACTGTTAAAACAATCTTCCGCATCACACACCTCGAACGGCGACGTGGCCGCTACACTGGAGATAAGCACGCCCTCTTCCATCCAACTTGTTTTTATGTCGTTTGATTTCAGCTACTTCGCGGCCCGCCAGGCGGTTCTGTCGAGGACATTTTTCGGTTCCCTGTACTTTTTGCAATCGCCAGGCGCCGCGAAGTTCAATCACCCATTCAAGATACGGGAGATCGCGCCCGATAGGCATACGGCAGATGCTGTATTCAAGGAGCTGAAAGTACCCCCGGGGTCTAGCCGAGGGAGGAATCGGGCAACGAGGAGGGTCGATAATCCGGTCGCGCCGGCCCGCCGCGTCGCGCGGGAATGCCTGCCCGTTTTGGGCCGGCAATCCACAGGCGCAGCCGATCCATGTAAACGTACACGACCGGCGTGGTGAAAAGTGTGAGCATCTGGCTGACGATCAGGCCGCCGACGATGCTGATGCCGAGCGGACGCCGCAATTCCGAGCCCGTACCCGTCCCGAGCGCGAGCGGCAATCCGCCGAGCAGAGCGGCCATGGTAGTCATCATGATCGGCCGGAAGCGCAACAGGCAGGCCTGATAGATTGCATCGCGCGGTGATTTGCCTTCCCTGCGTTCGGCGTCGAGCGCGAAATCGATCATCATGATCGCGTTCTTCTTCACGATGCCGATCAGCAGGATGATGCCGATAATCGCGATCACGCTCAGATCGAGCCGACACAGCAGCAGCGCCAGAATCGCGCCGACACCGGCCGAAGGAAGTGTCGAAAGGATCGTGATCGGGTGGATGTAACTTTCATACAGCATGCCGAGAACGATGTAGACCGCGATGAGCGCCGCGAGAATCAGAAGTGGTTCGTTCTTCAGCGACGACTGGAACGCCTGCGCCGTGCCTTGAAACGTGGCGCGAATCGAAGGCGGCAATCCGATCTCTCGCGCCGATGCGGTCACGGCGGTTACGGCGTCACCCAGCGAAGTTCCCGGCGCGAGGTTGAATGAAAGCGTGACGGCGGGATACTGGCCCTGGTGGTTCACGGCCAGCGCCGAAGTGCGAGGCTCGAAATGCGAAACCGCGTCGAGCGGAATGGCCGTGCCGCTCGATGACTTCAGATAGATACCCTTGAGTGAATCGGGGTTTTGCTGAAATTGTGGACCAACCTCCATCACCAGATGGTATTCGTTGAGCTGCGTATAGACGGTGGCGACCTGCCGCTGGCCGAAGGCGTCATAGAGAGTGTCGTCTAGCGTCTGCGTGCTAATACCCAGCCGCGAGGCCGTATCGCGATCGATCACCAGGCGCGCCTGCAAGCCCTGGTCCTGCTGATCGGTGGAAACATCGCGCAGCTCTGGCAGGTCTTTGATCTTGGCGAGCATGCGCGGCGCCCAGGATTGCAGCTCGTCCAGGTTTTCATCCTCGAGTGTGTACTGATATTGCGAGTTGCTCTGTCGGCCGCCGACGCGAATATCCTGAATCGCCTGCATATAGAGCGTGGCGCCAGGCACGACAGCAAGTTTTTTGCGCAGCCGTTGGATCACCAGATCGGCGGTGATTTTGCGTTGCGAAAGCGGTTTCAGTCCGATGAACATGCGACCGGTATTGATCGCGCCGCCGCCGACAAACGCCGTAATGCTGTCCACGGCGGGATCGTGCATTACGATTTCGCTAAACTGGCGCTGTTTGACGCGCATCGCGTCAAAGGAAACGTCCTGCGAAGCCTGAATCGATCCGTTGAGCAAGCCGGTGTCCTGCTGCGGGAAAAATCCCTTGGGAATGATGACAAACAGAACGGCGTTGAGGCACACCGTGGCGATGGTCACACCGAGGGTGAGAGCCTGATGATTGAGAACCCATCGCAATCCCCTGTCGTAGGCCGCAGCGAGGCTGTTGAAACCGCGCTCGCTCAGGCGGTACATCCAATTGTGGCCTTCTTTCTCGACCGGCCGCAGGAACCGGGCGCACATCATCGGCGTGGTGGTGAGTGACACGACCAGAGACAGCCCGATGGCCAGGCTCAGTGTCACGGCAAATTCGCGGAACAGGCGACCAATGATGCCACCCATCAAGAGAATCGGGATGAAGACGGCGACCAGCGACGCGCTCATGGAAAGAACCGTGAATCCGATCTCGCGCGCACCCCGCAGCGCCGCCTGGAGGGACGAAAGTCCCATTTCGTGGTACCGCGTGATGTTTTCGATCACCACGATCGCGTCATCGACCACGAAACCGGTCGAGATCGTGAGCGCCATCAGCGAGAGATTATCGATCGAATAGTGCAGCAGATACATGGCGCCGCATGTGCCGATGAGCGACACAGGTAAGGCGATGGCCGGAATCACCGTGGACCCCACATTCCGGAGAAAAACGAAGATCACCAGAATCACCAACACCACCGTGATCAGCAGCGTGATCTGAATGTCATTGACCGACGCGCGAATCGTGACCGTGCGGTCGACCGACATCACCAGCTCGATTGCCGCTGGAATCGACGCCTGAATCAACGGCAGTGCCGCGCGGATACGTCTGACGGTGTCAACCATGTTCGCGCCCGGCTGGCGGTAGACCTGCAGCACGATGCACTGTTTCCCGTTCTCAAGGCCGGCGGTGTGGACATCCTCGACGGAATCCTCGACCGTAGCCACGTCGCCGAGGCGCACGGCCGCGCCGTTGTTATAGGCGACGATCAGGCTGCGGTAATGGTCGGCGTCGAAGAGTTGATCATTGTCGGTGAGCGTCCAGCGCACCGACCCGTTCGACAAGCTGCCTTTCGGCTCGTTGGAATTCACCAGACTCATGGCCGTGCGGACGTCGTCGAGCGCGATGCCGTATTTCGCGAGGACGGAAGGATTCAGCTCGATGCGAACCGCAGGGCGGGCGCTGCCGCCGATCTGCACCTGGCCCACGCCGCGGATCTGCGAAAGCTTTTGCCCGATGATCGAATCGGACACGTCGTAGAGCTCGCTCAGGGGTAGCACGTCGGAACGCACGGCGAGGACGAGAATCGGCGAATCGGCGGGATTGAATTTCCAGTACGTCGGTAGGCTCGGCAAATTCGCGGGCAGCTGGCCCGATGACGCATTGATGGCAGCCTGCACGTCGCGCGCAGCCGCATCGATATCGCGGTTGAGGTCGAATTGCAGAGTGATGGAAGTCGACCCGGCCAGGCTGCTCGAGGTCATTTCCTTGACGCCCGCGATTTTTCCGAACTGGCGCTCGAGCGGCGTAGCGACGGAAGACGCCATGATTTCAGGGCTCGCGCCGGGAAGCGCCGCGGAAACCGAAATCGTGGGGAATTCCACTTGCGGCAGCGCAGCCACCGGGAGCAGGCGGTACGCGACCGCGCCGACCATTAAGACTCCCGCAGTCAGCAGCGACGTTGCGATTGGCCTGCGAATGAATGGCGCGGAAAGATTCATGCTCGTTGACGCGCGCTCCTCAGTCCGCGGTGGCTTCCGATTCCGCCGCATTGACCGCGTGATTGCGCACCAGGCGTCGCGCCAGACGATCGAACCAGAGGTACACGCACGGAGTCGTGTAGAGCGTGAGCACCTGGCTGATCAGGAGCCCGCCGACGATGCTGATGCCCAGCGGTCGGCGAAGCTCCGATCCCGTACCGGTGCCGAGCGCGAGCGGAACGCCGCCGAGCAGCGCGGCCATCGTGGTCATCATGATGGGCCGGAAACGCAGCAGGCAGGCCTGGTAGATGGCCTCGCGCGGCGATTTGCCTTCCTTGCGTTCGGCGTCGAGTGCGAAATCGATCATCATGATCGCGTTTTTCTGCACGATGCCGATCAGCAGAATGATGCCGATCAGTGCGATCACGCTGAAGTCCGTCCGGCAGATCAGCAGGGCCAGGATCGCACCCACGCCGGCGGACGGTAGAGTCGAGAGTATGGTGATCGGGTGAATGTAGCTTTCATAGAGCACGCCGAGAACGATGTACACCGTGATCAGTGCGGCCAGGACCAGCAACGGCTCGTTGGCCAGCGAAGCTTGAAACGCCTGCGCCATCCCCTGAAAGCTCGCGTGCGCCGAAAGCGGAAGATTGATGTCCCGTTCGGCTTTCTTGATTGCATTGACGGCGTCGCCAAGCGAAGCGTTTGGCGCGAGATTGAACGACAGAGTGACTACCGGGAACTGGCCCTGATGGTTCACCGCCAGCACCGAAGTTTTCTGCTCCAGGTGCGTGAACGCGGTCAGCGGCACCTGCGTTCCGTTCGACGACTTCACGTAAATATCCTTCAGCGCGTCGGCATTCTGCTGGAATCGCGGGTCCACTTCGAGAACCACATGATATTGATTCAGCTGCGTGAACATCGTGGAGACTTGGCGCTGGCCGAAGGCGTCGTAGAGCGTGTTGTCGATCTGTACGGGCAAAATCCCCAGGCGCGCGGCGGTGTCGCGGTCGATCACCAGATTTGCCTGCAGTCCCTGATTCTGCTCGTCGGTGGCGACGTCGCGCACTTCGGGCAGCGCGCCGATTTTCGCCGCCAGCTTCGGCGCCCACTCGGCCAGCTCTTTGGCGTCGGCATCCTCGACCGAATATTGATACTGCGTGCGACTGACCCGGTCCTCGATGCTCAGGTCCTGTATCGGCTGCATGAACAGGGTGATGCCCTCCACCTGCGCCACCTGCGGCTGGAGACGGCGAATGATGTCCGCGGCGGAGTCACTGCGGCTTTCGCGCGGTTTCAGATTGATCTGGATGCGGCCGCTGTTCGGCGTCATGTTCGTGCCGTCCACACCGATGAACGACGACAAACTCACAACGTCGGGATCTTTCAGGATCACCGCGGCGAGCGCTTGCTGGCGTTGGGCCATGTCCGTGAACGAAATGGACTGCCCGGCGTCGGAGATGCCGAGAATTACACCGGTGTCCTGCACCGGGAAAAACCCCTTGGGCACGTAATAAAAAAGCGCGATCGTCAGCAAGAGCGTGCCCACGGTCACGGCCAGCGTCGACGTCTGGTGGCGCAGGATGACTTGCAGTGTGCGGTCGTAGAATGCAATCAGGCGGTTGACGAAGTTTTCTGACGCGTCGTAGAAGCGGTTGTGCTTCGCGCCCGTCTCGCGATGCAGCAGCTTGGCGCACATCATCGGCGTCAATGTCAGAGACACGCACGCGGAAACCAGGATCGTGACGCCGAGCGTGACGGCGAATTCCCGGAACAGCCGGCCGACGATATCTCCCATGAACAACAGCGGGATCAGCACGGCGATCAGCGATACAGTCAGTGAGAGAATCGTGAAGCCGATTTGCTCCGACCCCTTCAGCGCGGCTTCCAGCGGCGAATACCCTTCCTCGATATAGCGCGTGATGTTTTCGATCATCACGATCGCGTCGTCCACTACGAAACCGGTCGAGATCGTCAGCGCCATCAGCGAGAGGTTGTCGAGGCTGTAGCCGACCAGATACATCACGCCAAAAGTGCCGACGATCGAAAGCGGCAAGGCGACGCTCGGAATCACCGTGGCCGCGACGCTCCGCAGGAACAGGAACATGACCATCACGACCAGCGCGATTGTGAGCATCAATTCGAACTGAACGTCTTTTACCGACGCGCGAATCGTGACCGTCCGGTCGGTGAGGATGGTCACGTGAATCGCGCTGGGCAGCGACGCCTGCAAGCGGGGCAGCAGTGTCTTGATGCTGTCGGCCACGCCGATAATGTTGGTGCCCGGCTGGCGCTGAATGTTCAGGATGACGGCAGGCTGTGTATTCATCCACGCGGCCTGAGTGTCGTTTTCCGCGCCGTCGTCGACGTCGGCCACGTCCGATAGACGCACCGGGCCGCCGTTTTTGTAAGCCACGATCAGCGGGCGGTACGTTTCGCTGGTCAGAAGCTGGTCGTTGTCCTGAATCGTGAATTGCAGGCGCGGGCCGTTCAGCGTGCCTTTCGCCTGATCGACGTTCGCGTTGCCCAGGGCCGTGCGCAAATCCTCCAGACTCATTCCGTAGGAGGCCAGCGCCGTGGGATTGGCGCGGACGCGCACGGCCGGCTTCTGGCCCCCGCTGATCGTCACCAGGCCGACGCCGGAGAGCTGCGAGATTTTCTGGGCCAGATTCGTGTCCGCGTAGTCCTCCACTTTCGCCAGCGGCAACGTGTCGGAGATCAGAGCGAGCGTCAGAATCGGCGTGTCTGCGGGATTCACCTTGCTGTAAACCGGAGGATTCGGCAGATCTTTCGGCAGATACGTGGTCGCCGCATTGATAGCGGCCTGCACTTCCTGCTCCGCGACGTCGATATCCTCCTTCAGGTCAAACTGCAGGGTGATCAGCGATCCGCCGAACGAGCTCGTGGAGGTCATCTGCGTAAGGCCGGGCACTTCGCCGAACTGACGCTCAAGCGGGGTGGTCACCGACGACGCCATCACGTCCGGACCCGCGCCGGGATAAAATGTCAGCACCTGAATCGTCGGGTAATCGACCTGAGGAAGCGCTGAAACGGGAAGCTGGAGATAGCCCACCGCTCCTGCCAGCAGAACACCGACCATCAGCAACGCCGTCGCGACCGGGCGTACGATGAACGGCCCGGAAATGCTCACGGAGCAAGCCCGCTCGGGTTATTCGAGGACGTTCGAGTGGGGTTGGACCCGTGGGGTTCGACGGCGGAGCCGGACTGAAGCTTCTCCGCTCCGTCGACGACGACGATTTCGCCCGCGCTCAACCCCTTCGAAACGATCGTGGAGTTTCCTTCGGTGAAATCGACTTGCACCTGGCGGACCTGCGCCTGGTTGTTCGCATCCACGACATACACGAACGCCCCCTGCGCGCCTTTTTGTATTGCCGCAGAGTTCACCAAAATCGCGTTCCGCCGCACGTCGAGGAACAACCGGATATTTACAAACTGATTGGGCCACAGCGACGAGTCCTGATTCGTAAACTCCGACTTGAATCGCAGCGTGCCGGTGGTCGGATCGATCTGGTTATCCGGCGTCAGCAGCTTGCCGGTGGCCAGCAGCTGCTTGTTGTCGCGCCCGTAAGCCTGCACTGTCATCGGACGCTTCTTCATCACGGAGATCACTTCCGGAATATTGTCCTCGGGCAAAGTGAAGATCACCGAGATCGGTTGCACCTGGGTAATTACCAACATTCCGTTCGTATCCGCCGCGTGTACGATATTTCCCGGATCGACCAGCCGCAGCCCCACGCGCCCATCGATCGGCGAAGTGATCTTGCAATAGGTCAGCTGCAATCTCTCGTTGTCGATCTGCGCCTTGTCGGACTGGATCGCGCCGTCAAACTGCCCGACGGTCGCCTGCTGCGTATCGAGCTGCTGCCGCGGCACGACACCTTCCTGCCAGAGCTGCTGGTAACGACCCAAATCCACTTTCGCGTCCGCCTGCGACGCCAGATCCTTCGATAGCTGGCCCTGCGCCTGATCCAGGGCCACCTGATACGGCCGCGGGTCGATCGTCGCGAGCACATCCCCGGCGCGCACGAACTGCCCTTCCTTGAAGTTCACGTCCATCAGCTGGCCGTCAACGCGGGTGTGCAGCGTCACGGTATTAAATGCCGTCACGCTCCCGAGCCCGCTGAGGTAGTAGGGCATATCCTTCTTCTCGACCGTCGACACGCCCACCGATAGCGCTGTCGTGCTGCCGGTGTCCTTCGACGCCGCCTGCGATCGCGCATGCAGCTGGTAAGCGATCACGCCGCCCACGATCACCAGCAGCAGCAACACCCAGCCCCAGACGCGGCCCCGCCCGTTGTCGTTCGCACTCGGCGTCTCGGTCGATACACGATTCTCCACACCCAACCCAGTCGGTTCGGACATACTTTCCCCGTAGAGCTATTTTTCCACAGTTCTTGGACGTGTAGAAGGGCCCGGAGGGTTCACGAAACTCGGCCGGGTCGCCCCTCCATCACCCCGGACCGCCTTCGGCTACCTTGACCGAACTTTACCCGTCCAGTAGTCTGATGTGGGATTTCGGTCGCGCATCCAGCCATGAAAAACTCCTCGCAACCCGGGCAGTCCGCGGTCGGCAAAGTGTACCTGGTAGGCGCCGGTCCTGGCGACCCCGACTTGCTGACGGTGAAGGCCCAACGCCTGATCGCGCATGCCGCAGTGGTTCTGCACGACGACCTGGTGCCCCCGGCAATCCTTGCACTCGCAGCTCCGCACGCCGAAGTCGCCAGCGTCGGCAAGCGCTTCGGCGCTCAAGGCGTCACCCAGACCGAAATCAACGAACGCATGATCGCCGGCGCCCGCCGGAACCTCGACGTCGTTCGGCTCAAGGGCGGCGATCCCGGCATTTTCGGGCGCCTGGCTGAAGAAATCGACGCGCTTGAAGCGGCCGGCATCCCGTACGAAATCGTTCCCGGCATCACTGCGGGTATTGCCGCCGCCGCGTCGCTCGGCGTCTCGCTTACCGATCGCCGCAAAGCTGCCCGGGTAGTGGTCGTGACCAATCATCAGGCGGGAGATGCTCAAGCCGACAGCGCCGATTGGCGCGGGCTCATTCGCGAAGATTCCACACTGGTCATCTACATGCCTGGCCACGATCTCGCCGCCCTCCGTGATCAGCTCCTGGCAGCTGGATGCGCCGCCGATATGCCCTCCGCGATCGTCTCGCGCGCCTCGGCGCCCGAGGAACGCTATTGCTTCTCGACGGTCGGCGAGCTCGAGAAGCTCGCTCGCCTGGATTCGCCGAGCATCCTGCTGGTTGGCCGCTCGATCGATCCTACCAGCGGCCGCGCAAATTCCAGCGCCGCCCGGGCCTTTGACGAAGCCGAACTCCTGCTGTCCTCGCTCGAAGCCTAAGCGAATTAGGCTCCGTGCGCCTTTCTTCATGCTAGATTCATCTCGCAATGATCGACCGCAAGCGCTCGGCCGTCGATTGGATCGACGTGGTTTGGCTGCTCTTCATCGCCGGCCTCGCCTTTCTCCCGCCCGTCGACGAGGTCCACAAGCAGCTGATTCTGATCGGATTCGCGCTCTTCCAATTCCTGGAGGGCAAACTCGTCGCCCGCCGGCCGCACGAAGGCCCCACCATCGCCGTCGGCGTGAAGATCCTGCTGGGCACGCTGCTGCTTGACCATACCGGCGACATTGGCATCAACAGCGAGTACTACCCGATCTATTTTCTCCCCGTCATCACCGCCGCGATCTACTACGGTCCGATCGGAACGCTGCTCTGGACCGCGCTCGCATCTCTCGCCTACTGTTCGTTCCTGATACCCGCGCTGGTTCTGTATGAAATCGGGGCGGAAGGAGAAGGACTGCTCGCTTTGCGCATCCTGTTTTTCTTCCTCGTCGGCATCCTGGTGAATCGCTTCGTGGTCGAAAATCGAAAGCAGGTGCAGCGCTACCAGGCGCTTTCCGAGACGCTCGAACAGACCAATCGCCAGCTCCAGCGCGCCGAGGCCGACGCCCGTCGCTCCGAACGCCTTGCCGCCCTGGGCCAGCTGTCGGCCGGCCTGGCCCACGAAATTCGCAACCCGCTCGGCGTCATTAAAGGTTCGGCGGAAATGCTGGTACAGAAACTCAAGAACTCCGAGCCGCTTTCCAGCGAACTCGCGGGCTACATCTTTTCCGAGGTCAACCGTCTCAACGCGCTCGTCGCCCGCTTCCTCGATTTCGCGCGCCCTTCGAATCTCGAATTGCGGCCCATCCAGATCGCCAGTATCCTCGATCGCGCTCTCGAATCGGTCCGTTCGCAGATGCCGGAATCGAAAGTTCGCGTCGAGAAGAACTACGCGATTGTACCCGACATTCAGGTGGACGATCAGCTCTGCGAAAGGGTTTTTGTGAATCTCATTCAGAACGCATTTCAAGCCATGGAAGCCGATCGTAGCGGCGCATCGGAGGGCCTCTTGCGCCTCAATGTGACTCCAGCAGCCTCGGGCGTGGAAGTCCTGGTCGAGGACACCGGCCCCGGCGTCGCCCCTGAATTGCGCGACCAAGTCTTCAACCCGTTCTACACTTCGAAAAAGGACGGCGTGGGCCTCGGCCTCGCCATCGTCGCAAAGTTCGTCGACGCGCACCGCGGAAGGATTGCGCTCGAGCCCAATTCCCCGCGCGGAGCCCGTTTCCGCATTTTGATGCCGAGCTCCGCTGCATGAGGACAGAACCTGCGCGCGCGGCGTCCGCATCGAATAGATTGCAAATATGAAGCCGGAAAAAGCATCGATCCTGATCGTGGAAGACGAGCCGAAAATGCGGCGCCTGCTCGAGCTGCAGCTCGCCGAGGAAGGATTTCAAGCGCGCATCGCCGCCGACGCGGAAACAGGGTTGCGCATGCTCGGCAAGGAATCGTTCGAAGTCGTGGTCACCGATCTGAAGCTTCCCGGCATGAGCGGCCTCGAATTCCTGCAAGCCGTGAAACGCGTAAACGCTGATCTTCCCGTGGTCATCATGACCGCGTTCGGCACGGTCGAATCCGCCGTGGATGCCATGAAAGCCGGCGCGAGTGACTACGTCCTGAAGCCGTTCTCGCTTGCCGAGCTGGTTCTGGTGATCCGCAAGGAACTCGCCAGCCACCAGTTGCGTCAGGAAAACCGCGATCTGCGTGAAGCGCTGGGCCGCCGCTACGAATACAAGAACATCATCGCGAAAAGCGACAAAATGCAGGCTGTGCTCGCGCTGGTCGAACGCGTCGCGCCCACCAATTCAACCGTGCTGATCGGCGGCGAAAGCGGAGTCGGCAAGGATCTCGTGGCCCGCGCGATCCACGAGCATTCCCAGCGCGCGAATGGCCCCTTCGTCAAAATCAACAGCACCGCCATTCCCGAAACTCTGCTCGAAAGCGAGCTTTTCGGGTACGAGAAGGGCGCGTTCTCCGGAGCCACGACCAGCAAGCCGGGAAAATTCGAAGTGGCGAATAATGGCACGCTGTTCCTTGACGAAATCGGCGACGTTCCCGCGGCCATTCAGGTGAAACTCCTGCGCGTCCTGCAGGACCGCGAATTCGAACGCCTCGGCGGCACAAGAACTCTGAAGGTCGACGTGCGCCTGGTCGCCGCCACCAATCGCGATCTTCGCGCCGCGCTCGAGGAGGGTACGTTCCGCGAGGACCTTTACTACCGTCTCAACGTCGTTGCCATCGACATTCCGCCGTTGCGTGAACATAAGGAAGACATCCCGGCTCTCGCGCAGTTCTTTCTGGAAAAATTCGCGCGCGAATCCGGAAAACCCGTCCACAACATCACGCCGGCCGCAATGAAAATGCTTATGGATTTTCACTGGCCCGGTAATGTCCGCGAGCTCCAAAACGTCATCGAGCGCGCCATCACGCTCTCGGCGGACTCGACACTGGACGTCGCCGACATCCACATCGACACCGCGCGCCGCGCCCACGTCGAGTCCGGCTCGGCGGTCTTGCCCGAGGGCATGAGCATGGAGCAATGGGAAGAAGAGCTCCTGCGCGAAGCCATCAAGCGCGCCAACGGCAACAAAAGCCAAGCCGCGCGCGCCCTGGGACTTTCCCGCAACGCGCTGCGCTATCGCCTGTCAAAAATGGGAGTCTCGGACCCGCCCGACAAAGACTAGCCCGTGTTTCGAGCAGTGGTTGAAATCCACCACCGGCGATTCAAATCCACCAGAATCGACCGTGTCCTTCGCACATCGTCCCGCTCAGAGCTCCCCGGTAAGCGATTGGAAAACGGGGTCTTAGGGAATGCCAGTCAATTCTCCGGACTTTGGCCCTGCCCCTGCATCACCCTCATGCGGGATTTGAATATTTCGGGCCTTTCCGAGCAGGGGGAGAGATGAAAAAGTACCTCTCAAATCTAGCGATCATAACCTTCTTAACGCTGGCATTCATACCAGTGCTGGCGCACGCCCAGGCCCCCCCGCCACCACCCGGCGCCACCCAGAACCCGTCCGATCCCTACGCGCCGCCGAGCGCCCAGCAAAATGCGGATTCCAATTCGAATGCTCCCGCGCAGACCGATGCGAACGCACCGGGAGTTGCCCGAGTCAGCTACATGAAGGGCGATGTCTCCACCCAGCGCGGCGACACCGGCGACTGGGTCGCGCTTACGCAAAACTCGCCGGTATCGCAAGGCGATAAAGTCGCCACCGGCCAGAATTCGCGGGCCGAACTTCAGCTCGACTACGCAGACATTCTCCGCCTCTCAAATAACGCGACCGCAAACGTCACGAATCTCTCGCGTGGCTCGATTCAAGTCCAGGTTGGCCAGGGCTTGGTGAGCTATTCGGTGTTGAAAGGCGGCGAAGCAACGGCGGAAATCGACACGCCCAATACGGCTATCCGCCCGTCGAGCGAAGGCGAATATCGCATTCAGGTGAATTCCGATTCCGAGACCGTGATCACCATCCGTCGTGGTTCGGCGGACGTTTCCACTCCCGACGGCAGCACGCACGTCGAGCAGGGCCAGATGATCACCGTCGAGGGCACCGATAGCCCGCAGTACAAGACCGAAGCGGCCGCTGCTCGCGACGAATGGGATTCGTTCAACGACGATCGCGATCGCCACATCGCCGGCGCATCCAGCTGGGGCCGCACCAATCGCTACTACACCGGTTCGGAAGATCTCGACCAGCACGGCACGTGGTCTGAAGTTCCCGATTACGGTCCGGTGTGGACTCCGTCGGAGACCGGTCCGGATTGGGCTCCCTATCGCGACGGTCGCTGGGTGTATGAGCCCTACTATGGATGGACGTGGGTTTCCTATGAGCCGTGGGGCTGGGCTCCGTATCACTACGGCCGATGGTTTGTCTACGGCGGCAACTGGGTCTGGTGGCCCGGTCCGGTGGGCGTGTATCCGGGTTACTACCCGGTGTGGTCGCCGGCATACGTCTCCTTCTTCGGCTTCGGCGGTGGAGTTGGCTTCGGCGTCGGTTTCGGCGTTGGTTTCGGCTTCGGCCACTTCGGCTGGCTGCCGTGCGGTCCCGGTGACTGGTATCACCCGTGGTTTGGCCGCTGGGGCGGGCGCGTGAGCAACGTCAACATCACCAACATCAATAATTTTCACAACGGCTTTGCGCCGCTCGGCGGAAATCGCGGGCGCCAGTTCTCGAATTTCAACGAAGCGATGCACAATGACCGCGTCCGCAACGGAATTTCGTCACAGGCCGGCAATGCGTTCGGCCGCGGCGCGGTTTCGGCTCATCAGGAACGTGTCAGCGCCGATTCGTTCCGCTCGGGCACGATGATGGGCGGCAAGATGCCGGTCACGCCGTCGCGCGAAAGCTTCAGCCCATCGGGCCGCGGAGCCGGCGCTTCGTCGATGCATGCCGGCAACGTGGGCTCGCAACATTTCTTCAACAGCAGCGGACGCTTCAATAGCACCGCCGGCGCCCGCTCATCGGGCACGTCGGGTGGGCGCTCGTTCGGCGGCGGAAGTCTCAACCGAAGCACGCGCGGCCAATCGGGTTTTGGCGGGAATCACAATTTGAATTCGTCCTCTTCGGTTCAATCGAATCGCTCGGGTTGGCAAAAATTCACGCCGCCCTCCGGCTCGAACAATCGAACAGGCTCGGGCTTCGGTGCGGACAACCGCTCGACGCCGAACAACTCCGGCCGGGGAACGTTCGGCTCGTCGGGGTCCGCATCGGGGAATGAATCCGTGAATCGGGGTTCGTGGCAACACTACTCCCCGCCCACGTCGTCGTCACGAGGGGGCTCCTCTAATTCATACAATTCATACTCGCGTCCTTCTCTTAATATGAGGCAGCCCATCGTGACGCCGCGTGGCGGATCCAATTCCAACAATTCTCGTGGTTATGGATCGAGCGGGTCGAATCCGTACGGCTCCTTTGGCTCGCGCGGTCAGACCAATCAACCTTCCCGCGGCGGTTTCGGAAACGAGAATCGCGGCAACACCGGCGGCGCCCCGCGGGGCAGCTACAGTGCCCCGCACACCTACAGCGCCCCGCACAGCTACAGTGCGCCGCATCGCAGCGGCGGCAGCAGCAGCGGCCATTCCTCCGGCGGCGGTCATTCCGGCGGTGGCGGACATGGCGGCCATCACTAGAACCTGTTTCAAAACTGGGTACAAAGTGATGAAGGAATGATGGTTAGTTTGTCGAAAACGCGAGATAAATTCGGGCAGCAGCGCCAAGGGAGGACCAATGGCGCGATACGGTCGACTGCT
>JBAVUW010000041.1:0-14756 GCA_049696975.1 Candidatus Acidiferrales bacterium | reverse complement strand
ATTCTTCGTCGCGCCGCTCCGAATTTCGCGTTGGGAATGATCAGAAGTGGATGACGATTCCGGTTGAGAGTCTGAGGTTGTCTTCGCGCGTGTTGCCGAACCAGGTGGGAAGATAGTCGCCCTGGATGATGCGCCAGTGAATTGGGCCGGCGAGCTGCGTGTCGATTCCCGCACCGATCCCCATTGCAAACGAGGTCTCCGAAAAGGGCCCCGAGTTAACGTGCGCGCCGCCGAGCAGGACGTGGGCGAAGGGTGAAACCCGGGCTGGAAAGGAAATCTGCGGTCCGAACAGAAACGTATGGAAAGACGTGCTGGGACCGAAGGGCGAGCCGTAGTGGCCGTCAAAATCCGCGACAGCGCCGAGGAACGGAGCAAACTTGTACTGCCCGGAGAGCTCCCAGCCGTTCAGATTGGCCGAGGGCGAGTCCGTCCGCATATAAGAATACCCGCCGAAGAGCTCGACCTTGTCGCCAGCGTCCTGCGCATGCGCGGTGAGTGAAACCAGAAAAACCAGCCCGACTAACAACGACAGTTTACGAACCATGAACACTTCCTCCTTGGGAGTTTGGGTCGATGGCGTGCGCTGGCCCCGGGGGCCAAACCAACGCCAGCCAACGCGACCACGAGGGTAAAGCGGAACGACTGCAAGCTGGAGAAAGGTTGGATGCGGGCAAGCGAAACGGCGTTACGACTCGAACGGCAATGACGCCATATGGCCGACGGACAAGGAGCTTATATCCACATATTGCGGCCGGGGCTGCATTAGCCCGAATTATTGTGGGTACGTTAGACAGTACTACGTGCGCCGTATTTGTACCGATCTTTAAGTATCTTGCAGAACTAACGGCACTTACGAACAGATCTCATTCGAAGTCGATTCGCAAATTCGAATCGCTCACGTGCCTTTATCTGGCTTTGGGCACCCGAATTTTTGCCGAGGGCGGGCCATGCAATCGAGTTCGGCTGAGGGCGACAGTTTCGGCCGGGCACCCCGCCGTTGAGGCTTGGTCCGGACGGGCCGAAGTGAAGCCGGCTCTAGGACTAGACGTTCGTCCGGCTTAACAGTATTGCCGAGTGGCCGCCTGCTAGACCTCCGAGAGTCTCCGTATCTTGGACAGCCGAATCCTAAATGTTGTAGAAAAGAATCTCGTAAATACCACAAACCATAATTATCTCAAGGTATAGGAATCTGTAACACAGCTAAACCTCCTCTTTTTAGCAATTTAAATTGCAAGCCTCGTGGCAATGCTATTGCAATCCGTACGCAAGCATGGCAATGGCACAACGTTGTGCTTTTGACCAAATGGCCGCTCGATGGCCACCTGCAGACACCTAGACAGACATTGAGGGGGTATGGAATGCGCTATCACCGCGTTATTTTCGCTACGATTTTCTTGGCGTTGCTGGGACTGGTCGCTGGATCTCAGCCCGCGTGGTCTCAGGCGACGGTAGGCACGGGCAGCATCCAGGGCACGGTTACCGACCCCCAGGGCGCCGTGGTCTCAGGCGCCAGAGTGACCATTACGAACTTAGGGACGAGCCAGTCCAGCAGCAGCGCAACGACGTCGGCCGGGACTTATTCGTCGGGCCCGCTCGCCGCTGGCAACTACAAGGTGAGGGTCGACACCCCGAATTTCAAAGCGACTGAGAAGACGATGATCGTACAGATCGGCGTGATCAGCCCGGGTGACATCTCTCTCGAGCTTGGATCGGCGTCCAGCGTCGTCGAGGTCACGAGCTCGGCGGTCAGCGTGAACACCGAGCAATCGGAAGTGTCCGGTACATTGACGTCGGACCAGATCGAGAACCTGCCGATTAACGGACGCAACTTCCTGGATTTGGCACAGCTTGAACCCGGCGTGCAGATTCAAGACGGAAGCGATTTTGACCCGACCAAGACCGGGTTTTCTTCGATTTCATTCGGCGGACGTTTCGGACGCACGGCGCGTATCGAAGTCGATGGCGTGGACGTCAGCGATGAGACGGTCGGCACCACAACGACGAACATCCCCGCCGGTGCCATCGCGGAGTTCCAACTGGCACAATCGAATTTGGACCTTTCGAACGAACTGACGTCGTCCGGTGCGGTCAACGTAGCCACGAAATCCGGAACCAACACTTTTCACGGAGGCGCGTTCGGATTGTTTCGCGACTCGACCGAGGGTGCAGCCCTTCCGGGCAACGGAAGCTATCAGCGCAGCCAGTATGGCGGCGACTTCGGCGGCGCGATCATTCCGGACAAGTTGTTTTTCTTCATGGACGCGGAGCGAGATCTGCAGCACGCGGCTGCAGGGTTGAGCTTTGCGCCTCCGTTTAACGTGTTCAACGGCTCTTTCCAATCGCCCTACCGGGACGAGCTCGCCTTGGGAAGATTGGATTGGCAGGCGACGAAGAATGTCCACGTGTTTTCCCGCTTCAACTTTTTCTCGAACAACCTCGTTCCTTCGTTCGGGACTCCGTCTTTCTCGTTCTTCGGAAACAAAGACCGCAGCCGGGTGTTCGCGGGCGGAGTTGACTTCACGACCGGTTCTTTCACGCACAGCTTCCGAGCCGAATACCTGAAATTCGTGAACAACATCGCCGACGCGGTCCGCGGCAGCGGCGCGCCTTTCGACGATTTCCCTGTCGGGCTGGATTTCCCAAGTACCGGTTTCTCGACCGGCCCGAGCCCGGATGCTCCGCAATATACGTTCCAGAGCGACCGTCAAATCAAGTACGACGGCAGCAAGCTTTGGGGATCGCACGACATCCGCTTCGGCGTCGCGTTTAACCATATCCAGGGCGGCGGTTACGCCAGCTTCTTTGGAATTGCTTCGCAAGCGATTGACGAGCAGTTCAGCACGGCGTCCGGCGGCACCTACAACTCCTATCTCGGTCCGCTCGTCTCTGGCGCCAACTGCCTCGGGCAATCCGGGGAAGCATGCCCACTGAACTACACGGCGGACCTGGCCTATGTCGGTAATGGTCTCGGGTACTCATCGGAAAAGCCGGCTTTCGGGAAACCGTTCGGTGGAAACGGCCCGGACAACCGAATTGGCCTCTATGTCGGCGACAGCTGGAAGGTTCGGCCGTCGTTTACGCTGCAGTTCGGTGTCCGCTACACGAGGGATACCGGTCGAACCGACAGCGATCTGAATACACTGGAGGTCGTGAACAACTACCTGCCGGGGTACGGCAACGCGGTCCGGCAGCCGAACGCGGATTTCGGGCCGGAGGCAGGATTCGCCTGGAACGTGAAGGGCGATGGAAAGACCGTGATTCGCGGCGGAATGGGCCTGTACTACGAGAACGCGATCTGGAACAACGTTCTGTTTGATCGCCCCGGCCGGCTCCCGTCAGGAGCGTTTCTGAGCTACCAGCTGGCGTGCAACAACGGCGTGACGTCGACAGTCCAATTCGCAGACGGCAGTTCCCAGCAGTTGCCGGCCCTTCCGGTGGCAGGCCCGAATGGCGGGACCGACATCTGCAGCAATGCCGCGCTAGGTCAGGTGCTCCCGGCGGGAACAAGCAACGCGCTGATCAACTGCAGCGGTATCACGGTAGGACAGTGCATCTCGAACTTTGAAGGGGACTTCCAGACCACTGCGCTGGCCCATCCGACGGGCGCCAATTCGTCCTACATTCCGAACCAGATTGCGGCTGGCGCGCCGATCACCGGAGGAGCCGGTACGTTCGCTCCCAACTACAAAGCACCGCGGTCTGTACAAATGAATATAGGTGTGCAGCGCGAACTTCGCCCCGGCATGGTTCTGACGGTCGACTATCTGCGGAACGTCGGCACGCACTACCTGCTGAACATCGACCAGAATCATACGGGAGATGCGGCGTATCTGAACGTTCCGGCGGCACAAAGTGCAATCGCCACTACAAACAGCTCGTTTGGCTGCGGAGCCTCGTTCAGCACTTCGGCCACGTCGTGCGCGGTCCTAGCCGGTGCAACCATTTCCGATTATTCCGGAAACGGGTTGGATTCACCGATCGATATTTCCGGCGGATCGCAGTGCGGCGGAGGACTCGCCGCCAGCTCACCGGTTCCTTGCGCCTTCGGCGGCGTGAACCCGCTGATCGGCCAATTTCCGTTCCTCGAGCCGGTCGGCCGGGCCGTTTACAACGCCATGGACGTGAAGTGGCAGGACAACGTGCATAACCCCATGCCCGGTATCCGCTATTTCAATTTCCAAGTCTCCTACACGCTGTCACGCTTTCAGAACAGCGGTTCCAGCGACCCGCAATTCGCCACCGGTACCGCCGGCACCGCCGATCAGGACTTCATCAACAACTCACTTGACAACCGCGATCCCCTGCGCTACATGGGCGACAGCACGCTTGACCGCACCCACCAGTTGAATTTCGGGGGCTGGGCAACGCTGCCGGGTGGTTTCCAGCTCGGAATCATTTCGCACATGTGGTCACCGCTCGCGATCACCCCGACCACGAACGGGTCGGGCACGGGAGGAATTTTCACAACCGACTTCACCGGTGACGGGACGACGAGCGATCCGCTGCCCATCGCGCAGACGAGTTCCTCGTGCGGGACCGTGGGTGGAACATGCGATTACACGACGTACCGCTCGGGTGCGTTCGGCCGCACGTTGGGGCCAACGGGCCTGTCCAAGGCAATCGCAAATTACGACAGCACGATCGCCGGTAAGACGATTACCCCCGCCGGACAGGCTCTGGTGAACGCAGGGCTGATGACCGAGGCACAGTTGATCGCCATCGGTGCGTCGCCCCAATCGATCCCGGGGTCTCCAGCTGATCCGGCTGGGTTGCGATGGCTGCGGGCTCTCGATTTGCAGGTCAGCTACCACCACAGCTTCTTCAACGAGCGGCTTGTCGTCACCCCGAGCTTCTCGGTCTACAACCTCTTCAACTTCGCCAACTTCGACGCGCCGCTCAACATTTTGAGCGGTGCTCTGGGAGGCACTCCCGGAACGATCAACGGCACCACCCGCTTCACGTCGCTGGTGGATCCAGCCAGTGGGCGTTCCGACGTAATCGGAAACGGCACCGGTGTGTTCGCCTTCGGAGCACCGCGCGCGCTCGAGTGGGGGATGAAGTTCGACTTCTAACCCGCGTGTAGTCAACGCGGCTGTCATTCCAGGGCGTCCCGGCTTCGGCTGGGACGCCTTTTTTTTGTGGTCACACCCGGCGCCACCGACGGCGGATCAGCTTGACGCTACCCCTGCAGTTGCCCGCTACCGTTCCTTCTTTGGCCTCGTCTTAGATACAGCAACACCTCGAGTTGCGCCCTTGGCCACGGCCTGCAACTTCGGGCACCTCCGACGCGTATAATAAAACGAGCCGATCGCTACCTTATGCCCCGGAAACTTTCCACCTCGATGTCGTTTGGCGAAGCTGTCCGCATCGCCACGACCAACCTGTGGACTCACAAGATGCGCAGCGTATTGACGCTGCTGGGGGTCGTCATCGGCGTCACCGCTGTGATCGCGGTGGTGAGCCTGGTGAGCGGGCTGAATCGTTACGTGGCGGACAAGGTCGTCGGGCTGGGAGCGGATGTTTTCATGATCAATCGCTCGCCTTCGATCATCACGGACATCAGCCAGTGGGAGGACGCGCAGAAACGCCGTAAATTCCACTACGACGATTATCTGTGGCTGCGCGACGCTTGCAGAAGCTGCGTGGCGGTGGGCGGTCAGCTCGCCAAGCGCGGGCAGGTGAAATACGGCACCAACGACCTGGACGACACGCAGGTCATCGGGTTCACGCACGAGATGCCGGAAATCAACGCGCGGGAGCTTTCGCAGGGACGCTACATCACCCAACTCGATGATTCCCGCGGCGCGCCGGTGTGCGACGTCGGGTTCGATATCGTCGACAAGCTGCTGCCCGGCACCGATCCCATCGGCAAGGAGTTGCGCGTCGATACGTCTGTTTGCGAGATCATCGGCGTAGGGAAGAAACGCGGTTCCGTGATGGGCCAGTCGCAGGACAACTGGATCATCATCCCGCTGACGACGTATCAGCGCATGTACGCAACGGACGATTCGGTGCGGCTATGGGTGAAGGCCGACGGCACCGCCGCGCTTCCGGCGACGATGGACGAAGTCAAACTGCTCATACGCGGACGGCGTCACGTGGCCTATCGCGACCCCGATGATTTCTCGATGGAAACGAACGCGTCGTTTCTGTCCCTGTGGAGCAGCATCAGCGGTACGTTCTTCGGCGTGACCATCGGCATCGCCTCGATTTCCCTGATCGTGGGCGGAATCGTGATCATGAACATCATGCTGGTGAGCGTGACGGAGCGGACGCGCGAAATCGGGCTGCGAAAATCGCTGGGGGCGCGGCAGGCCGATATTCGGACTCAGTTTTTGATCGAGTCATCCACGATCGCTACGATCGGCGGTATTTGCGGGGTGATTTTTGGAATCCTGGTGGCTGAGATCGTCAGCTTGACAACACCACTGCCGAGCTCGGTGCAGATCTGGTCCGTGCTGATGGGATTGATCGTCGCCACGAGCGTGGGTCTCTTCTTCGGCGTCTACCCGGCGACGAAAGCGGCGCGGCTCGATCCGGTGGTGGCGTTGCGGCAGGAATGACGGCGAGAGGCAAGTCTCATGAGTCGCACGGGAAAACTCGGGCAGCTGAAGGAATCGATCCTGCTGGCGCTGGACGTCTTGCGACGCAATCCGATGCGCTCGGTTCTGACCGTGCTCGGCATCATGATCGGCGTCACCACGATCATTGTGATCGGTGCGGTGATCAACGGCCTGAATGCCAATGTGCTCAGCAACATTTCGCAGCTTGGATCCAGCACGATCATCTGCTACCGGTTTTCCTGGGCCACCCTGGGCCGGCTTTCGCCCGCCGTGCTGCAGCGCAAGGAACTGAAAGCGGAGTGGACCGAAGGGCTCGCGCATCTACCGCATGTGGTTGCCGCCGCCACCGACGCGCAAATCGCGAATTACGAAGTGGGAGCCGGCTCGAGCGAGGTGCGGCGCGGAAATCTGCGCGCCAAGGCGGTGATTCTGGAGGGCGATACGCCCGATATCGCGAAGATTTCCAATTTCGAGCTGACCGCCGGACGCTATTTCAACAACACGGATGAGGAGCATCATTCGCCCGTCGTTGTGCTCGGCCACATCACTCAGAAAACGCTCTTTCCCAATGGCGAAGATCCCATCGGTCAGGAAGTGTTGCTCGAGGGGCAGGTTTTCACGGTGGTTGGCACGCTGGCCGAACAACAGCAGGCCCTCGGCACAGGTGAAAATCCTCAGGACAATATCGCGCTTGTGCCGTTTTCCGTGATGCGTAAACTGCATCCTGAGTTCAAGGATTTTGTCCTCTTCGCCAAAGCGGATTCGACCGAAAATTTGCCGCTGGTGGTCGACGAGGCGCGCGAATATCTGCGGCGCATGCGCAAGCTGCCTTCCGACAAGGACGACGACTTTGTGATCCTGACCACGGACACGTTCGTCGATTTCTGGAATGAGATTTCGGGCGGCATTTTCATCGTAATGCTGGCCGTCGGGTCGGTCGCGCTTCTGGTGGGCGGCATCGGGGTGATGAACATCATGCTCGTCAGCGTGACGGAGCGTACACGCGAAATCGGCGTGCGCAAGGCGATCGGGGCGCGTCAGTCCAATATTCTCACGCAGTTCTTGCTGGAAGCTGTGACGCTCGCTGCGCTCGGCGGGACGGTCGGCGTGGTGGTCGGCTCGCTGATCGTGCTGGTGATCCGACTGGCGTTCTCTTCATTTCCCGCGTCGGTCTCGTTCAACCTGGTGGCCATCGGCGTTTCCGTGGCCAGCTTGATCGGCGTGTTCTTCGGCGTGTATCCTGCTTGGAAAGCGGCGCGGCTCAATCCTGTGGAAGCGCTGCGGTACGAGTAGGCGCTCTGTCGCTCGCGCCGCCCGTTGTACTCTGCTCAAACACAACCCACCGCCACGCCGTCAGACCGCCGCTACGGCCGCGGTTGGCGTAATTCTCCTGTGCAGCGAAAGCACGATGGCGCCCAGACCCATCATCACGGTCAGCAGGCCGACGAGCAGGCCTACGTAAGGCAGCATGCGCAGGGCGCGGAGAATTGCGAGGCCCAGGGCGAGGCGTCCAACGGCCGGGCCGAAGCCGACGCTAGCGCCAAGCAGTTTTTCACCGAGCCACGCACCCACGAATATTTTCGTGGCGTACACGGCGATGGCGTAGAGCGCGAGCGCAGGCAAGCCCACGCTGAGCCCCACGATCGTGAAACACACAATGACCGCGGCGATCGGCGTGGCAAACAGAAACAACGCACCGAAGCCGATCGCGGGCCCGATTCTCTTGCAGGCCTGCGAGACATCGAAGAAAAATCCCGGCGCCACGAACATGATCACTAATCCGAGCAAGAATCCTGCTCCCCAAAACAGGATCTGGTGCCAGTAGTAGGTGCCGCGGGAATAGTCGGGGCCTCGCTTTTCAAAAGTGACCTGAACCGGGCTTCCTAGCTTGGCGCCTGCCGAAATCTCCGGTTGATGATCTCCCCGGTATTTTGTCTGGCCCACAATTTCGGCGTGAGGTCCTATGCTCAGCTGCCCTCCTCGGATGGTGAGGTCGTGGCCCAGAGAGCCGCTGATCGTCAGCTCGCCCACCAGCGCGAGGACGTCTCCGGCGATTTTGCCGTCCAGTTCCGTGTTGCCTGAAAACATTGTCAGCGTTCCACCCACCGATGAGCCCGCGCCGAATTCCGAGGCGCCTGTCCAGGCCATCGCGTTTTTAGCGACGGTCGATTCAAGGCTGAGAGTTTGGGCGAATGCGCGGATATTGCCGTCCACCGGGCCGTTCACGCGTACTTCGGCCCCGATAACGAGAATGTCCCCCTTCACGTGGCCATTGACGGTCAGACTGTTGGAAAAAACGATCAGATCGCCGTCCACATCTCCATCGATCCGCGTGCGATCGGCGGCCACAATCAGGTCGGTTTTCACCTCCTGGCCGGCCGGAAGCGTGTATGCGGGGTTGCCGTGCTCCACGTCCGCAGCAGCCACTGGCTGGGGTATCGCCAGGCCGCAAGCGAGACCGCCCATGACGAAGGCAATCGCCGTAAATCGCTGCCACTGCTTCCGCAGCAGCCAAATCACCACCATTCCCAAGGTGGCCACGGCCATGAATTCCATCAAGCTTCGCATCGCATCCCATCCTTTCCAAGAAGCGCTGCTAAAAAAGAGCATGGTGAGCAGATATCCCTGGGTAAAGCCGCCCTGCTGAAGATTGGCATACCACGGCTCAACGAAACCGCTCCAGAGCGTGTAGGCGCCGCCGACAAGCAGCCCGAAAGCCGCCATCCAGCCCCAGTGAGCCGCGTGGCGCTCAGGGGGCGCCAGTACCCGGGCTGGAATCGATTCTTCGTCTGTGGTGAGCGCTTCGCGCAGCCACACCGCTTCGGTTTCGAGCGCACGCAGAAGTTCGCGGCATGCGGCGCAGGTGCCGAGATGCGCCGACACAATCCCGGAGTGCGCTCTGTCGAGCTGGCCCTCCAAATAGAGGAGCCCGGTCATTTCATCGAAATGACCATCGATCTGGTTCATGATCCACCCCCTGCGGAAGCCTTCTGAATTCCTGCGGCGCCGCTGGCGGTGGGAGCCAGCGCGTCGCGCAACTGATGGCGGGCGCGCAGCAGCAGCACGCCAACGAACGCGCGGCGCACGCCGAGCGTGTCCGCAATTTCCTCGTAGCTCATATCGGCGTAGTAGCGCAGCACCAACGCCGTGCGGGCGCGGTCCGGCAGCTGTGCCAGCCCGCTGCGTACTTCTTTACTTGAGTATTCGGCCTGCAATCGTTCCAATTGACTCGGATCGGGATGCTCGAGCGGCAGCGTATCCAGATCGCCGGTCTCGAGATCCTGGCGAATGCGGCGGCGACGCAGAGTGTCCCAGCAGTGATTGCTCGCGACTTTATAGAGCCACGCGGTGAAGGGGCGCGACGAATCATACGTCCCGAGTTTTTGGCGCACCTTCATGAATATTTCCGTGGTCGCGTCTTCGGCGTCTTCCCGCGCCGGCAGCAGCCTGCGGCAGAATCTGAAAATGGCCGGGGCGAACTGGCGATACATCTCGCCCCAGGCGTCGGTGTCACCGGCCCGGACCTGGGACAGCAGTTGTGCCAAGTCGGCGTCGCTCATCGTCCCGGTCGTCGTCTGCCTGTCCATCGGTTAATACGCTGGGTGGCCTCTGAATATTTCACAACTATCACAAATCAACGTACTTGTCTGCGTATGATACGGTTTGGGCCGCGGCTGCTGGGAGGCGGACGCGCAAGCTTTCCACCCGGTTTGCTATACTCGCCATCCTGTCGCCGGGGACGGCTCACTTTCACCACCGACCGGCCCCTGGGCCCTCGACATGCCGCCAAAGCCATCGATACCGACCAAACGCCTGTTTCTGGTTGATGCCATGGGATATATCTTTCGTGCTTTCTTCGCGCCGATGGACCGGCTGCAGACCTCAACCGGGATCCCGACCAAGGTGCCGTACCTGTTCGCCACGATGATGCGGCGCCTGATGCAGAGTAAGGACCTGCGGCCCGACTACCTGGCGGTGGTGTTCGACGTCAACGCACCCACGTTCCGGGACAAGATTTTCGCCCAGTACAAGGCCCAGCGGCCGCCGATGCCGGACGACCTGGCGGTCCAGATCCCGTTTGTGCGGCGCTATTGCGAGGCCATGAAACTCTCGATTCTCGAATATCCCGGTTATGAAGCCGACGACGTGATCGGCACGCTGGCCAAGCAGGCTTCCCATCAGGACCTCGACGTCCTGATCGTGACCAGCGACAAGGATTTGATGCAGCTGGTGGGCGGGCGCGTCCGCTTGCTGAATCCGGCGAAGGGCGATCTGATCATCGACGAGAAAAAGGTCGAGGAGATCATGGGCGTGCCGCCCGGCAAAGTGGCCGACGTGATGGCGCTGATGGGCGATACGATTGACAACATCCCCGGCGCGCGCGATCCGAACGACAAGCCTGCGCCGGGCGAACGGCGAAAGCCCGGAATCGGCGACATCGGGGCGAAGCAATTGATCCAGGAGTTCGGCAGCGCCGAAGCCGTGCTGAAGCGCGCGGCGGAGGTGAAGCGGGCGAGCTATCGCGGGGCGCTGGAGAAGAACGCGGAGTTCGTGCGGCTGAGCAAACAGCTGGCGACCATTCCGACCGATGCGCCCGTTCCGCTGGTGCTTGAGAAACTGCAGATTTGCGATCCCGATGCCGAAGCCCTGCGGACGCTCTACGCGGAGCTCGGGTTTACGTCGCTGCTCAAGGAGCTTGCGGTGTCGGCTCCCCGGCCGGCGGAGGATCGCACGACCGATTATGCGGCCCTGGAATCGCCCGCGGCCCTCGGGGATTTCCTGACGGCCGTGCCGCGCGGGCAGGAAACAGCCGTGTGGCTCGCTCTCGATTCTCAGGATTCGGATGACGAAGGCTTCTCGACGCGCGTGGTGGGTGTGGAAGTGTCGGCGAAGGCGGACGCGGCGCGGTCGCTCGCAAACGGTGCCGACAACAGCGCGCTTGCCGCGATGAGCCAATGGCTCGCGGACCCGAAGCGCCCCAAGGTGGTGCACGATCCAAAGCTCTTTCACTTGTTGGCTGCACCCTCTGCGGCGGCTGACCCGCAAGCCGTCGCGGGAATCCGCCACGCGACGATTCTGTATTCCTATCTTCTGCGGCCTACGACGGCAAACCACGCGTTCGCGGAGGCCGTGCTGCGACACATGAATCGCACGCTTTCCGGCGCACCGGGCGAGCGCGCGGATTTTCTGCTGCGTTTGGCGCCTGCGCTGCGCGCGGAAGTCGAAAAACAGGGGCTCGCCGACATCTACGAGAAAATCGACCTGCCGCTGGCGCCCGTGTTGGCGCGAATGGAAGCCGTCGGCGTCGGGATCGACGCGCGCGAGCTGGAAACGATTTCGGCAAAAGCGCAGACGGAGATCAGTGCGATCGAGAAGCGAATCTACGAGCTGGCGGGCTTCGAATTCAACGTGAAATCGACGCAACAACTCGCGGAAGTGCTTTTCGATCGATTGAACTTGCAGCCACCCCGCAAGACGCGGACGAAACTGCGCTCCACTGCCGCGGAAGTTCTCGAAGAGATGGCGCTGATTCACGAGCTGCCGAAGAAGATCCTGGAGCATCGCGAGCTGGCCAAAGTGAAGTCGACGTACGCCGATGCTTTGCCGAAGCTGATTCATCCGGTGACCGGCCGGTTGCACACGCAGCTCAGCCAGACGGGCACAGCGACGGGGCGGCTGAGCTCGTCAAATCCGAACCTGCAGAATATTCCCGTGCGGACCGCGCTCGGGCGCGAGATTCGCGCCGCGTTCGTCGCGTCCAAGGGACGGGTGTTGCTTTCCGCTGATTACTCGCAGATCGAGCTGCGGATTCTGGCGCATTTATCCCAGGACCCTGTGCTCATCGATGCATTTCGCAACGGTGAGGACATCCATTCGCGCACGGCTCAGGAGGTTTTCGGCGTCGGTCCCATGGCGCAGACGCGCGAACATCGCCGCGTCGCAAAGGTGATCAATTTCGGCGTCATCTACGGTCTTTCCGCGTTCGGGCTGGCGCAGCAGCTGAGCATCGACACGAAAGAAGGAGCGAAATTCATTGCCACGTATTTCGAGCGCTACAGCGGCGTGAAAAAATACCTCGACGCGCAGATTGCCGAGGTGCGCAAGTGCGGCTTCACGACTACGATGTTCGGCCGCAAGCGGCAGATCCCGGAAATCAGCTCCCCGCAGCCGAACCTGCGCAACTTCGCCGAGCGCACGGCCATGAATACGCCGATGCAGGGCGCCGCCGCGGACCTGATCAAGCTGGCGATGATTGAGCTCGACCAGCGTCTGCTGGATGGTTTCCAGTCGCGCATGATTCTGCAGGTTCACGACGAATTGCTGTTCGAGGCGCCGGAGAAGGAATTGCCGAAACTGAAGAAACTTGTGAAGGACGTGATGGAAGGCGTGCACACGCTTCGCGTGCCGCTGGTGGTCGAGACGAAGTCGGGGTCGAACTGGCGCGATATGAAATGAATCGACCCAGGACGCAACCCCATTTTCCCCGTGAACACCGTGCCTTCTCTGCGCGCTCCGTGATAAAGTTTTTCCCACTGAATCCGACTACGAGGTGGATCGATGGCTGCGGATCATCCCGAAGGATTTCTCAAGCTGGTGCGAGACGCGAAGTCGCGGATCAAGGAAGAGGATTTTCGCGAGACGAAAAAACGATTGGACGGCGGCGAAAAAATCATCGTCGTGGATACGCGCGAGGAATCCGAATGGGCGCGCGGGCACATCCCCGGTGCGATTCACCTGGGCAAAGGCGTGATTGAACGCGATATCGAGAAAACCGTCCCGGACAAGGATGCGACCCTGGTGCTCTATTGCGGCGGCGGATTCCGCTCGGCGCTCGCGGCCGACAATCTCCAGAAAATGGGCTACCGCAACGTGATTTCCATGGATGGCGGCTGGCGCGGCTGGACCGAAGCCGGATTCCCAATCATTAAGGATTAGCCGATTCTGCCCCGGCTGCGCGATGGGTGAGAGTTGGCTGGGGCGGTTGGACTCGAACCAACACCGTCCTCATTAACAGTGAGGTGCCCTACCGATTGGACCACGCCCCAACTCTGGGTGGACGATTGTAAACTAAATTTACACGAATCTGACGCTGGCGGGAATCCGCGGCCGGTGATTTTCTGAGCCCGCGCCGAGGCGAACAAGAAGTGAATGGTGGATAAGTAGGCGCACCCCGCCGCACATCGGAAGGGGTAGGCAGAAGTTACGGACGGCGGAGGTGGCCGGGGGAAGGAAGCCGGCCCAGCCCTCAATCCCCGAAGGGATCCTCGGCTTTCCTCCCCCTGACGCCCTATAACAGTGCAACTGAAAAACCAAAGCTAAGCTGCTGAAACGAAACAGAGTGTGGGACCGGCTCCCGGGTAAGAAACTCCTAGGGGTCGTAAAATTTTGTTAGTACTCGCGGGTCGTGGGAGCGCTTCGCTGTCCTTCGCTGTCCCTTACGTAACTCGTAGATCGGGAAACTGAGGTGCGCGTGCCGTCGAATGCCATTGAAACTGAGCGGCTGCGGCTGAGACGTTGGCAGAGCCGCGATCGCGAGCCGTTCGCACGCATGAATGGCGATCCGCGAGTCATGGAGTTTTTCCCCGCACCCCTCGCTCGGGCCGAAAGCGACACCATGGTGGACCGGATCGAGGGGCATTTTCGCGCGCACGGATTCGGACTCTATGCGCTGGAGTTGCGCCAAGGTCAGGAATTTATTGGATTTGCGGGTCTGTCGGTGCCGGCTTTCCGAGCCCACTTCACTCCGTGTGTCGAAATCGGCTGGAGGCTCGCCCCAGAGCATTGGCGCCGCGGCCTGGCAACGGAAGCCGCACGCGCCGTGGTAGGACACGCCGTCCATCCGCTGGGTCTGGATTCACTTGTGTCATTCACGGTACCGGCAAATGTTCGGTCCCGGCGCGTGATGGAAAAAATCGGCATGACGCACGATCCGGGTGACGATTTCGACCATCCAAGTCTGCCCGAGGGCGACCCGTTGCGGCGGCACGTGCTTTACCGCCTGAAGTGGTCGGCCTGCAATTGCAGTGCCGTAGCTCCCTTGGGATTTTCCGCATCCTCCGAGTCAACTGTTGTAGCAACGTAAAAATGTCACCCTAACAGCAACATAAAAATGTCACCCCCCTGGGATAGCCGTATGCTCCAAGCGAGTGTCGCCGTAATAGAACGAGAGGCGTCCATTGAGCGCTTGGTAGA
>JBAVUW010000040.1:0-13250 GCA_049696975.1 Candidatus Acidiferrales bacterium | reverse complement strand
TGTTGTAGCAACGTAAAAATGTCACCCTAACAGCAACATAAAAATGTCACCCCCCTGGGATAGCCGTATGCTCCAAGCGAGTGTCGCCGTAATAGAACGAGAGGCGTCCATTGAGCGCTTGGTAGATCTGCACTTTGGCCCCGGCGAAGCTGAAACGACGAGCCTGCTGGGGGATCTGGAAGCGACGACCATCCCACTGCACGACATTGTCATTGCTGACGATGCGTTCATGCATGAAGCAGCAGATCCGTTCGAGACTTTCTGGAACGGCACGCCAGGCCGATTGTTTTTCGCGAGGCTGACGGGCGAAACGGCGGTTGTAATCAGCGATGAACTTGCGCAGCACGGCGTTGGCAGAGTCGATGTCGTCGGCTTGAGCCAGGCGCAGCTCGCTGGCGAGACGATCCTGGAGCACGCCCCAGAGACGCTCGACACGTCCTTTGGCCTGAGGGCTGCGAGCAGCAATGAAGGTAATGCCGAGTTGCTCGAGGGCGCGACCGAACTGGGTGGGTTGGCGTTTTCCGGCGAGCTGTTCTTCGACGGTCCAGTTGTCGTCGTTACGGACGAAGACACCGCTGCGATCACCGTAAAAAGCCAGGGGTAGGCCCTGGCGACGGAGCAGCTGACGAAGCAAGCAGAGATAGCCAAAAGCGGTTTCCGAAGAGAAGAACTGTGCAGCCAGGATTTTACCAGTGGCATCATCCTGCATGCCCAGAGCGGTGAGTCGTGGGCCACGACCTTCGAGCCAGTCATGAGGGCTGCCATCGAGCTGGACCAGTTCGCCGAGACGTGCGGAACGCAGGCGGCGCTGGCGATGAGCCGGGGCCCGGCGCTTTCTGGGCGGGCCGAGACCTTGCTTGCGTAAGAGCCGGCGCAGCGTCTCGCGACTGAGCGAGAGGCCCTCGCGCTCGACGAGCTTCTCGCAGAGATGGTGATCGTTGAAGCCGGCGTAGGTGGTGCGCGCCAGTCTCACGATCCGCTCGCGCACGGGGTCGGGCAGGCGACGGTGGCTGGGGCGGCCGCGGCTGGCGTGTGCCAGAGCGGCTGCGCTGCCTTGCCGGTAACGGGCTTTGAGGCGCTTGATCTGCCGAGGCGTCAGATCGAGCAGCTCCGCCGCTCTGGCACACGCCAGGTCTCCCTTCACACACGATGCGATGACCGCCACTCGTTGCAATTCCTTCTGGCTCACGCGAAATGTCTCCTGGCTCATGGGGTGACATTTTCACGTTGCCGTTAGGGGGTGACAAAATTATGGAGCCAAGACAATCGACCGGCCGTTCATCGACAAAGCATCCCCGCCGCGTTAGAATTCCGCCGTGCCCTGCCGGAAAATATTCGCCGCGCTTCTCACCTTCGCCATGCTCGCGATGTCGGCCGGGGCCTCAGCCTGCGAACCACCGAGGAATTCATCGCCATGCTGCCCGTGTTGCCCCGCCTCGCCTGCAAGACCGCAGGGAATGGCAGCCGCGGGCCCAGCGCTTCCTCACCTGCGTGTGAGAGAGGCGAGCAAGTCTTTGTTAAACGTCGCCGCTATATCCGGAGAAACGAACCGTCCGCTGGTCTGCGTCGGCGCACTCTGCAAACGGGCGCCGGCACTCTCGCTCTCCGTCGTCACGGCTCATGCGCGATTGATCGAATCTGGACTCCAGACAGCCGGCGGCCGCTTCGAGTCTCCCCGGCCTTCCGTGCGCCCTCGACCTCTGACTGCTGAACGTCCCCTGCTCGCAGGCAGCGCCGCTGCCCTTCTCCCGGTCAGCTTTCGCATCTAGCACGCTCTGTCTCTCGCGCCGTAACCCACTTATCAAATCGCAACGGAGGATCGTGCAATGAAGGCTTTTTGCATCGTGGCGCTTTGGCTGTTTTTCTCATCGGCGTTCGCCGCAGCGCAAGAAACGACAGACAAGACCTCAACAACAGACGTGCCCGGAACGGACGTGAGCCAAATGCCCGGAATGAAAATGGGCTCTGGCGAGCAAATGAACATGCAACCGCTGAACCTCGTCCAGGAAATCCTCGCTCACGACACTTCCGGCACTTCGGCCGAGCCCGATTCCACGCCCGCGCCCATGCTGATGAAAACCGTGCACGCCTGGACGCTCATGTTTCACGCTAACGTCTTCGTGCTCGACCTGCAGCAATCCAGCGCGCGCGGCGGTGACAAATTTTTCTCCACGAACTGGTTCATGGGGATGGCGCAGCACGACGCGGGGCCGGGCAGATTCACCATTCGCGCAATGCTCACGCTCGAACCCGCGACGATTACCGGCGAACGCTACCCGTTGCTGTTTCAACAGGGCGAAACGGCCTACGGTGTCCCTATTGCCGACGGCCAGCACCCGCACAATTTCGTCATGGAACTCGCCGCGCTCTACGATTTGAAGCTCGGCAACAATGCACTTCTCTCCTTCTACGTCGCACCCACCGGCGATCCGGCGCTCGGCCCCACCGCGTATCCGCATCGAGCCTCTGCCGCCGAAGATCCCCTCGCGCCGCTCGGCCACCATCAGGAAGATTCAACGCACATCGCCGCCGACGTCGTCACCGCTGGATGGACCTACGGAATCGTGCGCGTGGAGGCATCCGGCTTTCACGGACGCGAGCCGGGTGAAGATCGCTGGGCCATGGCTCAGGGCAAAATCGATTCCTGGTCCACGCGCGTCACGCTCCAGCCCGGCAAGAATTGGAGCGGACAGTATTCCTGGGGCCGCATCACCAGCCCGGAGTCCCTGTTTCCCGCCGAAAATCAGGAGCGCATGACGGCCTCGGTGATGTACAACCGCCCCTTGCGCAACGGTAACTGGGCCAGCACGCTCCTGTGGGGGCGCACTCGATCGCTCACGGACGAGGCGATTTTCGACAGCTACCTGTTCGAAACCACGGTGCGCTTCCGGACGCGCAATTACGCCTGGGCCCGTTTCGAGAGTGCCGAGCGTTCGAACGAGCTCATCCTCGGTGAAAATCCGTTGCCGCCGGGCTTCATCGAAAAGCCCATCGGACACGTACAGGCGTACACAATCGGCTACGATCACGATTTTCGTTTAATTCCGCGGCTGGCTTCAGCCCTCGGCGCGCAGTTCACCACGTACGGCGTACCGGGCTCTTTGCTGCCCATCTACGGCGCTCATCCGGCCGGTGTCGCTGTTTTTGTCCGCTTGCGCCCGTTCTCGGGCGACGCACGATGAATGGCCGCATCCGTTGATTTCCCGCATCAATATTCGCAATCAAGACCCGGCTCGTATCCCTGTTACGATCGGTCATGTTGATTAGGCTCGGGTACGACATTGAATTCAGCGTGCCGAACCCGGTTGCGGTCGTAGCGCTCCTGAACGTTCATCCCTCGCGCGTACCCGACCTGCGCGAACCCGACGAGCTCCGCGTCGAACCCTCGGTCAAAATCGAAAACTACCTCGACCATTTTGGAAATCGCTGCGCCCGGTTTCTCGCGCCCAAAGGCAAGCTCCGGCTCCATAATTCCACACTCATCGAAGATTCCGGACTTCCCGACCCCATCGAGGCGGGTGCCCGCCAGCAAGCCGTCGATGAGCTGCCATCGGAAGTTCTCGTCTACCTCATCAACAGCCGGTACTGCGAAGTCGACCGGCTGTCCAACGTCGCCACCGATTTATTCGGCGGCACGCAGCCGGGCTGGAGCCGCGTCCGGACGATCACCGATTGGGTCTACAATAAGGTGGAATTCGGGTATCACCACGCGCGGGCTACCCGAACGGCGCTCGATGTCTACACTGAACGCGTCGGCGTCTGCCGCGATTTTCAGCACCTGGCCATCACGTTTTGCCGCTGCTTGAACGTTCCGGCGCGCTACGCCACGGGTTATCTCGGCGATATCGGGGTCCCCATAACTCCCACGGCCATGGATTTCAGCGCGTGGTTCGAAGTCTATCTCGACGGCCGCTGGTGGACCGTCGACGCGCGCCACAACCACCCGCGCATCGGCCGCGTTCTGATGGCCACAGGCCGCGACGCCTCCGACGTAGCCATCACCACATCTTTCGGCCGCACCGACCTCATCAAATTCGCCGTGGTCACCGAAGAAGTACGCGCCGCCGGCACGAACTAGCCCGAAAGCATTAGTAACGAATGTGCTAAAATCCGCGATTTCCTGATGGGGCGATGGTCTATTCGATCTTGTAATCTTCGCCCGATATCGCACGGAGCAAGTCGAGCGGGAAAGTTTGATGCCGCCTGATGTTCGCCTCTCTGGCCGCGCAGCCGGATCGGATAGGGCATCGACATCTCATGCGCCTGGAGTCGATCCGTGCCACGATCATGTTGGTCGTTCGCAGCGCTTGCCCTGCTGGCGATCGTGACCTCATTTGCCACAAGCCTCGTCTCCGGGCAAGCTCAGGCGCAGACTTTGCCGGCCTCGCGCATCACCCAGCCGATTGACGACAACGTTCGCGTCACCCTCAAAGGAAATGTCCACCCCCTGGCCCAGCCCCGCTTCGATCAGGGCGCGGTACCTGATTCATTCCCGGTTCAACGTGCGCTCCTCATCCTCCAGCGCTCTCCGGACCGCGAAAGCGACCTCCAAGAATTCCTTCTAGAAGCGCACCGCCCGGGCAGCCCGAGCTATCACCAGTGGCTCACGTCCGGACGGTTTGCGACGCTGTTTGGACCCCAAGATTCAGAGGTTGCGGCCGTTTCCACGTGGCTGCAATCGCACGGCTTTTCGATCGCGCGAGTCACCAGCGGCAAAACCGCCATCGAATTCTCCGGCAGCGCAGGCCAGCTTCGTGAAGCGTTCCATACCGAGATTCACACCTACGCGATTAATGGCGAGACGCACTACGCCAACAATATGGACCCCCAAATTCCCGCCGCTCTTGCACCCATCGTCGCCGGTATCACCCCCCTCAATGATTTCCGTCCCACCTCCTATTTGGAAACGCTCGGTCGCGCGTCCTACAACCCCAAGACCCACAAGGTCACCCCGCAGTGGACCACCGGTACCGGGCTCCTGGCTCTCGCTCCCGGCGATTTCGCAGTGCAATACGATCTGAATCCGCTCTACGCCGCCGGCACGAACGGCAACGGTGTCATCATCGGCATCATCGGCGCATCCGACGTCAACCCGACCGTCGTCGCGAACTATCGCTCCCTGTTCGGGGTGCCCGCCGGCACCCTGAACATCGTTCTTGACGGTGCCGATCCCACACCGGGCGAGGGCAACTGGGCCACGGGTGAATCTTATCTCGATGTCGAAGTCTCCGGCTCCGTCGCTCCGGGGGCCGTCATCAACCTCTATACCGCCGCCGACACAACGGTTCAGAGCGGCCTCCTGCTCGCCGCACAACGCGCCGTGGACGATGACGAGGCCCCTATCCTCAGCACCAGCTACGGCACATGCGAACAGCAGCTGGGATCCTCAGGCAACCAGTTCTGGGCGGATCTCTGGGAGCAGGCCGCCGCGCAGGGCCAGTCTTCCTTTGTGTCCTCCGGAGACAGCGGCTCGGCCGGCTGCGACGATTTCGACATTCCCGAGCCGGCCGGGTTGGGACTCGCCGTCAGCGGTTTCGCCTCCACGCCGTGGAACATCGCCGTCGGCGGCACCGATTTCTTCTATACCAGCTACAACGGCGGCGCCAGCGCCCAGCAGGCTCAGCTCGCCACCTATTGGAATCTGACGCGGACCGATCAGCCCGCAACATCGCTGCTCCAGCCCGTCCCGGAACAACCCTGGAACCGCTCTTTTGGCCTGAATCTTACGAACGGCGGCGTGCTCGATCAAAGCTCTCCGGGAATCGTGGGCGGCAGCGGCGGCGCCAGTAATTGTACTTCCGGCGTGGCGGCCTCCAGCGGCGGATTCGCATCCTGCACGGCGGGTTATGCCAAGCCGGCATGGCAATCGGGAAAAGGTGTGCCCTCCGACGGCGCGCGCGACATTCCCGACGTCTCCCTGTTCGCGGCCGCCGGTGAGAACGGCAGTTCGTATCTGGTCTGCGTAGCAATCGACGACTGTATCGAATTCGAAGGAAATATTTCCGTGGAAGGGGTCGGCGGAACTTCCGCCTCCACGCCCGCCATGGCCGGCATCCTAGCGCTGATCAATCAAAAGTATGGCCGGCAGGGTCAGGCGAACTTCATTCTCTATCCGCTGGCTGCCCAGCATCCATCGGCTTTCCACGACGTCACCGTCGGCAGCAACAACGTCCCGTGCGAGGGAGGCACGCTCGATTGCACAGTGAGTACGCTTGACGACAACACCAAGGGTTTTCTGACTCTCGGGCACTATTACGCGACCGCGGGTTACGACGAGGCCAGCGGTCTCGGCAGCGTCGACGCCAATCTGCTCGTCGAGTTCTGGAACGCTCTGAGTTTCACGTCCACGAGCACGTCCCTCTCTCTGAGCCAGACCTCTTTTACTCATGGCACGCCCGTCCACGTGAACGTTGGAGTCACGGGCAGTGGCGGCACCCCTTCGGGCGATGTCGGCCTCGTGACCACGGCCACGCCGGCGATCAACGCCGGTGTCAGTGCACTGACTCTTCAAGCCGGCGCGGCGTCGGCCACCGTCGATAACTTCCCCGGCGGGCAATACCAGCTCACGGCGAAATATACTGGCGACACGATTTTCGCTCCCAGCAACTCGACGCCCGTGGCCCTCGATGTCACGCCGGAACCCGACACGATCACTCTCTCGGGCAGCTATTGGAGCAACGCCGCCAATTCGTTCTTGCCCATCGCCGCGGGCGGCAGCTACGCCTACGGCACCTACTTCGCCATCGATGCACAGCCCATTGGCGCCAATGCCCCTGCAGGTAGCACGGACGGAATCGCTACCGGGACAATCTCCTTCACCGATGTGGCGACTTCCGCCACGGTGAGTTCCGGGCCGGTGAATCTCAACTCAAAAGGAATTGCCGAGTGGCAGTCTGCCGTGGAGTTGCCCGTGGGCGCCAGCAGCGTCACCGCCAGCTACCCGGGCGACGCCAGCTTCCGCGCGTCGACGAGTCCCATTCCGCTCACCTTGACGGTTTCCAAAGCGCAGACGGCAGGATTCCTCGATGCGAAGCCCAGTCCCATCGGTCTTGGTTCTCCGACCACGCTCACATTGACGATTGGTACCTTGTATGCGGGCCCTCCCTGCGAAGAAGGTTCCTGCACTTTCGCATTCCCGCTTGTCACCTCTCCGACGGGCACCGTCACGTTCTCTGTTGGAATGACCACCCTGGGAACTGTTCCGCTCGTTTCCGGCGCCAGCTTGGGAGCGGGCAATGCAGAGATCAATCTCACGGTGCCCAACCTGCCCTTGGGCACGGATGTCGTGACCGCGAGTTACAGCGGCGACTCCAATTACACGCCCGCTACGTTTTCCTTCAACGTTGTCGTGGAGCAACCCGTCACGCTGACCGCAAGCACCAATCCAACAACAGTCAATCAAGCGGAATTCACTCAGATCCCCACGAGTGTCACCGGAGGGAATGGCATGCCCGTTCCCACGGGAACCGTGAATTTCTCCGGCATGGGACCCGGAAGTGGCTTCAGCGACACCGAAGCTCTGATCAATGGTTCGGTGACGTCGAAACCCATCGCCGGCGGTATTTTCGTTCCCGGCGCTGCTCCCGTTACCGTTACTTACAACGGAGACTCCACGTACGGCCCCGCCACGACGACGGTCTCCTTCACGGTCGTAGCGGGCGACCAGCTGCCGTTCAGTCTGACGTCGACTTCCGTCTCGATCGCGCCCGGAGCGACCACCGGTAACGCCTCGAGCGTCACCGTCACGCCGGTAGGCGGCTTCACGGGCTCGGTCTACCTTTCCTGCGCGCTCACGTCTGCGCCCGCCAGTGCCCAGAATTTTCCCACGTGCAACATTCCGTCATCCGTCGATATCATCAACGCGAACGCGGTGATGGCCTCGATGACAGTCAGCTCGACAGCCCCGGAGAGCAGCGGTGGCGTCTCGCCCTCGCTGCATTGGCATCTGCCCAACGGGCCGCGCTGGCCCGCCGTTTTCGCAGCTGCACTTTTATTCGCGCTGCTTTCGTTTTCGCTTTTCTCTTTGGGCCGCAACTCGCGCCGCGTGGTCGGTCTCCTTTTCGGTTTGGCGCTGCTCGGAACCCTCGCCGCATGCGGCGGCGGAGGAGGCGTGAAAACGCCCACGAACCCCGGCACCACCGCGGGCAATTACACATTTATCGTGAACGCCACGATTTCTCCCAACGGCGCCAGCGAGGCACAAACAACCGTCACGGTAACGGTCCAGTAGGCACTCGTCGGTCGGAACCGGATCGTCGACCGGATGTTCTTCAGACCGTTTCCCGGCGGCATACAGGATCCCAGCTTCCGAACAACTGCCCGGACCCTCGGACGGACCCAACGATTTTCCGTCGCGCCGCGACCGGTCTAAGCGAATCTGAATTCCCACTGGATCGTTCCGCAGCGCCCGTTCGACGCGTGAAGCGAACTCGGCGCGAGCACCCTAAAGCCCGCGCAACTCCCCACTTGCACTTCCGCCGTTCTGCTCTAAGATGTCGGCGTGATTGAGAAACTGCATTTCGACGCATTCGCCAGACGCGCACCGCACGGCCCCCAAACGACACTTGGCCCCGCGCTCGCTGCATCTTCACAGATCCATTTTCAGCCCGCTTCCCCTCGACCGTGCTACAGAGTCGAAACGCCGGCAACCGACAGAAACCAAACGATCGGTGCCCGCTCCGATCGACCATGGATCGGGTGGGCATCGGGGCACACTTTAGGCGTGCTGCTGGCGGCGCTTCTGGTTCTGGGCGCGGCCGCCGTCGCGACGGCGCAATCTCCCGAGACGCAGCTTTCCATCACGCCGCAGGAACTCACGGCCGAGCTCGCGAAATTCAAGCCCGTCAAGATTCACTTCGACCAGAGCCATCTGACCGACCGCGAAAAGCAGATGGTCGCGAAGCTCGTGGACGCCGCCGGCCTGCTCGACTGCATCTTCTGGCGCCAGAGCGATCCCGAAGGCCTTAAGCTCTACATCGCACTGGAGGGCAGCACGAACTCGCAAAACCAGATGATCCGCGAGCTTCTGAAAATCAATGGCGGCCGCTACCTCCAAATCGATGATGACAAGCCGTTCATCGGCACCGAGCCCGCCTCTCCCGGCCGCGGGTTCTATCTTCCCAATGAAACCCGGGCCAATCTCGAAAAGCGTATCAGCGACGGCTCGTTTAAGAAATCGGAGGTCTACTCTCCCTACACGATCGAGAAAATGTGCGCGGTCGGCACACAGGCGGAATATTGGGGTCCGTGCTTCGATCCGTATCACGCCGCCTACGGCGATTTCCTGAATCCGATGGCCGCCGATCTTCGCGAAGCGGCGGAACTCAGCGACGATCCCGCGTTCGCGAATTTCCTGCGCCTGCGAGCCAACGCACTGCTCAACGACGACTACTACAAAAGCGATCTGGCCTGGATGGACCTTCAAAATCCGAAATTCGACGTCGTCTTCGCGCCGTATGAGGTTTACACCGACGGCCTGCTGGGCGTGAAAACGTCCTTCGGCGCGTCGGTCATGATCCGCAACGACGCGGAGAGCCAAAAGCTCGAGATGTTTCAGAAATACGTGCCCGAGCTGCAGGAATCGCTCCCACTCGCTCCCGAAGATTTGCCTTCCGAACGCGGCAAGCACCAACCGATGGAAGTGGTAGACGCGATCTATCGCGCCGGGGACTTGCTTCACGGTTATCAGGCCGTTGCCGACAATCTCCCCAACGATCCGCGCATCCACGAAGAAAAAGGCTCGAAGAAGATTTTCTGGAAGAATTTTCTAGATGCACGCGTCAATTACATCATCCTGCCGCTGGCCGAGCGCCTGATGAGGGCCGATCAGGCGAAAATGGTTACCGGTGAGGGTACGCTCGACTTCGTCGTCCTGCATGAAATCTCGCACGGCCTCGGCCCTACGCGCGTTCACGCAACGAAGCAAGGCATCGGCGAGGCCATCGGCCCGCAATATTCCGCGCTCGAGGAATCCAAAGCCGATATCACGGGCATGATGTGCGTGAAATGGCTGGTCGATCACGGCGCGATCCCCCAGGAAAAACTGAACGAAATTTACGCCTCCTTCCTGGGAGAATCTTTCCGCACGATTCGGTTCGGAATCGCAGAAGCCCATGGCTCAGGCTCCATGATGGAGATCAGCTACTTGACCGAGAAGGGCGCCATCCGCCGCGATTCTGTCACCGGACTCTATTCCGTCGACTTCGACAAAATGCCGGCTGCAATGGCCTCGCTCGCCCGGGAACTCCTGACGCAGGAAAACACCGGTGACCGCACCCGCACGGAAGCCTGGTTCAAGAAATACGCGGTGATGCCCCCGGAACTCGCCGCCGCCCTCTCTAAAAGCTCCGACATTCCTGTCGACGTCGACCCGGATTTCGACTTCCATCCGCCCCTGCGTTAGTCTCGGATTCCGGGGAATTTGGAAATCAGAGAACCGTCTTGATCTCAGCGTCCATGGAAACGTGCGTTTGCGGAAATCCGTTGATTGCGAAGTTCGCGCCGGCCGCGCACTGGAAGTGGATGAACCGGCTGATGTGGTAATCCTCGTCGAGCTGGCCGAAGGTGCGCTCGAGTTCCTCGCGCGAAAGTCCCAGCGACGAGAGTGCGACCGGTTTCCCGAATCCGCCCCCGACCGCAACGTATTTGTCGACCACATCGCGTAAAGTCATCGCCTGATCCTGAACCGCCGCCCCAAAGCCGGCCTTATCGTATCAGAAATTTCCGGCTCAGCGCTCTGGTCAGGCCGCGGGTCGCACTCCGCCAAATCGTGCCGACAAGCAGACGGCTTGCGTTGAAGTTCATCGGGGCTTATACTGAGTCGCTTCCAGATAGGTCGCACAAACCAGTGGGCGCGAGCCCACTTTTTTGTTGGCCGGGCGGATGGAAATTGGGTGCGACGGCCCCGGATGGGCATAACTGCCGCCCCTAGAAGAGTATGGACCTGGATCGGATTCGAGGCGCAGCTGAGCGGGTGGCCCATTCGCTCGGGCTCGAGATCTTCGACGTGGAATGGAAAGTGGGCAAGCAACGGTTCCTGCGGGTCTATATCGACCGCCTGCCGGACCCGGCCAGCCCGCCGAACGGTGCCGGCGTCAGTCACGTCGACTGCCAGCACGTCAGCGAGCAGTTGAGCGTACTGCTCGATGTAGAAGACCTAGTACCGGGACCGAGCTACACTTTAGAGGTGAGCTCCCCCGGGCTCGATCGCAAGCTGATGAAGCCGGGCGATTACGAGCGGTTCACGGGACGATTGGCGAAGATTTGGCTCAGCGAACCTGTGGAGAACGAAAAGTTTTTTCAGGGCCGGCTGGCGGGCTATGCAGACGGAATGGTGAAGCTGACGGTACGCGATTGGTAAGTCGCGGTGCCGTACGCCGGGATTCGCAAGGCGAACCTGGTGGTGGAGCTGTGACGGGTGGGAGTGAGGAGAGACAGGGATGGCGAGTCTGCTGTACCAGACGATCGAGCAGATCAGCCGGGAGAAGCACATTGAACCGGAGGTCATCGTTGCGGCTATTGAGGACGCAATGGTGGTCGCTGCGCGGAAATATTACCGCACGGAAGAAGATCTTCGTTCCAAGTTCAACGCGGAGAGCGGCCAGATAGACGTGTATTCGGTGCATACCGTTGTCGAGGAAGTCGCGGACCCGCTGCGCGAGATTTCGCTGGTCGATGCGCGCAAGAAAAATCCGGACATCGAAGTAGGCGGCGAAATTGTCGCCACGAAGCCGACGGACGTCCTGGGCCGCATCGCTGCGCAAACCGCCAAGCAAGTGATCCTGCAAAAAGTGCGCGAGGCGGAGCGCGACACGATCTACAACGAGTTTCACACCCGCGTGGGCGAGCTGATCAACAGCGTGGTGAAGCGCATGGAAGGCCCGGACATGATCGTGGACTTGGGCCGCACGGAAGCGCGATTGCCCAAGCGCGAGCAGTCTCGCCTGGAGGCATACAATGTAGGTGACCGGCTGCGTGTAACCATTCGCGCGGTCGAACGCGCGGCGAAGGGCCCGCAGGTAATCGTTTCGCGCGCCGATCCTGCCCTGGTGCAGCGGCTGTTTGAAATGGAAGTGCCGGAAATCTACGACGGCACCGTGCAGATTCGCGCCGTGGCCCGGGAAGCCGGCGAGCGCACGAAAATCGCGGTCGAAAGCCGCGATAAGGACGTCGATCCGGTGGGTGCGTGCGTGGGGATGAAGGGCATGCGCGTCCAGTCGATCATTCGCGAACTGCGCGGCGAAAAAATCGACATCATTCCCTACAGCGAGGAAACCATCGCGTTTGCGCAAAAGGCGCTGAGCCCGGCGAAGGTAACGCGCGTGCAGATCGTCGACGCCGAAGAAAGGCGGCTCGAGGTAATCGTCGAGGATACCCAGCTCTCGCTTGCCATCGGCAAGAAGGGTCAGAACGTGCGCCTGGCGAGCAAGCTGATCGGCTGGAACGTCGACATCAAGAGCGAGGAAGAAAAGCGCCGCGAAATCGAGGCGCAGATGGCCGCGCTCACGGCTCCCGGTACTCCGCTCACGGAACTGGCCGGCGTGGGCCCGAAGACCATCGAAAAACTCGAGGCGGCGGGCATCACATCGGTTGAAAAACTCGCGGACATGACGCCGGAACAGCTGGTCGAAATTCCAGGCATCGGCGAGAAAATGGTGGAGAAGATTCACCAGTCGGTGGCGGCGTATTTTGAGGCGCTCGAAGCGCAGGCCACGGCGCCGGTTGAACCTTCCACCGAGGACGAAGCAGCGGCCGAAAGCCTGGTAGTCGAGGCTCAGCCAGAGGTCGATGCCGCTCTAACCGCCGAGGCGGCGGAAACGCCCGTCGGCAACGCCGGCGAGGCGCAAGGGGCCGCGGACAAGACGCCCGAGCAGGAAGAAACGACTGACGCGGATCGCGCCGCCGCCGAAGCCGTCGACGAAAGCGCCGAGAAAACCGAAGGCGCGGAGTAACGGGGAGAATTTCCAAGATCGAATGTCTGATTCCAAACAAGTCCGGTTGAACGAGCTGGCCCGCGAGCTGGAGATCAAGGCCAAAGTGCTGATCGACTTTTTGCCCACGATCGGCGTCAAGGTAAAGAAGACGCACTCGAGTTCGATCGATATCGAGCACGCGGAACTGGCGCGGAAGCATTTTCAGGGTCTCGCGGCGGCCGAAGCAGCGGCGGAAGCGGCGAAGACGGCGGCGGCAAAAGCCAAAACCGCGCCACGGCCTGCTCCGGGGCCTGCGGCAACCGTTCCGGCGGCGAAACC
>JBAVUW010000039.1:0-49807 GCA_049696975.1 Candidatus Acidiferrales bacterium | reverse complement strand
GAGGTTTGCCAGCTGATGCGTTCCAGGCGCAGGAAGCCGCGATTGAACCAGGAACGGAACAGGTGGCGCAGGTCGGAATCGAGTGCTTCGAAATTCGCGCCGTTTTTCGGTAACGACAACAGGTCGGAGCGCAAATTGACCAGCGTTTGCGTGCCCTGCAGGGCCGTGTTGATGCGGCGGATCAGCTCCTGGCGGGGCGCTTCCACAGCTTCGGAGAGCGAGGTGAGTGTCTCATCGCCGGGTGCGCGTTCATACTCGCCGACGGCCGCGCGGATTTTGGCGGGGTCGGGCGAAAATTCGCGCGTGAGGATTTCGAAGAATGCCGGGCGCTGGTCAGGCTTCATCGAGCTGTAGGCGGAGATGATTTCCTGGGCGATGGCGGTTTGCGAGGCCTCGCCGCGCTCCGACAGCAGGCGATGACAAAGGAATCGCATGTCCTTGCGGCGGCCTTGCAGCGATTGGACAAGGTTGGAGAAGAACCCGGGCATCGGATACAAAGTATATCGTATATGTTTCTGCCGTATGTCTACGGAGCGGACGGCTGGTGCCTACGCGAATGCCGTGAGGATGTCAGGGGCCGGAAAGCTCCCGCTGGGCGAGGTCGCGATCTTCCTGAGCAACCTGCTGTGAGGGATCGAGCGCGAGGGACCGGTCGAATTGAGCCAGCGCGTCAGCGGGCTTGTGCATCTTCAAGAGCACCTCGCCAAATGCGTTGCGGATTTGCGGATCGTTGGGCGCAGCGGTGATCAAGGCTGTGAAAATCGAAGCAGCTTCGTCATAACGGCCAAATCGAGCGAGCGCACGGGCCAGGTTGAAATTCGCGTTGGCATAATCCGGCTTCAGGACTAGCGCCGCTCGGAACTGTGAAATCGCCTCCTGGGAGCGGCCAAGAGCGCCCAGGGCCAGGCCCAGCCAATTATGGCCCTCGGGCTGGCTGGGATCGATGTGAACGGCCGTCTCGAGCGATGCTTCGGCGCCGGCGGGATTCGCGAGCGAGAGCCTGAGCGCGCCGAGCCAGAGATGGGCCCAGAAGTCGCGCGGATTTTTCTCCACGTTGTGCTGCATGACGGCTTGTTCAAGCTCGCGCCGGCGGTCTCCGTCACCGCACGGCAAGACCTGCAGCCAGAGGTGCGCCATTTCGTCGGTGGATTGATTGCCGCCGACGACGCGCTGGGGCGGCCTATGCGGATTGAGCGGGTTTGCAGCGGAATTGTCGAAGTGCCAGCGCATCGAGATGACCGTGTACTTCGGCAAAAAGATCGGCTCGCGATAATGATAGACAGCCTGCCAGTTGGGATCCCAGTCGGGAATCTTGATGAGCCACTTGCGCTCGCCGGTGGGTAGGGTTGCGTAGGCCTCAAGCACATGGCCCAAATAGTGTGCGTGGGGGTAGATGGCCAGCACGTCGACATCGAGCGGCAGGCGCAGGTCGTCGCCTACGGTGAAATCGCGGGCTCCGGCCGGGATATCGAGCCTGCCGTCGCGCTCGAGTTCGATGAGAAGCGGGAATTTTGTGGGAGGTTTGTCGGTGAAATAAAGTCCGATCGAGGGCTTCACCTGCATCGGCATTCCCATGGTCATGATGTGTGCGTTGAGAATGAGGTCGGTTCCGGGATCAAGCTCCCAAGAGAGGCCGTCGGGTTCGACCCACGGTGCGCTGCCCGGCTTCCAGAAAAGAAAATGGCTGTCGAAATCAAAGACGCTGTGCTGCACGGTGAGGTCCATGCCCGGAAATCCGGCGCCGGGCTGGGTTTCGCGGCTTCGCGCGGAGCCGGCGTGATCGACGAGCAGATTGGCGTGATGCACGCCGTGGGGAATTCCGGGGCGAACCTCGATCGCACGGACGTAACGCTTGGCCGACAGCTGCGGCGAGAAAATGAAATTCCAGAAAACGTCGGGTCCCGACTGCGGGACGGTGTAGGCGCGTGTGGCATCGAGGATCATGTCGGGTGTGCCGAACTGCCAGCCTTCGGTGAATTTCGGCGCAGGCGGAGTTTGGTCGGGCGAACCTTGGGGCGCGCCACTTTTGGTCCATTCGACAATCGCGTGAATTTCGCTGTCCGTCAGACTCGAATCGTTTGCGAAGTCGCCATACCCGCGCGCCGGGAGCCAGGGCGGCATCGCGCGCGAACGGACGGCGGCCGCGATCTGCGGAGCGAATTTTCTCGCATCTTCGTAAGTGAGCAGCGGGAACGGACCGGATTCGCCGGGACGATGGCAGGAAGAGCAGGCGCGATAGAGAATCGGCGCGATGTCGTGCGCGTAGGTCGGCGGGGAACTGGCAGGCGAGATACTGTTCTGCGCCTGAACGGTTTGTGCCGTGGTGAGGGCGGCGGCGAGTACGATTACCATCGAACCCGGCGCAGCCGCGCACCTCAGCCAGTGCATTTTGGTCCTACTTCTCGATGACGCCGCAGGCGATGCGATCTCCGGAATTGCCCGAGGGATCGGAAGCGAGATCGTCGGCTTTCGCGTGGATGACCAGAGCCGTCCCGCCGTCGTGGAACAGGGAGTTTGCACCGTCACCGAGCGTGATGCCCTTGGCGACGAAGGTGGCCGTGCCCTTGCCATCGGCCGCGATGGTGAGGTTCGGTAGGTCGCCGAGGTGCGGGTGCGGGTCCATCGTGTTGTTGATGCCGTGGTGCGCGCTGGTGGGATTGAAATGGCCTCCGGCGGTGGTGAACGCGGGGCCTTCGCACTTTCCGACGGTGTGGATGTGAATCCCGTGCTCGCCGGCAGGCAGGCCCATCACCTTCACCTGGACTTGGACGCCGTCCTTGACGGCTTTGATTTTCGCGGTGCCGACCTTGGCGCCTTTGGCGTCCATGATGTCGACGTGGGCGGATTTGGGAGCGGTGTCGGCCGTCACGGCTGCGGCGGAAAGGCTCCACAGCGCGGGAATCAGGAGCAGAGTTCGAATTTGCATGGAGTGTCCCCCCTCAAGGACTTTCGAGCGATCTGACAGCGGAAAGTCTAACACAGCGACCGGCGTGCCGCTCCGTCGCCGCCCGCGGAAAGAGTTCCGATCAGTGCTTGGGCGCGACGTAGCCTTCGGGCAGTTTTGAACCTTCGCCGAAGAAGTACTGCTCCATCTGATCTTCCATGATTTTTTGCGAATTGGGATCGAGCGGATTGAGACGGAACTCGTTGAGCAGCATTTTGGAGTGGTCGACCCACATCTTCCAGGCGTCCTTGGAGACATTTTCGTAAACGCGCTGGCCCAGTGCCCCCTTCCAGGGGGCGCGCTCGAGGCCGGGGAGCTCTTTGCCCAGCTTCACGCATTTCACCATGCGGACGTGTTGCGCGCCCTGTTTCTCGTCTGCCATCGCGGGAAAGCCTCCGTTGAGATTCTGTATTCATCTTAAACGCGGAGGCACAGTGGCTGCAACTCGCGACAGCCTGCGCAGGGCGTCGCAGCTTGACTTCGTCGGGGGTGGCCAACAAAATCGTTCTTTCTTTTTGCGCAATGTAATCGGGCTCGCGGGGAGGCGCTGTGGAACACGTTCGGTTGGGAGCTACAGGCTTGAAGGTCTCGAGGCTGTGTCTGGGAACGATGACGTTCGGCTACCAGTGCGATGAGGCGACTTCGTTCGCGATTTTGGATCGGGCGGCGGCCGGCGGAATCACTTTCATGGATACCTCCGATGTGTACCCGCTGGGCGGCGGGTTGGAGCGCGCCGGGCGCACCGAGGAAATCATCGGTAAATGGCTCAAGGGGAAGCGGCACGACTGGGTGGTGGCGACGAAATGTTTCTGGCCGGTGGGGCCGCAGCCGTTTCACGCGGGGAATAATCGCCGTCACATCTCGGAATCGATCGACAATTCTCTGCGGCGGCTGGGAACGGATTACATCGACCTCTACCAGCTTCACGGATTTGATCCAAACGTGACGGTGGACGAAACGCTCGGCGCGCTCGACGATATCGTCCGCGCGGGCAAGGTGCGCTACATCGGCTGCTCGAATTACCTGGCGTACCAGATTGCGCGGGCGCTGGGGCGCAGCGACGCGCGCGGATTTGCGCGGTTTGTTTGTGTGCAGCCCCGTTACAACCTGCTCTATCGCGAAATCGAGCGTGAGATGCTGCCGCTATGCGCGGAGGAAGGCGTCGGTGTGATTCCTTTCAATCCAATCGGGGGCGGGATGCTTTCGGGTAAGCACGATTTTTCAAAACCACCGAGCGAAGGCACGCGCTTCGCCTACGAAGGGCGCATCGGCGAGCTCTATAAAAGCCGCTATTGGCAGGAGAATATCTTCCAGGCGGTCGGCGAATTGCAGGGCATTGCTTCGCGTACCGGAATTCCCCTGATCACGCTTTCCGTGGCCTGGGTGCTGGCGAATCCGGCGATTACGAGTCCGATTATCGGCGCGAGCAAGCCGCAGCAGCTGGATGCGACGCTGGCGGCGCTCAATGTGAAGATCGATGGCGGCGTGATGGCGGAACTGGATAACGCTACGATGCAGTTCCGCTAGCGTGCGAACTCAGTTGCCACCTGCCCTGGCTGGCGTGCGGCGCCAGGCGAAGTAGCCGTCCAAAACTTTCAGCTGGTCCAGGTGTGGGACCGACACGGATTCCGATGGGTCGTTCAGCTTCATCACCTGTTGGTTTTCGTCGGTGAAGGCGGGCCAGCTCGGTAGGCCGCTGCCGTTCGGATCGCCGGTCTTGGCGAAGTTCGTCCAGTAGGTCGAAACTTCGTCCGAGACTTTCTTGTCCGCGTCGCTTGCGGGCATCTGCTGTGGGAAGTTTCCGAAGACGTAGGAAATTTCAGCACCGTGTGCCGCGCCCCAGTCCTTGAAATTCGGCGCGTCAGGATAGGGTGGCCGGTGGCTGAAATAGTACACGTACACTTTGCCCTTGCCGGTTTTCGATTGCAGCTGCGCCCACGCCCAAGTAGGCCATGCGAAGGTTGCGTCGCGGAACATGTCGCGCGCAGAGCGCAGTGCGTGCGCGTCGGTGTCGCCGGGATAGGCGGCCAATATCTTGTCCGCGTATCCGCCGTAGCCCGCCTTGATCTGGGCTTGATACGCGGCGGCGGTGGTTTGTGCGACGAACAGCGCGCCCTCGTCGGCGTTGGAGCCGATCAAGATCGGCGTGTCGTTGTATTTTCCCTCTTGGTACAGCGTGTACTGGTCACCGAGCAACACGTAGCCATCGAATATCGGCCAGGATCCACCAAGCCCCGGACTCGAGGCCTTCAGCACCTCTTCGGCGGTTTTCTTGCGTGCGTCGGCGATCGATGCGGCACCGAGTTTCGCGAGATAGCCCGTGCCGTTCTTTTCGGCGCTGGCGAGTGAGATCATGTTCGCGCCGCCTTCATTGTCGTCGCCTGGTTTTTCCGGGCCGAAATTGCCGCCACTTTCAGAGATCGCGCCTGAGAACAAGCCCTTCGCGAGCGGGGAAGCGCTCAGCATGCTGACCGATATTCCTCCGGCCGATTCGCCGAAGATGGTGACCCGGTGCGGATCGCCGCCGAACGCGGCGATATTTTTCTTCACCCACGCGAGGCCGGCGATCTGGTCCAACAGACCGTAATTGCCGGAATGCCCGCTCTGTTCCCTGGTCAGCTCGGGAGAGGCGAGAAATCCGAACGGGCCGAGCCGGTACGCTATGCTGACGAGGATGACGCCTTTTTTCGCGAGGTTCTTGCCGTCATACTGGCCAAGCGACGTGCCCCCGATGGTAAATCCGCCGCCGTAGATCCAGACCATCACGGGAAGCTTGTCTTTCGGCGTTTTCGCCGGGGTCCAAACGTTTAGATAGAGGCAGTCTTCATTGACCGTGAGCGCGTCAAGACCGAGCGCCGGCATCACGATCGGGACCTGCATGCAAGCAGGCGCGAACTTGCCGGCCTGTAAGACGTCGGTCCAGGGGGCGTGCGGCTGCGGTGCACGCCAGCGCAAATCTCCCAGCGGGGGCGCGGCGAAGGGGATTCCTCTGTAGATCGCGAGCCCGTCTTCGACGGTTCCCTGTACCGGGCCGGCGGCGGTGCGGACCGGTTTCGGTTCCTGAGCCTGAACCGTGTGAGCAAACGCGCATGCAGAGGCGAGCAACACCGCGGCAAATCCGAAAATTCGTACCTTCATATTGGATCGTCCTTCCGGGCCGCGCCGTTGAAAGCTAGAGCCGGCCTTGCTATCCCCCGGAGCAGGCGCATTCTACATGAACCGGCTGACGGGCTGCCGGTGAAATTGCGAACTAGGAGGTGCGCTTCACAATTAGCTCGGGAGGGCGCTTGCGCGGTGTACGTTGTCCGCGGCCAGGGAAGTGCGCGAGGACTTCGCCATCCCAGAGACGGATGACTCGCTCCGTGAAAAGCCATCGGCCGTCAGTTTTAGCGAGCCGGTCGTCCCAATATCCGGCGAAGCGGATCACGTAGGGCGGTTCGCCGCGGCATTCGGTGACGAGCGCGAAGGAACGCACGGCGCATCGTTCGGAATCGCCGCTGACGACAGAGTTCGTAATGTGGTGCTGGCGACCCGGAAAATTCGGGACATTGCGGAAATGCTCGGCGAAGCGGCGGATGTTGGCGTGGCCTTCCCAGCGATCCGGCTCTTCGAATACTTCTTCGATTACAACGGCGTCGGGCGTGAAACAGGCGACCAGAGCTTCGACGTTCCCCGTGTCGAGCGCCCAGGCGTACGCCGCAAGTAGATCGTTGATGGCAAGGCGGTCTTCGGTAGTGAGTGCCAGCATTCAGTAGCCGATCGTGATGCGCTCGCGGTGATGCTCGGGGCGCTCCATTTCGTCTACGAGTGCGGCGGCGTAGTCCTCGAGGGAAATCTTGCTTTCGCCGTTGTCGTTGTAGAGGACGTGGTCCTTGCCGATGCGGAATTTTCCGGTGCGTTCGCCCGGGGCGATCACGACGGAGGGCGCGATGAAAACCCAATCGAGCGACGGCTCCTGCTTCAGCAGATAGTAGAGCTCGCGCGTGCCGCGAATACCGGGCTTGAATTGCTCGTAAGCGGCGGGGAACTGCGGCGAGTCGATGAGTTCGATTCCCTCGGGAGTCTTCAGGCTGGCCGCGCCGCCGACAGCGAGGAAGCGCTTCGCACCGGATTTGTTCGCCGCCGCGAGGATGGCTTTGTGGCCCTGGACATGAAGGTCGTACACGTGCGTGCCCGCAACGCCGCGCGCCGGGTTGAACGCGCTGACGATCACGTCGTGCCCAGCCAGCAACTTCGCGAGCTCGTCGACATTGAGCACGTCGGCTTTTTTGGTGTTGAGATTCTTGTCGGACTGTATTTTTTCAGGATGGCGGACGATCGCCGTGACCTGATGGCCGCGCTGGAGCGCTTCAGCCAGAATTTTGGATCCGACGAAACCACTGGCGCCAATCAGAGCGACTTTCATGATCCTCCCTCCCTAAAACGACGGTTGCAACGACATCCCCACGGCCGCGATTGACAGGCCGCCAGAACCGGTGGATTGTATCACCCCGGTATCAAGAGGGAACGAATCCATGAGCAAGACAAGGCCGTTCGGCGCCGTCGTTTCCACCATCGCCGAGCCTCGACTGGAATTTGCATTCGAGGTGCGGTTGCATTTCACGCGCGTGCAGACGATTGCGAACATGCCGAGCGGCGCCAATCGCGGCGCGGTCTATCTCGACAGCGGCGAATTTTCCGGACCGCTGCTGCGGGGCAAGGCGGTGCCCCATAGCGGCGGCGATTACGCCCTGTTCCGTCCGGACGACACGGCGCAATTCGATGCGCGCTACATGCTTCAGGAAGACGATGGAACACTCATTCTGGTGCAAAACCGCGGGTACTTGTGGGGCTATGCCGACGACACCATGAAACGGTTGCGGGAAATGGCCTTCGAGGGCGGTCCGGCCGTTGAGTCTTCGGAGTATTATTTGCGGGCGTTTCCGTCGTTTGAGGTGCCGGCCGGAAAACACGACTGGCTGACTCGGCACGTGTTCGTCGGCGTGGGCGAGCGAAAGTCAGACGGAAATCTGATTCGGTATTTCGCGCTGTTGTGACGTCGCTCGATCATAATCCACGCTCAAGGCCCGGCCTGCCGTTTCGCAGTCGAACATGCGGCTCGATTCACGGGAACGTAACAGGAGCCGATACGGAGTATGGTAGGCTGTTCGCTTGTGGAGCCATTGGGTGCGGAACACGCTTTCCCGAAGCCGTTCCTTCATCGAGTGATCCGCGACAATTCCGACGGAGCACGCCCATGAGCAGCCATCCCGCCGTAGTCTCCGAAGCACCGCGAAACGATTCCTATTACTGCGAAATTCCGAATGATCCCTGTCTGATCGTGATGTTCGGCGCTTCGGGCGATCTCGCGCGGCGGAAACTCTTGCCCGCACTCTACGATCTGGAGTTGCATAGCTGCCTGGCGCCGCGGTTCAAGCTGCTCGGTTTCGCGCGTACGGAGATGAGCGACGACGCATTCCGGAAATCCGCTGGAGAATTCCTGGCGAACGTGGACCAGAATGGCTCAAAAGGCGATCGGCGGAAGGAGTTTCTCGATCACCTTCAATATTTTCACGGAAATTACGACGATCCGGAGTCGTACGGGAAACTGGCGGAGCGGCTCGACGCCGTGGACGGCGAGAACAGTCTCGGCGGCAATCGATTGTTTTATCTGGCGACGCCACCGGAAGTTTACGAGCATGTGATCGAACAGCTCGGGCGGGCCGGCCTGGCAAAACCGAAAAACGGGGATTCGTGGACGCGCATCATTGTCGAAAAACCTTTCGGGCGCGATGGCGCATCGGCGCGCGATCTGAATGCGAAGGTGCTGAAAGTGTTCGATGAACCGCAGGTCTACCGTATCGATCACTATCTCGGCAAGGAGACTGTACAAAACTTGTTGGTTTTCCGCTTCGGCAACGGAATTTTCGAACCGATCTGGAATCGGAACTTCGTGGATCACGTGCAGATCACCGCAGCCGAAGCCCTGGGCGTCGAAAAGCGCGCGGCGTTTTACGAAACAACCGGCGCGCTTCGCGACATGATTCAGAGCCATGTGCTGCAGCTGACTTCGCTGGTGGCGATGGAAGCGCCGGCGCGATTCGATGCCACGTCGGTGCGCAACGAGAAGATCAAGATCCTGCAGTCGATCCGGCCGTTTAGTACGGAGTTGGTTTGGAAATCGGTCATCCGGGGACAATACGGGGCGGGGACGGTGAAGGGTACGGCGGTACCGGGATACCGCCAGGAGCCGGGCGTCAAACCGGATTCCGCCACGGAAACTTTCGTGGCCCTGAAGCTGTTGGTCGATAACTGGCGCTGGAGCGGCGTGCCGTTTTATTTGCGCTCTGGGAAACGCTTGGCCAGGGCGATGACGGAGATCGCAATCCGCTTCAAGAAGGCGCCGCACATGGTTTTTCAGGGAGAGAGCGTCGAGCCCAATTCGATGGTGCTGAATATTCAGCCCGACGAGGGAATTTCTCTGAGCTTCGGCGCGAAATCGCCAGGGTCGCAGATGCACATCAGCCCGGTCACGATGGATTTCCGGTACCGACAAGCTTTTGGCGCCGGAACGCGCGAGGCATATGCAACGCTGATCAACGACTGCATCCGCGGCGATGCCACGCTGTTTGATCGCGCCGATAGCGTTGAGGCGGCATGGGGCTTGGTCGATCCGATTCTCGATGCTTGGCAGAATGCGGCGGCGCCTCCCTTCCCGAACTATCCTGCGGGCAGCGACGGGCCACGCGCGGCCGACGATCTGACGGTGTCGGAGGGGCGGCGCTGGCGCCCGATTTAGCTCTGTAGCGAGGTTGGGCCGTTCACACGTAAGAGATCTCGCGAAATGCAGGCTTCGTTTGGGAGGTACGCTTGATACTGGCCGGCGACATCGGCGGAACGAAGACCAACCTCGGGCTTTTCGACATCCAGCAGAACAGACTTACCAAGATTTTCGACAAGCGTTATCCCAGCCGCGAGCACCAGGGTCTGGAAGAAATCGTCGCCGATTTCTTGCAAGTATCCCGCGCGAAACCGGATTCGGCGTCGTTCGGCATCGCCGGGCCGGTGGTGGATTGCCGAGTGCGCACCGGGAATCTGCCGTGGATTGTGGACGGCGCGACGATGGCCAAGCAGCTGGGCCTCGAGCGCGTCCGTTTGCTGAATGATCTGGAAGCTGCGGCATTCGGGATCAGCGTGATGACCCCGGCCGACTTGGACTTGCTCCATGCGGGGGTTTCCGCGCCGCAGGCGCCGCGCGCGGTCATCGCCGCGGGCACCGGCTTGGGTGAAGCGATTCTCTTCTGGGACGGCACCAAGCATCTTCCGACGGCCACCGAGGGTGGCCATGCGGATTTCGCCCCCCAAACCGCGCAACAGGCCGATCTGTGGAAGTACGTCAAGGCCCGCAGCGAATTCGTGAGCGCAGAGCTGATTCTTTCCGGGCGGGGATTCAAGACTCTCCACGAATTTCTCGATCCCACAGTTCGCCATCCGGGCTTTGATGATACGTCCGCCGATCCCGCGGCTGAAATCACGCGCCGGGCGCTCGCAAAGGAATGTCCGGTATGCATCGCGGCGATGAGTCTGTGGATCGATATTTACGGATCGGAGGCGGGGAATTTGGTGGTGCGCACGGTGGCGCGCGGGGGGCTTTATATTGCGGGAGGAATCGCGCTGAAAATTCTGCCACTTTTGAAGGACGGTCGCTTCATGACGGCCATGCAGCACAAGGAGAAGATGACCGATTTTCTTGCCCAAGTTCCGGTTCAGGTGGTGCTCGATGAAGAATGTCCGCTGAAGGGCGCGGCGTATGCGGTTTGGAAAGGCCTGTAGTTCGCACCGATCCGGTTGTAGTACCCCGTGCCGTACGTCCTATGACTGTTCGCCTGTTGCATCGCCACAGAATTTCACAAAAGTGAGCGTGAATTCCGCGACGGAAGATCCCTGCCGCCGGACGTCCCGACAAGTTGATCCTAAGTCCTTCTAAATCTGCGTAGTAGGGTGCAGACTTCTGGCATTGCACTTGCCATATGCTTCGTGGCGCCGACAAATCCGGCGCAAGCGAGGTATACGATCGTGAAGAAATTCTTGGGAGTTGCAGCGATTGTTCTTCTCAGTTCGATCCCAGCCCACGCGCAGCGTGGGGCGGGTTCAGCAGCCGGAAGCAGCCCCACGGCGGCCCTGGCGTTCGGCGGCGGCAGTACGGGCGGCAGTGGCCTTACCGGCGACGCGGGCCATCTGCCCGTCTATTCGCGGGCGGAGTTTGCGACGGCAGCCTTCCGAGGCGAACCGTCTTTCGCGCCTTCCTCGTTTCTGACGTTTGAGGATGCTGTGAAGCGGGGAATTGCGGAGTCCGCGCCAGCCAGGACGGTGGCGCAGGCAGCCGCCGACCAGCAGGCGGGGTTGCGTGAGAAATCGCGGGTCGAGTTCGTGCAGGATCACAGCGGCAACGTCATCCCTGTGGACCACTGAGGAATGCACCGGGCCCTCGAACAATTTCACCTGGAAATGGAACGGCCGCCGGGCAGGGAATCCAAAGCCGGGCGGCCGCTTCGGTCGTGAGCGCGGCTCCGTCGACGTGGGGACGGAGCCGTGGATTTTCGGACCTACTTCAGGTTCGCGCTGCTGAACGTGTAGACGAAGCTGAGCGTCGCCGTATTCTGTTCCTTCACGGCATTCTCGTTCGACAAGCTCTGGATAAAGATCCGCTTGCTGGCAAAGTCATACCGCCATTCACCGCGTATCAGCAAAGCGCTGGTGAGGTTGTATGAGTAGGTTCCGGTAACTTCCTGGGCCCAGCCGGGCTCGAAGCTGGACGAGGAGAACTGCGTACCGGGTACCTGCAGCAATCCCTCATACGAATAGGGATCGTCGAACCACTCGTAACGGACGGCGAAGTTGGTTTTGGGACTCATCGTGTATTTGGCATAGCCCGCAATGCCGCCCCAGTTGACGTTGTTGGTCGGTTCGCAGCTGACCGGGAAGCCGAGCCCTCCCTCACGGACCGGTCCGGAATGAACAACCGCGTCATCGCAGTCGGATTCCTGGTAGATCACGGGTCCCCAACCGTAGTCGCCGTTCACCTGGAATGCCCACTTGGCGTTCGGAGTGTAGGAAATAACGGTGTCGGAGATTTGCTTCCAGTCGTTCAGGTTCTGGCCGTTGACACCGATACCGTCGGTAACCGGGCCGGCGAAGTAGTTCGAAGTCAGGGACCACTTCGCGTTCGGCGTGTACGCCACGCTCACCCCGTACGTCAAATTCGACGGCGTACCGAAGACGCCGGTTTGGAGGCCATAGGCGTTGTTGACGATCGTGTTGTTCCAGCCGTTCACCATGTAGCCGGTCACGGCGATCTTCGGATTGAATGCATACTTCGCACTGGCTCCAAAGTGGAAGAATGGAATCGCATAGTTGAACAAAAGGCCGCGCGAATAGTTCCAGTTCGCGTTGCTTTCGATCACTTCCGCGCCCATCGGGGTGACGAACTTGCCGACGGTTACAGTCAAACCTTTGCCGAGCGGGAACAAATAGTCGAGATATGCTTCCTTCACGAAGAAATTGCTTCCGTCCGTGAAAGCCGCGTCAGACCCGTTTACGAGCTTTGCGCCGTAGCCATAGCCGACCGACGCGTGATACCCGAGCCTGCTTTCGGCCGAGGTCGCGTCGCCCGCTTTATCCAGGATCAGTTCGGCCATATTGAAATTGAAACCGTTCGTCGGCGCTTCAAAGGATCGCAAGCCCGCGAGATTGTCGTAGGGATGATTGTTGTCGTAGCCGTAGTAGACGTCGCCGAATCCGCTCAGTGTGACCGGTCCCAGCAGGCTGGCGATGCTGATCTTTGGCGGGGCGTCATCGCCGGCTGCGCCGGGAGTAAAAGCGACGCCCGCTTCCGGTTGCAGGCCCGGCTCGGCATACGCTGCCGTCTTCATGCTCGCAGCGGTGTCGGTTTTCAGCGACGCAATCTCCGCCTGGAGCGCGTTCACTTCCTTCTCCAATTCTTCCAATCGCTGATCCGCAGTCGGCTGTGCGCTCGCGGCCGGTTGCGTCGCGGCAGCAGGCTGTGTGGCAGCCGCCGGCCGCGATGCCGGAGCCGGCTGGGTCGCTGCAGGCGACGGCTGGTCTTCGGCTCTCACCGCCGGCGAACAGACGATCGCCAAGAACGCGGCGAGCAGACCCGCGGCCCATTTGCTAAGGCACCTCGTATTGCGATTCATGTGATTTTCCTCTCCCTCCCTGCCGCGCTCATAGTTGCGCCTAATGAGATCGCGGCTCGGCATCGAAAAAAGTCGGTAACGCACGATACAGACGGGCATCGGAATGGTCCAACTCATTAAATCTATGGCTTGAATAAGAGAATTGTTGTCTCGCATAAATGAAATCTTTATGTGCTTCGGGCGTAAAAACGGCGTCGCTCGGCGCTCGCTGTCCTCGGGGTGTCAGACTGGCTCGGAAAACGATTCGAAAAGGGGGCTATTTCTTCACGAAGAACAGCATCAGACCGAAGATTACGATGGGGATGAGCGCCAGGAAGATATAGAAAAGAATTCTCCGGAGCCACGGAGTGCGCCGCTTGCGCCAATCATGCAGTTCGGGCCGTTCGGAAACTCCCACTTTCTCCGGATGCTCGAGATCGAGTTTCATTTCGTGCGCGTTCGCGTAACGATTCTTGGGGTCGCGCTCGATTGCGCGATAGATGATTTCCTGCAATTCCGGCTGGATGTCGGGATTGATCTCCCGCGGCGGAATCGGATTGTTCAGCAGCCGGTCGTTCATAATCGCGAACGGATTCGGCCCCTGAAACGGCGCCTTGCCGGTCAGCATTTCGTACAGCATGACGCCGAGCGCATAAACGTCGCTGCGTCCGTCGCCCCGCTTGCCTTTCACCTGTTCCGGTGAAATATATTCCGGCGTGCCCATCACCTGCGAAAGCTTCGCAAACGTCAGCCGGCGCGCACCCGCCTGGCCGGCGATACCAAAATCGATCAGCTTCACGTTGTCGTTTTCATCGACCATGATGTTTTCAGGCTTCAGGTCGCGATGCACCACGCCGTGAGTATGGATGTAGCTCAGTGCATCGCAGATGCCGATCGCGATTTTGATTGCGCGTTCCGGCGGCAGCACCTTTTTTTCGTCCAGGATTTTGCGCAGCAGGCGACCGTCGACCCATTCCATCACCATGTAGATTTGGCTGCGGTCGTCGTCGGCGAAAACCTTCATCACCGCAGGATGGTCGAGGGACTTGCCGATATCACGCTCGCGATTGAACCGGTCGAAAAGCACCGGATCGCTTTCCATTTCCGGGTGGGGAACTTTGATGGCGACAGGCTTTCCGGTGCGCGTATCCGTGGCACGGAAAATGGACGCCATACCGCTGCGAGCAACGACGCTGTCGATGCGGTAATGGTCGAGTTGTTCGCCGGGATGGACTGGGGTTCCTCGTCAGCGCGAGCCGCGCGGGTGGCCGGGCCGAGAATAACCCCGAAGTCCGTCGAAGGACTAGGGGAGCCGGTAAGGTCGCCCGCGGTACATGCCCACGCGTTCGACGCTTTTCACGCGGATCAGTTGCAGGGAGATATTATCACTACCGTCGCGCTGGTTGGCGATTTCCACCAAGCGTTTTGCCGCAGCCGATAAGTCGAGGCCATGCGAGACGAGCGCGGCCATTTCGGTTGCCTCCACCGAACCGTAGAGACCGTCGGAACAAAGCAGCAGCACATCGCCGGCGAAGACCTGGTGTTCGTTGACCTCGACATTGACCATCAGCTCGGCCCCAAGCGAGCGGCTCAGCATATGCCGCGTTTCCGCCTCCGCGGCATCTTGTCTGGAGATTAATTTCAGGCGCAGGTGCTCGTTGGCCACGGTATGGTCGCGCGTGAGCAGGTTGGGTACGCCGCGGCGGATGAGATAACAGCGTGAATCGCCGACATGCGCGATGGCGGCGCGATCATAGCGCAACACACAGGCGACGATCGTGGTCGCCATACCCGCGCCCAACGATTTTGCGGCCTGCCCGGCGTCGATCACCTTCGTGTTCGCATTCCGGACGAGGCGCGTCAGCAGCGAGCCAGGCGGCTCGCCCGCCACGGACTCCTTGAAATCGGTCAGAATGCTTTCGATCGCCGTGCGCGACGCCACTTCGCCGAGATCGTGCCCGCCCACTCCGTCGGCGACGGCGAACAGATAACCTCGCGCCCGCCCGTCTTCGGGTGTCGCCGGCGCGGAGTGTCCCAAATAGTCCTCATTGCCTGGGCGTACCCGCCCCACGTCGGAAATCTGCGCGAATTCGCAATCCATGGATGAGTTCTGGGGCACAGCGGCGCGCGCCGCAGCCCCGTCGACAAATCCGACTGCTGCAGTCGCCGCCTGAAAGCCTCTAAACATTAGATCATCCCGGTTGGCACCCTACGCACCGCTGCCAACGCCTGATGCTCACGTCACCACCCCGCGACGCGGACTCGCGGAACCCCGTGACGTAAATGAATTATTAATCCTGCCAGCGGCGCTGCGAGATACAACGTTTGGATGGACTGCATAGATGTTTGCAATGGGTCCCCGGCGCAAAACAAAGGCGGGCTCGAGGTCTTCGAGCCCGCCCGTGGGTGTGGATCAGATCACGCCAAGTGAATGTCAAGCACGGGTCGTGACCAGCGTCGTCTTCCCCTGCTTTTTACTGTTGAGCGTGAAGTAGATACCGCCGTAAATAGCCCAGACCGCCGCGATACCCAACGCTAGGTACGGCTCCATCTTCGTGCCATAACCCATGAATGGTCCGATGAGGTAGAACGACATGCAGACCAGGTTTGCGATCACGCCGAATATCGGAATCACCATGTGCTTCAGGAAGCTGAAGTTCGGGTGACCGGCGAAGCAGAAGATGCAGGTAATGCAGCTCAGCCCGTAGAGCAGGAACGTCCCGAAGTTCGAGGCCAGCGTGATCGTTACCAACGTATTGGGCAGCGCCGCCATTTTGTCGTGCGTCAGATAACCGAAGCTCGACCAAATGCCATGAGGCAGCGCTTGAATCGCCGCATCGGTTGGCGCGCCCGCATCACCGAACACCATCAGCAATGCAATGCAACCAGTGACGGCGGTGATGATTGCCAGCGCCCAGATGGCACGGTGGGGGCTCAGGTTCTTGTCGTGGAGAAGGCCGAAGTTTTCCGGCACTTCGTTGTCCTTGCCCATGGCGTAGGTCACTCGCGCTCCGGTATTGATACAGGAAAGCGTCGTGCCGATGAGCGCCAGGAACACGGTGATTGCTTCGCAGAACATGAATACGCGTCCGCGGCCCGCGCCGAACAGCGAATCGCCGACCATCACCATCAGATCGCCAATCGGAGCGGCGGAGTTCGCCGCGCTCTGCATCGAGTAGCCGTTACTTAAGACGTAGTTTGCGGCGAAATACTCGAACAGATAGCAGAACGCTCCTTGCACCAGCAGCGAGGTGATCACCGCGATGGGCACGTCACGCTTTGCGTTGCGAGCCTCACCGCCCATCGACGTCACCGATTCGAATCCGACCAGGATCAAAATCGCGACGGTGGCCTGCACGAACATCCAGCCGAAGTTGTGGATCCCGATCACGGATTTGGCGTTTGGATGCGCGAGGAAGTTTCCGCTGGAATCGTTGGGTGTGTAATCCACGTGGAACGGAACCGGCTTGCCGGAAGCGTCCACCTTGCAGACCGGGTTCATGTTGGCGTCGCGGGTGATCACGTTGGTCGCGGTGCCATTGACCATCTGGCTGGTGGTCGCGAACTCGCAATCGAACGAAGCGTTGGTGGTTGAATCCCACTGGCGAGCCACGCTCCCCGGCGGGTGATTCATGCGATAGCCGATCGCCATTACGGAGAAGACGATCAGCGCCGAAATCTGAATTACGTTGATGGCGATGCTGACGGCGGTCGACCCATTCACGCCGCGATGAGCGATGTATGCCACACCGAACGTGAAGACAACGGCGACCAGCATCATGAAGAGCGTGCCGGGGTTCGAAGCGCTCATGAAATTCGGCCACAGCGTGCCCACCACGTAGCCCACGAATACGCCCGTTACCGCCACCATGACACCGGGGTAGATCCAGTAGTACAGATGCGAGCCCCAGCCGACGATGAACTTCATCAGGCGCGCGTACTTCCACGCCTTGTCATGGTTCAGGAAAGCTTGTTCTGCGAAGTAATACGAACTCCCCGTGCCGGGATACAGCCTGGCCATTTCCGCATAACAGACTGCGGTAGCCAGACACAGCAGGAGCGCGAACATGATTCCGATCCACATCGAAGGCGAGGTCGCGCCCTCCGTCGCCTGCGCGTAGAATGTGAGCCACAAAAACGCGCCGGGTGCGATCAACGCCATGGCGTTCATCGTCAACCCGGTCAAGCCTAACGTAGCCTGCATTTCTCCGGTGGTCTTCTCGGCCATTTAGGTACTCTCCTCTTGGAAAGACGGAAACTTAGGGCCGGACCTTACGCGGAAATATGGATTTCGTAAAATGCAACGTTTCGATGGAGGGGATAGATGTTTCAAATGCCCTGCGAGAGTCCGTAAGGCTTTAAGGCTCCATCGTATAAGGGCCACTCCCCGGCGCCAGGTTCGCGCCGCTTGCAGCCGGGAGGGTTGCAGTTCTACGCGCAATCGAGGGCACTGGCAGCAACATTGGCGGCGAATAGGATGCCGGTCTTGGTCGACGGTTGTTTCTTGAAGGCCTCGATTCGCCCGAGGGGTCGCGGTGCTCCCCGTGCCTCTCGCTCAAAACTGCGTCTGAATATGCAAGAAATTCTGCAGATTCCGCCTGGCGTGCCGCGCGGCCGTGCTCTTGCATCAGTCAATGCGCCTGTTAGTATGTTTGGATGTATTTTGCGGCGCGGCGCTCCTGAAAATGACCGACAAACGACAGTTTCGCGCCATCAAGGGCACGCGTGACATTCTGCCTCCCGATTCCGCGCTGTGGAATTGGTTTGAGCAGGCCGCGCGCGAGGTTTTCGAGGCCTACAATTTTCGGGAGATTCGTCTGCCGATTTTTGAGGAGACTGAGTTGTTCGCGCGTTCGATTGGCGCGGATACGGATGTCGTCGGCAAAGAAATGTACACGTTCGCGGATCGCGACGATTCATCGATCAGCTTGCGACCGGAGGCGACGGCGGGAGTGGCGCGCGCCTATATCGAACACGGGATGCACACGCTGCCCGGCAACGTGAAACTCTATTACATCGGGCCGATGTTCCGGCGCGAGCGTCCGCAGAAGGGACGCTACCGCCAGTTTTACCAGATCGGCGCGGAAGTGCTCGGTCAGTCGGACGCGGCCGCGATCGACGCCGAAATGCTCGAGATGCTGATGGTGCTGTTCAAGCGCGCCGGGCTCGCCCTTACGACGCTCTACATCAACTCGATCGGATGCCGCGACTGCCGGCCGAAATACGTCGAGCTGCTGCGCGCGGAATTGCGGAAAGTAAGCGACAAGCTGGGCGCCGACAGTCAGCGGCGTATCGAGACGAATCCGTTGCGCGTGCTCGATTCGAAGGTGCCTGATGAACAGCCGCTGATTGAGACGCTACCACGGATTTCCGACTCTCTGTGCGCGGTCTGCCGACAGCATTTTTCCGAGCTCAAGGACGAGCTGAACCTGCGCGGCATCGCGTACCAGGAAAACTGGCGGCTCGTCCGCGGGCTCGACTACTACACGCAGACCACGTTTGAAGTCACGGCCGAGGGACTCGGTTCCCAGAACGCAGTCTGCGGCGGCGGGCGCTACGACGGGCTCGTGGAGCTGCTCGGCGGGCATGCGACCAAGGGCATCGGCTTCGCGATCGGCAGCGACCGCGCTGTTTTGTCGATACAGGACGGAGGCCAGGCGCCGAAGCTGCCGGGCCTGGGAGTTTATATCGCGTGGATGACCCCGGCCACCTATCCGGCCGCGGTCGAGATCGCGCGGAAACTGCGGGCTGGCGGCGTCGCAGTCGAGCTGCCGCCTGAAGAAATGAAATTCAAGAAATCTCTCGGTTTGGCCGATAAATTGGGAGCGAAGTATGCGCTGATTATCGGCGAAGACGAGGTGGCGTCCGGCACATTTACGTTGAAGCGATTGTCGGATGGAGAGCAACAGAAACTGAAGGAAGAGCCGCTGCTGGAATATCTCGAATCGGAACGGAGAAGGTAGTGCTCGATACGCTGGGGAGTTTGACGAGGACGAATTACTGCGGGGCGCTACGCGCGTCGGACGCGGAGAAAGACGTTGTGCTGATGGGTTGGGTTCATCGCCGACGCGATCTGGGACAACTCATATTTATCGACCTGCGCGACCGCGCGGGCATCGCGCAGATCGTCTTTAACAAGGAACGGAATCCCGAGGCGCACGCGAAGGCCGAAGAGCTGCGCTCGGAGTTTGTCGTCGCCGTTGAAGGCCGAGTGATTCGCCGCCAGAAATCGAATCCGGAAATCGCGTCCGGCGAAGTAGAAGTGATCGCCACGAGGCTGCACATCTTGAACAATTCGAGGACGCCGCCTTTCCAGATCGAGGACGAAGTGACGGCGAACGAAGAGACGCGCCTGCGCCATCGTTATCTCGATTTGCGGCGACCGAAGCTGCACAGCAACATCGAGTTGCGGCACAAAATCGTCTTCGAAATCCGCAAGACGCTCGACGAGCTCGGCTTTTTCGAAATCGAAACGCCGTTGCTGACGCGCTCGACGCCGGAAGGTGCGCGCGACTGCCTGGTTCCCAGCCGCATTCATCATGGCCAGTTCTATGCGCTGCCGCAGTCGCCTCAGATTTTCAAGCAGATTTTGATGATCGGCGGCGTGGACCGTTACTTCCAGATCTGCAAATGCATCCGCGACGAGGATTTTCGCGCCGACCGGCAGTTGGAATTCACGCAGTTGGACCTGGAGATGTCGTTTCCTCGGCAGCAGGACGTGTTTGACGCGATCGAGGCGGTGATGCAGCGCGTGTGCGCACTCGTCGGCGTCGAGGTTGAACGTCCGTTTCGCCAGATGGAATATAAGGAGGCGCTGCGGCGTTATGGTTCCGACAAGCCCGATCTGCGCTTCGCAATGGAGCTGCGAAACGTGACCGAGCATTTCGAGCCGGCGCGCGCGGCGCTGCGTTTCGAAGGCAACGTGCAGGCCATGGTCGCGCCGGGTGCTGCGGCTTGGTCGCGCAAGCAGCTCGACGACCTTTCCGAGCACGCAAGAGCGGCGGGCGCGCGCGCGGTGTATACGGTGAAAGTGACTGCGGAGGGAATGTCGTCACCGCTCGAAAAAAATCTCGGCGCGGACGGCTTGAAACGACTGGCCGAAGCAGTCGGCGCGAAGCCGGGCGATCTGATCGTCGCCGCGGCGGCGAAGGAACAAATTCAGCACCACGATACGTCGCTCGGCGTCGCCGGGCAGATACGCCTCTACCTTGGTGACAAGCTGAATTTGGTCGACCGCAGCAGATGGGAGTTCCTGTGGATCACGGGCTTCGCGCTGTTTGAATGGAGCGAGCGCGACAAGCGCTGGGTGAGCGCGCAGCATCCATTCACGGGAATTTTCGAGGAGGATATCGACAAGCTCGAAACCGCGCCCTGGGAATGCCGCTCGAAAGGCTACGACATCGTCCTCAACGGCAACGAGCTCGGCTCAGGCAGCATTCGAATTCACCGCCAGGACGTGCAGGCGCGCATGTTCAAGGCACTCGGCCTGACCGACGAGCAGGCGAAGCACCGCTTCGGCTTCTTTCTCGACGCGCTGACCTACGGAACGCCGCCACACGGCGGCATCGCCCTGGGCATCGACCGCATCGTGATGCTTCTGGCCGGTGAAAAATCGCTGCGCGACGTGATCGCCTTCCCGAAAACGACCAAGGCCCAGGACCTGATGTCGGAAGCTCCCTCTACAGTGGACCAGGACCAGCTGGATGAATTGGGAATTGCGATCAAGAAGGAAGCAGAGTAGCCGATGACTTTGTTTCCCGTCATGGATCCAGCCGAACGAGGTGCGAAGTATAGGTATCGGTCTGTACCTGTGATTGTCACCGTCGCGTTTACTTCGTTCGGCCTGTTTTTGTGGCTTGCGATGTCCTTGCCCCGGTGGGCCGGTTTGCCGGCTGGTATGGCCGTGCTCACGGCAGGCTTTCTGCTGCTTTTGAAGCTCGTGAGCCTCATCATTCCGAGGAACCTGCCGGCGGACGAGGACTTTTGATGTCGCGCATACGCATACTTGCCGAACACGTCGCGAACAAGATCGCCGCAGGGGAGGTGGTGGAGCGGCCGGCGTCGGTGGTCAAGGAGCTGCTGGAAAACGCGCTGGACGCGGGCGCGCGGTCAATCCGCATCGAGGTGGAATCGGGCGGCAAGCGGGGGATCCGCGTGATCGACGACGGCTGCGGCATGAACCATGACGACGCGCTGCTGGCGTTTGAGCGGCATGCGACCTCGAAGCTTCGAACAGCGGACGATCTGCTCTCCATCGCGACGCTGGGATTTCGCGGCGAGGCGCTGCCTTCGATCGCGTCGATTTCGCGGCTGCTGCTCGAATCGCGCACGCCTGAGGAAGAGCAAGGAACGCGCGTTGAATTCGCCGGTGGAAAACTCGTCGGCGTGAAGCCGGCGGGATTGCCGGCCGGGACCTCCATCAGCGTCGCCGACATTTTTTATTGCGTGCCCGCGCGGCGCAAATTCCTGAAATCGGAGACGACCGAGCTTGGCCACATCGCGTCACTCGTTACCCACTACGCGCTGGCGCATCCCGAGACGCATTTCGTGCTGAAGACGCCCTCGCAGCTGATTCTCGATTGCGCGCCGGTGGAAAAACTCTCCGAGCGCATCTATCAGCTCTTCGGGCGGCAAGCACTCGACGAACTGATCGAAATCCCCGCGAGCGAAGCGCCTGTGCGTTCGGCAATCACCGAGCCACAGATCCACGAAGACGAGCAGGCGGCCACGCTCAGCGTCACGGGATTCGCATCGCGCCCCGAAGTGCAGCGCACGAACCGCAACGGGATCTACATTTTCGTCAACCGGCGTCTGGTGCGCGACCGGCTCTTGCTGCACGCGATTCACGAGGCGTACCGCAACGTGGCGCCGCCGGGAGTTTTCCCGGTCGTCCTGTTGTTCCTCGATCTTCCGTACCAGGAAGTCGACGTCAACGTGCATCCGGCGAAGATCGAAGTGCGGTTCCGCCATCCGCAATTCGTGCACGATTTCACGCGCGACGCGTTGCGGCACGCGCTCTCGATGGCGCGGCCGATCCCGGGATTTCCCGCGACTCGCGCAGCAACTGCAGGAGCCGGCGCGCCCGGCTCATCGAACGGCGGTGCGTATCCCGCTGACGCGCCTCCTGCGGTTTCAGCAGCAGCCGGCGCTTTGGCCTTGCCACCGGGACCGCCGCGCGCAGAAATTCCCATTGCGCTGGGATCGGCCGCCGCAACTGCGGAGGCATTCGAGCTGAGCGTCGGGCCAGACCGCCCGTTTGCGCAACGGCTGGGGTTTGACGCAAACCCGTTGATGAATTTCCCGATACCACCGCTCGATCGTCGTGCGAGCGAATCGGGTGTGGTCCCCATGTCGGATTCGGGCGCGCTGCCGAGTGTCGAGCAGATCGCGGACCTGAAGCCGCTCGGACAGGTGAATGCGAGCTTCATCGTGGCGATCAACGCCGAAGGACTCTGGATCGTTGACCAGCACGTGGCGCACGAGCGCGTGCTATTCGAGCAGCACCTGCGCGCGCGGCGCGAGGGCGAGCTGGGTGGGCAGCGCATGCTGATGCCGGTGATGGTCGAGCTGAGCCCGCGGCAGCTGGTGACCTTCGAGCAGATCTCCGACGAGCTGCGTGCGAATGGCTTCGAAGCTGAGCTGATGGGAGCGCGGAGCGTGGCGATTCAGGCCGCTCCGGCGGGAATCACCAGCGCCGACGCCGAAAAGTTGCTGTTTGAAATCCTCGACGGGATCGCGCGCGAGGACCAGTCGATTTCGATCGACTCGCTTCAGGCGAAAATCGCGGCGTCGACGTCGTGCCATGCAGCAATCAAGGTGAACACGCCGCTCGACACCACAAAAATGGAATGGCTGCTCGGCGAGTTGGCGAAGACCGAATATCCGATGAGTTGCCCGCACGGCCGCCCCGTCGTGCTGCGCTATTCTGTGCGCGACATCGAGCGCGCCTTCAAACGGATTTGACGTGCACAGGCGAGGCTCTCGGATCTTCGCGACCGGTATCGTCCTCGGATGGATCGGATTCCGTTTCAATTCTGGGGTGCGCGACGGTGTGAAGCGTTTGGCGCCCTCGCGAGCCATGGGCTTGAGCGACCTGTTCGACACGATCGACAGTGGCCGGATATGCCGGGAGCGCCAGCGTTCTTTTCCGAGAAGCCGGGTTAGGAATCGGGCCGAAGCCTTCGTCCGCCCCGCCCTGTTTTTGGTTTGGGCGGGTTTTGTACTCCTCGGCGTTAGAATATGAAGGGGTTGATCATCGCGATCGACGGGCCGGTGGGCTCGGGAAAGAGCACGCTGGCGCGTCGTGTGGCGGCGCTGCTGGGCTACGTCTATATCGACACGGGCGCGATGTACCGCTCGGTGGCGCTGAAGGCGCAGCGGCACGGCCTTGCGCTCAATTTAGGCGACGCGCTGGCGGCGCTGGCGGGCGACACGCGGATCGACCTGCGCCAGCTCGACAGCGCTTCCGACGGCTCGCAGCAGGTGCTGCTTGACGGCGAGGATGTGACCGCGTTGATTCGCACGCCGGAGGTGGCGCAGGCCGCGTCAAAAGTGGCGCTTGAGCCCGGCGTGCGGAAGGTGCTGGTGGCGGAGCAGAGGCGCGCCGGCCAGAGCGGCGGCGTGGTGATGGAAGGCCGCGACATCGGCAGCGTGGTTTTTCCCGACGCACAGCTGAAGATTTTTCTGACCGCGTCGTCCGAAGTGCGTGCCGAGCGCCGCTGGCGCGAGCATCAGCAGAAAGGCGATACGATCGACCTGGCGCGCACGCTCGAAGAAATCGTTGAGCGCGACCGCCGCGACCGCGAGCGCACAACCTCGCCGCTGGTGAAGGCGAAAGACGCGGTGGTAGTCGACAGCACCGCGATGGAGCCCGAAGAAGTGGCGCGGCTCGTGGTGATGCTGGCGAAACAGCAATTCCGCGAGAAGCATCGCTAGTCGGATTTGGGAGCGTGGGGGTGGGCTTCCCGTTCATGCCGTCACGGAAACCCGCTTGGGAACCGCACCGCGATTGCAATTCTCGACCCGCCGTTCCGCCGATTCCTCGAACGATCCTCGTAGGACTGCACTTCTCGCCGCGATGAAGGCGGGAAGCTTCTGTGAGCCCGCGAAGCAATGAGACAGCGCAGCCTAAGCCGGGCTGGACATGGAGGCTAGGAACTCGCCATTCGTCTTTGTTTTCGAGAGGCGGCCGAGCAGGAGTTCCATCGCTTCCACCGTGGAGAGCGGGCTCAGCACCTTGCGCAGCACCCAGATGCGGTTGAGTTCGTCGGCCGGTAGCAGTAGCTCGTCTTTTCGGGTGCCCGAGCGGTTGATGTCGATCGTGGGGAACACGCGCTTGTCGACGAGGCGTCGGTCGAGGTTGATTTCCATGTTACCGGTACCCTTGAACTCCTCGAAGATGACGTCGTCCATGCGGCTACCGGTGTCGATCAAGGCGGTGGCCATGATGGTAAGCGAGCCGCCCTCTTCGATGTGGCGCGCGGCGGCGAAAAAGCGACGCGGGCGTTGCAGGGCGTTGGCGTCGATACCACCAGAGAGAACCTTGCCCGACGGTGGCGTGACGGCATTGTAGGCGCGGCCGAGACGCGTCAAAGAGTCGAGCAGGATGACGACATCGCGCTTGTGTTCGACCAAGCGCTTGGCTTTTTCGAGCACCATCTCCGCCACCTGGATGTGGCGTTGCGGCGGTTCGTCGAAGGTCGAACTGATCACTTCGCCCTTCACGGTGCGCTGCATGTCGGTCACTTCTTCCGGCCGCTCGTCGATCAGCAGCACAATCAGCGCGATTTCCGGATGATTGGTCGTGATGGAATTGGCGATGGATTGAAGCATCATCGTCTTTCCGGTGCGCGGCGGCGCGACGATTAATCCGCGCTGGCCCTTGCCGACAGGACAGAGCATGTCGAGCACGCGCCCGGTGAGGTTTTCCTTGGTGGTTTCCAGACGAATGCGCTCCGACGGATACAGCGGCGTCAGGTTGTCGAAGAAAATTTTGTTGCGCGTGACCTCGGGATCTTCGAAGTTGACCGCTTCGACCTTGATCAGCGCGAAATAGCGCTCGCCATCCTTGGGCGGGCGCACCTGGCCGGAGACGGTATCCCCGGTGCGCAAGTCGAACTTGCGGATCTGCGAGGGCGAGACGTAGATGTCATCCGGGCCGGGAAGATAGTTGTATTCCGGCGCGCGGAGAAATCCGAACCCGTCGGGCAGGCATTCCAGAACGCCCTCGGAGAAAATCAGGCCGTTCTTTTCGGTTTGCGCGCGGAGGATCTGGAAGATCAGCTCCTGTTTGCGCATCCCGGAGGAGCCGGGAATATTGAGCTCCTTCGCGATCTTCGCGAGATCGGTGATGTTTTTGTCTTTCAGTTCTGCAAGGCTAATGCTCATTTATTTCTTTCCTTCTCAAGCCTGATCGTCAGGCGCGATGTTGAGTTGTGATTGTGGTGATCGATCCGGGGCGGGCGCGTTCGAAACGAGGCACTCTATCCCAGATTGAAAATGGGTTAACGAACAGAAAATCCTTGCGCTTCGGTCGACGAACCTGCCGGGGAGCAGAGTGAGAGGGCCGAAGGCCTTAGTTTGTCAGTTCATTATCCTGCGTGACATCCGCGCCAAACTTGGAATCCACACCGCCAACCGGGGGATGCCCAGAGATGGGCAGCGGTCTTTCAAGCGCAATTTCCAGCACCTGGTCCATGGATTCGACAAAGTGGATGGCCATCTGCGCCAGAATCTCCGGCGGAACGTCCGCCAGATCCTTTTCATTGTCCTTCGGGAGAATGATCGTGCGCAAGCCCAGCCGGTGGGCCGCGAGCAGCTTTTCCTTCACGCCGCCGATGGGCAGCACCTTGCCGCGCAGCGTGATCTCTCCGGTCATGGCCACGTCGCAGCGGACCGGAATCAGTGTCAGCGCGCTGACGATCGAGGTGCAGAGCGTGACGCCGGCGGACGGACCGTCCTTGGGGATCGCACCTTCGGGTACGTGAATGTGAATATCGATATGGCGATAGAAATCCTTGGGCAGGCCGAAGAGATGGCTGCGCGAGCGAACGTAGCTCATCCCCGCGTGCGCCGATTCCTGCATCACGTCGCCGAGCTTGCCGGTGAGCGTCAGCCGGCCTTTGCCCTGCATCAGCGTCGCTTCCGTGGTCAACACCTGGCCGCCGACTTCGGTCCACGCGAGACCCGTGGTGAGGCCGATCTCATTGCGCTTCTCGGCGAGGAAGTCGCGGTACTTCAAAATTCCGAGGTAGTCGTTGATGTTCTTCGGCGTGACTTCCGCGGCGAAGCTCTTGCCTTCGGCGACAACCTTGCGCGCGACCTTGCGGCAGACGTTGGCGATTTCGCGGTCGAGATTCCGGACGCCGGCTTCGTGCGTATAGTGGCGGATGATGTGCGTGATCGAATCGTCGGTAAACTTCAGATTGTCCTTGGTCAAGCCGGTGCCCTCGAGCTGGCGGTTCACCAAGTATCGCTGCGCGATCTGATGCTTTTCCTGCTCGGTGTAGCCGGGGAGCCGCAGAACCTCCATGCGATCCTGCAGGGGCTGCGGGATCGTGTGCAGCACGTTCGCCGTGCAGATGAACATGACCTTCGAGAGATCATATTCGACGTCGAGATAGTGGTCGGTGAAGGCGTGGTTCAGCTCCGGATCAAGCACTTCCATCAGCGCCGCGGACGGATCGCCGCGGAAATCCATGGACATTTTGTCCACTTCGTCGAGGACAAACACGGGATTCGTGGTGCCGGCCTTGCGCATCATCTGGATAATCTGTCCGGGCAGGGCGCCGATGTAGGTGCGGCGGTGACCGCGGATTTCGGCTTCGTCCCGTACGCCGCCCAAGGACACGCGCACGAATTTGCGTCCGGTGGCGCGGCCGATCGAAGTGGCCAGCGAAGTCTTGCCGACTCCCGGAGGCCCAAGGAAGCACAGAATCGAGCCCTTCGGATTCTTAACCAGCTGGCGGACTGCGAGATATTCGAGGATGCGTTCCTTGATTTTTTCCAGGCCGTAGTGGTCTTCGCTCAGAATCTGCTCGGCGCGCTTGATGTCGCGGATTTCCTTGGAACGCTTTTTCCACGGCACGGCCAGCAGCCAGTCCAGATAATTGCGCGAGACGGTGGATTCGGCCGACATCGGCGGCATCATTTCCAGTCGCTTCAGCTCCTGCATGGCCTTTTCCATCGGGCCTTCGGGCATGCCGGAGGCCTCGATCTTCTTTTTCAACTGCTCGATTTCGTTTGCTTCGCCGCGCCCGAGCTCTTTCTGGATGGCCTTCAGCTTTTCGTTGAGGTAGTACTCTTTCTGTGCGCGTTCCATCTGGCGCTTCACGCGGGTGTTGATGGAACGATCGACGTTGAGCTTTTCAATTTCGACTTCCAGGATGTCGGCGATGCGGTTCAGGCGCTCGGCGGGCTCGAAAATTTCGAGCAATTCCTGCTTTTCTTCGACCGGAATCTGCAGGTTGGCGGCGATGGCGTCGGAAAGCTTGCCGGGATCCTCTACGCGAACGGCGGCGATCATCGTGTCGTAATTCAGGCTCTGCGAAAGCTTTACATATTGCTCAAAGAGCGTAGTGACGCGCGCCGAGGCCTGTTCGATCTGCGGGCCGGGCTCGGATTTCACGGGCACCAGGCGAACGGAAGCGCGGAAAAAACCTTCGTCGCTCGTGACTTGCACGATCTTGGCGCGCTCGGTGCCTTCGACGAGAACTTTGATATTGCCGTCGGGCAGCTTCACGCTCTGGACGATGTTGGCGAGCGTGCCGACCTGATAAATCTCCTCGGGCTTGGGATCGTCGACCGAGGCATCGTGCTGCGTGACCAGGAAAATCTTCTTGTCTCCGGCCAGCGCATCTTCCAGAGCACGCACGGACGCTTCGCGGCCCACGATGAACGGGTGCATCATCTCCGGGAAGATGACCATATCCCGCACCGGCATCATCGGTACGCGTTTCACGTCACCTTTGTCTTTGCTGAACATTAAGACCAATCCATCTCCCAATTCATTCGAATGCACTACGGCGCAAGAGACTCGAATGCATGGTTCAAAACCGCGCCGCGATCATCCAGCCTTCTCGAGAAGGCTCCAGTTGATCTCGCGGCCCTTGACCATGTCCGCGGTGACGACGAAATCCCGAAGCTTCCGCTGCGCCGGCAGGTGGTACATCATCTCGAGCATCAGATCCTCGAGGATCATGCGCAGCCCGCGCGCGCCCACTTTGCGGGCCAGCGCGAGCTCCGCGACGGTTTCCAGCGCATCGTCGGTAAATCGCAGGCGAACGTTTTCAAATTCGAAGAGTCTCTGATACTGACGCACCAGCGCGTTTTTCGGTTCCGTCAGGATGCGCACCAGCGCCGACTTGTCGAGATCGCTGAGCACGCCCATCACCGGCAGCCGGCCCACGAATTCCGGGATCAGTCCGTAGCGAATCAGGTCAGTGGGCTGCGCCTGCTCCAGTACTTCGATGTTGCGGCGCGTCGCCGTGCTCGGCTGGGCATCGGCATGGAAGCCGAGCGATTTCTGCCCGACGCGGCGCTCGATGATCTTTTCCAGCCCCACGAAAGCACCGCCGCAGATGAACAGGATATTCGTCGTATCGACGGGCGTGAACTCCTGGTGCGGATGCTTGCGTCCGCCCTGGGGCGGGACATTGGCGACCGTGCCTTCGAGAATCTTCAGCAGCGCCTGTTGCACGCCTTCGCCGGATACGTCGCGGGTAATCGAAGGGTTTTCGTCCTTTTTTGAAATCTTGTCGATCTCGTCGATATATATGATGCCTTGCTGGGCCTTTTGGACGTCTCCATCGGCGGCTTGCAGCAGCTTCAGGATGATGTTTTCGACGTCTTCACCGACGTAGCCTGCTTCCGTGAGCGTGGTGGCGTCCACGATCGCAAAGGGAACTTCCAGCATGCGCGACAGAGTCTGCGCCAGCAGCGTCTTGCCGGTCCCGGTCGGACCGATGAGCAGAATGTTGGACTTTGTCAGCTCCACGTCACCCGGCGTGCGATTCAGGAATATCCGCTTGTAGTGGTTGTAGACGGCGACGGCCAATTTCTTCTTCGTTTTGTCCTGGCCGATCACATAGCCGTCGAGAAATGCCTTGATTTCGGGCGGGCGCGGCAGGCGGCGATTCGCGGGCGTTGCTTGCTCGCGCTTCTCGTCTTCGAGAATCTGCTGGCAGACCCCGACGCACTCGTTGCAGATGTAGGAGCGCGGATAATCCGACGGAGAGCTGATAAGCTTCTCCACTTGCTCCTGCGTCTTATGGCAGAAGGAACAGCGCAAAGGTTCTTCTGGGGTAAAGCGCTTCACGAATGGCGCCCCTCACGACAGCACGCTTGCTGAAACTTTCCCCATTGTAGGACGGAAGCCACCCGATCCTGCAGGGAATCACCGCTTTCACTACTAACCATTTGGAACGTCACCCCTTCGGCTCCAAACGGTTCAACGCCCATCCACCCGAACCAAATCCAACCACTTCTACTATCATACGGCAGAGATGCTAGCGATGCTTGGTAATAATTTCATCGACCAGACCGTAAACTTTAGCCTGTTCGGCGGTCATGATGAAATCGCGTTCGACATCCCGCTCGATTTTCTCGACCGGCTGACCGGTGTGGGTCGCGAGCAATTGATTCAGAGCGGTGCGGGTGCGAATAATTTCCTTGGCGTGGATATCGATGTCGGTGGCCTGCCCGGAAAGTCCGGACATCCAAGGTTGGTGGATCAGTACGCGGGAATTCGGCAGCGCGTAGCGTTTTTTCGGCGTGCCGGATGCAAGCAGTACCGCCGCGATCGACGCGGATTGGCCGATACAGTAGGTGACTACGTCGGGCCGCACGAATTGCATTGTGTCGTAGATGGCCATTCCCGCGGAAATCGAGCCGCCCGGGGAATTGATGTAGATCGATATGTCCTTTTCCGGGTCCTCGGATTCGAGAAACAGCAATTGCGCCGTCACAAGGTTGGCCACGTGGTCATCGATCGGCGTGCCGAGGAAAATAATGTGGTCCTTGAGCAGCCGCGAGTAGATATCGTAGGCTCGCTCGCCCCGGTTGGTCTGCTCGACCACCATGGGCACCAAGGTGGTCGCAAACGGAATCGCGTCTTCAGTTTTTCTCATTGGGATTAGTTCGCGCGCTTGAGGAAACCCGAATCACTTTTCGCTCTTGGCGGTCTTTTCGATTCGGGCGTTGCTGTAGAGCCAATCAATTGTTTTGTTGCTGCGTAACTTCGATTTCATCGTATCGAGGGTACCTTCCTTTGTCAAGCGAGCGCGCATGGCCGTTGCGGACTCGCCACGGTGCTCGGCGAGGTGTTCGATCTCCTTCTCGACTTCTTCATCGGTCGCGTCGATCTTTTCCGCCGTGGCGATACGGTCCAGCAGCAGTTCTGCCTTTACGTCGGTGATTGCGCGGTCGCGCTGCTTGCCGCGGATGCCCGCCCAATCCACGTTCATGCCGCGCGGATCGATTCCTTGCGCCGCGAACGTACGGACCATACGCTCCAGGCGCGTGTCCATCTGGCCTTCAATCAGCGCTTCGGGCACGGGGAAGTCATGGGCTTTGGTGAGCTGCTCGAGAATTCTGTCCTGGGCCTGCGTTCTCTGCTGATGATCCCGCGATGCCTCGATGCTTTCACGGATCTTCTTGCGGAGCTCGTCGAGAGTTTTCAACTCGGCGTTCTCGCCTGCTGCTTCTTTCACGAAATCATCATTGAGCTCGGGAAGTTTTTTCTCCTTGATGGCCTGGACCTCCACTGTGAAGTCGTAGGTCTTTCCGGCAAGCTTCGGGTCGGGATAATCGTCGGGGTATTTCGCCTGAAACGTCTTGGTCTCTCCCGCGTTTGCACCGCGGAGGTTTTCCGTAAAGCTTGCGAGCGTCTCTTCAGCGCCCAGCGGGACCATTACGTTGTCCGCTTCGACGGGCTCCCCGCCCTCGGTAGGCATACCTTTTAGCTTGATCAGCACGGAGTCGCCGTCTTGGGCCGCACGTCCCTCAACGGGAACAAAGGTGGCGGCGCGCTCCCGCATTTCTTCGACGGCCTTATCCACCTCGGCGTTGCCTGCGGCGATTTCCTCCACCTGCACCGTCAGGTTCTTGTAATCGCCCAGCTCGAATTCGGGAAGCACCTCGAAAACCGCGCGGAACTTCAGCGGCTCGCCGTCCTTGAACTCGACCTTGTCGACTTCTGGGCGCGTGACCGGAATCAGATTTTTTTCGCCCAGCGCTTTTTCCAGGGCCTCGGGCACCAACGACTGCACGACTTCGCCCTGGATGTCGTCGGCAAAGCGCCGTCGCACCAGCGTCATTGGGGCTTTGCCAGGGCGGAATCCGGGGATTCGGGCGACCTTAATAATGTCGCGTGTGATCTTGTCGGCCGCCTTCTGCACTTTGTCGGCGGGAATTTCCAGTTCGATTTCGCGTCTGCAAGTCGCTTCAGTCATGAGAAATAGTCTTGGGCCTCGAACGCCCGCAATCCTTTAGCGTTCATCCACCTTTCGCATGTTCGGAATCCGGAAGGAGGAGTACGGGAATGCGCGGCGCGCATCCGCCGCGATGGAAATTCCAGTATAGGGAATCGATTCACACGCGTCAACTCACGCCCCGAATCGAGCGGGAGTCACCCGGCCGAAGTTCTACGCTAAAGGATGATGTTCCGGCTTTTACTTTGAAGTCTGTATAGGTCTCCGCCGCCGGTGGGCCTAGCGTGTCTTCTGAACAGAATATTCGGCGAGCGCTACGGCCGTTTGGAGGCCGATCCGCTGCGCCGGGAAATTCGAAAAGGGGCAACGCTGCCATGCAAGAGAATCAGCTACGGGAACTGTACGTGGAAGAATTGCGAGACCTCTATAGCGCGGAAAAACAACTCGTGAAAGCCTTGCCGAAGATGGCAAAAGCAGCCACTTCCTCCGATCTTCGTTCCGGTTTTGAAGAGCATCTCGAACAAACGAAAGGCCATGTTTCCCGGCTGGAACAAATCTTCGACTCGCTCGATGAAAACGCCACCGGCAAAACGTGCAAGGGCATGCAAGGGCTGATCAAAGAAGGTAGCGAGATGATCGAGGAGGACCCCGAGCAAGAGCAGCTCGACGCCGGGCTCATTTCGGCCGCGCAGCGCGTGGAGCACTACGAAATCGCCGGCTACGGTTGCGTTCGCACCTACGCGCAGCTGTTGGGCGACGGCGAAGCCGCGTCGCTGCTCGAACAGACCTTGAAGGAAGAGAAAGAAACCGATGCGAAGCTAACCCAACTCGCAGAGAACATCAACCTCGGAGCCTTGCAGGCCGGTCAGTCGGAGCGGTCCGGCGAATCGGAAGAAGGCGAAAAGCAACACAGGCCGGCCGCGAAGGCAAAAAAGAAGACCGCATCCGCGTAACTGCGTCGCTTCGTATCGTTGCGGGCGCCAGAATTGGAATACGCCCACAACGACAAAAAATCAGGAGAAGAACATCATGAAGACTTTGCTGTCGTACTCGGCAGTCGTCGTCGCGGTCACGATCGGATGCCTGATCGGCTGCTCGTCTTCGAAATCCCCGGACGTCGAGGGGCCCATTCGCCAGTCGCTCAATCAAGCGGGTCTCGGGGATGTTTCCGTGAGCCAGGACCGCGATAAGGGTGTAATCACCCTGGGCGGGCACGTATCGGACGACTCTGCCAAGGCACAGGCGGAAACGATCGCGCGCTCGAATGCCGCAGGACAAGTTGTGGCCAATGAAATCTCCGTGACGCCTGCGGGAAACGACCGCGACGCGAAAGCCGTTAACTCGGACCTGGACGATGGCATCAAGAAAAACCTGGACGCCGCGCTGATCCAGAATAATCTTCACAAGTCGGTGAAGTACGACGTGAAGAACGGTGTCGTCACGCTATCGGGAGACGTCCGCTCCGAAGCCCGCCGCAGCAGTGCAGCGGCAATCGCTTCGGGAGTCCCGAACGTCCAGCAGGTGGTGAACGAGCTTCAGGTAAAAGATCAGAAGGCGACATCGACGAATTAGGAGGCGCCAGTACGGGCTAGAGAAATTGAGGCTTTGAACCGGCTGGTGGCGTGAGACGGTTTCGGCGTGAACTTCCATCCAACGGCGCAGCCCACCTTGATTGCGGTTGCAATCATTTTAGGAGCCGCAATATAACTCATCAGAAGAAGCCGTTCGATCTTTACCGGCCCACCGGCTGTCCCGTGCAATCGTTGCAAGTTTCTCTATTCGCAGTGCAAGCATTTTTCTGTCCCGCGCTGCCCCACTTGTCTAATGCGTGAAGTCGCAGAACATCAACGAAGCCCTGAGAAACCTCGATTTTTGTAAGGATTCACGAAAATAGATCTGCGGAAGAAGGGACTTGAACCCCTACGGCCTTTCGGCCACCAGCTCCTAAGGCTGGCGCGTCTGCCAATTCCGCCACTTCCGCTTGCGACGAGTATATCACCGCGCCGCTACGCCGCTCCCGCTCGGCCCGCAACCGGAAAGCATGCATCGCTTGTCCCGCCTCCGGTGCCCCGGTTCGCTGGAACGGGAATTGCGCTTGCCGACTCCCGAGCGTTTTGTTAGGCTCCGCGCACAGTGGGAAGTCCGGGAGGTCACATCATGGCATTCTGTCCTAAGTGCGGATCATCGGTCGGCGAAGGTGCCGGCTTCTGCCCATCTTGTGGATCAACATTAGGGTCGTCGGCCGGTTCCAGTGCGCCGAGCGCAGCGCCTTCTGCCGCGCCACCGCCGCCGATCGTTGCAGCCTCCGGCCAGATGGATGAAAAACTCGCAGGCCTCCTTTGCTACGTTTTCGGCTGGGTCACCGGGATCATTTTCTACCTCATCGACAAGCGGACCTTCGTCCGCTTCCACGCCGCGCAGTCCGTGGTGGTCTTCGGCGGCATTGCGATCCTTTACGTTGTCCTGGGCATGTTTGTCGGCGCTTCGTTGTTTGCAGGAGGGCTCGCCGGCGCTGGTTCGTTTTCGTTAGGATTCCTCCTCTATCCCATCCTGGGGCTGGTCGCCTTCGTCCTGTGGATTCTGTTGATGGTGAAGGCTTATCAAGGGCAGAAATTCCGCGTTCCGATCGCCGCCGACCTGGCGGAAAAGATCTTTGGCGTTTCCTAGCACCCGCAGGATTTCCCGGCGGGAATTCGGTTCGCGGCGCTGCGCACGCGCGGGCAGTCGCCATCGTCTTTGGCGTGCTCGAAGCGCTCCTCGCGTCGCTAGCCGCTCTTGCCTTCGCCCACTGCGCAGCGTAGGATTGGATTTCGGTTTGACCGCATCAGCCCTCCTGTAACGTTTCTTGATTTGCCCGGAGAAGGCAGGGTGCGACACGTGTGGACGCGGAGCGGCGGAATTGGCAGACAGAGCACGAACAAAAGCGATTGCGGTCGTCGGCGCCCAGTGGGGTGACGAAGGGAAAGGCAAAGTCGTCGACTGCCTGGCCCAGTCATTTGATTACACCGCGCGCTATGCCGGCGGCCACAACGCGGGCCACACCGTCATCTTCGACGGCCGCCGATTCGTCCTTCAGCTGATCCCCAGCGGGATTCTGCGCCCTGGCAAGAAAGCTGTTATCGGACCGGGCGCTGTCGTCGATCCTGCTGCTCTGGTCACCGAGATCGAAAATCTTCGCAAGGCGGGAATCGAAGTCCGCGGGCGGCTTTTCCTGAGCAATCGCGCCCACGTGATTTTCCCCTATCACCGCGAAATGGACAAAGCCGCCGAATCGAAGCGCGGTGAAGCGAAAATCGGCACCACCTCGCGGGGAATCGGCCCGGCCTACGAGGACAAAATGGCGCGGCGCGGCATTCGCGTCTGCGATTTGCTGGAGCCGGAATGTTTTCGCGTGAAGCTCGAGCGCGTGATCGCGGAAAAAAATCTAATCAGCCACGCAGCCTACGGCCACGCGCTCGAAACCGCCGGACTTCTGGAACATTCCCTCGAAATCGCCGCGCACATTCGAGGCCTGGTCGCCGACACGACGGTGCTGTTGAATGAAGCGCTCGATCGGGGCGAAGCCGTGCTCTTCGAAGGCGCGCAAGGCACCATGCTCGACATCGATCACGGCACGTATCCGTTCGTCACGTCGTCGAACGCGATTTCCGGTGGCGCCGCAACGGGGCTTGGCGTCGCTCCCACGCGGATCACCGGCGTCGTTGGCGTCACGAAGGCCTACACTACCCGCGTCGGCAGCGGTCCGTTTCCGACCGAGATGCCCGATCTCGATGCCGGCGCGATCCGGGAGCGCGGCAATGAATTCGGAGCCGTCACGGGACGGCCGCGGCGCTGCGGATGGCTCGACCTGGTGGTACTGCGTTACGCGAAAATGTTGAACGGAATCGATTCGCTCGTCGTCACCAAAATGGACGTGTTCGACGAGCAGCCGGAAATCAAAGTCTGCACGGGCTATCGCCACAAAGGGCAGCTGCTTGGCGAGATGCCCGCCGACGTCGACACGCTCGCGCAGATCGAGCCCGAGTACAAGACACTGCCGGGCTGGAAGAAGCCGACGCCGGGTATTCGCGACGTCCGCGATCTCCCGCTCGCGGCGCGTGATTATCTGAATTTCATTTCTGACCATTTGCAGGTTGAAATCGGCATGATCTCGACCGGGCCCGAGCGCGACGCCACGATCGTGCCGCGCGGCACCAAGCTCGCCGCCTGGCTGTAGGCTGTGATGATTTCCTTCGAAGAGGCGCGCGCCAAAGTCGTCGAAGTTCTCTCCGTGCGGGCCTGCGCCAACGACCGCGAAACTCTCGATCTCGCCACCGCGCCGGCCTTGGCGATCGGCCGCGTCTTAGCCGAAAATATCGTCGCCGACCGCAACTATCCGCCCTTCAATCGCTCGATCCGCGACGGGTTCGCCGTGCGCGCCGCGGATGTTGCCGAGCGCGGTGCGAAGCTGCGCGTGGTCGGCGAAAGCCGCGCCGGCGTTGCTTTCGACCGCTCCGTCGGTCCGGGAGAATGTGTTCGCATTCTCACCGGCGCGCCCGTGCCGCGTGGCGCAAACGCCGTGGTGATGCACGAATACACGCATGAAGAGGGCGATCATGTTGTTTTCGAGCAGGCGGCGCGCCCCGGGCAGTATTACGTACTCGCCGGCGCAGAGGCGCGCATTGGAGAGGCCGTCGTCACGCGCGGGACACGTTTGGGATACGCCGAGCTCGCCGTCGCTGCGGAGGTAGGGCACGCGTGCATCGAGGTCTGCCGCCGCCCGCGCGTCGCGATTCTTTCGACGGGCGACGAACTCGTAGGGGTCGATGGCGTCCCCGGACCCTTTCAAATTCGTAATAGCAATAACGTATCGCTCTCCGCGCAGGTTGCGCTCGCTGGCGCCGAACCGGTCGCGATCGGCCACGCCAGAGATGAGATGGGGGACCTCCGCGCGCGGATCGAGCAGGGACTGGAATCCGATATGCTGTTGCTCAGCGGCGGCGTCTCCGCGGGGAAATACGATTTGGTCGAGAAAGTGCTTGAGGACTTGGGGGCTGAGTTCTTCTTTGACGCCGTCGCGATCCGGCCCGGCAAGCCGGTGGTTTTCGGATGGTGCCGCGGCAGACCTGTGTTCGGGCTGCCGGGCAATCCGGTTTCGACGATGGTCACGTTTGAATTGTTTGTCGTACCCGCAATCGAAAAACTTCTGGGCAGTGTGCCTCGTCCACTTCCGGTTTTCAAAGCGAAGCTCGCGCACCCGGTGAACGAAAAAGGCGGCGTCGCGCATTTTGTACCGGCGCGCGTCAGCTGGCCCGCGAGTGAGCCAAACGGCGGCAGCGCTGCGCCCGTGGTTGAAGCAGTCCTGTGGGAAGGCTCGGGCGACATCGGCGCGGTCGTCCGCGGAAACTGTTTCCTGGTGGTAAATCCTCCGAAGCTGCAAATCGACGCCGGCGAGTGGGTCGACATCCTCCCGCGCCGCGGCATTTTCTAATCCCCGCGAAACCTTTCGGTGTAATCTTACGCGCGAGAAACCCGCCTGCTTGATGCGGCGTCATACTCGTTGAGCGGTGCGGTTTTCGGGCCCTACGCTGCCGTATTTATAAGCATCGCGCAAAATTCTGCAAGGAGGTTTCCATGAAGAAGCTGATCGTACTGTTCGCAGGATTTGTTCTGTTCTCGATCCCCGCTCTCGCTCAAAAAGGCCGTCCCGAAGTCGGCGGCGGCCATATACCTTCCCACGGGCCCGCAGCATATAAGGCGCCGGCGCATCCCACGCCTCCCGTGCAGGGTCACGCCGAGAAGCCGGGCCATCCGGACGCTCCTCACGTTGACGTGAAGGGCGATCGCTGGGTCGGTCACGATACCGGGCGAGACGATCCGCACTATCACATCGATCACCCCTGGGAGCATGGCCACTTCACCGGAGGCTTCGGCAAGGGGCACGTGTGGCATCTGGGCGGCGGCGGCCCCGGCCGATTCTGGTTCAATGGTTTTTATTTTAGTGTCGCGCCGTACGACGTCACCTTCTGCGGCGACTGGCTGTGGGATTCCGATCAGATCGTGATCTATGAGGATCCGGACCACGTCGGCTGGTATCTCGCCTACAACGTTCGCCTCGGCACCTACGTGCATGTGGAATATCTCGGCATGTAGAAAGGTTCCTCCAGGTTGCTCGGGGCCGCCTATCAATCGCCATGAAGCCGTGATATAGAACGAGACGCTCCTGGCCGCGCGAATCGCGGTCAGGATTGTTTCGCATTTTGTGCCGCCGGTAACTAGGGGAGGGAATCATGCTTTGGACAATTCGTCCGCGCCGTAGCTGGCTCGCAGCCACCGCTGTCGTGGCGCTGGTTTCGTTTGGAGCGGCCGGCTCGCTCGGTTTCGCCGAGGCTCGCGCCGCGCACCCGGCGCGGCCGGACCTCAACCCGAATTACGTGACGTACGAGCTTCCCAGTCAGATCAAGTGGACCGGACGCCCCGGCGCGGCCGAAACGGCCGTCCTGATGGGAGATCCCAGCAAGGAGGGCCTCTATATCGAGTTGGTGAAATGGTATCCCCATAACAACAGCCGCCCGCACTTCCATCCGCATGACCGTTACATCACGGTGCTTTCCGGCACATGGTGGGTCGGCAGCGGTACGAAATACGATCCCGATTCGATGGTGGCAATGCCGGCCGGCAGCTACGTGGTCGACCTCGCTAGGCAGCCGCATTACGATGGCGCAAGGGATGAGACTGCCGTGATCGAAATCGTCGGCGAGGGCCCGGCAACCATCACGCCCGCCGAACAGAAGTAGCGCCGCGTGGGGCGGGCGCAGCGCTGCTCGGCCAGCACGAGGACACCAGAACGACCGCCCGAGGAGGTTGTGTAGAGTCGGCCTTCACGCCGGCGCGTTCCGGCGCGACGCGACGTCAGACATCGCGCCCGACCGCTCGCTTCAGCGGCGCGCTTAACGCCCAGATCGCGGACGCCGCGACCAGTGGAATTGCGAACAGCATTACAAAAAACGCCTCGCGGGACATTCGCTCATAAAACGTTCCGATATATCCCGCCAGATAATTTCCCGCGAAATTCCCCAGGAACCACATGCCCATCAACATGCTGACCAGCCGCGCTGGCGCCACTTTTGACACCAGCGCATAACCGGACGGTGCCAGATACAATTCGCCGATGGTGTAGACGAACGAGCAGCTTGCGAGCCACAGCAGGCTCACCCGCTGTTCAGTGCCCAAGCTGTGCGAAACATAGATCAGGGGCAAGAACGCCGCACCCATCAGCACGCAACCAATGGTCATCTTGACCACGCTGCCGGGCTCAGATCGCCGCTTTGACTGCAGCGCCCAGAACATATTCAGAAACGGCGTCAGCAGAAAAATGAACATCGGCTCGACCGACTGAAACCAAGTCGACGGCAGCTGCCTGCCGAATACGTGCCAATCAACGTTGCGGTCCGCGAAAAGCTGGAGCGTGTTGCCCTGCTGTTCGAACACACCCCAGAACAGCACGTTGAGCGCGCACAGTGCGATCAACCCGATGATCGTTTTCCACTCCGCGGCGGTGATCCCGGCGGCACGCGTTTTGCTTCCCGCCGCCTTCGTGCGTGTCAGCAGGTCCCCCGGCAGATACCGTTGGCCTGCCAGATAGATGATCAAGCCGGCAACCATTCCCACCCCGGCCGCTCCGAAGCCGTAATGCCACCCGTAGATCTGTCCGAGCGTCCCACACACCAGCGGCGCGAGAAACGCTCCCAGGTTCACTCCCGCGTAGTAAATCGTGTACGCGCGATCCCGTCGCGAATCGCCCAGGGGGTACAAATTTCCGATCTGGGTCGCCAGATTTGGTTTGAAGCAGCCGTTGCCCAGAATCAGCACCAGCAGCGCCAGCAGAAACAACGATTCCGACGCCATCAGGAAATGTCCGATGGCCATCAAAACCGCGCCCACAATGACCGTCCTGCGCTGACCCAGGACGCGGTCCGCCAGCATCCCGCCGAAAATCGGTGTGAAATAAACGAAGGCCGTGTAAAGACCATAAATCTGCGAAGCTAGCGGCTGCGTCGCCAGTGGTCCAAAAACCGACTCGATGCCGCGCGACAGCACTTCAAATCCGACCACACGCGCTGCGCCCGTCCGCACCGCGCCGATCAAATGATCAACCATATAAAGGACAAGCAGCGCCCGCATTCCGTAGTACGAGAACCGTTCCCACATCTCTGTGAAGAACAGAAAATACAAGCCAGCGGGGTGCCCAAGAAAAGTTCTCTGCTTGCGGACGGTATCGAGAGGGGGCAGGGGAACTGACGTAGCTGCTTCGGAGCCGCCGTGCACGCTGTCCATCGGCGCGGAGCCTACTTTGGCTGCCATGCGAAGTCAACGGACGTTGACGCGGGTGTGATGACGCGGGTGTCGACGCGGGCGGCGAGAACGCCTCTCGGTGTGTGCGTCGGTGGTAAGAAAACCTCGACACACCCTGTCGAGCCATTTAAGAATGTAACCGTAGCGATGGTCATCGAGACATTTGCAATGTAACCGTAGATTCGCCGTCGCCGCCGTGGCTGTGGGAAAGTGGAAATCGCTTTCTGATTTCCAAGCTCGCGGAGCGAGCGTCTTTTCCACAGCCTTTTCCCGGCCGACTAGATGTTGCTTCTTGCACTTCTTTCGGACTGAGACGCCGGTTGGCGAGCCGATAGATCCGCTCCAGTTTGCGCTCGATCGTCTTCGCCAGCTGAAACGGGTCCAGCCGCTTTCTCTGCTCCTCCAACCGCATCACCTTTTCTCGGTTCGCTTGCGCACAAGCCCGTACTCGTTCCAGCGGCGTTCGTGGCCCGTCATACACCCGCCGTACTTTCGAGCCCACGCGTACCTTCTTCAGCAACTTCACCGAAGGTAGAAACAGGTTCAGCCACAACCGCAGCTCGTTCCGGTAGAGATCATGAATGGCTTCGATCGCCTCCGTCGTGTCATAGCGTTCCCAGCCCAGAAGCTTCCGCACATGCGTCCAGTTCTTCTGCTCGATGTGCGCGTTGTCGTCTTTCTTGTACGGTCTTCCCCGTGTCAGTTGAATCTCCTTCTGCTCGCACCAGCGCTTCAGGTGCCAGTTGATGAACTCCGATCCGTTGTCCGAGTCCACTCCCAAAAGCCGAAACGGCAACTCCTCGGCGATCTCGTTTAAGGCCCGCTGTACAACCTGTTCTCCGCGTCCCAATACCGCCCCAGATTCCGTCCAGGTCGTGTGAATATCCGTGACGTTGAGCGTGTGCCCGAATTCTCCGCTGCCGGAATTGCCGGAATGCGAGACCAGGTCAACTTCCGTGAAACCCGGACTCTGTACATCCCACCGATCCGTCTTCACCGGAATGTGGTGCTTGAGCAGATAGCCCGGCTTGGTTCGCCCGTAAATCCGGCGCCGCCTCTGGGTCTTGGCTCCCTTCAGTCGCCGGTCGATCTGCCGCGGGCTGATTTTCAACAGCTCCTTCTCTACCTTCGCCCGCAGTCCAAAGCGTTTCCGGATCCAGGGCATCCACTCAGGCAGCAGCGCCTTCAGTCGTACCGACCACGGATAGCCTGCCGCCTCCCATACTTTCGTCAGCACGGCCACCGTTTCCCCACCATAGCTCGCCCCTCTGCGTCGCGGTGCTCTCGGCTCCTTCTCGGGCCGCGCTCGGTTCAATAATCGAATCGCATACTTCCGGTTATACCCAGCGTTGGAGCAGAACTCGTTCAATATCGCTTTCTTCTCCTTCCGTCCTGCCTTCTGATACCGCTCATAGATCGCTCGCAGATACTCCCATCGCCCCTTATTTCCCAACCTGACCTCCCCAAATCGCTTTTTGGTTGGGTTACATTCTAAATGGCGCGACGTTTCACCCTTCGGTTACATTCTAGATGGCGCGATTCGACCCGTTGCGGATGCCTGCTGACATCTGCTATACAGGCCGCCGGGTTATCACCCTAGGGGGAATTTCTCGTGCGGAACAAGATTCTGTTTGTTTTTACAGTTACCGGGTTTTTCTTCGCTGCCATGTCCGTTCCTGCCGCGCCGCTTCACGCATCGCCGTCCGCAGCGCAGGGAGCGGCGGCTTCGAGCCCATGCGACCGAAGCTGCCTGAATGGTTTTGTCAACCAGTATATCGATGCTCTTGTGGCACATGATCCGTCGCGCCTGGCGGTGACCAGGTTCGTGAAGTACACCGAGAACGGGCAGCACATCGAACTGGGCGACGGATTCTGGCGCACGGCGACGGGCAAGGGCGGCTACAAATTCTACGTGGATGACCCGGAAGCCGGACAGGTGGGCTTCGAGGGCACGATGCAGGAAGCAGGTCACCCAGTGATCGTGGCGCTGCGCCTGAAAATCGAAAACCAGAAAATTTCCGAAATCGAGATGATCGTTGCGCGCGGAGGAATGGCCGAAGGCGGTGCCGCAAATCTCGAGAAGCTCGGCAAACCACGCGCGGGATTTGACGAAGAGATTCCGGCGGCTGAGCGCGTGTCTCGCCTCGACCTCATCAAGACCGCCAACAAGTATTTTTCGGGCATGCAGAAGGATGACGGCAAGGGCGACTACTCGTTCTTCGGCGACGACTGCAATCGCCTCGAGAACGGCATGCAAACCACAAACAACATGACACCCATGGGCGGCATGACCTCGAACGGCACGCCACGGCCCGCGCCTTCTGCGAAATACGATCCGTCGACTAACCCGACGAGCTACTCGGCAGGATGGTCCTGCCGCGATCAGTTCCGCTCCGGGCTGCTGCATTTCGTTTCTCTGATTCGCGACCGCCGCTATCCGATCGTCGACCAGGAGCACGGGATCGTATGGGCTTTCGGATTCTTCGACCACCAGGCGGGCGAAACCCGTAATTTCGAAACGCCGGACGGACGGCCCGTGACTGCGGGGCCGACCACGCCGTTCACCTGGGAGATTGCCGAGATTTTCAAGGTGCGGCATGGGCAGCTTCACGAGATCGAGGCGGCGCTGACGCAAGGCGCCTATGGGATGTGTTCCGGCTGGAGCAGCTACGAGCAATGCCGATCCGATCAGCCGCAATGGTAACCGCGATGCGTCAAACGATCCTCGTATTGGCTGCGGCAGCCATCTTGCTGCTGGCTTTGTCCGCACGGGGGACAGGAACGGCGGAGGCCGACGTCAATTGCGACCGCGTCTGCCTCAACAGCATGATGGACCAGTACCTCGCGGCGATGGTGGCGCACGATCCGTCGAAGCTACCGCTGGCGAAGAACCTCAAATTCACCGAAGACGGCGTGCGGCTCGAGCTGGGCGACGGGCTCTGGGCCACGGCATCCAGCATCGGAAACTACAAGCTCTATTTCGATGAACCGGAGACGGGAGCGGCCGGCGTTTACACCGTCGTCCAGGAAAATGGCGCCGGCGTATTCCTTTACGTGCGGCTGAAAGTCGTCGGCCGGAAGATCACCGAGATCGAAACGCTGGTCGCGCGCAAGCAGACCACGTCGATTTTGAACACGGACAATTTGACCCAGGTACGTCCGATTTTCCTCGAGACGATTCCGCTCGTCGACCAACCGTCCCGCGCTGAAATGGTCTCGATGGTCGGGAAATACTTCGACGGGATCGAGCAAGGCAACGGCGATATCGTCCCGTTCGATAAGGATTGCGTTCGCATCGAAAACGGTATCCAGACCTGCCCCGGCTCACCCACTTCCCCGCTCGGGGCTCTGAGCTGCGGTGCGCAGCTGAGCACGAAAATTTTCACCTACATCCAGTCCGTCAGTCCCCGCCGGTTTCCAGTTGTCGATCGAGAGCGCGGTCTGGTTCTTGCGGCCGTGCGTTTCAATCATCCTGCCACGCAACAGACGGTGGACGTTGCCGGTCGCGGTAAGATGACCATGGGCAAGTACTCGCAGTGGCCCAACAGCACGCAGATTGCCGAGCTCTTCAAGATCCAGGACCGCAAGATCAAGGAAATCACCGCCGTTATCGTCGCGCAGCCGTACAAAATGCCCACCGGCTGGGAGTAGCGGTCATTCCAAAACCCCAGGTTGCGCGACGATTCCCGGAGACTCCCTTCACCTTTTGAAACGAACCTCGTGCGTTCTGTTGCACCTGCGATTACGGTGTGATTAGATACAACTCTTCTCACTTGCAGGCGCAGCCGAATCGAGGATCTCTTGGAGACTGCCGAGCTCCGGCCTCTCAGTCTGGGCGAACTCCTGGACCGCACTTTCACACTCTACCGCGCTAACTTCTGGGTCTTCGTGGGCATCATGGCGCTCCCTGCGGCGCTTGGGATTCCGGCAACCTTCCTGCTTTTGCAAGTCAACAGCGCGCTGGGCATCACTCCAGGGTCACCGACGCCGCCCAATCCGGCGGCGGTATTCGCGCTCCTGGGCTGGTATGCCTTGATTTTCGCCGTGGGCACGGTCGTTTATTCGCTGGTGTATGCCGTCATCGCTGGCGCGATGACCCAGGCGGTTTCGGAAGCGTATCTGGGACGACCTCCCACGATCGGCGCGGCCTACAAGAGCGTTCGAGGAAAAGTCTGGCGGTTATTTGGCGTCGCGCTGAACGTCCTGATTCGCCTGATTGGAATCTCGATTCTCGTCACCATGGTTGTCGGAGGCGTCGGTGTGCTGGTGATCGGCGCTGCGACTCTGGCCACCCGGTCGGTGGCGGCCGGAGCGCCACCCGCGGTGATCGCGATTGTCGTCGGGTTGATGGGCTTGGCGCTCTACGCGGTGATCATCGCCGCAATGGTGTACCTCGCTCTTCGTTACGCGGTTTCGATCCAGACACTTGTGCTGGAAAACCTCGGAGTGCTGGCCTCGATTCGCCGCAGCGTCCAGCTCACCAGGGGACGCCGGGGCCAGGTATTCGTGGCCATGCTGCTCGCTTTCATCATCAGCCTGGTCGGATCGATGGTTTTTTACATGCCGTTCTACATCCCGACGATGATCATGATCTCCCGCAACCACGTCGTACCGTCCTGGCTCAGCCTGCTGAGCTCCATGGCCGCCGCCACCGGAAGCTCCATCACCGGTCCCATATTCATGATCGTGCTGGTGCTGTGCTACTACGATACGCGCGTGCGCAAGGAAGCTTTCGACCTGCAATTCATGATGGCGTCGCTCGATCGAGCGCAACCGGAGGGACCGGTGCCTTCCGCGTGATGGTCGTGCGGATCGGGACGGGCCGTTTGCCGGTTGTCTGCCTGCTGCTCGCAATTCTAGCCGCGTGGCCGTCGGCGACCTTCGCGCAGTCGCCGAATTCAATTCTTCCGCAAACGCTCACTCTCAAGGAATACATCGCCGAATTGGATCGCTGCGCAACCGTCGTCAACGCTACGCCGGTCAGTCCGGCAGCGGTCGAAGCGCTGCGCGATTCCCTGCCCTCCGACTGGACGGTGATTGCGGAGAACCGCCAGTACACGATCGGAACTCAGTGGCTTTCCGGCGATCTGATGGAAATCGAAAGAAACCCGGGGGCAAACACACCGGCGGTGGCCCAGGCCCGGCAGAAGCTTGAGCTTTATCGCGCCGACGCTCAGGCACTCGCGACCTCGATCGGTTCGCAGCGGGGTTCGGCGCAATCGCGCAACCGTCTGAACTCGATCCTGAGCAGCCGGGAGTTTCGCGGACAGCAGGGACCGACGTGGTTCGGCGTGCTGGAGCGGAGGATCCTCGATTGGATTGAACGCCAGCTCGACAAAATCTTCGGGCCGATACGCAGGAGCAAGCTTGGCAACACGGTCGCGTGGATCGCGATCGGGCTGGTGGGCGTGCTGCTGCTGTTCTGGACGCTGCGGTTTCTGATGCGCCCGGGACAGAGCGAGGAGATGGATCTAAGCGGTGCGGCTGCCATCGGCAGCGACTGGCGGCGGTGGCTGCGCGAGGCACGCGACGCGGCCAGACGCGGGGATTTTCGCGCCGCTATTCACGCCGCATACTGGACCGCGATCGTCCGGATGGAAGAGACGAAGTCGCTACCTGAGGATCGTGCGCGAACCCCGCGCGAATCGCTCAGGATGATTGACCGAGGCAGCAGCGCCTATGCGCCACTGGCGCAACTGACGCGGCGTTTCGAACTGGTGTGGTACGGATACCGCGACGCCACGGCGGCAGATTGGGACGATGCCGCGCAACAATTGGAGATACTGGGATGCCTTCGTTCCTAGACTCGCGCGACGCGCGTTACGTGATCGGCGCGCTGGCGCTGATGATTGTGCTGCTGGCGATTACAATTGCGTTGGGACCTGCACCGGCGCCCCAGTCGCTGGGCTATCCTTCGACCTACGCTTCGGACTGGAAGGGCGCCAAGGCCGCCTTTGCGCTGCTGAATGACGAAGGATATCGGGTAGAACGATGGGAAAAGCCTCCGGACGAGCTGCCCCCAAGCAGACCGGGCGACGTTCTGGTACTGGTCGATCCGTTCGAGGGCGGCACGTCCGGCGAGATGGCGGCGATTCGGCGTTTTGTTTCCGACGGCGGACGCGTCCTGGCGATCGGCGCCGTGGCGAAGGACCTGGTGCCGGATCTCAGCGCCGCCGAACCTGCCGAATACGACCCGGATGAAAAGACGTTTTCAGCGCTCCTGCCCTCCCCGATCACTCGAGGCGCGCCCCAGATCACCATGACGTCGCCGGACACGTTTACATCGTCGCCTCATCCGTGGCTGGCGCTCTACGGAAAAAGCGATCAAGTGGGGGTAATTTCCTACCCCGTCGGAAAGGGCGACGTCATCTGGTGGGCGGCGGCATCTCCGCTGACCAACGGCACGATTCGCGAAAAGAACAATCTGGAATTCTTCCTGAATTGCATCGGGCCGCAACAAACCGCCCACGTTTACTGGGACGAGTATTTCCATGGGGCACGCGAATCGATCTATTCCTATTTCGCGAAGGGGCCGGTCCTCTGGGCCGGTCTGCAAGTCGGAATCGCCCTGATCGCCGTGCTGTTCACTTTTTCGCGGCGATCGGGAGCGATGCGGCTCCCGGCAACCGAGTCCCGGCTTTCGCCACTCGAGTTCGTGGATACGCTTGGCGATCTGTATCAATCCGCGCACGCGGCGCCGGCGGCCGTCGCGGTGGCCAACCGGCGATTTCGCCTGGTGCTCTCGCGCAAGCTTGCGCTGTCGGCGAAGGTGAAACTGCCGGAGCTTTGCCGCCTCGCTTCCTCTCGATTCGGCTGGCCGGAGGAGCCGCTTCTGGATACACTTTCCCGCTCCGAGCGAGCGATGCGAAACATCAATCTCGATGAAGGCGAGGCGCTTTATCTGGTGCGCCAGCTTCACGAACTCTCGGCGCGCCTCGGACCCAAAGGCCGCGCCGATCAGGAGACACCTGCATGGCGATGACAGCTGCGGAATTGGCCGCGCACGTCCGCAAGGAATTTTCGAAGATCGTGGTGGGCCAGACCGACGCGGTCGATCAGCTGCTGGTGGTCGTCCTGACAGGAGGCCATGCGCTGATCGAGGGTGTCCCCGGTCTTGCGAAAACTCTGGCGGTGAAATGTCTGGCGCATCTTTTCAACCTGCAGTTCCAGCGCGTGCAGTGCACGCCCGATTTGATCCCCGCCGACATCCTGGGCGGAAATATTTTTCAGCCGGGCGAGGGAACGTTTCGGATGAATCGCGGACCTGTATTCACGGACCTGCTGCTGGTGGACGAGATCAACCGGATGCCTCCGCGCACGCAGTCAGCCCTGCTGGAATCGATGGAAGAGTTTCAGGTGACGATCGACGGCGTGAGCTATCCGCTGTCGCGATCGTTCGCCGTGTTCGCCACGCAGAATCCGGTGGAATTCGAAGGCACCTACCCGCTGCCGGAAGCTCAGCTAGACCGATTCTTGATGAAAATCCGGATCGGCTATCCCGAGGCTTCGCAGGAATCCGAGATTCTTTCGCGCTATCAGGGAGGATTCGAGGCGAGGGATCTGGATCGCGCAGGGCTTGAGCGGCTATCGAAGGAGGCGCTCGGAGCGGCGCGGGCCGAAGTGGTGCGCGTGCAGGTCGAGCCGAAGTTATTTGACTACATCGTGGCTATCGTGCGAGCGACGCGCGACTCCGCGGCCGTGAGCCTGGGAGCGAGTCCGCGCGCGGCCGTAGCCATGATGCTGGCGTCCAAGGCCATCGCGGCGACCGAAGGGCGCGATTTTCTGATTCCCGACGACGTGAAATTCGCGGCGCCACCGATCCTGCGGCATCGCATGATGCTGAAACCGGAAGCCGATCTGGAAGGCATCACACCCGATCAGGTGATCGCCGAAGTGCTGACGGCTATCGCCGTCCCGAAGTAGGCCGTGAACAAGCTTGCCCCTTCGAACGTGGCCGCGCGAGCCGAACGGGCCGGGCGTTTCCCCCTCGCTTTCGGGCGGCGATTTTTCCTGCTGCTGTTCGCGGGGCTAATCTGGATCACTCCTGCCTGGCGCGAGCCCCGGTTTCTCTACATCCTGTTGGCCTGGGATGCGATCGCGCTGGTCGCTTGGGCCTGGGACTTGCGCCAGATCGCGCGGCCGGAGCAGATCGAAGTGAGGCGGTTGTGGAAGGAATCGTTGGGACTGACCAAGCGCATGACAGTGACGATCGAGCTGCAAAATAATTCCGCGGGCGCGATTTCGGCAAAAGTGATGGACGAATCTCCGGAATCTTTCCGGCCGGATCTGGCGAAGATCGAGATCGATATTCCTGCCGGAGGCACTCGTTCGGACGCGTATTCGATCGAACCGCGATCCCGGGGTGACGCACAATTTGGCAATGTCTGGCTGCGTTACCAGAGCCGGTTGGGAATCGCGGAACGATGGGCGCGCGCGTGGCTGCCGCAAACCGTGCGCGTCTATCCCAACATCGAAGAAGCGCAGCGCATGCGCATCTATCTGATCCGCAGCCGGCAGATCGAGCTCGAAAAAAGATTGAAGCGGCAGCGCGGACATGGACGCGAGTTTGAAAGCCTGCGCGATTTTCGCGACGGCGACGAATTCCGCGATATCTGCTGGAGCGTGACGGCGCGGCGCGGCAAGCTGATCACCAAAGTGCATCAGATCGAGCGCAGCCAGACGATCTGGCTGGTGCTCGACGCCGGGCGGTTGCTGCGGGCGCGCGTCGAGGGGCTGACGAAGCTGGATTACACCATCAGCGCGGCGCTGAGCCTGGCGCAGGTAGCGTTTTATTCAGGCGACCGGGTCGCGCTGCTGGCCTACGGCCGCAAACCACAGCAACGCGTGGGACCGGGGCGCGGCGTAGGCCATCTGCGCGCGCTGATGGAAGGCCTGGCGCAGGTGCGCGCCGAGGCTCTGGAAGCGGACCATTTGCTCGCCGCGGAAAATCTGCTCTCGCAACAGGGACGGCGCAGCCTGATTGTGTGGTTGACCGATCTGGCCGAGACGGCGGCGACTCCGGAGGTGATTGAGTGCGCGGCGAAGATGGCTACGCGCCACCTGGTGCTGATGGGAATCATCGGACAGCCGGAGCTGCGGCAGCTGGTCGCGGCCGAGCCTGGAAACGCGAATGCAATGTATCGCTACACGGCCGCGCTCGAAGTGGTCGAGAGGCGCGAGCGATTGCTTCGGCGGTTGCGCCAGCAGGGAGCGCTGACGTTGGAAGTGGACGCGTCGCGGATGTCCACGGCCCTGGTAAACCGCTATCTGGAAGTGAAGGAGCGTAGCCTGCTCTAGACCGCGTGCATTGGAACTGGCGGCGCGGCATGGGTAGCCGGTGGAATCTGCTGGAGGGACGCTACGAGCGCCGGCCTCGACGGTTTGCGCATCACGTACAGCAGCAGCAGGCAGAACATTCCCGCGGCGACTGTGTATTTCCATTTCACGGCAAGCTCGGTGGGCGAGACGAATCCCTCGATGGTGCCCGCGACAATGAGCATGGGAACGATCCCCAGCACGAGGCGCACGGCACGGCCTCCCTCGCGAGCCAGCGAGGCGCGGCGAGGCAAGGTACCCGGAAATAAGAGGCCCTTCGCCAGCAGCAGTCCGGCGCCGCCGGCGATGAAAATTGCCGGCAATTCGATCACTCCGTGCGGCGCGACGAAACTCATCAGCTGCCCAAGCATCCCGGCCTTCCAGCAGGCACCCGAGATCACACCGAACAGCAAACCGTTGAACGCCAGCATGAGAACGGTTCCAAGGCCGCCCGTGACTCCGAGCGCAAATGTCGAGAGCGAAACGGTCAAGTTATTCGTCATGATATGGCTGGACTCCGTCGGCTTCACGCTCACGATCGAATGCGTCCACATTTCGCGCCGTTCGATGGTCTCCATCATCGAATTGCCGACCACGTAGCGCGGAAAGCC
>JBAVUW010000038.1:0-30900 GCA_049696975.1 Candidatus Acidiferrales bacterium | reverse complement strand
GTCAGCAGTCGACCGTATCGCGCCATTGGTCCTCCCTTGGCGCTGCTGCCCGAATTTATCTCGCGTTTTCGACAAACTAACCATCATTCCTTCATCACTTTGTACCCAGTTTTGAAACAGGTTCTAGAAATAATTCCGTGATTTGTGTGCCCTGAGACGTTTATGACCATTTCCAAAGCCAAGACATTTCGGAACGTCATCTACACTAGCCTCACCAAGGGTGCGACTCTCGTTTGCATTGCCGTGACTAGCTCGGTCGTGGCCAGGAACCTTAGTCCCTCGGATTACGGAGTCGTAGGATTTGCGACCATTATTATCGGTTTCCTGGCCCACTTTAGCGACGTTGGCGTGGCGAGCGCCGCAATCCGGCGACCTACGCTCGACCGACGCAGCCTGCGTACTGCTTTTACTCTGAAAATCGTCCTGAGTTCAGGCGCGTTTGCCGTAGCCCTCCTGATCGCTCCGTTCGCGCACCACTTCTTCGAGCACCCGGCAACCGGTAATGTGATTCGTATTTTGGCATTGAACTTCTTGGTGAGCACGATCGGATTCATGCCGCTCGTGGTTTTGACGAGGGAGCAAAACTACCGCGCGTTGGTGATCCCAGGGGTGGCGAGCGCCGTCGCCCGGTGCATACTTGCGGTCACGTTGATTTTGTTCGGCTGGAAGTACTGGGCTGTCGTTTTGGCCGATGTCGGCGCAAACTTGGCCGGCTGCGTTGCGATCCAAGCCGCAAAAAAAATGCCCATCCGTTTTCAATTTGATTGGACCGATGTGCGGGAGTATTTGCGGATCGGCCTGCCCTTGCTCGGCAATGGAGTTTTGGTCTTTCTAGTATTCAATATGGATAACTTTCTGGTTGGGTCGAGGATGGGCAGCGCGAAGTTGGGCTACTACGCGCTGGCATTTGCATGGGGAAGCTTCATTTGCGGACTTCTTTCCGACACCGTCAACAATGTGATGCTTCCGACATTTTCTGCGATTCAGGATGACACCTCCGCAATGCGGCGATGGTATTTGAAAACTGTGGATATGGTGGGATTTGTTGCCGTCGTCGCCAACACCGCATTACTTGCAAACACGCACTTTTTTCTGATTACCTTCTTGGGCAAAGGCACCGACAAGTGGCTGCCGGCGGCAACGGCTCTCAAGATTCTTTGCCTTTACGGAATATTACGAGTGATCACCGAACCGCTTGGCAATTGCATCGTGGCCCGCGGGCGAACCAGAATGCTGCTGGACGCCGCCGCTTTGGCTGGAGCGGTTGAGTTGGTGCTGATATTGCTGGTCTTGCGGACCGGGAGGATTGGACTGGTTGCAGCGGCTGTGCTGATCGCCTACGTGACGCAAGCCATCATCTATCTGCCGTATCTGCGGCGGGAATTCTCTATCAGTTTCGCGGATCTCGTTGCGCAGTTGTGGCCAATGATCCCCGCACTCGTCGGAGGGTTCGCAATCACAGCCTTTCTGCCGGATTCGTTAGGAGGCACGATTTATACGCTTGCCTGCAGGGGATTGTTCACGGCTTTGGTCGTCGCCGTGATCCATGGACTTTGCACGCGCTTTCGCTGCTTCCAGGAAGCGAGCGGAATGATTTCGCAAAGTCTTGCTCGCGTCCGCGCCTAAGGTCATACGGCCCTTCCTCGAGGACACCGAGGCCTGTCATATTTCCGGAGGAATTGGATTCCATGGTCAAAACACCAATCGCACAACCAGATTACGAAACCAAGCCGATAGACTACTTTGAAGGGGCGCGCCCGGAAATGCTGCCTTTTATTCCAGCTCATTGTCGCCGCCTGTTGGACGTGGGATGCGGTGCGGGAGGGTTCGGGGCGTCAATCAAACGAAGCCGAGAGATTGAAATATGGGGCGTGGAGCCGGTCGAGTCCGCTGCTGCAAAGGCGTCGGCCAAGCTAGACCGCGTGATCAACGGCCCGTTCGATTCCGAAATTGGGCTGCCAGCGGGCACCTTTGACTGCATAGTCTTCAACGATGTACTCGAACATATGGCCGTACCTGAACAGGCATTACGGCATGCCAAGGTTCTCTTATCACCGGGAGGGGTAATCGTAGCTTCCATTCCCAACATTCGAAGCTTCCCCGTACTTTGGCAACTGGTGGCTCATGCCCGGTGGGAATATGTGGATGCCGGCGTGTTGGACAAGACGCATCTCCGTTTCTTCACGAAGTCGAGCATCGAAAACATGTTCACAACCGAGGGGTATTCGTTGGAGAGTATTTGCGGCATTAACGCCTATGCCGGGACCGGGGGTCCAGGCCCCAGTAGAAGTCTGTGGGGCGCGTACAAGCTAGTAAATGCACTCCTACTTGGGAAATTCGCAGACATGAAATATATACAATTTGCGGTTGTCGCCAAAACAGCGCCCCATCTGTAATGTGAGAGGCGAAATCGGAATACCGGGACGCATATGAGCACGCCAACCATCTTGATTGCCTATTCCCGTTCCAGGGTTCAGAGACTTGCTGACGGCTTTGGTAGTCGCTTTGATACGCAAATTCTTCGTCCGCTTCGTCTGCTTTCAGGGGCCCGGCGGATTTATTTCGCAGAACCTGATTCGTGTCCGAATATGAGACCACAGGCAGGACCGCTCCCTCGCTTTTAGAGTAGGAAGACTCTGTAAGGGAAGTTTGGAGACACTCTCTTTTATGTCTGGTTATCCCCCACCGCCCAAGATTGTCACCCAACCCAGAACGGAGTCTGGACCGTTTTGGTCGGTCATGATTCCCGTATACAACCGCACGACATATCTTGAGAGGACGCTCAAGAGTGTACTGTGCCAAGATCCGGGCGCCGCAGAGATGCAAATCGAAGTCGTTGATGACGCTTCCACAGAGGGTGATTCCGAGACTCTAGTAAGGCGAGTATGCGGTGACAGGGTAAGCTTTGTTCGCCAACCTCGCAACGTCGGCGGGGTGGCCAACTGGAATAGCTGTATCGAGAGGTCTGCAGGAAAATGGGTACACATTCTGCATAGCGACGACGTTGTTTTCCCGGGTTTCTACGCGCGTCTCAGAGCCGCGCTGGAGGGAAAGGTGGATGTGGGAGCAGCGTTCTGCCGACACATGGGGATTGACGAACACGACCGCTGGACTTGGACCGAGGTGCTGGAGAGACCTACCGCAGGAATCTTGACAGATTTTGTTGAAAAGATCGGCATCTCGCAGAGAATTCAATGCCCATCGATAGTGGTCAGGCGGTCCGTATATGAGACGTTGAGGGGTTTCCGGCCAGAACTTTCCTATGCCGCGGACTGGGAAATGTGGATAAGAATTGCGGCGCATTATCCCATCTGGTACGAACCCGCTATATTGGCGGCGTTTCGGGGCCACTCTGCGTCATGGACGGCAGCTTGTGTGAGATCAGGTGAGACGATCGTCGCTCTGCGGCGCTGCATCGCGATGGTTCGGCCATACCTGCCTCCGGCCAAGGCGGAAATGATCTCACGAAAAGCCAGAGAACTCGCCTCTCTTGGTGCACTCGAGTTCGCGTACGGGGCCATTGGCCACTTTGAGTTTGCGACGGCTTTCAAGCAATTGTGGGAAGGGCTAAAGTGCAGTTGTTCTCCTCGTGTGATTAAGGCGGTGGCATTCCTGCCCGTCCGGATGGCAATGGGTGGGGTCCGCCGGGTCTATACGAAAAGTAGGAAGCGATTTGTCAGACAGGAAGCTAAGTTTTAGGCAAAGGGTGGTTCAAAAGTACCTAGGTTCCTGCGTGTCGATGAGCTTTGCGGCGGCGGGCGCTTTCTGAGCATGGCTGCCCGAACCGCTCTCGACAAAGAGTCTTCGGGATTTGATCACTGCTCGGAGCGTCCTCTAGGATATCCAACGCGTACAAACATGAGCAGTCCACTGACGAAAGATAATATTCAGCTGGCTTCTCGATTAAGTTGCTATCAACTTGATCCGACCAAGGATGCACGATGGGCGGAGCTTGTTAAGCGACACCCCAGAGCTTCCATCTTCCACACAGTACCCTGGCTCGAGGCGATTAAGCGCACATACGGTTACGAGCCCGTTGTATTCACAACTTCGCCGCCGACCGGTGATGTGAAAAATGGTTTGATATTCTGCCGCATCGATAGTTGGCTGACGGGGAATCGTCTTGTATCGCTACCTTTTTCGGACCATTGCGCGCCACTTTGCGACTCACCGGAAGACCTGAACTTTCTGATTCGCTATTTGCAAACTGCCTTGGAGCATCAGAAGTGGAAATATCTGGAAATTCGTCCGGTCGACGGGACTTTTGGCGAGCCAGATTCCGGGATCGGCTTTCGACCTACCGCAACGTACTTTCTGCACACAGTTGATTTGCGTCCGGATTTAGACAATGTGTTCCGCAGTCTGCATAAGGATTCTGTTCAACGTCGAATTCAAAGGGCGGAGCGGGCCGGTTTAGTGGAGAAGTGCGGAAGGTCTGATGACCTGCTCAAGGATTTTTATGGTTTGTTTGTGGCGACGCGCGTCCGGCATAACGTGCCCCCCATCCCGTTCGCTTGGTTTCGGAACCTGACCCGAAGCCAGGAAATGGAACTAGAGATCCGTCTGGCATACAAGGATCGCATTCCGATTGCCGCTATTCTCACATTGCGATTCAGGGATGTCGTCTACTACAAATATGGGGGGTCGGATCCGCGGTTTAACAAATATGGTGCAATACCGTGGCTTCTCTGGAGAGCCCTTGCCACCGGAAAATCAAATGGCGCAACTGAAATGGACTTGGGACGGACCGAGGAGGACAATGCAGGACTGCTTGCGTTCAAGAACCATTGGGCCCCGCGTTCCAAGTCTCTGGTCTATTGGAATTTTCCTGGTACCCCGACTCTCGACTCAGCTCACGGCTGGAAACTGAAGATGGCGAAACGTGTATTTTCTTACATGCCTGACATATTATTGTCAGTAACCGGAAGATTGCTCTACCGCCATATTGGCTAGTTTAGGTGATATACGACTTGGTAAATAGAACGCGTATTTGTCGATCCGTATAGCATCACGCGGGATTCTCGACTACGCCGAGAAACTTCTCGAAAGTCGGTTGGCTAATGTCTCATCAAGGCACGTCGCGAGCCTGGCTATAAGTTTTCTTGCGTTACCTCCTCGGAAGGAGAGGCAGGTCAAACGGAACCGTGAATCAATCCCTCCGTGATTACTATCGCGTCCCTGAATGTTTGATCGGCCGATCCTCGCCGCCGCATCTGTCGGGGCCCGCGGGCTTTTTTTCGCTTGGGCCTCACGCGATCTGTTACGGGCAATGCGAATCTGGCGTCTCGGTGAGGGTGGAGGACGCGGCGCTATCCGATGCTTCCGGGAATATCTGCATAACCGGTTCGGAAGTTGATCTTCCCTTCGATCCTGAGCAAGTAATCGAAAACCTTCGGAGGGAGCGTTACCTCCCGGCGCTGGAACCCCCAAAAGAGAGGATGGTCACTCGGGAGTGGGTTCGAAAATCCTATTATTTCGTTCGAGAGCTTTTGCCCGTGTCGATTCGCCGATACATGCAGAGAGCGTATTTTAGCGATTGGAAAAACAGGCGCTTTCCGGCATGGCCCGTGGACTCGACCGTGGACTTGCTGCATGAAAAGCTGCTGCAGCTTTCGATGGAGGCCGCCGGTGTACAAGAAATGCCCTTCATCTGGTTTTGGCCCGAGGGCGCGCCGAATTGCCTCATCATGACGCATGATGTCGAGAGCTCCGAAGGCCGTGAGTTTACATCAGAACTAATGGATCTAGATCAATCGTATGGGATCAGGGCTTCGTTTCAAGTGATACCTGAAAAACGCTATGACGTCCCGGAAGAATACGTATTGGAAATCAAGAAGCGTGGATTCGAGTTCAATGTTCACGACTTGAATCACGACGGACGTCTGTACCTGGAGCGTGGAGAGTTCCTCCGGAGAGCAGCAGCGATTAACGGCTACGTTCATCAATACAATTCCCGCGGCTTCCGTGCTGGATCGATGTATCGCAATCTCGATTGGTATGATTCGTTCGAGTTTTCCTACGACATGTCGGTGCCCAATGTAGCCCACCTGGAGCCGAAGCGAGGGGGCTGCTGCACAGTAATGCCCTACTTCGTGGGTGAGATACTTGAGTTGCCTTTGACGACCACGCAGGACTACTCCCTGATTCATATTCTGAATAGTCATTCAATCGATCTCTGGAAGACACAACTCGATCTGATTCGGGTCCGACACGGTCTCATGAGCTTCATTGCGCACCCGGACTACCTAATTGAACGCCGTGCGCGAAAGATGTATCAGGAATTGCTTGAGCACCTTCGACAGATCATTGCGCGAGAAAAGATATGGGCCGCCCTTCCCGGAGAAGTGGATCATTGGTGGAGAGCGAGGAGCCGTATGAGGCTGGAGCGTCGCGGGGATGGATGGGAAATCGTGGGTGAGGGCAAAGAAAAGGCTCGATTGGCATATGCCTTTCTGGATCACGGAAAGTTGGTATATGAGCTTGCCGACGGAGCACCTCGATGAGTGCCGTGAGACGAGCCCGATCGGAAACTGACCGGCGCGGCAGGACTTTGTATATGGTCGCTCGATGTTGCCTGCTTCTGACGTGTTCCGATTGATGAATTCTTAGTCTAAAACGTGCCAAATATTGAAGAAGCACGAATTTTCGCGATTCCAGTGCTTCGGGAGGATGAAAAGTGAGCGGAGTCGGGGTCAAGACAGTCGATGTGACGATTCTGGGAACGGGGCCGTATGGATTGGCGGCAGGCGCCCATCTGCGCCAAATCCAAGGCCTGGAACTGCGCATTTTCGGCGAGCCCATGGAATTTTGGAAGGCGCACATGCCCGAAGGCATGCTTTTGCGCTCGCCGTGGGCTGCTTCGCACATCTCCGATCCACAGACAGGGCTCACGATGGACGCGTTCAAGGACCGGAATGGCATTCAAGTTCCGACGCCGATTCCACTCGATCGATTCGTCGAGTACGGGCTTTGGTTTCAGCGCGAGGCGGTGCCGGAGATCGACCGTCGCAAGATCACTCGCATCGACAAGGATTCAAACGGCTTCCGGTTGACCGTCGGTGATGGTGAACAGTTCAATTCGCGGCGTGTCGTGATCGCCGCCGGAATCGGATCTTTTGCCCGCCGGCTGCAGCAATTTGACAACCTGCCATCTGAACTTGTCAGTCATGTCTCCGATCAGCGTGACGTACGTCGTTTCATCGGGAAACGAGTTGCAATAGTCGGCGCCGGCCAAAGCGCGCTCGAATCGGCGGCCCTGTTACACGAAGCCGGGGCGGATGTTGAGGTTATCGTCCGGGCCCCGAATGTGCACTGGCTTGGATGGCGGGCGAGGATGCAAAAACTCGGACCGATTGCCAAGCTTCTATATTCCCCGTTTGACATCGGTCCTGCCGGCATCAGTCGCATTGTGGCCGTTCCCGACTCGGTGAAGTATTTTCCGCGAAGCGTTCAAGACACTTTTCGTCGCCGAGCGCTACGGCCAGCCGGCGCCCGATGGCTGGTGAATCGGTTTAAGGACATTCCAATTTTAACGGATCGCTTCGTGGAGACGGCAGCACCGTCAGGCGGCAAGCTGCATCTTCGTTTGAACGACGGGAGCGTTCGCGATGTCGATCACGTTCTTCTTGGTACCGGTTATCGCGTGGACGTTACGCGCTATCCATTCTTGCCTTCCGAGTTGAGCCGAGACATTGCGCAGGTCAACGGCTTCCCGACGCTCACGACGGGTTTTGAATCATCGATTCCGGGCCTGCATTTTCTTGGGGCCCCCTCCGCATGGAATTTCGGCCCATTGATGTTCTTTGTCTGCGGCACCGATTACGCGGCGCGAAGACTTGCCCGCTACTTCGCCGCTCACGTGTCGCGGAACGGATCTAAGTGAAAGCAAGCAGCTGCGGGGAGATCAACGTCACAAATGTCTGACAACGCCAATCGAATCGAATCGTCGACCAACGGCGGTTCCGGTGCCGTGATCGTCGGCGGCGACTTCCACGGCCTAGGCATTATCCGGAGTCTCGGTCGTCATGGAGTGCCTCTTTGCGTTGTCGATGACGAATATTCGATCAGCCGCTTTTCAAAATACACGACCCACGCACTACGGGCCCCAAATCTTCGCAAAGAGAAGGAGACTGTCGATTTTCTTGTGGAAACGGGACGCCGGATGAACTTGGAGGGCTGGGTCCTGTTCCCGACCCGTGACGAACACGTGGCTGCTTTCTCGCGGCACAAGGAGCTACTGAGCGAAGTGTTTCGTGTGCCTACTCCAGATTGGGAAATCGCCAAGTGGGCGTGGAACAAATGGAATACCTACTCTTTAGCGCAGAAGCTTGGCATACCTATTCCTCGCACTTGGTGCCCCCGCACAGTTGACGACATCGACGGTATCGATTCGGATTTCCCTGTAGCTGTGAAACCAGCTGTCAAGGAGGATTTCTTTTATGCGACGAAGGCAAAAGCCTGGCGTGCCAATAGTCGTAGTGAGCTTAAAGAAATGTTCCAGAGAGCTTCGGGCCACGTGGGAGCGAATGAGGTCTTGGTTCAGGAAATTATCCCCGGAGACGGTACAACACAGTTTTCTTCTTGCGTGTTCTTAAAGGATGGGGTCGCGATCGGTAGTATGGAAGCTCAACGTTGGCGCCAACATCCTCCCGAGTTCGGACGAGCAGCGACCTTTGTGGAAAGCATTAACCTCCCGGTTGTAAAGGAGATGAGCTTGAAGTTCCTCCGGGCGATGAACTATTACGGCCTGGCAGAGGTTGAATACAAGCTTGATCCTAGAGACGGCCAGTACAAATTATTGGATGTGAATGCCAGGACCTGGGGATTTCATGCCCTCGGTCCACCGGCGGGAGTGGATTTCTCCTACCTTCTCTACGCTGATCAAGTAGGGCTGCCGGTCGAAACTTGCTGCGGAAATTCCGGAGTGGGATGGATACGGATGGTAACGGATGTTCCTACCAGCATCGGTGGAATTTGTGCTGGGCGGCTCAACATAAGAGACTATGTGCGCTCGCTGAAGGATTTCAAAATCGAGTCGGTGTTCAGCTCCGATGACTTGCTGCCCACCCTGGCGGAGCTTGCCCTGCTGCCTTATTTGGCGATCAAGCGTGGCTACTGAGTGATCGAGATGGCGAGGTTTTCACTAAGTCTCCGCGACCTGGCTCTCGTAGGGACCGACGATTGCGTAGACATCTTCGACTTTGATGTTCCATTAACTCGGAAAGAAGTCCGGAAAATGGAATCGGTATTTTACTGTTGAGCATGGAATTCTGCCCAACCAAACTGGCGGGTGTATTCGAGGTTCGAATCGAGCGCAAAGTCGACGAACGTGGATTCTTTGCACGGACTTGGTGCGAGGAAGAGTTCACGGATCGAGGACTCAGTTCGCGAATCGTTCAATGCAGTGTCTCATTCAACCATCGGCGAGGCACTTTGCGCGGTATGCACTATCAGGCAGAACCACATGGGGAATGCAAGTTGGTTCGCTGCACACGCGGTGCGATACATGACGTCGTCTTGGATTTGCGGTCGAATTCACCTACATTCAAACAGTGGGTAGCCGTCCTGCTAACCGCCGATACGCGAAACATGGTTTACGTTCCGAAAGGATGCGCACACGGATTTCTAACACTGGACGCCGACACCGAGGTCTTCTATCAAATGTCCGAGTTTTACGACCCGAAATCGGCGCGAGGGATTCGTTGGAATGATCCGGAATTCCAGATTGAGTGGCCGGATAAAGTCGAGGTGATTTCCGAACGTGACCGCACCTACCCGGACTTCAAATGAAATGGTCGGCCCAAGAAAATTAGTCGATCACACCGATCCGAGGGTTGCTGGCGCGGAGCTCCACGCCTTTGCCAGGGAGCTCTATCCGATATGTCGCAGCATTACAGGCGAGGGGATTCGGCAGACCCTCGATCTGATCGGTGAGCGAATCCCGCTGCGCAAGTTCGACGTGCCGACCGGAACCCCTGTTTTCGATTGGACCGTTCCCAAAGAGTGGAACATTCGAGACGCGTATATTAAAGATTCGAGTGGCCGGCGAGTGGTCGATTTCCAAAAATCAAACCTACATATCTTGAACTACAGCACGCCGATTCGGGCGAAAATGACCCTTGGCGAGCTCAGACTGCACCTCTTTACGATTCCTGATCAGCCCGATTGGATCCCTTATCGAACCTCCTACTACAAGGAGGACTGGGGATTTTGCATCTCGCATAATCAGCTCGAGAATATGAAAGATGGAGAATATGAGGTTTGCATCGACTCAAGTCTTCAAAATGGAAGGCTGACCTATGGCGAGTGCTATCTGCCCGGCCAATCAGCTGACGAGGTGTTGATCTCCTGTCACGCGTGCCATCCTTCGCTGGCAAATGACAATCTTTCCGGACTGACGATCGCGACTTTTCTAGCCGGCTTCCTTTCGCAGTCCGATCGCCGTTACTCATACCGATTTCTGTTCATTCCCGGCACGATTGGGGCGATCACCTGGCTTTCGCAAAACCAAGAAACCACCGGACGCGTTCGGCACGGTCTGGTACTGACCTGTATCGGGGATTTGGGCGGTTTTCACTACAAGAAAAGCCGCAGAGGAAACGCCGAAATCGATCGCGCAACCGCGCATGTTTTGAAGCACCAAGCCGAGCCGTTTGAAACGATGGAGTTCTCTCCCTATGGCTACGACGAAAGGCAGTACTGCTCTCCGGGCTTCGATCTTCCTGTGGGTTGCCTGATGCGCAGCGTGTGGGGCACGTTTCCCGAATACCACACGTCGGCTGACAATCTTGATTTCATTCGACCGGAAAAACTGGCTGCCTCGCTCCGCGTGTGCACCGCGATCGTCGATATCTTGGAAAACAATCGTTCGTATCGCAACCTCAATCCTTTCTGCGAGCCGCAACTCGGGCGCCGAGATCTTTATCGCACCACTGGTGGCAACGCGATCGGACAGGAGATCCACGCTCGGCTCTGGGTGCTTAACCTTTCCGATGGCGAGCATTCGCTACTCGAGATTGCCGAGCGCTCGGGATTGCCGTTTTCGCAAATTTGTGATGCCGCGGGCATGTTGCAACAAGCCGGACTGTTGGCGGAAATTTAGTCGCTTTCGTTTTTCATTCCAAGGGAGATCGCATGAAAGTTCTTCTGACAGGTCACAAAGGTTACATCGGTTCGGTTGCCGCACCGATGCTCCGTTCTGCGGGCCACGAAGTGGTGGGTCTCGACTCTGATCTTTTTGCCGGATGCGATTTCGGAAATATTGCTTCGGACATCCCGGAAATTTCCAAGGATCTCCGCGACATTACTCAGAAAGATCTCGAGGGCTTGGACGCAATCCTGCATTTTGCGGCTTTGTCCAATGACCCTCTCGGTGACCTCGACCCTGAACTCACGTACGACATCAATCACCGAGCTTCGGTGCGATTGGCTGAACTCGCCAAAGCCGCTGGCGTGAAGCGATTTGTTTTTTCATCATCCTGCAGTACGTACGGCGCCGCTGGCGATGATCTTCTGGACGAAACGGCAACACTGAATCCCGTCACTCCCTACGGCGACTCGAAAGTGTTGGTTGAACGGGACGTCGCCAAGCTGGCGGACGCCAATTTCAGCCCGACATTTATGCGGAACGCGACAGCCTATGGGGCGTCGCCGCGATTGCGGTTGGACATTGTTTTGAACGACTTCGTGGCGGCTGCCTATACCACTGGCCGGATTTGCATTAAGAGCGACGGCACTCCCTGGAGGCCCATCACTCACATTCGCGACATCGTCGGTGCCGCGATGGCCGCGCTCGACGCTCCGAAAGAGGCCATTCACAACGAAACCTTCAATGTCGGACGCACGGATGAAAACTATCGCGTTCGTGAACTCGCCGACATCGTTTCTGAGACGGTTCCCGGCTGTCGTGTCGAATACGCCCAGGGTGGTGGTCCCGACAAACGCTGTTACCGTGTCACCTGCGAAAAGATCCGTCGCGTGCTACCTGGGTTTCAACCCCAGTGGACCGCCCGGAAGGGCGCACAGGAGCTCTTTGATGCCTATCGGACTGTGGGTCTGACACTGGCGGACGTTGAACGCGGCCGGTACGTACGCATGCGCCGCATTCAGGAACTGCTGACGGCCGGTGATCTCGAGAATTCCCTACGGTGGGCACTTAGTGGAAGTGTTTTTCCCTCAAAAGCGGGCTAAAAACGTGGCCCACAGTCGGTTCAATTTAGGTAAGTGTCTATTTTACTGTTAGTTGCAGTTCCCTTTCGCACGAGCAATTGCGGTCGCGGATCGTCGACTTTGGCAGGTCGATTGCGATATTCAGCTCAGTTGAGGCGCTCAGTTCTGCGGCGTTTGTGGCGGTAGCCCATCCATACGCGCTCACCATTTGAGCCAAGCGCTGAGAGTGCCGTGAGAGTGTTTCCCGACCTTGCAGTTCCGATGTGGACGGGCAGCCACTGATAGCCGGTCTGATCCTCCGATTCAAAGCGAACAACCATTCAAATGGCCACCATGACGATTACCGCTAACACCTCGCAACAGACGGCTGCCAAGCGATGCCGTTTCTGTGGCGCCGTCCTTGAGCGAACCTTCATTGATCTCGGCATGTCGCCGCTGTGCGAGACCTACCCTTCGGCAACTGAGTTCAATCACGGCGAAACGTACTATCCTCTTCACGTCTATGTCTGCGAGGAGTGCCTGTTGGTCCAGCTTGAAGAATACGAGCGCCCGGAAGACATTTTCGGCGACTACCCGTATTTTTCTTCTTATTCTGATTCCTGGCTCAAACACTCCGAAACCTATTGCAACAAGATGATCACGCGGCTTGGCCTTACCGAGAAGAGTCTCGTTATCGAGGCGGCCAGCAACGATGGCTATTTGCTGCAGTATTTCGTGAAGCGCAAAATTCCCGCGCTGGGCATCGAGCCAGCGGCGAATGTTGCAAAGGTCGCGGTCGAAAATGGCGTACCCACGCTGGTGCGTTTTCTCGGCGAACATGCAGCCAACGATCTCGTGGGCGAAGGACGTACGGCAGATCTCGTTCTTGGCAACAACGTCCTCGCGCAGGTCCCCGATCTAAACGATTTTGTTGAAGGTTTGAAGATTCTACTGAAACCCCTCGGAATTCTGACGTTGGAGTTCCCTCACTTGCTACAGCTCATTCGACACAATGAATTCGACACGATCTACCACGAGCATTTTTCCTATTTCTCAATGATCGCGGCGAAACGCATTCTCGAGGCGCATGGACTCAAGGTTTTCGACGTCGAAGAGCTTCCAACACATGGCGGTTCGCTGCGCCTCTATGCTTGCCGGACAGAAAACCAGGCGCAGAGGATCGAGGCTAGCGTTGAACGCCTGATTGAAATGGAAAAAGCTGCCGGACTCGATTCGCTTGCCGGTTATGCTGGCTTCGCGAAACAGGCTCGCGAAACGAAGTTCGCTCTCGTCGAATTTCTTCTCGAGGCCGCGCGACAAGGCAAGACGGTTGCGGGATACGGAGCGCCTGGAAAAAGTGCAACCCTCCTACACTATTGTGGTATTGGCAAGGATTTGATCGAGTACACGGTTGATCGCAGTCCGCACAAACAAGGCCGATTCCTGCCCGGCACTCATATCCCAATCTATCATCCCGACCGGATTCGCGAGACGAAACCCGATTACGTGGTCATTCTGCCCTGGAATCTCAAAGATGAAATTCTGGAACAATTGCAATTCATCCGGGAATGGGGCGGCCGCTTCGTGGTACCAATCCCGATGGTTACGATTTGCTGAGTTAGTGACGGAGGTAGCGAGGATGAAAGTCGTACTGTTCTGCGGTGGGGCTGGAATGAGGCTCCGGGGCTACTCGGAAGATGTTCCGAAGCCCATGGTGACGATCGGCTCGCGGCCGGTGCTCTGGCATGTCATGAAGTACTACGCCCATTTCGGTCATAAGGATTTCATCCTCTGCCTTGGCTACAAGGCAAATGCGATTAAGAACTATTTCCTCGAATACGAGGAATCGGTATCCAACGATTTCGTATTCTCGCAGGGCGGCAGAAAGCTCGAGTTCACGCAGAGGGATATTGATGATTGGACGATCACTTTCGTCGACACGGGATTGCGTTCGACGATTGCTGATCGATTGCGCATGGTCGAACCGTACTTGGAGGGAGAAGAGATGTTCCTCGCCAATTACAGCGACGGCCTTACCGATTTTTGCTTGCCGCAAATGATTGAAGAGTTCTCACGTCGCGATAGCTATGCTTCTTTCCTCTCTGTCCAACCGCGATCGAGCAGCCTGGACACCGTTCACCTGGATGATGACGGCTCTGTTCGCGCCATTCGATGCATGAAAGATTCCGGTGTTTGGATCAATGGAGGGTACTTCGTGCTTCGGAAGGACATCTTTCGATACATCAATCCGGGAGAAGAACTGGTTTACGAACCGTTCCAACGATTGATTTCCGAAGGTAAGGTCTGGTCACACCGTTATGAAGGCTTCTGGCAGTGCATGGACACCTTCAGGGACAAGCAGGTCCTCGATGAGCTCGAAGCTGCGGGCACTGCACCGTGGCGCTTGTGGAAGAACGGTCAAGCCGCACCGAGAGAAGTCGCATAGACAGACTGAGTCTTTCCAGCAGGTATACAGAATCAGCTGCGACCAAGAGACCGACGAAGGGAGTTCGATACGTGAATATATTCAGCGGTTCCACGATTGGGGATAACGACCGGAGGAAGCAGCTGTACCAAGGCGCTATTTTTCTCCACGCTCCCAGCGAGAGCGGTCTGAAACTCTGTCAGTTAGCGCGAGAATTGGTCGAAGAAGCCTTTGCGCCTACGGATCCGCGCAAGATTCAGGATTCGATGCCGCCCGAGCGAGCCGCAGAGATTCTTTCGGTGGTTAAACCGAAATTCATCCACCATCCCAAGGCCAAAGGTTACATCCAGGAGATGCTGGTCGAATTGGGTTGCAGTCTTGAGAAGACCTACTTTGACGTACCTCGATTGCGCACTGCGTTTCCTGGCGATTACCTCAAAACGGGAATCGCCTATGCGTTTCATCCTCATCGTGACACGTGGTATTCGGCGCCATTCAACCAGATCAACTGGTGGATGCCGGTGTACCCGATCAACTCAGAGAACTGCATGGCCATTCATCCACGTTATTGGAGCGAGCCGATCCGCAACGGTTCGAGCAATTACAATTATCACCGGTGGAATCTGGAGAGCCGCTTCAGCGCTGCTCAACAGGTCAAGGCTGACACCCGAGTTCAACCGCGTCCGGAAGAACCGGTCGAGCTGGAACCTCAATTCCGGTTGATTTGCGAACCGGGCGCAGCCTACCAGTTTTCGGCCGCCCAGCTACACTCGACGGTTCCGAATACATCGGATTTGACCCGCTACAGTATCGACTTTCGGACCGTGCATCTGGACGACGTCTGTTCCCGGAGCGGTGCGCCGAACATCGATTCAGCCTGCACTGGGACCTCGATGGGCGATTTCCTGAAGGGAAGTGACTTCTCACGCCTGCCGGCCGAAGCGCTGGCGCTCTATCAAGACGGAACCGAGCAGCAGTACGCCTCACCGTCCCAGGTTGCCTGATCGTTGCTTGCGCCCAGAACGCAAGGCCTGGGCTCGAACGCACTCGCACTGCCGCCAGCGCATGCTATCTCTTAATCTAAAGAACGGCGATCCGGAAGGACTGACAATCCTGTGCCTTGGCGCGCATAGCGACGACATCGAGATCGGTTGCGGCGGGACCCTCCTTCAGCTCAAGAAGAGTTATCCGGGATTGAAGTTTCACTGGATCGTGTTCAGCGCTTCAGGACTTCGGGGCAACGAAGCAGCGAAGGCAGCGGAGCTTTTTGCCGGTGATTCCGAACGCAATGTCACCCTCAAGAACTTCCGAGACGGCTTCCTCCCCTATATCGGGGGAGAGGTAAAGGATTTCTTCGAGGAGGTGAGAAAACGAGTGAAGCCGGACGTGATTTTCACGCACTGGCGTGGCGACGCGCACCAAGACCACCGGTTGATCTCCGAGCTGACCTGGAACACGTTTCGGGACCATCTGATCCTCGAATACGAGATCCCAAAGTACGATGGAGACATGGGGCGGCCCAACGTGTTCGTTCCCTTGGAAGCGCCACTGTACCAACATAAGGTCGATTATCTATTCCAAGCCTTCGAGTCTCAGCAATCCAAGCGGTGGTTTGAGCGTGAGACGTTTCTCTCCCTGATGCGACTTCGCGGCATGGAATCGAACTCCCCCAGCGGCTATGCTGAGGCGTTTCACGCGAGGAAAATGGTGCTTCACGCCGAAGTTTGAAAGTGAGATTCCATATGGCTCCCGGTAAAAACAAGTCGATAGGTGCCGACCTGACGGCCTCGGAACCCAAGGCCTTTTCAAAGTCACGTGCGCTACTGCCAAAGGCTCACCGGCTTATTCCCGGGGGTGGACACACTTACGCGAAAGGCGACGACCAGTATCCGGAACAAGCCCCAGCGTTTATCGCTCACGGAAAAGGCTGTCATGTTTGGGACCTGGACGGGAACGAGTTCATAGAATACGGAATGGGCTTGAGGGCAGTTACGCTCGGACACGCTTTCGGACCGGTCATAGAGGCTGCCCACCGACAGATGCAGCTCGGAATTAACTTTAATCGACCCGCGAAGATCGAAGTTGACCTTGCCGAGGAGATGCTGCAGCTGATTGACGGAGCCGACATGGTGAAGTTCGCCAAAAACGGCTCCGATGTGACGACGGCCGCCGTTAAGGTTGCCAGGGCTTATACCGGTCGCGATCTCGTCGCGATCTGCGGCGACCAGCCGTTCTTCTCGACTGACGACTGGTTTATCGGCAGCACGGAGATGAACGCGGGCATACCTCGGGCGGTTATCGAGATGACCCTGAAGTTTCGCTACAACGAACTCGACAGCTTGCGAGAGTTGTTCGACCAACATCCGAGCCGGATCGCTTGCGTTCTGATGGAGGCAGAGGCAGCTGTCCCCCCCGCTTCCGGTTATCTGAAGGCGGTCAAAGAACTTTGCGAGGATCGGGGCGCCGTTCTGATTTTCGATGAGATGATCACTGGGTTTCGCTGGCATTTGGGAGGAGCGCAAAGATTCCACGACGTTGTTCCGCATTTGTCGACTTTCGGCAAGGCCATGGGGAACGGATTCGCAATCGCCGCATTGGCCGGCAAGCGCGAAATCATGCGGCTGGGAGGCTTGGACCACGATCAGCCTCGTGTGTTTTTGCTTTCCACCACGCATGGTGCCGAAACTCACACTTTGGCAGCGTCACTTGAGACTCTGCGCATTTACCGCGAGCTCGGTGTCATCGAGTTTCTATGGAAGCAGGGTGAGCGGTTGAGGGCGGGGGTGAATCAAGTTGTAGCCCGCCACGGGATCTCCAACCATTTCGGGCTGACTGGACGACCGTGCAACCTCATCTACCAAACAAAGGACGCGCAAGGCAAACCATCGCAGTCCTTTCGTACGCTGTTCCTTCAGGAGTTAATCCGGGGAGGAATCCTCGCTCCCTCGTTTGTAGTCAGCTTTTCTCACTCCAACGCGGATATCGACACGACCATCGATGTCATTGACCGCTCTCTCGGGATCTATGCGAAAGCCCTCGAGGACGGTGTCCACAATTATTTGGTCGGGCGACCGGTAAAACCCGTCAATCGGACTTACGCTTGACTGTATATCCGGCTGATGCCCTGGACCACCGAGGGATGGATTCCGCAGGGATTATGCGCCTTACATCGCAATCGATTGACGCACGTTCAAATGAGTATCGGCCACACATAGACGGGCTGCGAGCGCAGGCCGGAGACGAACCAACCCCATGAAGGAAGAACTCAAGGAGCTGTACAAATATCGCGGGCTCCTCTACATGATCGCCTATCGCGATGTGAAAGTGAGGTATAAGCAGTCGATCATGGGATTCCTATGGGCCATACTCATGCCAATAGTGATTGTTCTCGCCGGTGTCGTTGTTCGGTATGGCTACGCGATGACTGCGCACGCGCCACTCAAGTCGGCGGATATTGCGGGAGTCGCAGTCAAATCGCTTCCTTGGGCGTTTCTGGTTTCCAGCATTCGTTTTTCTTCTCTAAGCTTGATCAACAACAGAGAATTAGTGACAAAGATCTATTTCCCGAAGGAGATTTTTCCCATCGCGGCGATGCTGGCCAGCTTCTTTGATCTCGTAGTGGCCTCAGGCGCCCTGGTAATTTTTCTGTTCTTCCTCCACATCGCCTGGAGCCCTTATCTGGCCTGGGCACCTGTGCTGCTGCTTACGCTCGTGCTGCTTGTCTCTGGAATTGGCATGATCGTGGCGGCAGCCAGCCTTTATTTTCGCGATGTGAAATTTATTGTTGAAGTGGCCCTGACCTTTGGAATCTTTTTTACGCCGGTCTTTTACGACGTGGGGATGTTCGGCGACAAAAAGAAATGGTTGCTGCTGAATCCGATCAGCTCCCTTCTGGATGGCTTCGGTGCTTGCGTTGCCCGCCATGAATCTCCGGATTTGCCTTGGTTTGTCTATAGTTTGTTCTGTGCTCTGCTAGCGCTAGTTGGCGGGTACATTTTCTTCAAGCACGTGGAGCCGGGCTTCGCGGAAAGCATCTAAAGAGGGCCGAATGTCAGAAGTAGCTATTATCATGGAGCATGTGTACAAGAAATTCCGCAAGGGAGAAATCTATAACTCCTTGCGCGATTTGGTTCCTGCCTTGACCGGCAAGATGTTTCGACAGCAGGAACTCAATGAAAGCGACAAAAAGGAATTCTGGGCGCTGCAGGATCTCTCATTCGAAGTGAAAGCCGGGGAATGCTTCGGGATTATCGGTCACAATGGGGCAGGCAAGAGCACTGCACTAAAAATTCTCAGTCGGATCATGAAACCGACTAAAGGGCGCATGGTCGTGAACGGGCGCCTCTCCGCGCTGATTGAGGTATCTGCTGGTTTCCACCACGATCTGACAGGCCGCGAGAATATCTTTCTAAATGGCACAATCCTCGGTATGACGAAGCCGGAAATTCAGTCAAAGCTGGACCAGATCATCACTTTTTCCGGCATCGAGGAGTTTATCGATACTCCTGTAAAACGCTACTCTTCCGGAATGTTTGCAAGACTCGGTTTCTCGGTGGCCGCACATGTGGATCCAGACGTACTAATAGTGGATGAGGTCCTCAGTGTGGGCGACTCCGCATTCCAACAAAAATGCATCGAGCGCATGCGCGAAGTGGTCCGCGGCGGGGCGGCGGTGCTGTTTGTTTCTCACAATCTAAAAGTCGTCTCGGAGTTCTGCGATCGTTGCCTTTTGCTCGAAAAAGGGCGAACGGTCACGATAGGAAGACCTCAGGAGGTCATTTCGGCTTATCTTCAAAAATCCTCCAAGCGTCAGGCGGAGGATGCAAATTCTGGCCCGATTAGAATCTCCAGTGTCAGAGTCCGCGATGAGGCGGGGGAATGCATGCGGTTTAAGCCTGGCCAGAAGGCGTGGATAGACGTTGAGGTGATTGCGGCGGCGCGTTGCAGCAAGGTGTCTGTCACTCTCTACATGCTCGACGAGAAGTTTGCGGAGGTCTTTGACACTTCTACTGAGCGCCTAGGGCACGAAACCGCGGATCTGGATCAAGGTGACGTATACAGCTGTACCTTCGAACTACAGGTGAACCTGGCTGAGGGAACCTTCTATCCTTCGGTCGTTCTGTACAGATACGACATCCAAACCATTTACGATGAATGGGAACCTGCCGCGACGATCTATGTCAGCTCTGAGGGAGGCGTCCGGGGTATCGCCCATTGTTTCCCCAGGATTTGCAGAGAAGAGATTCGTCGGGCATCGGAGGCGTCTCCGGTGGAATTGTAGTTGGACCGGCCACTCAGCATACAAGACGATGCCTACCAACTCTTCATCGGTCGATCGGTCGCGCGAAATGGAAGAAAAGGCGTGGTGGGACTTGTGGAATTCGTCGCACCGCACTAAGGACCACAACGATGCTGTCTCCAGCGAGCTCTTTGAACGAGCTGCGGCCGCAGTGAACGGCATTACTCGAGAATCAAACTGTCGTGTCCTGGAAATCGCTTGCGGTACGGGAACCTTTTCCCGAATGATTGTGTGTTCGAGCTATCACGGACTGGACATCTCGCCTGCAGCGATAGAGGTTGCGCGACAAAAGAGCGCGTGCATCTCGGTTCCCGCAAATTCAACTCCCCGTGCATACGAAGCCGCCGACTTCCACGAATGGCCGTTGCCGGAAGAGGCGTTCGATGTCGCAGTTTGTATAGACGCGATTCCGAACATCCGGGATCAAGCCGTCGCCATGCAGAAAATCGCGCTCAGCCTGCGGTCCGGCGGGCACTTGGTTCTCACCACGATCAATCGCTATGTCTACGACCGTATTCAACGTACGCCCGCCGTCAAGCTAGAAAGCGGGCCCGTATCCCACTGGCTCTCGCGTAGTGAACTGCACGCATTGATCCGACAAGCCGGATTTGCCATCGAACACTCATCCACGATTATGCCCAGAGGAAATCTTGGGATTCTGCGGTTCATCAATTCAGGGCGGCTGGATAAGGCTTTCGGCCCGCGCATTGCGGCTGTGCTCCGGCGCCTGAAGGAACATCTGGGACTCGGTCAGTACAGCGTCGTGATCGCCCGAAAAGAAGGCTAATTTCCGAGCTTGATGTTGACGGGGCAGGTAACTGAGATTTGTGCTCGGCGAAAGAACTACCCTTAATAAAAATATGAAGGCCATATCTTCCAAACTACGTGTGGGCGACTGGGTTGAAGTGCGCCGAAAGGAAGAGATTTTGGCGACGCTCGACAGCGACGGGCGCCTGGAGGGTATGCCGTTCATGCCCGAGATGTTCGCGTTTTGTGGCAAGCGGTTTCGCGTATACAAGAGAGCGCACAAGACTTGCGATACTGTTTTCCCGGTTCGCGGACGCCGCGTTGCCCGGGCCATCCATCTCGAAACTCGTTGTGATGGAGGTGCACACGATGGGTGCCAAGCGAAATGCCTGATCTTCTGGAAAGAAGCTTGGCTGAAGCGAGTCGAAAAGAACACGCCAGGAGTTGCGTTGGAGACCGCTGATCGTTCCAGACAAGAAAGCGAAACCGACGCGGCCTCTCCATGCCTTGAATCCACGGTCTGGGATCGGACCCGTGACCCCGATTCACCTGGCGGAACGCCGCGATATACATGCCAAGCCACTCAACTCCCTTATGCCACCTCGCAGCTCGAATGGTGGGACATTCGGCAGTACGTAGAAGATTACATTTCCGGAAACGTAGGTCTCTGGCAGATCATTTGCGGCGGGGCCTATTTTCTATTTTATGCGGTCAGCGGGGCCGGTATTGGCCTGGGGCGCCCGATTCGCTGGTCTTGGGATAGGTTCTACCCACTTTGGCGTGGAGCGCCGTTTCCTCGAAGAGCCGGGACTATCCTCGAAGGGCAACCGACACCCACGCAGACGCTAGATCTTCAACCCGGCGAGATCGTTCGAATCAAACCATATAAGGAGATACTGAACACGCTGGACGCTCGCAACAAGAATCGCGGTTTGTTTTTCGATGCTGAAGAGGTCCCTTATTGTGGGGGGACGTATCGTGTGCTCCAGCGGGTAAACAGAATCATCAACGAAAGAACAGGCCAAATGAGGGAGATAAACAATCCCAGCGTTATGCTGGATTCCGTCATTTGTCGATCGAGCTACAGCGAATGTCGCCTGTTTTGTCCGAGGAGCATCTACGCACATTGGCGAGAAATTTGGCTGGAGCGTGCCGCACCCAATTCTTTGGTCGCACCAACCGAAAGCGCCGATCGGGTGACACCGGGGTGCGAACCCGCGTCAAACAGTCGATGACGCAGGTAATCCCGATCGCGTTCCGAACGTCGGAAAGAAGCATCGAGATGGAAATCTCGGAGGGACCAGGCATAGGGACGCCGTAGTCTATCGTGAGCCAGCCCTTAGTCAGCGTTGTTACGCCCTTTCACAATACTGCGGCATATCTCGCGCAATGTATCGAAAGCGTTCTGGCGCAAAGTTGCAGAGATTTCGAATATGTCCTCGTGGACAATTGCAGCACGGATGGGTCCGGAGAAATTGCCGAGGCCTATGCCCGCCGTGATACCCGAATTCGGTTCATTCGGCGGACCCACTTATTGACACAAGTTCAGAATTACAACGCCGCTCTGGCCGAAATTTCCCAAGTCAGCCGCTACTGCAAGATTGTGCAGGCCGATGATTTTATATTCCCAGAGTGCTTGCAGACGATGGTGGATGCGTTTGAGCGGTCCGAATCTATCGGGCTGATGAGTTCTTATTGGTTGAAGGGAAATGAGGTTCGCGGCACCGGCTTTCCGTTCCCGACGCCGTGGCTCGCTGGTAAAGAGATGGCACGTTTGTATCTTAGGACTGGAGTCTGGGTCTTCGGTTCACCAACGGCGGTGATGTACCGGACGTGCATGATCGAACCAGGGCAGCCGTTCTTCGATGAGTCTTTGTTGCATGAAGACACCGAAAAATGTATGCAGATACTCGGACACCGGGACTTCGGCTTCGTTCATCAGATACTCTCGTTCTCACGAGCGGACAACGAGTCGATTTCTTCTGCCGTTCGCGCATTTCAGCCGAATTCGCTGGATCGCTATATTCTGGTGAAGCGTTATGCCTCAGTGTTCCTCGACACAAGCGAAGCAGCGGCATTGATAACAAAGACGAAACGAGAGTACTACAATGCACTCGCAAACGCCGCGCTCCGCGGCCGAGGTTCCGCATTTTGGCAGTATCATAAAAAGGGGCTGAATACTCTCGGAGAAACGTTTGATAGGCCCTACCTGGCGCTTCAAGTGATAGGGCAAATATTGTGGAGTGTGACCAATCCGGCCGACACAATCGCGAAAATCCTTCGTGTCATCAAACGCAAGACGGAGCCCCAAACGTCAAATGAGAATCGGGCTTTTGTCAAAGAGCCGACCGCGCGAGTCAGAGGCTCGTCCCAGTCGGCAAAGAATAGCTGACAGCCCCATCGATATTCGACCGTCATCATGGCAAGCAACGACGTTGCATATATGAATAGTCCACTTGTTTCGGTCGTCATGGTGACTTGTAACGTCGAACACTTTCTTGCCGAGGCGATTGAGAGCATCCTCGGCCAAACCTTTAAGGACTTTGAGTTCATCATCGTCGACTTTGGATCGGTGGACAGGTCCAAGGCCATCGCTCAAAGCTATGCGATCGGGGACGCAAGAATCCGGCTCCACGAGATACGGAATTGCGGATTGGCCGACGCTCGCAACGCGAGCTGTCTTCTCGCGCGAGGTCGGTACATAGCAATCATGGATGCCGATGACGTCTCCCTTCCGGATCGTCTCAGTCGGGAGATCGATTTCATGAATGCGCATCCGGAAGTCGGCGTCCTCGGTGGTGACACCGAGTGGATCGACGCAGCCGGCAAGTCGTTTCGTGTCGAGCGTTTCCCTACCGACGATCGTGCAATCAGAGCAGTCCTACCTGCCGGCTGTGCGTTCTGCCAGCCCACCGTGCTCATCCGCAAAGAGGCTTTTGATCTTGTTGGTGGGTATCGGAAGGCGTTTGTTTTTGCCGAAGACTGTGACCTATGGCTCAGGATGGCAGAGCATTTCCAGCTCGCCAATCTGGGGCAAGTGGTTCTGAAGTACAGGAGTCATCCACACCAGGTGCAATTGCGCAAGGCGAGACAACAGAGTCTTTGCATCCTTGCTGCCCAAGCTTCCGCATCATCGCGGAAAAACGGGAATGCGGATCCGTTGGCCTCAGTGGAAGAAATCACACCCGCTGTGCTGGTTGCCATGGGGGTGAGCGAGGCCACCCAACGGATTAACGCTGATCGCGACGTGATCCGGGCCCTGAATCTTGCCGGTGATTACTCGAATTCTCTCAAGACGGCAATGGAGGCGTTACAGTCTCCTGATTGGGAGTTCGCTGAGAGCTGGCAACTCGCCGAGACGTGGCTTATCGTGGCACGGCACTATTGGAAGCAGGGGAGATTCGCCAGGAGTTTCTTCGCCGCCGGTCGCGCATTCATAACGAGACCTGTTATAGCAGGTCGCCCTCTCAAGCCATTTTTGCGCTGGGTTCGGTTCCCCACTGAAGCAAGTGGACGATGATCAGGCGATTCAAGTAATCACCGCCAAATCTTCAGCGGCCATTCCGTTACGCGCATCCGTCGTAAGCTGCCGGCTGCGAGAGTGCCGCAAGGTTACAAACCGCCGGCCAAGGTCCGCGGTTCGTGAGAGCCAAACGAAACTAGGCCATCTCTCCCGCATCGCAATGGTTGGAAATGGAAAGCCACTCAATGGATTTTGCAAAGGCTCAAGGATATAAGCAAACGCGGATTTGGTTGTGGGCGCGCGAGACCCGCGTAGGCGAGTGGACGAGGGCGTTCAGAAAGTGTCTTCATGAGCTCTGGTCCTGGGCAAAACGCGACCCAGTTTCCGTCCTCGACTTGAAACAACTAGAAGATTCGATTGCGGCGCTCCAGACGCAAGACTCAAACCGATGGGAGGCTGATAGGGAGACAGAGACGCCGATTTTCCTGCTCTCCACTGGTTGGCGAGCGGGTTCCACATTGCTTCAGCGCATCCTCGTGACTGATTCGCGACTGCTTCTCTGGGGAGAACCGCTCGGCGAAATGATACCTGTCTCGAGGATTGCTGAGATGATCAGCCACTCCATAAGCTCCCGGAATTTGCAGCTATGGAAGGATCAGCAGGATCCGAATTCTCGCGTGCTGTCGACTTCATGGGTCGCCAACCTATATCCTCCGAGCGGCGATTTCCGCGTGGCGTTGCGAAGCTTTTTCGATCAGTGGCTCCAGCAACCGGCCCGCCATCTCGGTTTTGCTCGCTGGGGCTTTAAAGAGGTACGGCTGGGTGCAACCGAAGCAAGCCTGCTTCATTGGCTGTACCCCGGCGCCAAATTCGTCGTCATTTCACGACATCCGTACGACGCGTACCGATCGCTAGCAGATGCGGGTTGGGGCCAGGTGTACTACCGGTACCCTGACGTTAACGTTGAGTCGGCTGCAAGTTTCGCGAGACACTGGAATCGTGTCGCGGTGAGTTGGGGCAATTTGCCCGAGGGATTCCCTCTGGTTCACATCAAGTATGAAGATTTGGTTGCTGGCAAGGTTGATTTTCGCACGCTGGAATCTTGGTTGGGACTGGAGATCCGGGAAAGCGTCGCTCTTTCAGTTGCGGTCGGCGGTACCGCCAAACGTGCCCGGCTCAGCTGGTATGAACGCATGATCATTGCCCGCGAGGCGGCGACGGGAATGCGTGCCCTCGGTTATTCCAAATAGCGATCGCACGGAACGGATCACCGAGTCCGGCGCACCCAGCATCACTCCCCCACGTGTCCACCGCCCTTCAGGATCGTCGGCTCTTACGGCTGCGGTTACTTCCGGCATTATTCCTGCTGCTCATCCTCATAACTTCGGTCGTTCATTTTCGTCATACGCTTACAGCAACTCACGATGTGGGATTTGCGACGCCGGTCTCGGCCGAAATGGCTAAGAGCTCGCCGGGCGGCACAAGACCTATCGTGAGTGTTGCCGGACAGTTTATGACCCTTGATCCGACCGGAAAATTTCTGATCAATTCGATCTCGGACAGGCCGGTATTCATCACCGGAGATGCCGCTTGGTCCCTCATAACGCAATTGGACAACGCCGATGTCGAGGTCTACCTGTCGGATAGGGCGTCGCGGGGATTCAATTACATTTGGTGCGGGGCCGCAGACAACTACTACCAATCAAATGCGCCGAAGAACCATTATGGCGATGTTCCATTTGACGGCCCAGATTTTACGAATGAGGATCCCAAATACTGGGCTCATGTCGATTATGTCATTCGGCGAGCCGCAACGTACGGCATCACCGTTGCCTTAAGTCCAGGGTTTGTCGGACTTAATTCTCCGGGAGGTTATCTTGCCAGTTATCTGAGGAGCCCCGATTCGGTTGTGACGGACTACGGGGCGTTCCTCGGTGATCGGTATAAAGGTTTTCCGAATGTGATCTGGGCCCTGGGCGGAGATGTCGACCCTCAAACCGGCATTGTGCCGAAACTCACCGATTTGGCTGACGGTATCAGATCGCGGGACCGAGTTCACCTCATAGTGGCCGAGGGCCATCCCCAGTCTGCCGCAGCCGACACGTTTGCCGACACGAGCTGGATGGATTTGAATTGGCTTTACTTCCACACGACCAACGCTCCTGGCGGTGCCGCGGTCAACTATATGCGCTCGTCTTGGCTGCCACCATTCGAAGGAGAAGGCTGGTATGAGAACGAGCACTCCACGACAGAGTTGCAACTCAGACAGCAGGCATACTGGGTCGTGTTGTCGGGAGCCTATCTAGGGAACGGTGGTTTCGGAAACAATCCGTTGTGGTACTTCAATGGGGCGCCGGAGGCGCGAGCTGGAGAACCAGCTTGGCAAATCCAGTTGGGTTCTTCGGGGTCAATAAGCCAAATGTATTTGGGTGAGCTATTTCGATCGCGCGAACACTGGAAACTGGTGCCGGATATCGAACATACGGTGATGACCTCGGGCTACGATTCGCGCGATTTTCTCAGTGCGACCTGGGAGTCCCTCCGAAGTGTAGTTCGTCGCGAGCCTTATCGCCTCGGCAGTGCTTCCTCTGTCGCAGCGCGCACCTCCGACGGCCAGACGATCCTCGCCTATATCCCGAATGGCAACACATCGGCGATCACCATCGACATGAGCAAGGTTTCCGACTCCCGAGCAGAGGCAAAGGGCTGGTGGTTTAATCCCCGCAGCGGTTCTGCCACCTTGATCGGCACTTTTCCGGCAAGTGGGAAAAGAAGTTTTCGGCCGCCGGACTCAAACGATTGGGTTTTGGCACTAGACAGCCTAGCGGCGAATCTGTCCGCTCCGGGAACCGCAGACCGATAGAAGCGGATATCGCTACGCACTCGCCGCCGCAAATTTCAAGAAACTTCAGGAGGAAACCATTGGAAGGCCGAACCGAGTTAAGAAGCTCGCGCCGCGAGGCCTATGGGCTATTTTTGCTGGTCTCCGTCCTCATCGTTCTATTTGCTGGTTCTCTCCGCGCCTATCGAATTTCCCAACGCAGCCTCTGGCTCGATGAGGCCATTGCGGCGAATATTTCACGAGGCACACTATCGCAGACGTTGACTCTGACGCGCGATCTGCATAGCGCGCCAATTGTTGATCCATTGATTCTTTACGCCGTTGAAAAGGTGGGGACGGGACCCTTGGCTGTGCGATTGCCCTCGCTTGCGGCAAGCATCCTATCGGTGATCGTGATGCTCTGCTTTGTCACGATTCCTACGATCGACTACAAAACAGCGGTGCTGTCGGCTTTCATGCTGAGCATCTCTGCCGCACAGATTCGTTACGCCCAAGAGGTGCGGGAATACTCACTGTCTGTCCTCTACGCTGCGGCGCTCTTGTATGTTTTTTTATCGTATGTTTCAAAGAAAGAAGAGGACAATTCGCCGATCCCGCTCTACGCAATTTTGTTCTTTGCCCCACTGGTTCAATATGGGTTGGTTCTGTTCAGTTTCGGCGTTCTCTCCGCTCTATTGATTTTGGCTGTTACTCACAATAAGCCTGGACGCCAGATCGGCCAAATCATCACGGCGACCGGATTCTTGGGGCTCGGAGGTCTTCTGTCGTTGTTCCTGACGCTTCGGTATCAGTGGGGCGATGACGCATGGTACCTGAACGATTATTTCTTAGCGCCGCATTCGAGCGTTGTGCGTTTCGTACTGTCGAATACGCGTCAGCTTATCGGATTCCTGTTGCCCGGTTTTGCGACTATTTTAATATCGACAATTGCAATCATCGTTTATCTGGTGGGGTCGATTCGGACAAGAATTGCGCCTCCGTTAGCCGTGCTGGCATGCACGTCATGTGGTGCTGTTTTATCCTGTTCCATGTTGCATTTGTATCCGTACGGCGGCATCCGGCAATGCCTCTTTTTGGCACCCCTTCTATGCCTGTTAGCATCGGTGAGTCTGGTCCAGGTTGCCGATCGATACGCCGGTCGCGCGAGCGCAATCGTGTTTGTCGCGATTGTCTGCGTTGTGATTGCATCGGGAATACACCAGATTCGTGTGATGAAGCCTTATGCGGAAGTTGAGAACATCCAGCAGATCTTGCTCACGTTGCGGGCCCAAATTCAACCAGGCGATGCCGTTTACATATATCCCGGAGCCGTATTTGCTGTTGACTACTATGTGAAACCGCGGGATCCGCGCTTCATCTACGCCAACTATCACCAGCAAGCCCCGGAGAAATACGTACCGGAGATGTTGGGCGGCCTCGGTCCCCAGGCAAACAGACTTTGGCTTGTCTTCAGCCATATCTACCGCGATGAGGATCAACGCATTCTTCACGATTTGAGCAAAAACTGGAACGTAAAGTCTGTAATGTCGGTGACCGGATCAGCTCTGTATCTGGCAACCCCTCGATCCGCCGTCGCCAACGCGGGGGTTGTTGCCGACCACACGCACGACAACTTCTGGGACTGGAATATCCGCAATTCTCGTCACCCAGCGCAATAACGGTTTGCGTTCTGCTTGGGAGGCCAACAGTGGCACTTTCTAACAAATCGCCGGTTGTCGTGCTGGGAGGAGGGATTTCGGGCTTAACCGCCGCCCGGACGCTCCAAGAACAACGGCGGCCGTACATATTGCTTGAAAAATGCCCCACCCTCGGAGGCCTAACGCGCACCGTGGAGGTCGGGGAGTTCTGCTTCGATTACACAGGGCACTTTCTTCATTTGTGTCGTTACCGCACTCCGGAAGACATACCGTACGCCAACTTGAAGAACGACGAGTGGACCCAAATTACCCGGCGCTCGTGCTGTTTCGTTGGCGGACAGCTGATCACGGCTCCGATTCAATATAACCTGGCTGAATTGCCCCCGGAGTTATTTGCGCGTTGCGCAGAATCGTATGAAAAGCGGCCGACCCTTTCAAATGACGAGAACGCGACTTTCCGTGACTACGTCGTTAGTGGTTTTGGGCAAGAACTGGCTGACCTCTTTTTAATCCCACAAAACGAAAAGACGATGGCGATTCAACTCGACCAGCTTTCAAGACGCGCCGTGCGACGCTTCTTTCCCGCACCCGATGAAGCACTCGTTCGAGCGGGAATGACCACGCGCAAGACCGGATCTGACAAGGCGACCGGTTATAACTCAGCGTTCTGGTATCCGACGATGGGAGGAATTGGACGCCTCGTTCAGGGACTACGAACGGGAATCGATTCTTGTGCGTTGAACCAGGATGTCGTTGCCGTCGATCTGCAAAAAAAGACTGTTCGCACCAAGAATCACGACACGTTCTCTTGGGACGTCATTTTCTCTAGCATTCCGCTGAAGTCGCTTTGCGAGATGACGGGTGACGCGGAATTGGTCCGCCAGGCGGCGCAACTCTCGTACAGTTCGACGGTCAGCTTCAATATCGGCATGCGTTGCCCTTTGCGCCCCGAGTTTCGGGATATTCACTGGCTGTACGTTCCCGATCGCACAATTCCGTTTTACCGCGTAGGGTTCTATTCCAATATCGGTGAGGGTACCTGTACTCCGGGCCACAGCTCGCTGTATGTCGAGGTTGGGTTGCGCTCAGAGGAGACCGATCGCATCAATCTCATCGATTCGTTGCAGCCACGGGTCATGAAATCCCTCGAAGAGCTCGGATGGATTGACAGCCGAGCCGTAAATTGCGTCGTAGTTCATGTGATGCGCCATGCCTACGTTCATCACACACCGAGTCGGGACGCCGCGCTCGATGCAATCTTAGGTCGGCTCCGGGAGGCCGGCGTGCATCCAGTTGGACGCTATGGCCTTTGGGATTACACGAGCATGGAGGATTCGATGGAGTCTGCCCGATCTGCGGTATTGGAGGTCGTTCAATGAAGTGGAGTGTCGTCATCCCGGTTCACAATGAGGCCCCGAATCTGGAGACCTGCGTGGCTCGGTTTATCCAATCGCTCCCGAGCGACGTTTCCGAAGTCCTCACGGAGATCATTGTCGTCGAGAACGGCTCAATCGACGGCACGTGGGAGGCTTGCCACCGTGTCCAGCAGCGCTTTCCCGAGCTGGTCCGGGTGTGTGCAATCCCACGAGGCAGCTATGGGGAAGCAATTAAGAAGGGGATGCTTGAGAGCCGGGGAACGCACATCTCCGTTCTGGAATGTGACTTCTTGGATCCCGAGTTCGTCTCCAAGTCTCTCGCCATTTTCCGAACAAATCGCGCGCGTTTCGTTGTGGGTTCCAAGCGGCATCCGCAATCGGTTGATCGTCGGCCGCTGAAGCGTCGAGTGCTGACGGCGCTCTACAACTTTGTATTTCTTCGTCTCTTTATTGGATATCCCGGAACGGATACTCATGGTCTCAAAAGTATCGAAGCGCTCCTCGCCAAGGAACTTTGCGGAATGGCGATTACCACAGACGAGATTTTCCAGACAGAAATAGTCCTGTTGGCTTGGAAGACCGGAATCACGATCGAGGAGGTCCCGGTTCAGATTCTCGAACTGCGAAGCCCAAGTGTCACAGTCCTGCGTCGTTTACCGAAGGTTCTGAATACGGTCAAGTCTCTTCGGCATTCACTCGGACGCTTTCGCAAGGTCGAGGTCGTGCGGGGGACGGTCGATCTTGGTTAACTGAACGAATTTCCGATTCTGATCCAAGTGGCAAACCAAACTGTTCGCGACGCCTGGTGACAGTTTGGGATTCCAGCCGGCGGCTCAGGGAGTGCTAGTTCCCGGAGCAGGCAGGCCGACGCTGGCATCGTCGAGGACGAGCACCCAGTCGTTGGAATCGGGCGGGGTGAAGGTTTGCGTTCCGCTGCTCGGGAACGTTCCGATGTTGGTTGTGG
>JBAVUW010000037.1:0-3046 GCA_049696975.1 Candidatus Acidiferrales bacterium | reverse complement strand
AGCCATGGGAGCTCTGTCATCTATAAGTATGGCTGTTCCGACGAACGGTATCACGGGCTTGGTCCCATGCCTTTTTTATTCTGGAAACTTATCGAGGAAGCTAAGGCTTCGGGCGCCGAGAAGATCGATTTAGGCCGCTCTGACTTGGAGCAGGAGAGCCTGATCGCCTTCAAGGACAAGTTTGGTGCAACCAAGAAGTTGCTGCACTACTACCGCTATCCGCAGAGATCTAGACATCGGCCTGCCGCTTGGGGCGAGTACGCGATTCGGCAGTGTTTTTCGGTCTTGCCAGACTTGGTTTCTTCCACCGCCGGCAGGCTTGTGTATCGACACATGGGCTAGCCAATCGGCTGCATTTCTATTGCGGGAGATTGCACTCTAGTGCAGGAAGCACTGGTTATTCCTGCTATCGAGTGTGATAAAAAATGAGCACCGACTTAACAGTTACGGGGCATGCGGATTTGACGAAGTCGAAGTACGGATTGAGAGAACTCGCTTTCAAGGGAGCCGCACCTCCTTCCACTTCGCTCAGTCGGAGTGTTTTTGAGCATTTTCGCTGTCCCGATAATTTCTTGGATTTTGCCGCGAATGGAAGACTTTCTTCTGAAGCCGGGTATTTCCATTTCGGTTCGAATACGCTTTGTTATGGGCGATCTTGCAAAAGCACTCGCGGTTCCCGGGTGCAGTCTTCGTCACCCCACGATATTCTCGATGACGTTGTAATCGGCGACGGCAAGGTCGGTCTGGCCTTCAATCCCACGGACGTGATTGACAATCTTCGGCTGGAGAGATATGCGACCAATCGCTCGAGCAACGATTTGCTTCGCAGGATCTATTATTTATTTCGTCCTCTGACAAACTTATTTCTCCGCAAGCAAATTCAGAGGTTTAACGCGCGCAACTGGCAAGATGCCAGTTTTCCGCATTGGCCCGTGGACACAACCGTCGAAAGCTTGTGCGAGGCTTTGATGCTGTTTTCCCTGCAAGCCAAGGACGTGGCCAGTGTTCCCTTTGTATGGTTCTGGCCGCGCGGCGCCCGCGGCTGCGTGGTAATGACACACGACGTTGAAACCGAAGCCGGCAGGGATTTTTGTACGGAAGTGATGAACATCGATGATTCCTACGGAATCAAGGCATCCTTCCAGATCGTACCCGAGGAACGTTATACAACCTCTTTTAGCCTGATCGACAATATTCGAGAACGTGGATTCGACGTCGCTGTTCAAGACCTAAATCATGATGGACGTCTGTTTGATGATAAAGAAGAGTTCCTGCGACGGGCGGCGATCGTAAATCAGTATGCAAAGAAATATCATGCCAAAGGATTTCGTGCGGGCGTGCTTTACCGAAGACCGGATTGGTACGAGAATTTGGATTTTTCTTTCGACATGTCGATGCCCAACGTAGCTCACCTCGATCCGCAGCGCGGCGGCTGCTGCACCGTAATGCCATATTTCATTGGGAAAATTCTGGAACTTCCTGTGACGACTACACAGGACTACTCGCTGTTCCACATCCTGAAGCAGCGCTCAATTGATTTATGGAAAGAACAAATTGAACTTATTCTCGAAAAGAACGGGATGGCCAGCTTCATTGTTCATCCAGATTACGTCATCGAGCCTGAAGCGAGAGCCATTTATGAGAATCTGCTGCGGCATTTGAAATTCTTAAGATCACAGAACAACGTTTGGTTTGCGCTTCCTCGGGAGGTTGACACGTGGTGGCGGAGCCGCAGTCAGATGTGCGTAGAGAAACATGGAGGCTCATGGCGGGTCGTCGGCGAAGGCGCCGAGCGTGCGACTCTGGCCTTCGCCAAGAACGTTAACGGCAAACTAGTCTACGAATTGGCGCCCTCGACTGGGACTGTATAGATTAAGTGAGCGGTCTTCTGCTTTATGATCTTTCGAGAAACCAACTTGCCCGGAGTCTTCGAAGTTCGCTTGGAGCCCTTCCATGACGCGCGGGGGTTCTTTGCCCGCAGCTGGTGTCAGAAAGAATTCGAGAATCACGGGTTGAATCCCAACATGGCGCAATGCAACGTTTCCTTCAATAAACTAAAGGGAACTTTGCGTGGCATGCATTACCAGGAAGCACCCAAAGGTGAAGCAAAACTGGTTCGCTGCACTTCTGGCTCGATCTATGATGTGGTCATCGACCTACGTCACGATTCGCCGACGTTCAGGCGCTGGATTGCAGTAACGGTCACCGCGCAGCAGCGCAACATGATGTACGTGCCGGAGGGTTGCGCCCACGGATTTCTTACTCTGGAGGACGAGACCGAAGTCTTTTATCAAATGTCGGAGTTCTACAGTCCGGAATTAGCTCGAGGGGTTCGCTGGGATGATCCGGCGTTTCAGATTGTTTGGCCGGAGAAAATTGAAGTAATATCCGAACGGGATCGCACCTACGCCGATTTCGAACCCGCACAATGCGCCTGTTAAATGAAATCGAAGGCAAGACTCCGGATGAAATCGGCCGGGAATTGCATCGCTTTGCCACTGAGCTTTATCCGATTTGCCGGAGCATCACCGGCGAAGGACTGCGGCAAACGTTAGCCGCGATTCAAAAGCGTATTCCGCTGCAGATCTCTGAGGTGCCGACGGGAACTGAGGTTTTCGACTGGACAGTTCCCAAGGAATGGAATATCCGGGATGCGTATATAAAGGATGCGGCAGGGAAACGCATCGTGGATTTTCAAGCGTGCAACCTCCACGTATTGAACTACAGTGTCCCCATTCGCACAACGATGCCGTTGTCCGAGTTGCGGGCCCATCTTTTTACCATCCCCGACCACCCGGACTGGATTCCTTATCGGACTTCTTATTACCGGGAAAACTGGGGATTCTGTTTGTCGCACCGCCAAATGCAAGCGCTCGAAGAAGGGAACTACGAGGTCTTTATTGATTCCACTTTGACGCCCGGTTCCTTGACCTATGGCGAATGTTATCTAGCCGGCCGCTCGAGCGACGAAGTTTTGATCTCGTGTCACGTCTGTCACCCGTCCTTGGCCAACGACAATCTTTCTGGAGTGACGGTAGCAACAGCT
>JBAVUW010000036.1:0-13536 GCA_049696975.1 Candidatus Acidiferrales bacterium | reverse complement strand
ACGGCGCGGCCTCGCGCTATTTCTACCGGTTCACATGGATCGAGCGGAGCCTTTCGTTCCGCGGGAGGTACGGATGGGCGGCTTGGGCGGCGAAATAAGGGCTGCGAATCGCGAGAAACTCTGGGAGAAATTTCGCGACGAGGTGCGTCCGTTTGTGACCGACCAGTTCGGGCTGATCGAAGAGTCGCCGGTCACGCAGAAAAAAGCGTTCGACTCGATGCGCTTCGATTGCGAATCGAGAGAATGGGTACTCGACTACTATTTTTCCAAGTAATCCACGAATCGCTCAGCGCGAACCGGTGGACTTGATCTCGTCTGCGCCGGCCTGGCGGAGCGAATTTTCAAGCTGTGCGCGCGCGGAATCGGCCGGATCGACCACGCCGATCAGTATTTTCCCATTGGAAATTTCCGGATCATACGGCTCGGGGCGCTTTCGGGCGAGCCGTGCGGTAACGAGCAGCGTGATGACGGTCGCGAGGACCGCACCGAACATGGTGAGTTCGTAGGTCACGATCGCCGTGGGAAACTGAGAGACGCGCGGCATGTTGCCAACGGTGATCGGATAAGCCACCTGCGTCAGGCGCGCGAGCAGGTATCCGCAGGTTCCGCCGACCAGGCCGCCGGCCGTGGCCAGCCAGGGCATGAGTGTCTTGTGCTCGGCCCGGGTGAACGAATATTCCTCATACGGCTCAGACGACATGACGAGAATCTTTTCCTGGGGCACGCCGGCCGCACGCAGCGCCCGTACGCCGCGATCTGCGGAGTCAGGCCCGGGGAACAGACCGTAGAGGGAGTTGGTCGAAGCCATCCTAGTCGACTCCTGATTCAGGAACCGGAGCAAGCGCCGGAGCGTGACTCGATTGCGCCTCGGGCGCGGCTTTGAGCTCCCAGATCGAAATGATCGGCACCGTTTTGGCGAAGATCATGTAGAGCAATGCCATGGCGGCGAAAGTTCCCACCGTGATGGTAATCTCCACCCACGTTGGCCGGTAGGTACCGAAGCTGTAGGGCAGATACTTGTGCGACAGCGACGGTACGATGATCAGGAATCGCTCGAGCCACATCCCGATTACGACGCCGATCGACGCGATCACGCATCCGGCGATCGTTCGCAGCTTCTTGATCGCCAGAATCGGGAACGGGATCACGAAATTGCACATCACCATCAGCCAGAACAGCGGCGAGAACGATCCGGTCTGCGTGACCCAGAAAACCGTCATTTCCGAGGGATCGTTGTCGTACCAGACCGTGAGGCGTTCAGCAAAGACGAAATAGAACCAGAGCAGGCTCATCACCAGCAGGAGCTTGCCGAGATTTTCAAAATGAATGCGCAGCAGGTAGTCCTCAAGATGCAGGAACTTGCGCAGCAGCGCCATGGCGATAATCAACGCGGCGATGCCGCTGAAGATTGCCCCACAGACAAAGTAAGGCGCGAAGATCGTGGAGTGCCAGGCGGGAACGGGCGCCATGGCAAAATCCCAGGAAACGATGCTGTGCACGGAAACGGCTACCGGAATCACGGCGACCGCCATAATCTGCATCGCGGACTCCAGCCGATGCCACTGCTTCGGCGTGCCGCGCCAGCCGAGCGCGGCTGCCGTGTAGATTTTCTTCCGGACGCCGGTGACGCGATCGCGAATGAGCGCCATGTCCGGAATCATCGGCAGCAGCAGGAAGGTGACGCTGCCGAGCAGATACGTATTGATCGCAAAAAAGTCCCACAGCAGCGGCGAGCGGATGTTGGGCCAGATGCCGCGCTCGCTCGGATAAGGGAAAAGCCAGAACGCGAGCCATGGCCGGCCGAGATGGATAATCGGAAACGTGGCGCCGATTGAGAGCGCGAAAACGGTGATCACCTCGGCACAGCGGGTGACCGGCCGGCGCCAGGTGGCGTTCGCAAGGCGCAGGATCGCGGAAATCAGCGTGCCCGCATGGCTCAAACCGATCCAGAAAACGAAATTCGTGATGTAAAAACCCCAGAAAACCGGCCGCCGAATTCCCGCCACTCCGATTCCGGCGTAGGTCTGCCAGCCGAACGCGCAGAGCGCGGCGACGACGATGCCGCCAAAAAGGGCGAGGAACGACCAATAGCGTCCGGACGCTCCTTGAAGCGGCCGCAGCAGGTCGTCGGTTATTTGCTCAGGTGTTTTCGCTGCCATGCCATGAATCCTTTTGCAAATACGTGACCTTCGGCAACGTACCGAGCTCACCGAGCAGTTTCATGCCGCGATTTCCGCGGGCCAGACGCGAGACCTCGCTGTCGGGATCGCTCAAGTCTCCGAAAACCATTGCCTTGGTGGGGCAGGACTGCACGCAGGCGGGCTGGATTTCGCCGTCCTTCACCGAGCGCTTTTCCGCCTCAGCCTGGATCTCACTCGCCTTGATGCGCTGCACGCAGAAGGTGCATTTTTCCATCACGCCGACTTCCCGCAGGGAAACGTCGGGATTGAGCTGGAGGTTGAGCGGCTTTTCCCACTCCGAGTTGTGCCAGTTGAAAAAGCGGACATTGTAGGGGCAGGCGTTGGCGCAAAAGCGCGTACCGATGCAGCGGTTGTAGACCTGTCCGTTGAGGCCCTCGATCGTGTGGTAGCTCGCAAACGTCGGGCAGACCGGCTCGCAGGGAGCCGCGTCGCACTGTTGACAGAGCACGGGCATGAATTTCGCCTTGACGTCGGGAAATTCGCCTTCGAAGTAGCGCTCGACGCGAATCCAGTGCTTGGCGCGGCCGCGCGCCGCCTGATCTTCGCCCACGGTCGAAATATTATTTTCCGCATGGCAGGCCACGACGCACGCTTCGCAGCCTGTGCAGCGGTCGAGATCGATCACCATGCCCCACTGATGCGGCATATCGTTTCCTTCCTCAGCGATGCTTCAGGTCCTTCGGTGTTTCTTCCATGCTGGCACCAAACATTACGAGCTTGCCTTCTCCGACGCGCGAGATTTTCACACGCGTCGCGGCCCAGGCGAGCGAAGCGGTTCCTTCGACGGTCATGGGCGCGAGGATGGAAATCGGGTTCGCACCGCGGCCCGTGGCGTATCGGGTAAAATTCTGGTGGCCCTGGCCGACGGGCATGGCGATAACGTCCGGGGCGATCGCGGGAGTAACGAGCGCCGGCGCTCGCAGCGTGCCGTGGGCTGAGGCAACTTCCAGCGTATCGCCCATTTTCACGCCGAGTTTTTCCGCCGTGCGATTGTTGATCTCAACCCACGTGCCCCACATGACGCTCGAAAGAGGGTCGGGGGCTTCCTGCATCCAGGGCAGGTGCGCGAGCGAGCCGTCATAGAACATCTGCGAAGCAAACGGCAGGAAGTGGAACGGGAACTCGCTCGGGGTGCCGTCGAACTGGGGTTCGGCGTATTTGGCGGGCGAAGCGGCGCCCTTCGCAGGTGCCGGAGCAGACGGCTTTTCCCCGGCGCTCCACCAGCCTCCCTGGTCCTGGGCCTTCGACCAGAAATCGTCGGCGTCCTTTGCGTTCTTGCTTCCCTTCTGTTTGTAAAGCTCGGTGAAGGAGGCTCGGAGCGCCTCGTCGTAGGTCTTCCATGGCAGCGCCTTCGCTACGTCACCGCCCAGTTGCTGCGCCACGCCGAGCAGAACATCCGGCATCGAACGCGTGTTGTGCAGCGGCGCCATTGCGGGCCGCGCGAGGCTCACGACGGTTTGTGAGGAGCCTGACTCGGGCGCATCGTCGAGCCAGGACTCGAGCGGCGAATGATCGGGCAGGATCAAGTCCGCGAACAGGCTGGTTTCGTCGATGAAGCTGCCGAAGCTGGCGATGAAGGGAATTTGCCCGAGCGCGCTTGCGATGCCCCACACCGACGGTGTAGCGAACACGGGATTCGCATGGAGCAAGAGTGCCACTTTCGCCGAAGGTGCCGCGCGCAGCCTATCGGAGAGATTCTCGCTGGATTGCGAACCCTTCGTATCGGAGCTGGAACCAAACAGAATTCCGCCGGGTTTGCCGACACTGCCAAGCAGTGAGTTCAAGGTGTTGACGGCCCGGGCGTTGAACAGGCCATTCGTCTGGGCGATGGCCGCATCGGCAATCAAGGCGACGGCCGGACCGCTCGCGGCGGCTTCGCGGGCAATCCGGTTGATCGTTCCCGCCCGAATACCAAACTGCTTTTCAATCTTGTCGGGGGCATAATCCGCAAAGTCCAAACCGGCACCTGCCGGCCGCAGTTTTTCGTTCACAATCACGTGCGCGAAGCTAAGCGCGATGGCGCCTTCCGCGCCCGGGGGGCACGCAATCCATTCATCGGCGCTCGCGCCCGTTTGCGAGATGCGAGAATCAAACTGAACGAACTTCCCTCGCTGGCCGGGACGGGCTTTGCGCATTTGGCCGTAGCCGACGGATTGAGCGACGGGCGAATTCCATGTGCCGAGGAAATCGGCGCCGAAAGAAATGATGTAATTCGACTGGCCCAGGTCGACGGTGGGTAGCGCGGCGACGCCAAAACTTTGAAAGTTCGCCGATTTTGCGACGCCGTTGTCGAAAAACTCGAACTCCACCGGAAAAGCCCTGAAAGCGGCTGCGAAATTTCCAACAACCGTTTTGCGCTGCCCCCTTAAGGGACTCGAGATGACGGCGAGCTCACCCGGCTGCCTGGCCGGGAGCAGCGGCGAAAGCTGAGAGACCAATCGCTGAATGGCTTCGTCCCAGGTGATTTCCTTGAATTGGCCGGAGCCTCGTTCGCCCGTGCGCTCAAGCGGCGACTTGATTCGGTCCGGATGATAGGTGACCTGCAATTCGCCGTGGCCGCGGGGACAGAGCTTGCCCTGGTTGACCGGGTGCGCGGGATTGCCTTCGATTTTTTTCGCCAGGCCCATCTTCAGAATGCCGAGCTGGCCGTGGCGGATGACTTCGGCCTCGCCCTGCATCACGCGGACGAGCGTGCCGCAGCCGGCAGGACAGAGCGTGCAGATGCTGGGTTTCCAGGTGGCGATTCCCGGCAGGAGATCCTCTTCCGGGATGAAGCGGATGAGGTGGTGGTCGGGATTGCCGCAGCCTTCCAGAGCGGCTGCTGCGCCGCCGGCGGCCGTTATTTTGATGAAATCTCGACGTTGCATTATGGCCGGATGCCCTCCCGGTCGACCGTCGAATAGACGTGGCATCGATCGACTGTTTTCAGGGGGCTGCGGACGTTTCGATTTGAATTCATGGTCGAGCAAAAATGCGGGAATCTTCGAGCGCGGCCCCGATCCCGCCGTCGGGAGATCGCCGGAGCGAGGACAAGGGCTTCCGTGCCACCACCCGGCTGGCTGCCGTACGTTCCGTATTGGGTCGTCGCGCTCATCGCTTCCAAATTACCGGTCCCTGACCGAAAAAAAAATAACCTGCGCCTGTGGACTTTCCGTAAGCCCCGCGCGTTCGCCCGACCGCACACATCGAACCCGTACATCAAAAATGGCACGTCACGCAGTCGATGGAAGCGTTTTTCTGCTTGTGGCACCCGACGCAGAAACCCATCGTGTGATCGACTTTTCGTTCGGCTACGGTTTGCGTATGCATGTCGCCGTGGCAGGTGGAGCAATCGACGCCGGCCCGGATATGCGGGGCGTGATCGAACTTCACATGAGCCGACGGTTCAAATCCGTACACTCGCTGCCACGGAATGTCTTCGCCGCGTGCTTTGTACGCTGCCAGCTTCTTGATTTCGGGCTTGTCCGTGGCGATGACCTGATGGCAGGTCATGCAGAAATTTACGCTGGGGATTCGCGCGTCCGGCCCGTGATCGACGCCCACGTGGCAGTCGGTGCACTGCATGCCGTTGGCGAGATGAACCTTGTGGGTGTAAGCGATCGGCTGAACCGGCTTGGTGCGGGTTCCGAAGAATTCGCGGACGGCATCCGCCACGGAGCGGTGCTCGACAGTGAAAACCGGCGACGACGGGGCGGACGACTGCGCCGACGCAGTCGAATCCTGAGCGGGCATCGAACGGATCAGAAGCGCCCCTCCCAGAACCAACACGCCCAGAACAGCGACAACGCGTATCCAACGACTTACGCCGGAAGCCGACAACGACCACGCACCCTCATGAAAAAGTTTCCTGCTGGCGGACCGGACATACTACATGCGCACACAGCGCGTGTAAACTTCGAATTCGGCGGGGGTCAAAAGACGCGTACTTCCCTAGCGCCCAGGCACGTATTATGATCGTCCAGTGGACCTGCTCAGGTTTCCGAGCAGCGCCGCTGCGCGAGAGAGGATCGACCGTGGGTTTTAACGTTTCCGTCCGGCAGGTGGATGCCGTGACACTGGTTACGATTACGGGATCGGTGATGTGGGCCGAGGCGGAAGCTCTGCATGAGATGTTCCGCGATCTGCTGGCGAAGGGGCAGAAACGGATTCTGCTCAATTTAAGCAGCGTCAAGCATCTGGACAGCTCCGGGATCGGGGCCCTGGCGTGGGCCTACGTTACGGTCCGGAAGGCCGGCGGCGAGCTGAAAATGATCCATCTGAGCAAGCAGGTGCAGTACCTGATGGAAATGACCAGCCTGTACAAGATCTTTGAGGATTTTGGGGATGAGGAGTCGGCGCTCGATAGCTTTAAATAGACGCGCGGTTGCCAGCTTCTCCGGGCGGCCTTCCACACAGAGTGCACCGAGGGGAAAGTCAAATCACGGCGGCGGCCCGATTCGGCGCAGCGACAAGTCAGAGAATCACTTCGTTACGAGCCTTGCGAACCATCTCTTTTTTCCCCTTGACCGGTTGGGATTAGCCGGTACCCTTGGTCGGAACGAGACGCGTCGATCATCGGCATACGTACGCTGAATAGGGCCCGGGGGGATGCGATGACCAGGAATTCCAGGTTTGCCTTGTCCGCCTTTATTTTTTCCGCGGGGATTTTTGCCGCAACCGGCGTGACCGCCTCCGCCCAGATCCTGCCGAACCTCGAAACGCAACCGGGCCAGACGGTCGAGTCTCCGCAGTCGCAGGCGATGAAGAATTTCACGCCGGTGACGGAGGAAATGCTGCGGAAACCCTCGCCGGGCGACTGGCTGATGTACAGCCGCACATACGACGCCTTTCGCGACAGCCCGCTCGACCAGATCAACACGAAGAACGTCAAGAATCTGCGTATGGCCTGGGTGCGCGACCTGGAAGACGGTGTGACGGAAACGATTCCGATCGTGCACGACGGCGTGATGTACGTGATCGCGCCGGGCGGATACGTCGACGCGCTCGACGCCACCAACGGCGATCTGATCTGGGAGTACCGGCGGGCGTTCAAGAATCCCGGCATCGCCAGGAACGAACGGACCAAGGCACTGGCGATTTACAAGGACATGGTCTACTTCACCGCAGCGGACGGGTACGTCGTGGCACTCGACGCGCGCACCGGGAAAGTCCGCTGGGAAACATTCAAGACCGACACGCAGAACACTTCCGGCGCGATCGTGGTGGACGGAAACGTGATTTCGGGCGGGACCTGCGGCAAGGGCAGCGACAGTTGCTTCATCGAAGCGGACAACGCAGATACGGGTGAGAAGGTCTGGCGGTTTTTCACCGTCGCGCATCCGGGTGATCCGGGGTTCGCGTCCTGGAATCAGGACGACAATTCGCAGTCGATGGCGTCGACCTGGGGACTGCCGGGCACCTTCGACGTCAAGCGGGACGTCCTCTATTACGGCGTGGCCAATCCCATGCCGGACCAGCGCATGCAGCGTCACAACGGAAATCCGGATGGCACGGGACGCGTGACTCCGGCCGATCTTTACAGCAACTGCACGCTGGCCCTTGATCCGAAGACAGGCAAGCTCATCTGGTATTACCAGCATCTGCCGGGCGACGACTGGGACACCGACCACACCCACGAGCGGACGCTGGCGCACGTGACGTTCAATCCGAATCCGAAATTCGTAAAGTGGATCAATCCGACGGTGCCGCGCGGATCCGTGCACGATATCGCGGCCATGGTTGCAGAAGGCGGAACGATTTTCGTGCTCGACCGCAACAACGGGCAATTTCTATGGGCCACACCTTTTCCCTACGACGATCCGAACTACATTATGTCCGATATCGACGTGCGGACGGGCCAGACCAAGTTGAACTGGGACCTGGTGTTCAAGCAGCCGGGGGATCATCACATCACCTGTTACTGGAACACGCGGAGCTACTGGCCCACGGCGTATCACGAAGCGAACCAGTCGCTTTTCGTGCCCTACATTGACAACTGCCGCGACCTGACTCTGAACGGCCCGGGGGTGAAGGGCGGATGGAAGGTAATTCCCCGCCCCGGGTCGGATCCGGACAAGCTGACGGGCCTGGCGAAGGTCAACCTGTCGACGGGCGAGCAGCTGCGATTTGACATGGGGCGCGCGCCGGCGAATGGGGCCATGCTGACGACAGCGGGAGGGCTGGTGTTTCACGGAGATATGAGCCGGCGGTTCCGCGCTTTTGACGTCAACACCGGAGAAAAACTCTGGGAAGCGATTTTGGGCGGCAATATTTCGGTAAGCACGATCACCTACGCGGTCGACGGAAAGCAGTATGTCTCAGTGATGACCGGTTTCAACCTGAAGGTGCCGGAGCTTTCCGCCGAGGTGCCGGACATGCATACGCCGACGGCGCACAATTCGATTTACGTGTTCTCGCTTCCGTAACGGGGCGGGAGGTTTAGGCGTCTTACTTGTAAGTGTTGAGTGGTAAGATGCCGCCAACCGAGGGTTTGAAGTAGGTGGCGACGGACGGGGTGGAGAGAGGGCCCAGTAAGACCATGACAATCAATCGACGAAAACTGCTTTCGCTGATCGGACTTTCGCCGGCCGTACTGGCCGGGAATACGGCGCTCGCCGACGACAAGAAGAAAAAGACCGCGCCCGTGGTTCACGGCCAGGGAAAGATCGAAGTCCTCAATCCCAAGGGGATGCCGCCCGCGGTCCAGCTGGTTCCCATGGCACCGCGTCTGGATTCGCTCGACGGCAAAACCGTTTTCCTCGTGTCGGACGGCTTCGCCGGAGCAGACCGATTCCTCGCGCAGATCGCCCTGTGGTTCCAGAAGAACATGCCCAGCGTGAAGACGGTATACCGTCTGAAAGCCGGGTCGTATTTCGATGATGACCCCAAGCTCATGGCGGAAATCAAAGCCAGCGGCAATGCCATGATCATGGCGTACGGGCATTGAAGCACCTGCACTCCAGCGACCGTTGGTCACTGCATGCAAGTCGAAAAGATGGGTTTCCCGACCGCCCCACTGGTCACGATCGCCTTCAAGGATCTGGCGAAGTCCAACGCCGCCAGCCGCGGCATGCCGCTCGAGCGCGTCTGCTTCCTGCCTCACCCGATGACCAACAAGTCGGACGAGGAGATGTACAAAGTACTCGAGGGCAACGATCCGGTCACCAACAAGCCGCTGATGCCGGAAATCATTGCCGCCCTGACGCAACCTCTGACCGCGGACGAGAAGAAAACCGGCACCATCAGTCCGGATATTGGCCCGCCCACCTACGTGGGCACTCCCGATGAACTGCAGCGCCTGTACTGTGACAACAACCTGACCGATTTCATGCCCGTCATCCTTCCCACCGAGGAGAAGGTGGAGGCGATGCTGAAGGGCACGAGCCACAAGCCCGACGAGGTGATCGGCAAATTGAGCGCCGCCCAGGGCGCGCAACCGTCGTGGACGTTCACGGTCAGACACGTGGCCATCAATGCGGTCATGGCCGGAGCGAGTCCGGAATACTTCCCCGTGATTCTGGCGATCTCTGCCACGGGCCAGCCTGCGCTGTTCAGCTCGACGTCATCCTTCTCCCGCATGGTGCTGTTGAACGGCCCCATCTCCGACCAGATCAAGATGAACTACGGAATCGGCGCGATGGGCCCGTTCGCCGAACCCAATGCCACCATTGGCCGCGCCTGGACGATCCTTTCGAAGAACCTCGGCGGCTGTGGCGTGCCCGGACTGAGCTACCTGGGCACCCTGGGATCCAACTTGAACTACAACAACCTCTGCATTGCGGAAACGGAGAACAGGCTACCGGACGGCTGGAAGCCGTTTCACGCGCAAAAGGGCTTCAAGCCAGAGGAGAGCGTCGTGAGCATCTTCAGCGGCTGGAGCCTGAACAACGTCGCCTGGTTTCCGAACATGCCCTACCACGAGCTGATCAAGAACTGGCTGACGCATTTCTTCTCGTTCGGCATCAGCGCCGCCACGCTGCTGCTCGATCCAACCGTGGCCCGCGAGGCAAAGGAAAAGGGATACAACTCGAAGGAAGAGTTAAGCGACTACTGGTCGAAGAACTCGAAGACGCCGGGCTGGCTCTATTGGGACACGCACAAGAACGAGTTGAAGCAGGCTCAGGCAGGCGTCGAGCCCTACGCCTCGTATCTGAAGATGGGCGACGGTGAGATTCCATTCCAGCGCTTCTACCGCCGCGGCCGTCCTGGCGCGCCGCCCGATCCCAACCCCAAGTCCTCCATTGAGATCATCGTGTTGGGCGGGGAAACAAACACATACTGGGCCGGCGGCGACTTCAGCTACGTCACCAGCGCGTCGGTTGACAAGTGGCGATAGCCCGGAAATCGCGCGGCCTTCCGTAACGGTACATGGCGGCTCCGCCGGCCACTCGGGAAACTAGAGCGGCGGAGTCGCGGTTTTTCTGGCCGGATGGAAGAATGGCAACTCGCGGACTCTGGCGCGAACTTTGTGGCGCACCGCTTCGACCGTAATTTCCATGCGAAGCTCCGTATCCGGGCGGGCATGCGGGGTCGAGACGCTCGCAAGGGCCAGCATCTTCTTCAGCGCGGGCGACCAGGTGGTCGACGTCGCTTTGCCGATTTGCTCCCCGCTCTGGTAGACCGGCACCGCGATGCGCGACGCAGTGCTCGAAACCTGCGGGGCCAGACCCGCTGCGTCATAGAGCCGCTCGACGTCATCCCAATTCAGTTCCAATCCCACGAGTGACCGTTTTGGCCCGCGGCGGTTTTCTTCCGCCAGGGCTTCGCGCCCGATGAACTTTTCTTTGCGCAAATCGACCAGCCGCCCGAGTCCGATCTCGTAGGGCGAATATTTTTGCGAATCGACGAGCGCTTTCCGGCTGCTCGTGTAGTCCACGTCGATCAGGATCAGACCGGCTTCGATGCGGGCCACGTCGAGTGCCAGCATCCCTGCCGGATGCAGGTCGAACGGGCCTCCCGCCTGGACCAGCGCGTCCCAGACCCTGGCCGCGTCCCTCCAGGGCATCCAGATTTCGTAGCCCAGGTCGCCGGTGTAGCCGGTGCGGGAAATTTCCAGGTCGACCCCGGCAATGCGGCTGCGCGTGACTCTGAAGTATTTCAGGTTTGCGATGTCACCGCCGGCAACGGATTGCAGAAGGCGCGAGGAGGTCGGCCCCTGAATCGCCAGAGCGGCCACGTCGTGGGAAATGTCTTCGATTTTCACGTCGAGACCGAGCGAGTTCTGATGAAACCAGCGGAGGTTTGGCTCCGCCGCGGTCCAACGATATTGATCCTCAGCGAGGCGCGAGATCGTGCCATCGTCGATGACCTTTCCCTGCTCGTCCGACCAGCAGCAGTAGATCACCCCTCCCACGGCCACCCGCTCGATGTCGCGCGTGATCACGCGATTGATGAACCGTGCCGCGTCAGGGCCGCTGATGCGGTATTTGAACAGCGGCGAGACATCGATCATGGCGGCGGCATTGCGGATGGCGTTGTATTCGTGCTCGTGGTGCGTTTCGTAAACGCTGGCGGCGTAGTAGCCCGCCCAGTCGCGGAAGTTGAGACTCTCGCACAGCCGCATCACCCGTTCGTGCAGTGCGGTTCCGATCGGCACGGCCACCCCTTTCCGACACCACCCCAGCGCACGCGAGTATAGTGGAAGCCCTCCCGAATCCTGCACCTGATTTGAACCCAGAGATCAGGATGGGGCCAAGGGCGCCGGTTGTTAGCGGCTGCGGGCACCTGTAGAATGTCGCGTCCTGGTATCGCGGCAAATCCCGATGGCAAGAAAATACGACGTCGTTGTGATCGGCGGCGGGCACAACGGGCTGGTGCATGCAGCCTATCTCGCGCGGGCTGGACGGAAAGTGCTCGTTCTCGAGCGGCGGCATGTCTTGGGCGGAGCGGCGGTCACCGAGGAGATTGTTCCGGGTTTCAAGTTTTCGGTATTCTCCTACGTCGTTTCGCTGCTGCGGCCGGAAATCATCCGCGATCTGGACCTGCCGCGCCACGGGCTGGAAATTCTGCCGCTGGACGGAACCTTCACGCCCGCGATCGAAGGCCAGTATCTCTGGCGCGTGAACGATCACGCGCAGACGCGGCGCGAACTCGAACGGCATTCCCAACTTGACGCCGAGGCCTACGACGACTTCTCGCAGGCGATGGTTTCGATGTGCCGGTTCGTAAAGCCGATTCTGGCGATGGTTCCTCCCGATCCTGCCTCCCTTGATCCGCGCGACTGGAAAAAACTCGGGGCGCTGGGGAGGCGTTTCCAGAAGCTTCCCGCCGAGGACAAGTACAACCTGGTGCAGTTGATGACCATGAGCGCGGCGGATTTTCTGGACCAGTGGTTCGAGACGGATATTTTGAAGGCCACGATGTCGTCGTCCGGGATCATCGGCACGTTTCTCGGGATTCGCTCGCCGGGCAGCGCGTACGTGCTGCTGCACCACTATATGGGTGAGATCGACGGGGCGTTCCGGTCGTGGGGCTTCAGCCGCGGAGGGACGGGCGCCATCTCAAACGCGATCGGTGACGCGGCGCGGGAAGCAGGTGCGGAGATCCGCACGGAAGCTCCAGTGGCACGGATTTTGGTCGCAGGCGGCGCGGCGCGCGGAGTGGTGCTCGAAAACGGCGAGGAAATTCATGCCCGGGCCGTTTCCTCGAGCGTCGATCCGAACCTGACATTTCTGAAATTCATCGAATCGCGCGAGCTGCCCGGCGATTTCCTGGAAGAAGTGAAGCGCTACAAATATCGCGGGTCGTCCGCGAAAGTGAATTTCGCGCTGGATGCGCTGCCCGAATTTACCTGTCTGCCGGGTGCGGGGCGCCATCTCCGCGGGGCTATGTCGATTTCGCCTTCGACCGAATATCTCGAGCGCGCCTACGACCAGGCGAAATACGGCGAGTATTCGCGGAGGCCCTACATCGACATGGTCATCCCGTCGCTCACCGACCCGTCGGTCGCGCCGCCGGGGAAACACGTGCTGTCGTGTTTCGTGCAGTACGCGCCGTACAAGCTCCGTTCGGGCACCTGGGACGAGCAGCGGGAGGCGTTCGGAAACACGGTGATCGACACGATTTCCGAGTACGCGCCGAATCTGAAGAAAATCATCATCGATAAACAGGTGCTGACGCCGCTCGATATCGAGCGGCAGACCGGCTTGACGGAAGGAAACATTTTTCAGGGCGAGCTTTCGCTCGAGCAGCTCTTCTTTTTGCGACCCGTGGCCGGTTGGGCGCGGTATCGGACGCCGATCCGGAATCTTTTCATGTGCGGATCGGCGACGCATCCCGGCGGCGGCGTGATGGGAGCGCCGGGACGCCTGGCTGCGCTGGAAATCCTGGGCCGGTCGGCAAGAGGCCGGAGCTGACG
>JBAVUW010000035.1:0-40578 GCA_049696975.1 Candidatus Acidiferrales bacterium | reverse complement strand
CGAGCTTGGAAATCAGAAAGCGATTTCCACTTTCCCACAGCCACGGCGGCGACGGCGAATCTACGGTTACATTGCAAATGTCTCGATGACCATCGCTACGGTTACATTCTTAAATGGCTCGACAGGCGGGTGCCTCCACGGCCAGAGGAAGCATTCGTAAAGAGCGAGCGAAGCGAGATGGCGACGACGATGAGGGGCGACCTGCTAAGTCCGAATTATTCCCGAGCATTTACGGTATCCACGAGGCAGTCGATTCGCGCGGCGGAGGGTCTACCGTCACGGACGGATGGTCCGCCCGCGCTGTTGCACCGAAATTAGCTTATTGTGCTGCACCGAAATTAGCTTATTGCGTTGTACGGTTATTAGCCTATCGTGTCGATCGGAAATTAGCTTGTCGCGCGCTTGCGCTACCAACCGATCGCCCGGCGCTGATCTGTCAGTTAACAGCTCCCTGCTCCGAACATGCATCCACCGAGCAATATCTCCAACTCGTTTGAAAAGATGCGATATTCTTCGGGGGGGGCGCGAAACACAAGGCGTGCGTCCGGGCGTCAGTTCGCACTTGACAAAATCCCATTGTTGCTATAGGTATAGCATTGAGAGACGGAAAACTCACAACAGCCGAGGCCGCTAAGAAGATTGGCATTCACCAGATTACGTTGCAGCGGTGGATCAAGTCAGGCAAAGCTCGCGCGCCAAAGCCCACTCTAATAGGGGCAGTCGGCTATCGGCTGTGGTCGCCGGAGGATATTGAGCAATTGAAGGTCGTGAAGCGTTCGCAGTACCGTAAGCCCAGTTCCCGCAGAAAGACTGCGAAGCAATGAATCAGCGGGACGCGCCGGTGTTACTAGCACCGAGCGCGCCCCTAACCAAGTCGCACGGTTGAGGTGCAACGATGGCTGCAACAGAAGTTATCCGGTTCGATTTCCACAAGCAAGCAGTTAGCGGCGTGCCCCCAAGCAGCACATTGAGACCCTCTTTTCTGTTCGAACATTCTCCTCCGTCGCGTAGCTTCGGCGTGTAATTTCTCTCTTTGATCCGTCGCCCCATTCCATTGGGATACGTGCGCCCCGCCGTTTCACAATTCGTTCTGCCCCCGTTCTGGTGCGGGAAGAAAGGAATGCCGCGATGCAAAAGGCCCATCTGTACGATGCAATTCTGGTGAACCGCGGAATTAACGAAGTTGTTCAGGGACTCGAACGTCTTAGGCGAGCGAAGGTCTCAGGTCTCGACACAGCCTGCTTCGACGAAAAGGTGGCTCTGTTTGAAACTCACCGGGCGTCGCTGAACAGCTACTTCTGCAGCAACGTCGGGCGTTGCGAGGACCGGGACGTGACCCGATTTGAGCAGAGGCACCGCGAATACGAGGAGAGCACGCTCGACGAGATCCAAGTTTACCGGGACCTCCATGCTGTTGAGGAGTGCCGGCGGATCGAGGGTAAGCCGCCCAAGGTGCGGTTTCTGACCGACGAGGAGCAGCGGGAATGGGAACGGCAATACTGGAGACCGCCCGAGCAAGTCAGCGACGAAGCCTCTCTGAACGCAGGAGGGCTGCCGTGAAACTTCCCCTTCTGCAGCAGCTCTTGGATCTCAATCAGGCGTTTGAGAACGTCGTCTGCGGGCTCGAACGCATGGAAAAAGTCACGCTCTTCGAGAAGGAACATCTCCTCTATATCCGCGCCGAGATCGAGGCCGCCCGCGCCGATGCCAACCGCGAGTTCTTCGACAAGTTCGGCGAGATGGTCGAGAAGGAAGCCGAGTGGGCTTACAGATTCTGCCGGGATTATGACCGAAAGACCAAGGACCCCTTCGATTTCTACCTCGAAATCAAGGACCGCGAGGAGGTTCGCAGGAGGAAAGGACTGCCTCCCCGCGTCGTGCTACTGCCCGAGTGGGATAAGGACGATGAGGAACGCTACGACCAGGAACATACCAAGAAGCGGATCACGAACACTCGAAAAAAGACCGCGACGAAGTTCAAACCGAGGACTGCGAAGCGTGCAAGTCCTGTCCGAGCCGGCGTCGCCCTCGCGCTAGAAAGGAAGCCCTGACCGATGGCCAAGCGTAAATCTTCTACGAATGACGTTCAAAAGCGTGTGCCGGGCAAGCAGTATTCCGGTCTCAGAGGGAAGATCGTGGACTGGGCCGAGCACGTCTTTGAGGAAGGAATGCTCTACGTGCGGGTCCGGTTTACCGACCACACAGAGCTGTGTTGGGTGCTCCAGACCGCCCACGTAATTCTCGAAGCCGATTTGGGCGACTGGACCACCGGGGACTTCAAGCAATTGGCGGTATACGTACAGAACGAAAGCGACTTGCCGTAACCTCGGCTGGCAGGATTGCGGAAGCGATGGCTGGACCGAATTCCTGTCTACAGAGCCTACGCTACCCACTTCGTTTTCAATTGCATGTTTTTTCTTGCGCAGTCGAGAAGGTCGGGGGCAATTAACTTCTGCTAAGGGAGTCCTGTCTCATTAGGCTCGTGAGGTCGACTCGCATCGATTGGAATCCGCCGGCGCATTAGGGCAGCGTCCCGGGCTGCGGCTCCTGAGGTACGCCAGACCCGAGCATCTTTGCGCCGATCGAAACAGCACACAGCGCAATCAGAATGTTTCTAACGAAGGTTGCAAAAAAGATGAGCGCGAAATGACCTCGGTGCCGAAAATATAGATCTGCCATTGCGGTGAAACCGTGCCCTTCGATGGCTGCAGCAACGAAGCAGGCAACTGCAACGCCGAGCCATAGATAGAATCTCCAGCATGGCCTGCGCCACACCCACAGCCGAAAACCGGAAGCTTTCATCCACCTGTTGTACGCGTAGAGCAGCACGCACAGTCCGAATATTGACGAGATATATTGCAGTACTTTATAGACGGGCAGGGTATTTCCAAAAAACGCTCTTTGCAGCAGTGGAGTTTGCTTCACGAACCAGCCTCGATCATGAGTGAACGAGTCCCAGAAAACATGGCTCCACGCGCCAAGCAGGATCCCCGCGACCACTCCCAAGGCTTGCGGTATGGAAGTTAAGCGGCGCGTCAGCCGAGGTCCGATGGCCTCCCGGTTCGGAGTGGGCAGCAAAAACGCCGCCGGCAGCGCTAACCAGTAGAATATGAGCCAAGCAAGAATGCCCGCGGGAAGAGACGACGAAAAGGTTCCGAGCAGTGTATGAGAACTCTGTTTGAAGTGCTCGGGCATCGGCAAATAGTATGCGGCGTCCGGCACCAGACTTCCGACTACCAGTGCGGACAGCGGGATCCAATTCTTGACCCTGGAATGTATAGGAAGAACGGCGGCCGGATGTGAGAAGGTGAATGGCATCGCGAGAATGTCAGACTAGCAAATTTCCAGCCGTCGCTGAATTCTATCGGCTGCGCCAGGGTCAGAATCCTTAGATTATGAGCAAATACTCTCATCGGTTGGTACGAACGCGGATATAGAATGCCGGGGCGAATCCGACGGCGAATGGTTTACGACGAGGCCCTGCTCTGTGGGGCCAAGCCGGACGAGAGGAACAATCGCATCGTCGCCGCTCACCTCACATACGTTTCATCGACGGAGTGAGTTGTAGGCGATGTGCAATCTCATTGCGGATCGGTGATTCGAGAATCGAAGAAGACTTTCAACAGAAACACAGTATGCGCAGTTGCGGATGGAGCACGACTACCTTGGCAAGTCTCACATGGAGAAGTCGTCCTACATGAAAACGACCTTGTGGCACAACCTGCTGCGCCGGTGCTTATTCTTGGCTGGTGCGGCTTTGGGTTTGTGGTTTATCGATATCAGCGCGTCGGCGCAAGCACCCGGCTTTTTTGCAGGCGGTCCGGCGGTAAGCATCACCGTGGCGCAGGCGAACCGGGGCAAGTCGGTCTATGACGACAATTGCGCCAGTTGCCATGGCGCCAATCTCGACGATGGCCAGTTTGGTCCTCCGCTACGCGGCTCGGCTTTCAAGGTCCGCTGGTCGAGCCAGTCCGCTGACGCACTTTATTCCTATATCGCTGCGAAGATGCCGCCATCGGCTCCTGCAGGACTCAACGATAGAGCCTACGCCGATGTCGAGGCCTACATTCTTCACGCCAACGGCATTGCTCCCGGCGGCGCCGAATTGGCCCCGGCCCGCACGCAGTACGACATCCTGGCTTCCCGCCTGACCAATCACGACGCGATCTATAAGTCCGTGATGGCTGCGCGCGAGAAGCTGCTCAGCGCTATGACTCCTGTGACGGATGCCATGCTGCAGCATCCTGCCGATGGCGATTGGCTATTGTGGCGCCGCACCTACCAGAACATCAGCTTCAGCCCGCTCAAGCAAATCAGCGCCACGAACGTGCACAGTCTCGGCGTCGCCTGGACCCTTACGCTGCCAGTCAGCGCCAATGAGATCACGCCGCTCGTGCACGACGGAATCCTGTTTGTGGAAAGCGGAGCCAGCATTCAGGCGTTAGGCGCCACCACCGGCGAGCCGCTCTGGCAATACACCCGATCGCTGCCGGACGGGCTGCATAACGGCCGCGACGCGCGGATCAAGCACCTCGCGATGTATGGCAACACGCTCTACGCCATTACGCCCGACGGTCATGTGATCGCGCTCGAGGCAAAGACAGGCAAATTGATCTGGGATCATGAAGTCCTCACGCGCGATCAGGGACTGCATGAGGGCGAAGTGGATGGCGTCGCATTGCATCTCGATGGTGGTCCGTTGGTGGCTAAAGGCAAACTGATGATCGGCACGAGCTTGGGCATCAACACCGGCGGAGGCAATTTCATCATCGCCCTCGACTCGGCAACTGGAAACGAAGTATGGCGCTTTCATACGATTGCGCAGCCTGGCCAGCCTGGCGGGGATAGCTGGAACGGCGCACCGATCGATCAGCGTTTCGGAGCAGGGGTATGGACCTCGGGCAGCTATGATCCTGGGCGCAATCTCCTCTATTTCGGAACGGGTAATACCTACGACGCCGGCACACTGATACTGCCCCAGCCGCGCGCAGGCGATTCCCGGGACGCACTCTACACGGATTCAACCGTAGCACTCGATCCCGACACGGGAAAATTGGTCTGGCACTTCCAGCACATGAACCGCGATATTTGGGACCTGGATTGGGTATTCGAGCAGTCGCTCATCACTCTGCCGCTAAACGGCAAGCCGGCCGACCTCGTGGTCACGGGTGGCAAGACGGCCATCTTCGATGCCATGGATCGCGCCACCGGCAAATACGAATTCTCGCGGGATCTCGGCTTGCAAAACGTCGTCACCTCGATCGACCCGGTCACAGGCAAGGAGAATACCAACCCTGCACTCGAGCCGGTCCTAGGCAAGACGGCGCTCCTGTGTCCCAATTCCAATGGCGCGCGCAATTGGCCGACTACGGCGTTTGATCCAGCGACCGATATCCTGTACGTACCGCTGGTCGAAACCTGTGCGGATTACAGCTGGGTACCCCGCAGCCCTGGCGAAATCGCGGCGGGCGGCAACGACATTCGTTTCGCCACGCGGCCGCGGCCCGATTCGGACGGCAAATTCGGCCGCCTTGAGGCCATCAATCTGGCCACCGGCAAAGTCGTGTGGATACATCGCCAGCGCGCGCCTCTAGTCAGCTCGCTCCTTGTCACGGCGGGCGGTCTTACCTTTGTGGCATCGCTGGACCGCTCCTTCACCGCCTACGACGCTTCTACTGGCAAGCAGCTGTGGCAGACGGAGCTCAATGCCGTGGGCAACGCGTCGCCCGTCACCTACAGCGTTCGAGGCCAAGAATATGTAGCGGTTGTAGCGGGTGGCGGCGGCCCGCTCAGCAGCGGCTCGGGCCTGACGCCTGAGATCAGTAGTCCCGCGGCCGGCACTACGCTCTGGGTGTTCAAATTGCCGTCGCAGTGACCGCACATTGCATCGATCTTCGGCTGCGACCACCCATATCGGAGGTCGTGTTCGATGACAGGGTAATCGTGGCGACGGGGATCGAGAAGCTATTGGGTTTCGACGCGGATGTCGGCGAATTTTCGAAAATCCTGATCGAAGGTGGCCACGGGTGTTTTTTCGGCCGAGGCAGATGCCGCGGTCAGGCAGTCCTAATTTCGCACTTGGCACTCCTCCTTGCGCCCACATATCGATGCGGGCAATGGAGCGTTGATCGCCTCGGCCGAGATATCATTGGACGTAAGGAAGGATGGATTTCTATTCGCCAAGAAAGAGTTTCGACGGGCGTCGACGCATCGCTTCACCGTTCTCCATGACATTGGAAACTGCCCAAGCCGAGAATCTCAGCAGATCAAACATTGTGGAGTTGATGAATTCAAAACTCACTTGATCGAAACTCTGCAATTGGCACGTGCGGCGGTTATTTATTTCGTTGAGATGGTGGCGACTGCCGAAAGCTGCGCTGCGACCCCGGAAAAACAAGTGTCGATTACCGTTCCAAGCCACCATTCCATCCGCGCGGAAACAACTCATAAGGTCTCCGCTTCCGCAGATCGATCTCGGCGCAAACAATCAGGCGGACAAATCTCCCGTCCGGACCAGAATTGACCCATCCGCTTCCGTGTCTCCCGCAAGATATTTGCGTCGCGCTTCCTGCTCGATCGCTTGATGATTTGGTTTGAATACTTCGAGTTTGTCTTTGATGCTGTCTCCCTTGAAGTGATCGTCGAGAGCTTCGCGGCTGATTGCACAGCGTACACGCCTCTTACCATCTTGCCCCCAGAAAACCACTACCTGCCGGGCGACGTTGTATCGTGCGTCGATCTCAGGAAAGACAAGCTCGTGCCGTGCAAGCGTCCTCTCGACTCGTTCAGCGATAAAGCGTGCGAACGGTTCCAGATTCAAATCAATGCTGGCGCGATCCAGTGCGTTCAGATAAGAATCGCGGTCCTCCACTCGAATGACCGTCCACGGGTAACCCCCGGATGCCAGCATCACATTCATTACGAACCGTGCCATGCGCCCGTTCCCGTCGGGGTAGGAATGAATATATCCGAATAGCCAATGGCCGAGTACCGCGCGCACCGACGGCTCGCTTTCCTTCTCCAAAAGATCGAAGAAGACCGGCATGGCGTCCCGCACGGCCTCCCAACGCGGAGGAACATGACGCGACGGAAGATACACGGGAAAGTTGCGATATCCGGCGAGCGCACCGGCCTTGATCAGGCCCGCCGCCACGCAGGGCTGAAACAACTCGCGGTACCATTCCTTGTGGGCGACACGCGCGCGCGCGCCAGGATTCTCTCCAGCAATTACTTTTCCCACGGCTTCTTTTACCAGTTGAAACGTCTGCCAATATCCGCGCGCCGCCAGGGCGTCGCGGTTCCTGCGGTCCTCTTCGTCACGGTCCGGATTCCAATCGCCTTGGCGGACCCTTTCGATCATATCCGCGCTGACCGAGTACCCTTCGATCGAGAGCGAATGATAGGCGTCGCTCTTATAGATTTCATCCACATGCCGGAGATAGGCTTCTTTGTCTTCGGGCAGCCCAGGGGGGGATGGGAAAACCTTGGGGACGATGCCGCGTGTTGTTTCCCACAGCATTTCGAGCCGCCCCACGATGGGGACGGTCACGGGACCCGGCCGCACGAAAGTCTCCGCTCCTTGAAAAGGATCTTTCTCGCGAACATCGTATCCAGCGCCCTTCATAGTGCGGACGACTTCATCCGCCAATTCTCCGCGGCCAATTCGGCGGAAGGCGCCCGCGACGAATCCGGCTTTGGCCGAATGGCCACCGTTGAGCAACAGCCGCAGTACGTCCGAAGCATCTCTGAGACTAGCGAGCCCCACTTGCGATTCGACCGGATTCCGCGCAAAGAACGATTCCGCAACACCCACCAAAGAGGCGGCTGGCGAGAAAAGTCTCAGGCCATCCCGCATCACAAGATTGTCAGCAGGAGGCATTTCGGCCTCTTTCAAGTCAAAGATTGATGTCTTAAACAAAAGGGCCGTCGCGTGGTTCGTCCCCTTTGGACTCGACACTACGACTTGTGGTGGAATGACGGTCTTCTCGGCGTGCAGAAGCAAGGATTGCTCGGCGGAAAGGTGCCAGTCGTTACCGAAGCGCTCGTTGGCGTAACGCGCGCAAAATTCCCAGAACGATGCGTACCAAGGCGTACTGTCGCCGTCGCGTGCGTTGGGCGTCGCGGAAATCAGCCAGCCCTTTATCACTTCTTGTAGAAACCCGTTCTCCACAAGTCGTTCACGGTGAACGCGGCTGAACTCGTCGGACCGAAACACACGAGCGCCTTGGTTCTGAAGCGCCCTTAAGACGGCGAGGGATTCAGCGAGTTTTTCGTTGGGCGATGGCATAGAGGGCCGCGCGCTGCGATTACAAGCGTATTCTGCTGTGTATATACAAGCATATTGTGTCGCGCAAATGCAAGCGAATTGTGTTGTGCGGTTGCAAGCACATTATGTCTTAGAGTTGAAGGCACCCCTCCGTCCGGACCTACCCTCTAGGGCAGAGCTTGCTTTTGCACGCGCCTGCTCACTAGGCAGGAAGCCCCTTCGTCTATTCGGAAGGACGACTGCCAGAAGTAGCACACATGCAGGGAAACTTGGCTCAAGCGAAATTGTGGTGCGCGAACCCGAAGTTGAGACAAATGTGTGCATCACACTCGAGTTTTGCATCCCACAAAGGCTGAAGATTTGCATTTGAGCCGCGGATCGCGTCTACGAGATGCCGAGAAACAGCAGTTTGAGACACACGTCACGTTTCTGTGAAACGTCGCTGCGCACTTTACCGCCGTATTTTGCGATTTCGCAAAGTGTGCATCGTTAAAATGTCTCACTTTAGGGGTTCACTCCACGCCTACAAGAGTGAAAATTGAAGGGATTGGCGTTTGTGGAGCAAGACGCGATTGATACGGAGTTCCATCAGGTGATTTCGGAAAAGAGCCGCCGAACCGGTGCTGCTCTGATCAACTTCAGGGGTGAATTACCGTTAGACCCAGAAACTCTTCGAAATGATCGTAGTCGCGGTCCCGGTGTAACAGCGAATGCCCGTGACGGAGGCAAAACGTGGCAATTAAACAATCGATCGTCTTACGAACGGTGCGTCCCCGCCGGCGGAGTTTCCCGAAATTTCTGGCGGCCTCGATGGCCAGCTCCTGGCTACCAGTATCGAAAACCTCGAACTTACGAAGTTCGCGCAGCACTCGTGTAAATGTATTCTCATCTCCGACACCTTGAAGAGTCTCGCAGAGAATCAAGTCCGTCAGACCAAAGCGTTGCCGACCGACCTCGCGATCAAAATAATCGGTCTCCTTGTTTCGCAGACCGCGCAGATAGTCGATCCAAACCGTGGTATCAACGATGACCATATATCCCTACTCTGCAAGTCACGCGAGACGAGACTTGTGGAGATTACCATTCCAATGGACCTTCCCTCGAAGCCGCCGAATGGTGGCCTGCGCTCGAGTTTGAATCAGAAGGCGCAATCCTTCCTCGACTGCGGCCCGCTTTGTCCGTGACCGACTGCTCCTCATGGCCTGTCGCATCAAGCGATCATCGATATCGATGTTGGTACGCATCCCTTTTATACCTCTTATGTGTAAGGATACCACATTCCTGTGTATCACCCAAAAGTAGGCGATTGGAGCCGAGATGAAATCCGCAAAGGTCGGAGTTGCGACATAGAGTGTACGCCATCGACTTCATTCTCAGTTTCTTGCGGTTTGTCGCACAGTCGACAAAGGTAAAGGTCAATTAACTTCTGCTAAGGAAGTCCTGTCTCATCCGCCAGCCCCGCACATCGTAGGAGCCAGTAAGAGTCGCCGACCGGAATGGAAAATAGATTGGATGGTGTTAGCATCTCTACGGCGGCCCGGATCAAGCCAGGGCTGGCCTTGCGCGCGCGGCATGTTCGTAATGAACTAGGGGGATAGTCTATGGCCGACAATGTGCCCAAGGATCTTCTTGAAAAGGCTGCGATCATGCGGGAGTTTGGACGGCGGCGAGCCGCTGGAGAACCGGTTCCCGAGGAGCTCTACGTCAAGCATGTCAACGCAACCAACGACAATTACTCGACGGGGCCGGAATCCGGCCAACGCATTCCCGATTTCGTCCTTCCCGATCAGAAGGGCATTTTGAGATCGCTCGACAATCTCATCGGGCCCAACGGCCTACTTCTTGTGTTTCACCGCAGCGCGGAGTGGTGACAGTACTGCCGCTCCCAACTGGTCGAGTTGGAAAAGTCGCGTCCCATGCTGGAGAAAAACGGCGTACGGATCACCGCCGTCAGTTACGATTCCCAGAAAGTCCTCCAGGACTTTGCGGATACGCATGGAATCCGCTTTCCGCTGCTCTCCGATCACGATAGCACCGTGATCCGGACGTTCGGGATATTCAATAGCAACATGGCCCCGGGATTGCGATCCTATGGAGTGCCACATCCGGTGGACTATCTGGTGGCCCCGGACGGCACAGTGGTCCGGAAATATTTCGTGGCGAACTACCAGCATCGGGTGACCGCATCCGCCGTCGCTCTGCGGGAATTCGGAACGGTTGGCGAGTATGCCCCGGTCGTGACTCTACAGAGCGGCGCCCTTACGGTTGAAATTGGGCTTTCCGACGCAAAGGCGTTTGCGGGCCAAGAAATTGGGTTGCTCGCGAAGTTCAAACTCGAACCCGGATGGCACGTCTACGGTGCGCCGCTGCCCGCGGCATACACTGCTACGTCGATCACGTTCCATGACCCGAAGATCATCCGCCAGACCTTTGAGCTTCCCGAAGCCCGCCCACTGGAGATCGCACCGCCGGGTGAAACGCTGCCCGTGTACGGCGGTTCATTCCAGGGGGTGGGTTCGTTACTTCTGAAATTTCCCTTCGATGCTGGTAGGACCGTCCTGTTAGGTCGGCTCAATTTCCAGCAGTGCAGCGACGCCGCCTGCGAGCCGCCACAGACCATCGGGTTCGAGCTGCCGCTGACGCTCGAACCGTTCATGGTTGCGCCACGGAAGAAACAGCAAGCCAGATCCTGAGGAACGCGCAAACCGGACAGACACAGGTTTATGTTTTACGAACTCATTCCTCGTTAGGCGATTGCCCATCTGAATCACGTCAGTGACCCCTCGATGAGACAAAGATGTGCATTGCAGCTCCTTCGCTGTGGCTGTCGTTAAGCAGGTTCGGCAATGTTCGTCGTGCTTACTTCCACCCGTCCACCGCCAGGAGCTTCGTAGTAGAACCCGTATGTCTCCGGTCCGCCGCGCTGTAGCTTCGTAGGTTCGGGCGCCATGTAGTTCCGAGCGCTCAAGGCTTCGTGCATGAGGTCCACGGCATGGTGCGTGGGCTGAAGAAAGCCAACGTGTGCGCGCCTTTCTTGACGTTGGCGATGATGTAATCCGCCAGCCGCGGCCGGAAGATCGCTACGCGGTGCCACTCGGTCTTGGAAGTCCATTCATCCTGCGCGTTCTTCCACGACCGCTGCGTGGCGACCGAGAAAACGGTGAACTTCGCGCCGCTCCCCTTCGCTTGCCGCTGCTCCGGATCCGCTCCGACGAAACCGACGATGGTTACTGAATTGAGGTACATGGTATTTCTCCTTTTTCTGCCCCATTTTCCTGGGGCACCCAAAAGCGAGGGCTTCTGCTCCCAAAGCGAGCGGCTGCATTCCGGGAGGGACTCAGGTTTCGTGGCGAGGAACCGGGAAAGCAGAAGCCGCGAAGCTGCCGGGCGCAGGAATGAGCCCGAAGCCGTGCCCAGGAAAATGAGCGGCAGAGCAAGGATCAACTACCTGAATCAGTGACTTCGACCGATCGGCGAGAGCCGGGCCCTGGCGGCGGGGAATGAGAATCGTAGCTCGACTCGTGCAGAGAGGAGGATGCTGCTTTCGCTGAATGTCGTGACCGCGCATGATTGCGCAGGACGCATGCCGCTGACGAGAAACGATGCCTAACTCTCAGAGGTAAATGAACGGGACTCCCGTGTCCTTCAGTTTTGCGAGTTCGGAGCCGACAAAGGAAAGGCTAAGCCAAGCCGACTCCATTCGCCACCTTTGGTCGAACGGCCCGACGAACAAGTCTGGTGGAAATGGAATTCTCGCGAACGGATTCTCAATCACGATGACTCGAATGGTTCCCTCGTAGGAGAGGCTCGGGGCACGCTCCGAGGAAAGCCGCTGCAGAATATCGAACTGAACCCAGGGCGTAATTTCCTTCCCCTGATTGTGCTTTGTCTTCACAATTCGCCACATTTCGAGCCAGAGATGGTTCAGCCTGTAAGGAGCCAGGATGACAATTGCGCTGATCGTTGTATTTTCGTTTTCGCTTAGTTCCGCCGGGCCAGAATATCGAAAGCGTGGAGGGTTGGCTCCCAGATCTTGCGCCGGATCGGCATCCACTGTGACGTACTTTCCGAAGGCCCCCGATGCGACGGTATCGAGCAGAAGAGTGCGATAAATGCTTTTGCTATTCCAGAGAACTACCGCACAGCAGTAATTTCGATAATCCCTGAATTGCTTTCTCGCTTGAGTGAGCTTCTCCTGGATCGCAGGGCATGAACTAAAGGCCCCGACGGGTTTGGTTGCCGGATCACTGAACTCCTTGACTTCGAAGAAACAGGGTTTGCGGTTGTGCTCGACCCTGTAATCGGGCTGCTTCAGTTGAGTCTCGGGAACTCGATCCCAGGCAAGATTCTGACCATTCAGGTAACGCTCGAACATTTTTTCCGACTCCGTCGCTTCCGACATAGTGGCGCGCTGTTTCGGAACAAAATGTTTGTTGATCAAATGTGTGCTGTCCTGGGGGCTGCTAAGCTCTTTTTAGTGAGTTCACTCTCCGCTCGAGTGCTTCGAGCCTTGTAAGGATTTCCTCGAATGTGAGAGGCGTGTCTGGAAACATTTCCCGCATCTGCTGGTAATCCCTGCGGAGGATTGCCTGGAGTCCTTCGTTCGGCACGATTCGAAGCGTTCCTGGCGAGAGAAAAACTCCTGCGGTCCTTGCCCGGCCTTTTCCAGAGCCGCCAGTGCGCCCGGTGTTGCGACGATCTGGCCGAGTGGAAACAGAGGGGGGTTTCGTCATTTCCTGCATGTCCTGCGTGCTCCTTTCTTGGGTTTTGGTTCTTGCCCTTTGTGCAACGCGAAGCGGTGCATAAAAAGCAAATGCCCTTCCTGCGAGTGCCCCGCGCCTGGCCGTCCGCGCTGTCAAGGCCGTCCGCCGCAGCGGATGTTCATCGGAGCGAAGCGGAGAGCCTTGACAGAACAAGCGGACGGTCCGGGCGCAGTCTTGGAGCAGGAAGGGCGGAAGTGAACTTGCAGCGAAGAGGTGTTTGTTAATTACTACAGGCTCAGAGTTGATGTGCCCGATTCAGCTGGGTTAGAAACAGAGGGATTATCCCGTGAAGTCTCCCAGTTTTAACGAATACGACTACGGTGTCGAATCTGTACCAACAAAAGTAGGCATGTCGCGCATCGATTTTTTGATTGAAAAAGCGCTTCCGCTCGTTCCGAGTTCGTGTATGTTGACGCCGGGAATTGCCGCGTCGCTGCGGCGGCTCTCCCGTACAGCTGCATCCTGATTATGGTTTCCGCGATCAGGTGAAGGAGTGGTTTCAAAGCGTGAGCGCTCCGCCACAAGAACGTGCCCTGCAGCTACCCGTCATCTGGGCCAGGACTCGCCGGCGTGCAGCCACCGAGACGCCGACTTCCGATCCGCGAACTCCCGCCGACGAAGAACTCATGGTGCGCCTACAGGCGAGGGATGCGGACGCTCTCGATATTCTCTTCGATCGATATTCGCGCCTCGTCCTGGGAATTGCGCTTCGGGTCTTGCACGACTACGGCGAAGCCGAAGATGTGGTTCAGGAAGTGTTCTTTCACGTATTCCAGAGGGCGTCCCTCTTTGATTCGTCAAAAGGCACCGGGAAGGGGTGGATTGTCCAGGTGGCATTCCACCGGGCTCTCGACAAGAGGGCGCACCTTGGCCGGAGGGGCTTTTACCTTGGTACAGAGATCGAATCTCTCGACGATACTCTATTGGGAGAGACGGATCTGGACCGGGAGATCGGCGCAAAGCTCAACCGGGCGCAGCTGGAAAAGGCGTTCGACGGGCTTCCTGAAACGCAGCGCCGGACGCTTGAGCTGTTTTATTTTGAAGGCCTCGAACTCCGCGAGATCAGCGAGAAGTTGAACGAGCCGCTGGCGAACGTGCGCCACCACTACTATCGCGGGCTCGCCAAGCTGCGAAAGAGCGCCTTCGTGAAAAAGCTGCGGGAGAAATAAGTCATGACGATGCGTGAAGAACAACTCAACAGCCACGAGAAGTTCAGCGAATTGTGCGCACTGGCGATGTCAGGGACGCTGACCGCCGACGAATCGGCGGAATTGAAGGACCATTTGCAGGACTGCGTAGAGTGCCGCGAAGCCTATCGCGAGTACACGATCCTCGCACAGGAAGGAATCCCGCATCTCGCCTCCCGCTACGCCGCTCCGCGGGAAGAAAAAAGCTGGGACGATTCGGAGGCGCGCCGCAAGCTCTTCGCGCGCCTCCGTACCGCCGAAGCAGCAGTCTCGTTCGAGCGGCCGGCGTCTCGGCCCTACCTAGCGGGACACATCGCGAGTCATCCCTACGTCACGGCGGCACTTGCAGCCTGTCTCGCGCTCGCCGTCAGCGTAGGCGCGTTCTGGTATGGAAGACGGATCGAAGCGGCGGCAAGGCAGGCAGTTACTTTAGCGACTGTGTCCGCGGACGATCGCGTTCAGAAGCTAACATCTGAGAAGCAGGCGGTCGATCGCCTGCTGCGTGCACAAGGCGAGAAGCTTGGCCTGCTTCAGACGGAGAGTTCAGAAGAGCAGGAGGAAATTGAGAAGCTGCACTCGGAATTAACCGCGCTTCAGGCGCGCACGAACGAGCTTGAGACCTCCAATGCGAGTTCGGATGAGCAATTGCGGGCTGTCTCACAGCAGCGCGACGCCGTGACTGCACAGCTACAGGACGCACGGCGCGCATACGACGCGGTCCAGGGCGAGCTTGTGGATTTGAGGGCAGATCGAGACAAAGCCAGGTTGCGGTTTGCCTCGCTGGAGACCGAGGTCAGCGAACTCTCCGCAACGAATCGTGATCTTCAGACCAAAGCCAACAGCGCCGCGCAATTTCTTTCTTCGGACCGCGATATCCGCGAACTGATGGGCGCCCGGAACCTCTACATTGCGGACGTATTCGATGTGGACAGCAGCAGCCGCACGCGAAAGCCCTTTGGCCGCGTCTTCTACACACAGGGAAAATCACTGATCTTCTACGCATTCGATCTGGATCACCGACCGGGTCCGAAGACTGCCAGTGCCTTCCAGGCGTGGGGCCAGCGGGAGACTCCCCAGGGAGATGCCGTACAGCCCGTGAGTCTGGGCATTCTCTACATGGATAACGAAACGAATCGCCGCTGGGCGTTGCGTTGCGACGACCCACAGCAACTGGCGGAGATTGACGCTGTCTTCGTGACGGTCGAGCCGCACGGTGGAAGCGAAAAGCCAACAGGTAAACCGTTCCTCTACGCGATGCTTCGGAAAGAAGCAAACCATCCCTGAGAATGTGCCAGAAGTAGAAGGCGTTCGTGCATGGCTTCTCTCGTTTGGCGAAGGCGGCGCTTATTGTGACCGTTCGACCCGATTCAGAGCTTCAATCCGAGAAGTCTAATATTTGAATGGTACAGGTCTCTCCTCAATTTCGTACACGTGGATGAATCCGCAGTTTGCGAAGAGGAGAAAACCTCATATGCGCCGAGCTGTAGCTATCGTGGTCGTGATGGTTCTCTGTTGTGCTGGTGTTGCTCGTTCGCAATCCACGAATGCCTCGATCACCGGCCGTGTGACGGACCCGCAGAAGGCGCTCATTGTCGGTGCAAAAGTCGCAGCCATCAACGCGGGTACAAATGCCCGCTACGAGGGGACGACGAATGGCTCGGGCGAGTATTACGTGACGAACCTGCCTCCGGGCACCTATCGCATCGAGGTAGAGAACACGGGATTCAAGACGGTCCTCAAGCCGGATGTCGTCCTTCACGTGGAGGACTCTCTCGAAATCAATTTCGAGATGGCGCTGGGTTCCTCCTCGGAAAGCGTAACGGTCGAGGGTGGAGCGCCCTTGATCAGTACCGAGTCAGGCTCGGTCAGCACAGTGATCGACAGCAACCTCATCGAGACTCTTCCGCTCAACGGGCGCAGTTTTAACACCCTGCTGCAACTGACGCCGGGCGTCGTGATCGCGCCGTCGAACTCCAGCAGCCAGGGCCAGTTCAGCATTGCGGGTCAACGTACGAGCGCCAATAACTTTCTCGTGGACGGCGTGTCCGCGAACTTCGGCGTCTCTCAGCTGTTTGGGTTAGGGACTTCTGGAACGGGTTCGGCCCAGGCGTTCAGCGCTCTTGGCGGAACGAGCAGCCTGGTGTCGGTGGAAGCGGTTCAGGAATTCCGGGTGGAGACGTCATCGTTCGCGCCTGAATTCGGCCGAGCCCCCGGTGGCCAGGTGATCCTGACGACGCGTTCGGGGACGGACGACCTTCATGGCGGAGTTTACGAATACTTTCGAAATAACGTGCTGGACGCAAACGACTGGTTCGCGAAGGAAGCGGGACAGCCGCGTGCTCCGGAACGCCACAACGATTTTGGCGGATTCCTGGGGGGAGCAATCGAGAGTGACAAGACTTTCTTTTTCATCTCCTACGAGGGTGCGCGGTTGAGGCAGCCAAACACCATGATCGTGCAAGTGCCGTCCGAATACGCTCGGGCGTCAGCCTCGATGGCGCTGGCACCTTTCCTCGACGCTTATCCTCAGCCGCAGGATCGAACCGTCACACCTGGCGTCTATGTTTCGAACTTCACAGGCAACTATTCGAATCCGTCGACGCTGAACGCCGGCAGCGTTCGGATCGACCATACTTTCAACGGCAAATTTGCGGTTTTCGGTCGCTACAACGAAGCACCGTCGGAAACGGCCACTCGAAACGACAGTTTAAGCGAAGTAGACGCCGTTCAAGTCGGAACCAGAACCGTGACCGTCGGATTCACGGCTGTTGTAAATCCGAGCGTCTCAAATAACCTCCGCGGGAATTATTCGGAGCAAAATGCCAGCTTCGTGGCCAGCCTGGACTCGTTTGGAGGTGCGGCTCCGCCAAGTCTAAACACACTTGGCCCGGGCCTGCCGAATCCGGCGAATTCTTTCTTGCTCTTCGGAACGTTTGACACTGGAGTATATATAACCGGACCTTCTGCCAAGAATCGCAGCACACAGGTCAATCTCGCCGATGACTTGAATGTGATTCGCGGGACTCATCAGTTCAAATTCGGCGCGGATTACCGCGCCATTTACCTCGACGTGCGGCCGTACCAGTCTTCGCTTGAGTACATCTCCTTCGATCTTCCCGATTTGTTGTCCACAGGGCAGGCTCTCATTGAGGGCGAAGTCACGCATGCATCTCAATTTCTTGTGCGTTCCACGTCCATTTACGGTCAGGACACTTGGAAGATCACCCCGCGGCTGACACTTACGTACGGGCTTCGATGGGAACTGAACCCTGCGCCCTCGGCTCGCGGAGGGACCACGCTGGCCTCTTGGGAGAATGTCAATCAGCCCGCCGAGCTGACGCTGGCGCCGCTGGGCACCTCTCTCTGGAAGACGACTTACACCGATTTCGCGCCTCGAATCGGAGCGGCTTATCGGCTAACGCCGAATGGGGATTTCGTGCTGCGTGGTGGCTTCGGTATATTTTACGATACAGGTGCAGACGCTTCCGGATATCTTGCATCTTCTTTTCCAAACGATGTGGTCAATTGCTGCGCCGTCGCGTCACTGCCTCTGAGCGACGCATCGACATACCTTCCAGCGCTTTCGACGGAACCTCCCTATGGTGGCATCGTCCGAGGATATTCGCCGAATCTAAAACTGCCCCGCTCTTACCAGTGGAATGTGGCTCTCGAAAAGTCGTTTAAGGGACAGCAGGCGGTCTCCTTAACCTATGTCGGGCAGGCGGGCAGAGACCTTCTCAGGCAAGAGGGCATTGCGCAGCCCAACGACAACTTCGCTGGCACCTTTATCCTGACTCAAAACGATGCCCGGTCGAACTACAATGCCCTGCAGCTGCAGTATCGCAGGCCCGTTTCGAGTCGGCTCCAGGCTCTTCTAAACTATACCTGGTCGCACTCTCTTGACAGCGCATCGGACGACGTCTTAGAGGCCATCTCGAATACCGTCATTTCTTCCGCAAACGACTATGCGTCTTCGGCGTTCGATGTCCGGCAGAGCTTTTCCGGCGCCTTGATCTACGCGATCCCGAGCGTATCGAAAGGAAAGATCCTCGAGCAGCTGACGAGCAATTGGTCGATTGAAACCCAGATAGTGGCCCGAACCGGATTCCCGTTCAATGGGACCATACTGACTGCGAGCATTGGAGGGGCGAACCCGCGTCCCGACCTGGTTCCAGGGCAGCCGATTTGGATTCCCAATTCGCAAGCCGGTGGCGGCAAGAGCTTGAATCCCAACGCATTCTCCGAGCCGCCAAGTGGTGACCAGGGAACGGAACGCCGGGATGATATCGATGGTTTCGGGTTGACCCAGGTTGACTTATCGTTTGGCCGGAAGTTCACGATCACCGACCGTTTGGCTCTTCAGTTCCGCACCGATGCTTTCAACCTTCTTAACCACCCAAACTTCGCGAACCCTCTGGCCTACATTGGGTTGGGACCTACATACCTCAGCTCCTCTTCGATGTTGAATCAGGGCCTCGGAGGGCTGAACCCGCTTTTCCAGGAGGGTGGTCCCCGGTCATTACAACTATCACTGAAGCTAAGTTTCTGAGGGCAATCGAACTGTAGCCTGTTTGAACCGCATTCAAAGGAGACATCGTGCCAAATGCGCTCCGGCGATTTCGCTGCTCCTGCTTTTGGCTGATCGCGTTTTCCTTCTTCGCCGCGATTCCTGGCGGGGCCGCGGAGAGCCCCCGTTCCGAGAGACGCAACGTCACGGTGTCAGACGCGATCGAGATGACCGTGTGGGCTGACCGAGAATACTTTCTCGGTGGAGCGCCGGATGATCGAGTGGGGTTGTTCTCGCCCGATGGCGAGCGATTCATCGTGGTCGTACGACGGGGAAATCTGGAAAACGACACGAATGAATATTCTCTCCTGCTCTTCCAGACGAAGGACGCCTTCGAAAATCCGAAGCCGGACGTTCTTATTACGATGTCTTCTTCATCAAATCACGAGGCCATCGAGAACGTGAGATGGCTGAACGACAATGAAACCGTCGTATTTCTCGGGGAGAACGCGCCTGAAATCCCCGAAGTGTACAGTTTGAACATAAAAACGAGGCACATCGAAAGACTAACCGATCATTCGACTGCCGTTGTGGGCTACGACATCAGTCCGAACGGCAAATGCATCGTGTACGAGGCCGTGCCACCACGAGCGGGCACGTCGACCGCGGAAACGACCCGAAGAAATGGCGTCGTAATCTCAACGCAGAGCCCCTCAGACCTCTTCCTTGGTCAGTCCAGCACGACGCACGAACTCGACCGGGCGGACAAAGAGTTATTCCTGCAACGTGGGCGGGAACCTGCCGCAAGAGTCTCCGTCGCCGATCAATTGTCCGAGTATCTGCCGCTTTCCGTGTCACCGGATGGCCGGTATGCGGTCCTGGAAGCATACGCGTCCCATATTCCTCCTTCCTGGTCCGCATATCAGGACTCGCTCCTGCATCCCTATATCGTTGAACCGAGAAGAGAAGGCCAACGCTCCAACGTGACCCACTACCTGTTGCTCGATACGGCGAGCGGCGAGATCAGTACGCTCCTCGATGCCCCGATTTCGTGGTTCAACCGGGCGTTGGTCTGGGCGAAGGATGGAAATTCACTAATTTTGTCCGGAACATATCTACCGTTGGAGGTTACCGACGACATAGAGCGGAAGGCCCGCGAGGCGCACACTTTCGTGGTTGAGGTTGAGGTTCCAAGCAAAGCGGTCGTGGAAATTACGGATCAGTCTGTGAAAGTGTCCAGTTGGAACCAGCGCACTGGGATCTTGGTCCTGCGATCTGAGAATGACCAGAATGTTGCGCCGGAAGCGTATAAGACAGCAGGCGCGTCGTGGAGTGCGGTTCCGCCTACTGCGGAGAACCTGGAGCCCGGCATCCCGCTTGGAGTTTCTCTCGAGGAGAACAGCAACACACCACCGAAGATTTTTGTGACGTCCCGGGAGAGCCATCGGAAAGCTCTCCTATTTGACTTGAATCCTCAGTTTTCACGCCTCACATTCGGGAAGGTCGAGACGGTGAAGTGGAAGGCAACGGATGGACACGAAGTCGTCGGAGGGCTGTATTTGCCACCGGATTACAAAGAAGGAGAACGATATCCAGTCGTGATCCAGACGCATGGGTTCGAGGAGGATAGATTTTGGATTGATGGCCCCTGGAGCAGCGCATTCGCGGCGCAACCCCTCGCGGCCAGGGACATTGTCGTTTTGCAGGTCGGCTCATCCGCTGATCCGCGCGAGAACAGGAAATACACGAACACGCCTGACGAAGCTCCTCGGCAAATGGCTGCGTATGAAGGTGCGATCGATTATCTCGACGGCAGAGGTTTGATTGACCGCGCTCGTGTGGGTATCATCGGTTTCAGCAGGACGGTCTCGTATGTCGCGTACACGTTGACGCATTCGAAGTATCCGTTCGCCGCAGCGACCTTCGCAGACGGCTTCGATGCCGGTTATGTCAACTTCATGTTATATGGCGGTTCTGACTACGCCGCAGTGAATGGAGGCCTCCCTTTCGGCTCCTCGCTGGCTTCGTGGATCCAGAACTCTCCCGGGTTCAATCTCGACAAAGTTAACGCAGCCGTCCGCCTTGAGTATTACGGCTGGGGTGGGTTTCTCGGAGGGTGGCAATCATTCTCCGGTCTCTCGCTCCTCAAGAAGCCCGTGGATTTTGTCTGGCTCCCTGACGGGACTCACTTACTCGTGAAGCCTTGGGAGCGGCTGGTCTCGCAGCAGGGAAATGTTGATTGGTTTACGTTCTGGCTGAAAGGCGAGGAGGATCCGAAGCCCGGAAAGACCGATCAGTACGCCCGCTGGCACGAGCTCCGCGAGCTTCGGGAGCAGGAGCAAAGCACGCCGCCGATCAAGTGAGGTTCCAGCAGACTTCGGAAAAAGAGCGGCGGAGGTACTGGCTGCGAAGGCAGTCTAGACTCTTGCTCCACGGGGAACTCGTCGATGTTGCTACGGAAGTGGCCGATCTCAATCCCCAAGTTAGGAACTGGAAGACCGGGACGCAAGAGGTCGTCCGATGGAGAAACGCCAGCGGCGACGAGATGGAAGGTATATTGATCAGACCCGTTGGCTGTCGGGCGGGACATCGGTACCCACTGATCGTGGATGCGTATCCAAAACTCGGAAACAGTTTCAAGGGAGACCCCATGTGGGGAAACCAGGCCCTTGCGGCAAGGGGATACGCGGTGTTCTTTCCGGACGGAGATGGGCCTCATGTTTGGGAAAACCCGTGGAGGTCCATGCTGCATACGACGCGCGCCCAGGGTCCCGCAGGCGTGGAGATCGCCGTTGACGACGTGGTGTCAGGTGTCGATACGTTGATCGACCGGGGAATTGTCGATCCTGACCGAATGTGTTTGTACGGATTCAGCAACGGCGGCGCCGTGGTCGATCAAGTCATTACGAAGAGCTCTCGATTCCAATGCGCGATTTCGGTGGCGGGAGCGGTGGCCGCCGACTCGTCGTCGTCGTTCTTTTTACGCACGCAGGACAAGTCCATCATCGACCTTGCAGGAACATCCCCTTGGGGAAGTTCGCAGTCGTACATGCAGCTATCAGCCGTCTACCGACTGAACAATGTTACGACCCCATTGCTTCTGGCGGATGGAGACGATGACGGGGGCTTCCTCTTGGGGTGCCTCGAAATTTACAACGGTCTCCGCTACTTGGGAAAGGACGTAACACTCTTGCGTTATCCCAACCAGGGGCACGGGTTTAAGGGCGTAGCAATGGCAGACTTTTGGAAACGCGAGAACGAGTTCTTTGACAGGTATCTTAAGCCAGAGCAGCCGACCAACTGATTGATTCTGCCTCTGGCTGAAGACGAAAAATGTCCTAGAGAAGCGCTGGACTCCCACATCGAGACCACTAAGAATCCCGCACGGTTGATTTCACTCCGAGCTGACAGCGGCACACCCCGGTTTCCCGGCGTGGCGGATCGGGCCCAGCGAAAACTGTCTCGTTACAGGGGTAGAGTCTGGAGTGATGGGAACTCTCTGGAACAAGAATTGCCGAATGCCAGGCGAGACCGCGACGCGAGACATTGGAAAAGGCAAGAGGATCCAACTACTTCGCGTTTCTGCGTTTACCTTGTAAGCAGCGGATCATTGGTAAGAATCGTTACGGAGTAAGCCGCAGTACTCTTGTCCGCAGCTAGTCCTAACCTAGCCGCTAGGCTTTAGTCGCTCGAGACTTTGATCGTTATCTTCCCGTCTGTTCGCACTACGCCTCGCATCATCCCGTTGCTGTTGAAAACCATAGCGACGTGGCCCTGGCGATCGAGACCAATGATCCCGCCTTCCCCGTGCTGCGCAACCAGTTCCTTCATCACCACATCGTTCGCTGCCTGCTTCAGTGAGACGTGAAGATACCGCACCCGCGCGCAGATATCGGCGGCGACCACGTTGCGTATGAAAAACTCGCCGACTCCGGTCGCGGATATCGCGCAACTGTCGTTGTTGGCGTAGGTGCCAGCCCCGATGAGAGGAGAGTCGCCGACGCGTCCCGGCATTTTCAGAGTCGTGCCGCCCGTCGAGGTCCCGGCCGCCAAGTTGCCCGCTTGGTCGAGTGCCACCGCCCCGACGGTTCCATGCACGTCGTTCTGAGCGAGTAGTGCGGACTCGCCTTTTGTGTCGGCCGCTTTCAGGTCCTGGTAGCGCTTCCATTCGCGGTCGTTAAAGAAATAAAGGGGTGACACCAACTCGATCCCCTGGGATTGAGCGAATTGCTCAGCGCCGTCGCCGACCAGCAGGACGTGAGGCGTCTTCTCCATGACCAGCCGGGCGAGGCTGATCGGGTTCGCAATGTGCCTGACCGAGGCCACGGCCCCGGCACTCAGGGTACGGCCGTCCATGATCGCTGAATCAAGCTCAGCTATTCCGTCCCGAGTGTAGTAGGCGCCCCGGCCGGCATCGAAGGCTCCGGAGTCCTCCATGACGCGGATCGTCGCCTCGACCGCGTCCAAGCTGCTGCCTGCGTGCGCCAGCACGTTGTAACCGGCTTCTATGGCTTTGGTCATCGCGGCGCGACGGACTTCGATCTGGTCCGGCGGCGTGTGACTGTAATCGCCTGCGCCACCGTGAACGAGCAGAACAAAGTCTCCCGATCGGGGTGACGGTGAACCGGGAGCCTGCCCGCCCTTCGTAACGGCGTCGTTGGCAACAAGAACAAGAAGGAAGCTTGCAAAGATAACGACGTGCGCGCGTGTCATGAATGATCCTCCGCTATCAACTGCTTAACTCTGCATTGTATGCCTTCTACAGCTCAGTTCCCGTCTGACGGCCACGTACGGCCAGCGGCGAGGCGCGTCAAGGGGATCGCCGGATAGAAGGCGCTCGAAGACTGCAGGAGGATCCGGACGCAAGGAGAAACGCTTCTTCAAAACATCATTGGGCGTCCGCAGACGCAGGGACGCATTTCCAACGGCCCAAGTTCAGTGTGAGGGTTCTAAGCCGGCCGAACTGGATTTCGGCGAATCGCCTTTGAGATATTTCTCGAACCACGCGATCATCCGATTACAGTAGTCCACCTGGTTTGGGTAGCTCCAAGTAAATGACGAGTGATCTTCCCCTTCGTATTTCGCGTATTCGACTTCTTTGCCCAGCCGGCGCATGTCTACGAATAGCTCGTCCCCAAGAAACGGCGCTACGGTTATGTCGTTTGAGCCATGAACGATCAGGAGCGGTGTCTCAACTCTGTCTAGATAATAAATGGGAGAGTTCTCGACGAACTTTTCCCCAACTTCCCAGGGTGTTCCTCCCAAACCGTCCTGGCCGTGTTCTAGATTGGAAGTTCCGAATGCTGTCCCAGCCTGATCCATCTCGCTATACATGCCGATAAGGTCAGCAAAGCCGTCAGCCTCCATAGCAGCTTTGAACCGTTTCGTTTGAACGATCAAGGCCAGCGTGCTATAGCCCCCATTGCTCTGTCCCGCCACGCCAAGGCGATCCGGGTCGGCGATCCCCATTTCAATTACTTTATTCACGCCCGGGAGAACAGTCTTTGCGAGGTCAGCCATGGGTGTACCCGGTTCCTGTGGAGAATCTGGCAGGAGGACTGCGTAACCTCGCGTTGCGAACAATTGCATGTTGAAGGTCCCCGTACCGGCAACGCCAAAATGGTCGAGATCATCCGAGAGTAAGCTTCCCCCGTAAACCCACGCGATGAGCGGATAGCGCTTGCCTTCCTGATAGTTCGCAGGCAGCAACAGTGCCCCGCGCAATTGTTCTCCGTCGTCGCTGAGCCACTGAACGAGTCGAGCCGCCCCCATCTCGTATTTCTCGAACTGCGGATTCACGTTGGACAGTTGGCGCTGATTGTCGAAGGCGGCTGTAGTGGTCCACAATTCGCTGCTGTGCCGGGCGTCCTCCCGAAAGTAAAAAATCTTCTGACCATCTCCCGAAACGGTGACGTCCGGATCGATCCTGGAGCACGTGTAACACTGACCCTGTTCGAGCAGACGGGTGCTTTCGCCACTTCGCAAATCGATTCTGTAAAAGCCGTCCTGCTTCCCCGTATCGTCGTGGGCGATCACTACGGTCGACGTCCCGTCATCGAGCGTCCACAACAGGCTGCCCGATCGGGGAATCATTCGAATGATCTGTCGATTCTGTACTCCGCCGACTTTTCTCGCCCCCGGATTCATCAGGGATGCCTGCCAAAGCTCCCCATGTTGAATGAAAAAGATCGAATCCCCCTGAGCATCCCACAAGGGCCTTACCGGCCCCGAAGGGAGATCCTTTCCTGCAACTGAAAGCTTCGCCACATTCTCCGGGCTCCCGCCTTGAATCGTCACGACGTAGAAATCACCCGACCTATAGGGACCACTCTCACGGTAACTGATTCGCGTGCTGTCCGGGGACCAGCTGAATTCAGCATTGAAGTTGAGCGGAATGTCCGCCGCGACGGTCCGCCCATCGCCACCACCGCTTCCCACTAAGGCAATGTCGTACAAAATCTGCTGTGATCCGGGCTTTTCAAATCGTTTTGGAATTGTATAGACGATCTGCGAACCATCGGGCGAAAGCAAATACGAGGTAATCCTCGCACCATGAGTGAGGGTTTTGGCTTTTCCGGTACGAGCGTCAATGGAGATCAAATCCCGCAAGCCCTGATCGAGATTCCAGGGATCGGCCTGCGGATGCTTTTCTCGATCGGTGGAGTCGCGGCTGCCTTGGTACAAGATGACGCTTGGACTGCTGATTTCTCTCTCTTTCTGCTTCTCGCTCGTCGAACGCAACGACAGTTTGCTGGCGTACTGTTCCGGAGTAAGCCCCTCCGGCAGGACCGTCACCAGCAGCTGCTGGCTGTCGCGGGTCCATTCGAGTTCATCGCTGTGTACGTTCGCATCCGATACTTTTCTCAATTGATTGTCTTTTTTATCCCAAATCCAAAGCCTCGCTTGTCCGGTGCCACCGCGATCGGAAAGGAACGCGAGGTAGCGGCCATCCGGAGACCATACGGGTAGCCAGTTGTCGCCGTCGCCGGCGGTCAGGTTTCGCTCCGCGGCCGACTCGGTGTTTCGAACCCAAATATCGCTCCCAACACCCCACGGGGGAATACCGGTCCGATCGTACGTCTCTAAATCCATACGTCTGGCACGTCCGTTGTCCTGAACGGTATAAGCGAGATCCTTTCCATCCGGAGACAAGGAAAGTGGCAGCAGCGCGGCGAACTGTTTGTTGTTTAAGGCGTCTTCAACGACAAGAGGCTTTGGCTCCTGCGCCGCTGCCGAGCCTGCAACAGCAACGCCGCAGCACAAACCGGCCGCCAGGATCAGCACCCGCTTTTGATTTCGAATCTTCCGCATTCCGCTCAAACCTCCCGTTGGGTTACGCTCCACTTTGCTGGCAGTGCGAAACAACTGCGCGGCCGCCGTCCGGTGCTGAATGGCGGGCCGCAACCGGCGTTGCTAGAACATCAATTTCAGAGCGAGTTGAATGGAGCGGGGACCGCCGACTTGATACAGCCCATTAAAACCTCCTCCGCCCACGTTCAGCCCTCCCAGGTATTGCCCGAGCATTTGCGTCGACAGACCGAATTGTGGATTGATTGACTCAGGGCTGAACAGATCTCCCTGAGGCGGCGCAAAGTTGGGATGATTCAGAACGTTAAACATCTCCGCCCGGAACTGCAGCTTGAGCGATTCATGAATCGGGAAATCCCGGTGCACCGCGAAATCCCACTGCGCTGCACCGAATCCCCTCAGTGCGTTTCTGCCGAGGTCCCCTTGCCGGAGAGGGATCCCTGTCGTAGGGTCCGTCGGCGGCGCCGTAAACGCCGCCGGGTTAAAGGCCTTTCCGCCGGGATATTGGGAACCGTAGAGATACAGAGGCTGGCCCGGAACGACGTCGGGGCGAACGTCGGTCTCAGCTCCGAGCAGCGTCTGAAAGCCGTCGTAGTAGACGTTGACGGGAGGCGCCGACCAGGCCTGAACAACGCTCTCAAGGGACCAACCTTTCAGAATCGCACTGCCCACGCTATCTGTCTTCGGAGCCGGAAGATTGTAGGTGAGTGCCGCTGAAAACGTATTGCGCAGGTCAAAGTCTGAGGGGCCGCGATTGGAATTTGACGCAAGCCCAGGAACGAAGTTACTACCAAGGCCATATGTTCCAAGCGAACCGTCATCGATGGAGTGCGACCATGTGTAGGAAGCAAGAACCTGAAGACCTCGCGAGAGCCGCCGCTCGAATTGAATCTGGAGCGCATCGTAGTCCGATGTCGCAGTATTTCCGATCAGCGCCGCGTCGGCCAAAGTCGAATTCGGCGCGACCACGTATGCCGTTTGCAGAAGGCGCCGCCCAGCCGAGCCTATATATGAAGCTGATATGCTTTGCTGAGCGCCAAGTTCCTGCTCCAGCGAGACATTCCACTCGAGCGTGTAAGGTAAGTTCAGATGGGGATCGAATGCGAGCAGGGCCGCTCCCGGCGAGCTTAACTCCGCGGGCGTGATCGCAGGGGGCGCAGCATCGCTCGCGGCCGTACCACCGAAGGCAGGACCCAGGACGAAACCGCTCGCGGCGAACGGATAGTCTGTTCCGAGAGTGTTGCCCACCTCGGACGTGGCGAGGTCGTAAAACACACCGAATCCGCCTCGAACGACACGTGCCCAATTCTGGCTTCCGGAGAGCTGGTAGGCCAGGCCCAGGCGAGGAGCCACGTTCCCGAGGCGAGTTGCGAAAGGTGAAGTTCCCGCAGATGCCAGAGCCAGGCTCGACAGGTTAGCCAGGTCGTAGCCCGTGACCGCCGGAATGGCTGGTCCGCTGGTCGAGGACGGTGCAAAGTCCACGTCCCAGCGCAGGCCGTACGTAATCGTCAGCCGCGAATTCACCCGCCAGGTATCTTGAGCGAAAACACCGAGATTCTGCAGGAGGAATGTCGACGAGCGTAAGGACTGCTTCGAAGCAAAACCTAAGTCGCCGGTAATGGCAGCGCCAACGCTGAGAAAGATGGGAGCCTGTGAATACAGACCAGGATCATGTGATGGCGATAGCCGGCGATAGTCAACTCCGAACTTGAGATTGTGAGGGCCTTTCTGCCAGGACAGGTCGTCCACCAGGTTGATCTGTCGCTGGGCGTTCCGCGCAGTGGCCCCCACTTGGAGATAGGGATGCGCCAAGCCGAAAACGGCGAATATGAAAGCGGCATTCTGACTGGTAAAGGGGCTCGGGAATGGCACCGTGGTGAAGGGCACTGCGCCGCCAAAATTATCGAGCGAGCTCGAGTTGGAGGAATTCGTCCGGCTGTAGTTAAACCTGAAATCATTTGCGGCAAGAGGTGTGATCGACCAGACGGCTGCTGCGGTCGCCGTTTGTGTGTCGATGCGGTATCTCTCCACATCGCTCAATGTATATAGCGTGCTGCCCGCGCGATCGAGCAACTCGGAGGGTGAGTAGTCGTATCTCCCGAATAAAGTGAGCCCCCTGGTCAGTTTGTGGTCCACCCGAAGACTGTAGGCGTCAAGAGTGGCGGGATTCGTATAGCTTGAATTGAATTGCGCGACTCCCGTCGCGGTATCATCGGCGCCGTTCGGCATCGGGTATGCGTTCAGGAATGGTTGCACCGCGGCCACTGCAGCGCTGCGTGCGCCGAGATCAGGAACGCTGCTCAGTGTCGTTTCCGGTAACCGAAGCCGAAGCCCTTCATAGGAGAAGAAGAAAAACGTGTTGTCTTTCACAACGGGGCCGCTGAAGGTTCCTCCAAAATCATTCTGCCGTTCTGCGGGCTTCGGCAGGCCCGCGAAGTCTGCAAACCAATCGTTCGCGTCGAACGCGGAATTGCGCAAGTAATCAAACGCTGTGCCATGGAACTCGTCGGTCCCTGATCGGGTGACGATGGAAATCTGGGCACCTGGCGATCGCCCGAATTCCGGGGCATACGAGGAAGTTTGAATGCGGAATTCCTCCATCGCATCGACCGAAACCAGGCTGTTCGTGCCGCCCAGGACGCTGAAGGAACCCAGGGCGCCTCCCGCTCCGGTCCCCTGGTTGAAGTTTGCGCCGGTCCCGATATTCGCGCTTACCCCGTCCACCATCCAATAGTTCGATGCGGCGCGCTGGCCGTTCACGCTGAACTGTCCTTCCGCCCCTTGGATGTTCGGGGTTAAGACAACTCCTGGAGTGAGCTGGATGAGTGTTTGAAAACTGCGGCCATTGAGCGGAAGGTTCTCGACAAAGTTCTGGTCAATCACCGTACTCACCGAACCGTCCGTCGTGTTCATGTTGGTTTGATCGGCCCTGACGGTGATCGATTCCGAAGCTGCGCCCAGCGCCATTTCGTAGTTCAGCTCGACGGTATCCTGCACGTGAAGAACAACTCCGGTCTCGACAATCGTCTTGAAGCCCATCTTCTCAACCTCGACCCGGTAGGGTCCGGGGGGCAAATCAGGAATCACGTAGCTGCCCGTGCCGTTGGTTGTGGCTTCGTAACTGACGTTCGTCCCCGCATTGATTGCTGTGACCTGGGCGCCGCCGATTACAGCCTTCGTGGGATCGGTCACGCGCCCCGTAATCGCGGCATTCGTGGATTGTCCCGCCGCGCGACCCGCCAGCAGCAATACGATCAGACACAGAAGCGATACGCAGAATGTTTTCACGAAGCCGTCTCCCCAGTTTGAATCCTATCGGGTACGTATGTAGTGCATTCGCCGAGGAGTCGCGAAATGTACCGCGACGGGTCGATATTCACTGAATTCTCACAAAGCCGCGTGGACCTGTGCGGGCAGACGGGTGCGAACCAGTTACAAGTCACCAAGCCACGAAGCACTGTGCTTAGGGATGATTCGCCGGTGCCGTCCGAAGGTATGCGTAGAGGAACGGCTTGCCGCTCGGAGTTTTGCTTTTGCCGTTCGGTTCGACCGTCACGAAAAGCGCGTTGATCTGCGCCAAGGCATTTGGATCATCTGACTTGAAGACCCACCGGCGGTTCGCTTCATTGTCCATATAGAAGATCCCGAGGCTGACAGGGCTTGATTGATCGGCGTACGGACTTCCCCACACCTCGAAGGTCTTGGCGTCACGCGGGCCCGCCTGCTCGTCCAAATCGAAAGCGTAGAAGATCAAAGATTTTCCCTTCGTATAGAAGACTCGCCCGAACGGTTTTCGCTTCTTTCCATTGTGGTCCACGTCGAAGACGTCGGCGATGTACAGCTGCCGTGCACCCATGAGATCGCGAATGTCGCGATCAGACGCAAGAAAATCCTTTTCCCGGTCGGAGCTTTCACTCGTTTCCCGCAACTGCGCGGTGAGCTCTCCGATTCTCGACTCGAGGCTGGCCGTTTGAAGCAGCGTCTTCTGGCGTTCCTCTTGTGATTTATTGAGCTCGTTCTGGACGTTTTGAAGGGATTGTTCGGCATCCTGCAATTTGTGCTGCAGGTCATTTCGTTGCGTGGAGATCGAATCAAGGCTGCCTGCCTGCTGTTCATTCGTAGAACTGAGCTCGCTTGTGGCCTTTTCAAGCGAGGCCTTGGCTTCCTTGAGCTCGGCCATCTCTTTTTCGTCACGCTGGGAACGTTCGTTGAGATCAGCGATGGTCTGCGAATTCGTGGCAAGTTGTGCATTGAGCGCTTTGCGTTGCGTGAGAATAGTTTGCAACTCAGCGTCCTGGCTGGACGCGACAGATGACACTCCGGCCTGACCCGCGTGGCCGCTGCGGCTCTTCTTGAACCCGATCCCGTAACCTACGGCGACTCCAAGAATCAGAACCGCGGCAACCTTCAGCAACGCCGCCTGTCGACTGCCCCAGGATGATGCGCGGGTCGCGCGGATGCCCGCGAGGTGGTTATGTGCAGGAGTTCCAAAGACGCCGGGGTTTGCTTGCTTCACTTGCAACGTTCTGAGCAACAGCTCCTTCGCATTTGCTTGCGCGTCTGGGCTGGTCCAGATATGTTCCGCGGCGGCAGACTCGTCGCCATCACTGACGGCTGCGGCGATTTTCGCCATTCCTTCGGTGGCCAGACTGTTGTAGTCGCCCAGGACCGTCCGGCATTTGTCGCAGACTCGGAGATGCGCTTCGAGTCGTTCGTAGTCCGGAGCGTCCAGAGCTGCGGCGGTGAAAAGCGCGCACAATTCTCCGAACTCTTCACTGCAAGCGGAGCGAATGTCGGGACCAGTTCTCATGAGTTTATTTCTCGCCAAGCAACGCCAGAGCCGCAGCCGTCTTTCGCAAATGCTCCAAGCCTCGATAATAATGGTGCCGAACGTTTTGAAGGGTATCGCCCAGTCGCTGGGCGATCTCCTGAAGGCTGCAACTCTCGAAGAAGAAAAGTTCAAGCGTCGCTCGTTGTTTTTCACTTAATGTCGCGAACGCCGCGTGCAACTGTTCTCCTGAAAGCCGCGACGCGACTAGTTCTTCGAGACCGATGGCGTCCTCTAAAGCATTCTCAATCTCGCCGACCTCTGTACCATTGTAAAAACTCCGCTTCGTGAGATAGGAACGGCGGTCCAGGGCTCGGCGATACGCCACCTGGACCATCCATCCGCGGGCTGGTCCCTTGGTCGCGTCGAATGTGTTCCCCTTGCTGCATAGCCTGAGAAAGACTTCTTGGAGCAAGTCTTCCGCTTCCCCGGTATCCCGTAGAATTCGGAAGCCGATACCCAGAATCAACCGCGAATAACGATCGAAAAGAACTCCAATCGCATCAGAATTGCCCGACCGCGCCATTCCCAATAATTCTTCGTCACTGAGAACAGCGGTCGCGCGAGGTACACTCTCAGTAGACTTGGCGTCAGCGCGTTCTCGCGCAACCAGCGGTAACCAGAGCAGTCGTTCTGGCGCCTCAGCGCTCAATCGAACCTCGCGGAATTACGGATGCTTTTCAAAGAAAAGGGCGGAGAACACACGCAAGCCCGCGGGGAAAATACAACTGTTCTGGACAGAATGGAAAGCCTTTTTTGCGACGCGCCAAATACCGAAAATTGATGGAAATCACCTGGTACAGACTGGAATCTCCCACCGAAACAAACTGAATGATCTCGGGGACCTTGGATTCACAGCGTATCGACGAGTTCATACGAAGGTGTTGGGAACATTCGAGTACAAATATTGCCGACTGGGGTCACGAGCCGTGGCAAGGGGCCAAAGATGGGAGAAGACGAGCCGATTACTTAGCGCGGTGGAATTAGTCTTTCGAGCAGTAGTCTAACAGCTGTCCCAGCAAAGACAGGCACGCGCAGCATGTCGTGCTGATTCACTTCCCGATTGCGCTGTTTACCGCGGCCGTTGGGTTCGACTATCTGGCGCAATGGACGAAGAATCGCACGCTGGGTGCGGCGGCGTATTTCAATCTACTGGTAGCTGCTGTCTCTATTGTGCCAGTCGTGGCCACCGGTCTAATCGCGTGGCAATGGGCGCTTGAGGGAGAAAAGCTAAAAGGAATTCTGTTGATGCACCTGGTTCTGGGCTGTGTATCGAGCGTGCTCATCTGTCTCGTGTTTTCGATACACTTCCGAGCGCGTCGCCATCCCGAGCAAGCCTTGCCAAATTACCGCCTCCTTATCGAAGCAGTCGCCGTTTTGCTCGTGGGGTTGACGGGGCATCTCGGCGATTTTCTCAGTAGTGTAAATGGGCCCGGCTAGACACGTCGTAAAGGACATCCTGATCATCCGGAGCATTCACGCGAATCATCGGTGCTCAGCTTGTGCAGAACCGCACCACAGCTCACTCCCCTACGACGTTTTCTAGGATTTCGATCTCCATTGCGGTTGACCCAAAAAAGCCAGGCCCTGACTGTCTAAATTAGCGGGGAGCCTTACAAACCCCTCTTTTGAGACAGTTTTTGGTGGCCGCAGTTCTGAAGCCCCTGCTTGCAAAGCATCAGATTCGATTCCGACCGCTCCAGACTGCGAATTTCCGTGGCGCTTCCGTTCAAGACATGGAATAGGACGCGTTCGCCTCGCTTCACACGGATCGCCTCTCCATGGCCGAGCATACGCCCCGTTTTGCACTGCGGCGGATTCAACGTGCGGTGCGACCATGGCGGTGTGAGCACGAGCTCCGCTAGATGACGCGAGTGCCGCTCCAGCCGCGCGGCGCGTGAACTTTGGAAATTGACGCCTCGATTTCTCAGATTCACTCATGGCTCTCCGAGTCGCGACGCGCATCGATCGACCACGCTCCGCCGCCTACGGAAATGAGGAAAACCAGCGAGCATAGCATCGCAAAATCGGTGCGTGCGTCGCTCACCATGTACCAGAAACCCTGATTCGCCCGAAACAGTTCTGGGATTTTTGTCGTCGCAATCGCTGTCGTAATCACGATCAGTAGCGGCACGGCGGCTGCCTTGGTCCATAATCCGAGCAATAGCAGAAGGGCACACACGATCTCGAACGTTCCGACGAAATGCGCGGTGAAGTACGGATGCGCAAATCCGATTTTAGTGAAACGGACTACACCCATCTTGGGATCGATAAACTTGAGAATGCCCTGCGTGAAAAAGATCGTACCGACAGCTAGACGAATCAGCACGATGCTCGCAGCACCCGCAGTTGGCTTGAAGAAAAATCGAAAAAGCGAATTCATGAGGCTGGCTCACCCACGCTCAAATAGAGAAGCGTCTGTCTGCGCGTTCCGCGGAATGATCCTGAGTTATGCACTCGCGACGGAGGATGACGAGCGCCGAAGAAGCTGACCGCTCAACAAGACGCCCCAAAACTCAAACGTACATAGCAGCACTGCGCTGATCGGAAAGGCGGAGATCAATTCACCCGGAGCCATCCGGAAGACCTTGTCCGAACCAGGGCTCAGAAAATGGGAATAACCGCCGATCACGAGGGGCACGGCCAAAAACAAAAGGACCCAGGCGCCTGCTTTCGAGAGATGCGCCCACAACGAAAGCAAAGCAACCAGGGGAACCATATCGGCGAGGCCTGCGAAAAGAGGGACTTGGTCGGGTCGGAGCGCGCCGCCGAGCCTTGCGAGAGGTTCGAGCTGCCGAATGACGACTGCAGCATACGCCAGCACAACCAGCGTTGCGTGCCAATACAATCTCTTCATCGGGCGACCTCCTTCCTCCCAATTCGGATCGCTCTGCCCTATGCTACCCCGATTTGAGTGACATGGCATATCGTAAATGTGCGCCAACCACGCTGATTTTTTGGATTCGACGTCTGGCCATGTTGTTTTGCGCACGATGGAGGCAGACAGGGCGCATCCGCAGCGGCCGAACCTCGAAGAAATTACTTCTTACCCGGTTCGTCGGCTATTTTTGGAGAGTCTCCCGTTTGGTGGTCCGCGATTTTAAACAGCAGGAATGCATGCACTCCGTCAGTCGAGGACGGGCTGCCGTCGGTGATGCGGATGAGCGCGCCCCTCATGGGGAAGACCTGAATCCCTTAGCGGATTTCGAGTCGACGATCGAAGAATTCAACGATACTCCATGGCAGCACGACGGGTGGTTGGTGACCGAGCCCAGACCTATAACAAGCAGATCGAACGGGAGCGCATGCTGATGACAATCAAAGCCACGGGAAACGACGACCTTCCTGAGCCCCAGATCTATTTGCTCGACCCGTCCTGCGAAGAAACGGACATGTCGCAGGATCTTACGGATGGGATTCACAATCGTTGTGAGATCCAGGTCGCTCACCGCAACGTCATGAAGCATCGGGGTAAACGAGGAAAAGCTATTGCGGTTGATCAGCGTCACTCTACGGCCGGATTTCGACCGAGCACCTTCCCCAGTTCGATCGCCACAATGAGCCCTGCAAAGCCTTCCCCGAGGATAAGTATTCGCGTTGATGCGACATTGATCATGACGAGAGTTGAACGCTGCTCCTTACAACCAGGCGAACGGCCAAAGTGAGTTCGCGCCGTTCACCGACCGCCGAACTTGCCGGTCACAGCTGCCATCAAACTCATCAGCCATGACGTGAGACGGCATCATGAGCAAAGGATGCGGAAAATTCGACAGAGGCGATAAAAACAACAGGGAGTTGCGCCTCTGGGAGCCGAAGATCTATAGTCACGGTGCGATGGTTCTTGGACCGATGGTGCGGGAATGAGCTCTCAAGATGAGGTCGGGCTGGAACAAGAGTTTGATCCGCTAGTCGTGTTTCGAGAAGGTCTTGGATTCGCTCCTAACCTCGTCCGGGCGCAGAGCGCGTTGCCTCGTGTGATGTCCGCGCACGCTAAACTCGAGGAAGCCGTGACTTTCCGCGATGGCGCGATTTCCCGCATCCAAAAGGAACAGATTCTGCTAGGCGTTGCTGCCGACCGAGGAGACATTTATTGCGTGGCTCTCGGTGGCGGCGTGCTGTCTTTTTTGGGCGTGCCGCAGGTGCAAATCGATGATCTGCTGAACGACTTTCGGCAGGCGAACCTCTCGCCGCTCGACCGCGCCTTGTTCGAATTTTGTCTTAGACTGAGCCGAAACGCTTCCTCGGTGGGCCATCGGGACATTGAAGCATTGCGGGCGCAGCAGTTCAGCGACGAAGCGATCTTTGAAGCTGTCGTCGTCACAGCGTTGGCACTTTACCGCTGCACGTTATCCGTGGCTTTGGAACCGGAGCCAGATTTCAAGCCGCCCAATCTTCGGCCAAGTGGGAATCAAGCGGGATCCGAGGTCTCGCTCCGTGCGGCTTCAAGTGGCAGTCAGTCGAAACCAAGACAAAAGGGTCCATATCTACCTGCTCCATACTTGAGTCCAAATTCATTTGCGCCGTTTGCCGTGGTTCAGCAGAGTCACGGATTCATACCGAACTTTTTCCGGGGCCAGACATTGCGTCCTGATCTGCTACAAGCGGAACTGGAAGCGGTCGGAGCCGTATTGCTGCCTGAGGATTTCCTGACGCGGGTTCAGAAAGAGGCGATTCTGTTGGCAGTGTCTGCGGCGAACCTGAATTCGTACTGCGTTGCCGTGCATTGCAATTTGCTCCGCGGGTTAGGTATCTCGGCCGAGGAAGCAGATCAGATCGCCGTCGACCATCACGTGTCCAACCTCTCGGAAGCCGACATCGCTCTGTTGGACTTCGCCGTCAAACTGGGGGCGCGTTTTGGGGATTTTTCTCGCGACGACACTGCAAAGCTAGAGACCTTGGGGTTTACGTCCGAGCAGATTTTGGAATGTGTCGTGGTCACCGCTCTCAATAATTTCTCGAATACCCTCCAAATGGGTCTCGGAATACAACCGGACTTTGAATCCCCGTTGGCATTCGAGAAAAATAATGTGAATCCTTCGGGCGCTGCGCCCACTCTTATGGCCCGAGAGGGAGCCGTGCATCTCATCGAGACATTGCAGGATGCAGACTCGGAGTTGGTCGCCCAAGCACAGGGCGGTGGTTTGGAGGCGTTCGAAGAGCTGGTTCGACGGCATACCCAGCCGATTTATAGGACCTTGATCGCCATCTTGGGCGACGCCGCCGATGCTCAGGATGCGATGCAGGATACATTGCTCAGCGCGTTCAAGCACATCGGGGGGTTCCAGGGCCGCTCGAAGTTCTCGACTTGGCTGATCAGCATCGCCAGGAATGCCGCGCTTCAACGGCTGCGTGGGCGGAGAAACATCGAAAGCCTAGACCAGAATCAAGCCGATGAAGACGGGGACTTTCGTCCCCGCCAGGTACGGGCATGGCAGGCCGACCCCGAGCAGTCGCATTCAAAGGCGGAAATCCGGGAACTCGTTGAAAAAGGTCTCCTGCAGATGCCCGCCAAATACCGCATGGTTGTCGTGCTCCGGGATATCGAACAGCTTTCATCGGAAGAGGTTGCCCGCCAGTTGGGATTGAGCGTTCCGGCGGTGAAAACGCGACTCCTAAGGGGCAGGCTCATGCTACGAGAATGGCTTTCGCCCCACCTCGCGGAAAGCAGTAAGGGAGCAGTGCGATGATCAGTTGCGAGGAATTCTTCGCTGAGTTTGCAGACTATCTGGAAGGACAAGTCTCGCCGGAGGTCCGCCAGGAACTGGAGTTGCATCTATCGCAATGCCGTGCCTGCCACGTGCTTTATGATTCGAGTCGAAAGACGATAAAGATCGTGTCGGAGAGTAATTCCTTCGAGTTGCCCCCGAAGGTCTTTGAGCCAATTATGGATCGTGTGATGGCGAAACTGCGAACCGGTCACAGCTAGCCCCCTAAGCTCAAGTAATTTTCATTCCCTATGAAACTTTTGACGCGGAATCTTCTCCTATGAACCGTGAAGGCCGAGCGCCTGCGGGTGCGCACACAACGGCCGAACGAAAAAGGAGAAACCCGATGGTTCGCGAAATCAAGCTGGCGTTGGCACTCGTTGCGATTCTGGCTGTCGTTGTTCTGCAATCACCAAACTACGCGCAGGAGACCGCGAAGCAGCAAGCCAAAACCCTCGAAACCGGCACCTTCCACGGAAAAGTTCACCAGACTTCAGGCCGAGTTACGATCTACCAAGAAGCGGACGGGAAACTGCTTCTTCGTCTGACAAACTTCAAGACGTCCAACGGCCCCGACGTTCACGTGATTTTGGTCGCCCTCAAGGACGCCGACGACGATGCCAACTTTCTCAAGACCAATACCGAGCGCGTGGAGCTGGGCAAGCTGAAGGGGAATGAAGGCGACCAGAACTACACAATACCGAGCGGCACGGACCTCGGCAAATTCCAAACCGTTTCGATCTACTGCGAGCGTTTCGACGCGAACTTCGGCGCCGCACCTCTAGAAAAGTTCTAAGCAAGAACCTCGATGCACGCGGATCGGGCAGCCTGACACTGCCCGATCCACCTTCGGAAAGGAGCAAACCATGACTGGTGCCGTAGGTTCCTGGCTTTTGAGGAAAAAGTGGATATTGGCAGGTGTGGGTGTGCCCGTCGTCATACTCGCCTGGTGGGTTTTCCGTCCCGAGAAACTGTGGATCAATAAGCAGGTCAGCGAGCCAGCACCCTTTGCCTCGAGCAGCGATCTTCAGCCTCTCTACACCGGGTTGCTGACCGGCAAGGCTCATCCGACGAGCGGGCGTGCCTCAATCTATCAGTCTGCCAACGGCAAGCGGGATCTCCGGCTGACGGATTTCACCACTTCAAATGGTCCGGACGTTCACGTCCTGCTCGCGCAGCGCACGGACCAGAATCTCACAAAAGAGTTCGTGAAGGGTGAGCTGGATAGCGTCGAGCTGGGTTCTATGAAGGCGAATCAAGGCGATCAAAACTACGATCTTCCCGATTCGGTCGACCTCGGGAAATACGATGCGGTCGTTATTTATTGCGAGCGATTCCACGTCGTATTTGGCATGGCTAAGCTGGAACAATTCTGACCTGCTGACCGAGTCTCAACCATTTTTGGAAGGAGATGATATGACCAAGTATCAGCATGCGTCAGTCGATGGCATCCAGGTGTTCTACCGCGAGGCTGGTCCGGCGAATGCTCCGGCCATTCTTTTACTTCATGGTTTTCCCACATCGTCACACATGTTTCGCAATTTGATTCCGGAACTCGCGGACAAGTACCACGTCGTGGCGCCCGACTTTCCCGGCTTCGGCTTCTCAGGCGCTCCAGATCGCAAGAACTACCGCTACACCTTCGAGCAGATTGCGAAGACAATTGCGGCTTTCACTCAAACGATCGGCCTCAATCGCTTCGCCATGTACGTCTTCGATTATGGCGCTCCCGTCGGCCTTCGCCTGGCTCTTGCCCACCCCGAGCAAATCGTGGCAATCATCTCGCAAAACGGTAACGCGTATGAAGAAGGTCTCAGCGAGGGCTGGAATCTGATCCAGAAGTATTGGAGGGAGCCGACCGAACAGAATCGCGCGGCGCTGCGCGCATTTCTCACTCCCGAGGCCACGAAATCTCAATACGTGTACGGCGTTCAGGACGAATCGCTCATTGCGCCTGAGACATACGAACTAGATTCTGCCCTCCTGGCTCGTCCCGGCAACGAGGAGATTCAACTCGATCTGTTCCTGGACTACGCGAGCAACGTCGCGCTCTATCCGAAATTCCAGGAATATTTCCGCACGAGCCGCCCGCCACTGCTTGCAGTATGGGGGAAGAACGACCCGTTCTTTGTGCCTGCCGGTGCGGAAGCGTATCGGCGGGACATTCCCAATGCAGAGATTCGATTTCTGGACACCGGGCATTTCGCCATCGAGACGCACGTCGTAGAAATCGCCTCCGCGATGAAAGCGTTCCTGAACGCGTATGCCTTCGAGCGGCCAAGTGGGGAAAGCGCGGTCGCGAGATGAACGCCTTTCCTTGGAACTCGACGGTTGTGTTGGTACACGGGGCGTGGGCGGATGGGTCTTGTTGGAGCAATGTCATTGTGCCGCTGGATCGTCACCACCTTAAGGTGATCTGCGCTCCTATCCCACTCACATCGCTCACTGATGACGTTGGCGCTTTGAATCGCGTCCTTGAACGAACCAGTGGTCCAGTGGTCTTGGCCGGCCACGCGTACGGGGGTGCCGTCATCGGCGCGGTAACCGAGGAGAGAGTTAAGTCCCTTGTGTTTGTCGCGGCGCTCGCCCCCGACGAGGGCGAGACGGTTGCAAGGGTTTTTTATCGCGACGAACCGCACCCGCAAGCTCCCAGGCTGGCCCCCGACAAGCACGGTTTCCTCTGGATGCCGGAAGATGGGTTTTCTCGCGCGGTTGCCCACAATGCTTCGGCCGACCAAATACGCATCATGGCGGCAGTGCAGCGGCCCATTGCGATGAAGTGCATTGAAGAGCCGGCTCCTAAACCGGCGTGGAAAGCGAAGCCATCGTGGTTTCTGATCGCGGAAGAGGACCGCATGATTAATCCCAAGACGCAGCGATTCATGGCCGAGCGCATGGGGGCAACTGTCCGGTCAAAGCGAGTAGACCATTCTCCGATGTATACAGCGGCAGACATTGTTGTTGAGCTGATCCTGGAAGCTGCACGTGAAACCCTCTCGACAGGAGCCTCGAGCCCGGCTAAGTGAAAATGATCCGGAAGGAGCAATAGCATGGCGATCAAATCGGTTGCCATCATAACCGGTGCGAGCCAAGGCATCGGACGAGCGACGGCAATACGACTCGCACGCGAATTTTGCGGCATTGTGTTGGTTGCAAGAGATAAGGACAAGCTGGAAAATGCCGCCGGTGGCGTCAGGTCCGTTGGAGCCGAGCCGATTGTTTATTCTGTGGACCTGCGCGAACCGCAATCGGCGGAGATCGTCATCAAAGGGACCCTTGAGCGCTTTGGCAGGATTGACGCGCTGCTCAATATTGCGGGAGCTGTGCCTCAGGTTGATTTGTTCGAGATGACGGATGCGCAGTGGGACGACGGTATGGCGCTGAAGCTGCACGGTGCGCGTCGCCTGACGATCCGAGCCTGGGATGCATTAAAGGCTTCGAAGGGGTCTGTGGTGTTGCTCTCCGGAAGCGCTGCTCTTGATCCGAAGCCTGGATTTGCGGCGGTCGCGGCAACGAATGCAGCGATTATTGCGCTCGCCAAAGCATTCGCCGAGCAGGGAATCAACGACGGCGTGCAAGTCAACAGCGTGGTACCAGGCGCTGTGATGACGGCACGCCGACAGTCCTTCTTCGAAAAGTGGGCCCCTGCCCACAATCTCAGCGTCGAGGAGGCGATCAAGAAGTTTCCGGAGGAAGCCGGCATCAGCCGCTTCGGAACACCGGAGGAGATCGCCGATCTGCTGAGTTATCTGGTGTCGCCTGCGGCGAAGTGGCTGACGGGCGCTTCGGTGCGTATGGACGGCGGAGAGATTAAGGGCGTCTAAAACCCTTCCGCGTGCAAAACCCTGATTACCAGCCATGTGCTGTTGCGACTCATTTAAGAACATGCGCCGCCATCGACGAGATTTACACGGAAGATTGCGTTTTCTACGACCCTAGCAAGGGAGTCTATCGTGGCCGTGACGAAATCGACCGCATCGCGGGCGCGATCAAAGCTACCCACCCTGAATTCCG
>JBAVUW010000034.1:0-28052 GCA_049696975.1 Candidatus Acidiferrales bacterium | reverse complement strand
ACCCGACGCGGTTCGCTCAAGCGATCACGATGCCGACAGCGATTCCGAAAAAGATTGTCGAAGTGAAGGACGAGGGTGCGCCGGAAGTGGATGCGGCCGGCGCCGTATCCGGCGTTGCGGGCGGCGAAAACGGCGGAGTGCTTGGCGGGGTACTCGGCGGAATGTCGAACGGCCCCACTCCCCCGCCGGCGCCCGCACAACCGCCGAAGCGCGGAATCCAGCGAGTAGGCGGAGACGTGCGAGCGCCGCGACAGATTCTGCGGGTCGATCCGGATTACCCGCGGATTGCCATGACGGCGAAGGTCGAAGGCGTTGTGGTGATCGATGCGGTGATCGACGAGCACGGAAATGTGATTCAGGCACGCGCGGTTTCCGGGCCCGGGCTGTTGATCCCGGCGGCGCTGCAGGCGGTCTTGAAATGGAAGTATGACCCGACCTATCTCGACGGGCAGGCGGTTCCGATCGAGATGAAGGTGGAAGTCGGATTTCACCTCCACTAGCCGCGCCCAAGCGGCGGTCAGGCGTTGCTTTGCTCTCCCAGGAGTTTTTCGACGCGCTGAACGTCAGGCGGAACGTCGACGCTGACGGCGTCGTAATCGGTTTCGACTACGCGGATGCGGAAACCGTTTTCAAGCCAGCGGAGCTGTTCGAGCTGTTCGAGGTGCTCGAGTTCGCCGGGCGGCAAAGTGGGAAATTCGAGCAGCGCGTCGCGGCGAAAACCGTAGAGGCCGAGATGCTTCCAGTGATGAGCGGTGACGGTCTGCGCGCTGTCGCGGACCCACGGCACGGGCGCGCGTGAAAAATAGAGCGCGTTGCTGTCGAAGTCGCGGACGACCTTCACGATGTTGGGATCCATGATTTCGTTGGGCTGCCCGATGGCGGTGCACGGCGTAGCGAGCTGGATGGAATCGTCCGCGAGCATCGCTTCGACGAGCGCGTCGACCGTGCCGGGATCGATCAGCGGCTCGTCTCCTTGGACATTCACGTAGATTTCCGCCGTGATGTGGGTCGCCACTTCGGCCACGCGGTCGGTTCCCGTGCGGTGGTCGGCGCGCGTGATGACCGCTTCCCCTCCAAACGCTTCGACGGCGCCCTTGATGCGCGCATCCTCGGTGGCGACGACGACTTGCGAGACGCGCTGGGCCTGGCGGACGCGCTCAACCACGTGCTGGATCATGGGCTTACCCGCAATCGGGGCGAGAGGCTTTCCCGGAAAGCGCACCGACGCGTATCGCGCCGGGATCACCGCCAGTACTTTCGTCGCACGCGAATTCGCCATGAAGACCCGATCCTTCCCTGCCGTGCCGCATAGTAGCACCCTTCGTCGGGACTGCCGAGTCCCCTGGGCGCCGGCAGTTTTCGCCGGTGCGGGGGATGAAGTTGGACTCGTGCTTGATTTGAAATAGCGGAGTGCTACTATCCTTGCCTAGCGAGCCCGGGGGTCCCATGAATCACCGCGCCGTTCAGCCAGCTCGAAACTGGGGTTTGGCGATCGCCTGCGCGGTAGTCGGATTTTCCCTCGCATCCCTGGGCGCACGGCCGGCCCGTGCGCAGGACGAACCCCCAGCCGGTCCGGCAACCCCTCCTCCCAGCGGCGATTCCTTCAAAATAAAGAAAGGCCAGCCGATCCGCACAGAGACGCAGATCACGCTGGTGGGCGCGACGGTGACCGATCCGCTCGGCCGCCTGGTGACGGGACTTCAGCAGGAGCATTTTCGCGTGTTCGAAGACGGTGTCGAACAGGAGATCGTGCGCTTCTCGAGCGAGGACGTACCGGTTTCCATCGGCGTGATATTCGACATGAGCGGCAGCATGGCCGATAAAATCGACAAGTCGCGCGAGGCCGCGGTCCAGTTTTTCCGCACGGCGAATCCCCAAGACGAATTTTTCCTCGTAAATTTCAACGATCGCGCCCAGCTCATCAGCCCGTTCACCGGGAGCGTGGACGATTTGCAGGACCGACTGATGTACACGGGCGCGCACGGACTGACGGCGCTTTATGACGGAGTGTATCTCGGGCTGAGCCAAATGCGCGGAGCACACAACACAAAGAAAGCTTTGCTCATCCTATCTGACGGGGGAGATAATCACAGTCGGTACAGCGAGACGGAAGTCCGCAAGTTCGTAAGAGAGGCGGACGTCCAAATTTATGCCATCGGATTGTTCGATCCGGATGGAGGCCCCACGCCTGAGGAACGGGAAGGCCCCGGACTCCTGGGCGATTTGACGATGATGACCGGCGGCCGCATGTTCGCCGTGAAAAACGTGAGCGAGCTGCCCGATATCGCTACAAAAATAAGCATGGAGCTGCGCAATCAATATGTTCTCGGATATCGGCCAGGCCCGCGAGCGCACGACGGCAAATGGCGCAAAATTAAAGTCCGGCTCAACCCGCCCAAAGGGATGCCGCCGCTCGCCGTTTCCGCTAAGAGCGGATATTTCGCGCCGGGGCATTAGCACTCTTCCCGTCTTCGTAATGAAATTTTTGTTCTTGGCGATGGTGGTGGTGTGCGCAAGCTCTGGGGCCTGGGCGCAGAACCCGCCGCCGATCCTCGCACCCACTCCCCTGCCGCCTCCGCCGCCCACTCCTGGACAGGAGAACGGGCCGAAGAAGATCATCCAGAATACGGAGCTTGTGGTGCTGCACGTGACGGTGTCGGACGAGCGGGGCCAGTTCGTCGCCGATCTGCATCAGGGAAATTTCAAGGTGTCGGAAGCCGGCATCGAGCAGAATCTGTCGTTTTTCTCGCGCGACGATATTCCCGTGACGATGGGACTGGTGATCGACAACAGCGGGAGCATGCGCGAGAAGCGGGATCAGGTGAACGCCGCGGCGATGACGTTTGTCCGCACCAGCAATCCGCAGGATGAGGCGTTCGTGGTGAATTTCAACGACGAGTATTACCTCGATACCGATGGCGACTTCACGAGCGACCAGGCAAATCTGCACGATGCGCTTTCGCGGATCGAGACGCGCGGGAGCACGGCGCTGTTCGATGCCGTGATCGGTTCGCTCGAGCATCTGAAGAAGGGGCACAAGGACAAGCGCGTCCTGTTGCTCGTGACCGACGGGGACGACACCGCCAGCGAGAAAACCTTCGAAGATGCCTACAAGGCCGCTCAGGAATCGAACGCGACGATCTATGCGATCGGTGTGTACAGCGAAGACGATCTGGAGCATGACAAGAAAACCGTACGCAAATCGAAACTGATTTTGCAAAAGCTCGCCGAAGCTACCGGCGGGCTGGCGTATTTCCCGGACAACCTTTCGCAAGTCACACCCGTGTGCGAACAGATCGCGCAGGAAATCCGCAATCAATACACGCTGGGCTACTACCCGACGAACACGGCGCACGACGGCTCGTTCCGACAGGTGGCTGTCAAAGTGATTCCCCCGAACGGCCGCGGCAAGCTGAACGTCCGCACACGCACGGGATACTTCGCCCCGAAATCGACTGCCAACGGCGATTAGGCCGCGACCCCAGGCCGACTTCCGAATTGTCGCTTTTCGGCCTGCCTCCGTCTTCGCTTGGAACTCCCTCGTCCGCTGTTCGCATCCCGGTGTGGCACAGGTGAAGACAGAGACGGCCGGCGTCGCTCACGTCGATGAATCGCAGGATCAAGCCTCGACGAGCTGCTGGCCGCCGTCGATGTCATAAGTTGCTCCGGTGATTGCTGCATTGGTCATGAGGTGAACGGTGAGCATGGCGATGTCGGCAGGTCCGACGGCGGCGGATGGGAAGCGTGGTGCGGAGCTGCTCGCGACGCGCGTCGAGCTGAGGGCCGAGCAGCGATGCCGACAGCGGCGTGTCGACGAAACCCGGGGCAATGAGGTTGACGCGGACAGGCGCAAGCTCGAGCGCGAGCGCTCTGGTAAGTGCGGACATCGCGGCGGTGAGCGCTACGATGAGCGGGCCCGCGGCCGGCCGACGACCGCCCGTTCCACCGATGAACAACTGCGTTCCGCCCGGACAAACCCTGCCAGCCGCGCGTAGTACGGGCTGCCGGCGGAAACCAGGACGTGGTCGATCGGCGCAGGCAGCTCGTCAAAGAACCGCTCGAGCCGCTCGAAGTCGGTGCCGTCGAAGGCCGCACTGTTACGCGCGCCGAGCTCACGTACGGCGCGATCGAGGCGTTGGGGGTCACGGCCGGTGAGAACGACATCGGCGCCCTCTGACCGTGCTCGCCTGGACGTCTCGAGCCCGATGCCCGAGCTGCCGCCGATCACGACGACGGTCTGCCCGGCGAGTGCCGGTTCACGGTTCACGCCGGAGGTGCTCACTTGGGCAGCTCGGTCCCGGCTTGCTCCGCGGCGATGTAATTGGCATACCAGTCGGGCCAGTTCGGATCTGCCTGGCCGATGCGCTTCTCATGTTCGCCGTGGGCGGCCGCGGCGCGCCGCATGGCGTTCGCCAGATCGTTCGCCGACGCGAACGTGGTGATCGCGGGATCGATGCGGCCGGCAAGCCGCATGGTGATTTCCTGGAACAGCCAGCCGTTGCCGTCCGGGTCACGGAATGAAGCGAACGAGCGGTAGCTGCGATGCTCGGGATCCGGGCCGCTGACGCGGACTCTTCCAAACAGGTAGGCCTCGTCCGTGCCCGCGTACACGCCGTCGTTGTGGAACACCGCACTGATCTGGACGCCGCGATCGAGCAACGCTTTGCGGGCGGCCTCGATGTCGGAAACGACCAGGTAGAGGCCTTGGGCGGAGCCGGGTGCCGCCCCGGTGACGTTCCTGCCGAAGATGATCGAGCACCCCGAGCCCGGGGGCGTGAACTGAATCACGCGGTAATCTTTACCGTTGTCGTAGTCGGCGTCGAGCCGCCAACCGAGCTTGGTGTAGAATTCCTTCGCTCGGTCGACATCCGACACGGGGATGACGACGATCTCGAACTTCATGTCGACGGGTGCGACGCTGGTGTCGATACCACGGACTGCGTTCGTGCTCATAACTGCCTCCTGAGTTGTGTCATTTCATTGCCTCTACTGCCATTGGGCTGCACGGCCGATAACGGGTTACTCGCGACCAGGGAGCGGCCACAACTGTTTTCCGGAGAGCTCCTAGTACCCTTCCGATGGTTGCCGTACCAGTCGCCACTTTGTTGTCGGCTCCTGGTATCAAGGTGCGTAACGGGTAAAGACGAAGTCACGATCTTTCATAGCTTCGTGGCAGGGATAGCAAGTCTGGAGCTTCGCCTCGTCGGCGGGTCGGCCGTCCTTACTAAATTGAGCGTAGCCCCAGCCGCCCGTCGCCGCGTACTTTTTCGAGTCCTTAACCATGAACTGAAGGTACCAATCCGGAGCGGGCCCGGGAACGAAAGACTGGGCTCGGCCGAACACTTTGTCGTTTTCCTCCGACGGCACGTAAGCCCAAGCGATCCGGGCGATCATTGGGCCATCGGGAAATCGAAGCGCCCCTTCCCGGTAGGCCTTGATCGCTTGATCGTTGCCCAGAATGGCGCGGATATCGTTGAGGTTGCCTTCTTCGTGGGCCACGGAGACCAACTTCCGATCGCGGTATCCGGAAGGTATTTTGATTCCGAAGATCGGGACCGCTTGTTCATCGGCGCGTCCGGATGTCCGGGCCGTGGAGGCGAGAACGCCTGCCTGCGATGCGATTGCAATGAGCGAGAAAGTGATCCGTTTCACACATTCCTCCTTTCGACGCATCGTTTCCTTTCCATCCAGGTCCGCGATACGGGTTACTGCTCTTATACCCCGTTCGTTACTCCGGGATGAACGGGCCTCGGCCGGGAAAGCCAAACCAGCCAAGCAGAAATCCGACTTCTCAGGCCTTCGTCGAATCCATCGGACTCAAATCGTTTAGCAGCTCCAACCATTCGTCCCTGAATTGCCCCAGAAACCCGAGTGCCAAGCGAATTTCTTCTTCTGAATCGCGCCGAGCATCAGCAGAATCAAACCGATGGCCGGGTCTTTGCTTCGCGTTTTCGGGTCGTTGAGATGTTTATAGCCGCTTGTGAGGAACACGATCCCCACCATGAGTCGCAGCAGCAGAAGCGCGACATCGGTGAAGCGGGCCAGTTGGGGGAAAATCACCCCGGTCACGGTGAGCCCGCGCCAAGCGCGGAACGAAAATATAACCGTTTCCCGGGACGCAGACTGGCGGACTGATCACCGCGAAACGGACAAGCGGATCCCAGCGCGAACTTTTCCGTCAAGCCGACGGATCATCATTGATGGTTATCGGGCGTTGGGCTGCTCGGTGGGGAGCTGGGCACCGGCTTCCCGTTCACCCGAACATGGTAGCCTGCCGGCACATGCGTCAGAGTGTGCACGTAACGCAGCTTGCCGTTCTGTATGCGAAAGAGGTGGGCATCGGGCAATCCGCCGACGCCGAAAGTGCAGAACGCGACAATCGCTCCCGTCGCCTCATCCACGACGAAACGCCGCGCTACGATGTTCACGCCGGCCGGCACGCCGACCGTACAGCTATCGTCTGGGGCGCCTTTACCGGTGCGGATGCCACCTTCGGTGCGGTTGCACGGCTCTCCCCACGGCACCAAGTCGAGCTTCTTTTCCAAGAACGCGTCGAGGTAGGCGTTGGCTGCGGCCACCAGGGTATCGCGCGTGTCGCGCTGTCCCGGCGGAATCACCCCCCAATCCTCCGTGGGCGACCACTTGTAGTAATTATCGGCGTTGAATAGCCAGTCGCCTTCCTGCGTCACCATTGATTCGATCTCAACGATTTTGTCGTGATTGACCCTGAGGCGCGTGCCGAGAACGTAGGGGTGGCTTTTGTCCGTGACAATCACTTCGGTAAACGTCTGGCAGCTGGCCGTGTCGATCAAGGTTCGATGAAAATCGATCTTCAGCGGCTTCTGAATGACTCCGGATTTGATGTCGAGGACCTGCATGTTCTCGATGTAGGCAAGCCCGGTCGCGAGCGGGAGGCCGGAAAGATCGCCTTTGGTTTGAGCGTTCACGTAGAGATTGGTGGCCGCTTGCAGGCCGTCCCGCGTGCAGTCCACCTGTGCGAAACTCGTCGCCGGCGCCAGGAGTGCGGCCGAGAGCAGGATCCACTTACAAAGGGCACGAGTCATCGAATCCCTCCGATCTCATTGATGGTTTGCGAGCCGAGTCTACCACCGAAGGGCGGTAGGTGAAGCCGCATCCCGGTACATCCCGTCCGCCGGTTGCTGGCAACGCTGTGCGCCCTTCGAGCTCCGCTCTGGATGGGATCTGGAGCGCGCCCCGAGCTCCACAGGAGACCTGTCGGGCGATTCAGCCGTGTCAGCGGCGACGCGGGTCGGTAGCAGCTCATCAAGCCTGGCGGTCCGAGTTCGGGGGCGACGCGGCGGAAGGCGACGAAGTTTCGCGTTCGCTCTGGAGAACGCGATTGATTTCCAGGGCGCCAATACGCAGCACCTTGCACCCACGGGTGCTTCCAGGCCCACAACTTGGCCCATTTGCCGGTACGTGCCCGCGGGCGTATAATTTTCTGTTTAGGCCGATGCCAACGGAACCCACAGAGACGGCTGCGGTCGCAAACGGAGCTGTGCCGCAGGCGGCCGCTATTCCCGCCACGCAGGATGTCGAGGAGATCCGCGTCCGGGGCGCGCGTGTCCACAATCTGAAGAACATCGATTTTGTGATTCCCCATAACGCCATCACGGTCGTGACCGGCGTTTCCGGCTCAGGGAAATCGAGTCTGGCGTTCGACACACTTTATGCCGAAGGGCAACGGCGCTACATCGAGTCGCTTTCCGCCTATGCCCGGCAATTCCTGGAACGAATTGAAAAGCCCGATGTGGACGAAATTACCGGGATTGCACCCGCGATTTCGATTCGTCAGAAAAATTCCACGCGTAACCCGCGGTCGACCGTGGGAACGGCGACAGAAATCTACGACTACCTGCGGCTGTTGTACGCGCGTGTGGGCCATACGTTCTGCGTGAACTGCGGTGAAGAGGTTCGCAAGGACACGCTGGACGAAATCGCAGCGCGCGTGCTGGCGCTGCCGGAAGGCAGACGGTTTTACGTACTCTACGAGCTGACGTTGGCGCCCGAATCGGCGGCGGGGTGGTCGCATAAGGAGTCGTCCGCTCGTCCGCGAAAAGCCGCGAAGCCGACGCCCGAAGTGATTCGCCTGGCGCTGACAGGTTTGCGCAAGCGCGGGTTCAATCGCCTGTATCAGGGCGGCCGGGTTTTCGAATTTGCGACGCCGGAGGATTTGCTGGACGTCGATTTCGCAAAACCGGTGTTTGTGCTGGTGGACCGGCTGGCCCTGTCGCCGGATATTCGCGCTCGGCTGGTGGATTCGATCGAGATTTGTTACCGCGAGGGGCGCGGCGAGGCGATTCTGCAGTTTGTGGCGGACGAGGGCGATACCGCGCCGCCGGAGCGGCTGGTTTTCAACGAACGTTTCGACTGCAGAAAATGCGGTACGGTGTATCAGGAACCGGAGCCCCGCCTTTTTTCGTTCAACAATCCCTATGGCGCCTGTCCGCGCTGCCAGGGATTCGGCAATACGATCGACTTTGACCTGGACCGCGTAGTGCCGGACAAAAGCAAATCGCTGGCGGACGGCGCGATCGAGCCGTGGACCAAGCCGCGCTATCGTCAGCTGACGATGGACATGAAACGCTACGCCCGCGCGAAAGGGATCCCGTTCGACGTTCCCTACCGCGAACTGACCGCTGCGCAGCGGAACGCGATTCTCGATGGCGACCGCCAGGAAGATTTTCCCGGTGTAAAGGGATTTTTCGCCTGGCTCGAGCGCAAGAAATACAAACTACACGTGCGTGTGTTCCTGAGCCGCTACCGCGGGTACGCGCTCTGCCCTGACTGCAAAGGCACGCGGCTGCGCGCCGAGGCGCGGGCCGTGAAGATCGCCGGCCGCTCCATCACCGGGGTCTGCCAGATGACGGTGAAGGAGGCGCGGCCCTTTTTCTCCGGCTTGCAGCTGAGCCCGGCCGAAACGGTGATTGCAGAGAAAGTGCTGGAGGAAATCGAGCAGCGGCTGCGATTTCTGGACGAAGTGGGTCTCGACTATCTGACGCTTGACCGGCTGACTTCTACGCTTTCCGGCGGCGAGGCGCAGCGGATTCAGCTGGCAACTTCTCTGGGATCGCATCTGGTGGGCGCCCTGTACGTGCTCGACGAGCCGTCAATCGGATTGCATCCCCGTGACACGAACCGGCTGATTGAGATCCTGAAGGGCCTGCGCGACCTGGGAAACACGCTGCTGGTGGTCGAGCACGATCCCGATACGATGCTCGCGGCGGACACGATTCTCGATCTCGGCCCCGGCGCAGGCGAACATGGCGGCGAATTGATTTTCTCCGGAACGCGCGAGGAACTGCTGAAAAGCCCGCTGTCGCTCACCGGCCGCTATTTGCGCGGAGAACTGAAGATCGCGGTGCCCTCGCGCCGGCGCAAACCGCAGGGCAAATTCCTGAAAGTTACCGGGGCCCACAGCCACAATCTGCAGGGCGTCGATGTGGCCGTGCCGCTGGGCATACTGGTCGCGGTCACGGGAGTTTCGGGATCGGGAAAATCCACGCTGGTCTACGACGTGATTTTCAAGGCTTTGGAAGCGAAACGTACCGGCAGCAACTGGCGCGAGTTCTGCGACCGCATCGACGGCGACGCCGCCATTGCCGCCGTCGAAATGGTCGATCAATCCCCCATCGGGCGCACACCGCGCTCGAACCCAGCGACGTACATGAAGGCTTTCGATGCGATCCGCGATCTTTTCGCGGCCGCTCCGGAAGCAAAGAAGCGCGGCCTGGGCGCGGGGCATTTCTCGTTCAATATTCCCGGCGGGCGGTGCGAAGCGTGCCAGGGAGACGGCACGGTCACCGTCGAGATGCGTTTTCTGGCAGACGTGGAACTCGTGTGCGAGGAATGCCGCGGCACCCGATACAAAAGCAGTGTGCTCGAGGTGCTTCATCGCGGAAAGAATATTCACGACGTGCTGCAAATGACGGTGCGCGAGGCTCTCGCGTTTTTCGCGCCCTATCCGAAGGTCACCGCGCGGCTTGCGCTACTTGACGAAGTCGGGCTGGGATATTTGCGGCTGGGCCAGTCCGGGACGACGCTTTCGGGCGGCGAGGCGCAACGCCTGAAGCTTGCCGCGCATCTCACGCGGCAGGACAACACCGGAATTCTGTACATTTTCGACGAGCCGACCACAGGCTTGCATTTCGACGATATTCAGAAGCTGCTGACCTCGTTTCGAAAACTGCTGGAAGGCGGAGCGTCTGTGCTGATCATCGAACACAACCTCGACGTGATCAAATCGGCCGATTGGATCATCGATCTGGGTCCCGAAGGGGGCGACGCGGGCGGACAGGTGATTGCGGCCGGGACGCCCGAACAGGTGGCGCGCAATTCTCAGTCGCACACCGGCAAATACCTGGCGCGCGTCATGAACGGCCGCAACGGAAACGGCCATGAACTCGATAGCCACGCCGCAGCCATTAAACCGAGGCTGCCCGGCGAAACTCGCTCCTCCGCATGAGACGGCGCTCGACTCCGCTGGCAGTTTGCGCGCTGTGCGCGCTGCTAGGTGGTGTGCTGCGCTGTTCCGCGCAGTCCGCATCGCCGACGCACAGGCGCGTGGTATCCGATCCGGCAGCCAAGGAGCTCAACGATCTTCTGGATGCGGCCCAGGCCGCGCTCGAGAAGCAGGATTTCGAATCCGCGGCGAAGAATTATCAGGACTATCTGGCGAAGAAGCCCGACGACGCCATTGTTCACTACGACCTCGGCTACATCGATTCGGCATTGAAGCGTCCCGACGATGCGAAGGCCGAGTATCAGCGGGCCATCGAACTCGATCCGAAAATGGCCGCGGCATACCTGAACCTGGGCGTCGTGCTGATGACAACGGATCCGGCTGCGGCGCTCGATCCGCTTGAAAAAGCCGCCGATTTGAACCCGGCCGATGCACGCACGAAATGGGTGCTGGGGACGGCACTCGAAAACGCCAGAAAACTTCCCGACGCGATCGAACAATTCCGGGCGGCGCGGAAACTGGACGACGCGGATATCAAGATCCGGCTTTCGCTGGCGCACGCGTTACTTGCTTCGAACCAGGATGCCGACGCGGAAGCCGAATATCGCGCTTCACTCGCCCTGCAGGGCACGCCCGCTGAGATGGGCCAAGCTCACCGCGGACTGGAGGAAACGCTTCTGGCGGAAAAGAAATCCCCGGATGCGGCCGCCGAATTGGCCGTTTACCTCGAGTCGCATCCCAACGACGTGAAAGCGCGCGTGGACCACGCCTCCCTGCTGTTCGACCAGGGCAAATATGACGATTCGCTGGCCGAGCTCGACCGTGCCGCGAAGTCCGGCGCGGAGGATGTACGCGCCCTGAAACTCCGCTCGGATATTTTATGGAAACAGAAGCGCTACGCCGACGCGGTCGGCGCCCTCAACAAGGCCGCCGTGCTCGCCCCTCGCGATCCTGACATCGCCGCGCGCCTCGGCGAAGCTTACCTGCAAGCCAAGGATTATGCCGACGCCAGCCACTGGCTCGTGGCAGCCTACAACGCCAACCCGGGCGCCAATGACGTGCTCGCCTATCTGGTCGATGCCGAGTACGGCAGCAAGAATTACTCGCAGGCGCTGGCGGCGCTCGACGCGCTCTCGAAACGCGAGGATCTGCCGCTCCCGAGCTGGTACGTTCGCGCCTCCTGTTTGGACAATCTGGGCCAGATCGAGCCAGCCATCGAGGCCTATCAAAAATTTCTTCAGTTGAACAAAGATCAAAACAGCGATATGTATTTTGTATCCACAGCCCGCGTGCGCATCCTGATCCGCGAATTGCATAACAAGAAGAGGTAGCCATGCCCGTGAAGGTCCGCATTGGGGCGATCGTTCTGGCCGCTCTGTCGATCGCGGGCCCCGGTTTGTGTCAGGACCGCGTCGCGGACCTTCGCAGCCGGCTGACGCACGAGCCGAGTCCTGTCAACCGCGCCAAGCTGATGCCGCAGCTCGGCGACGCCGAGTTTGCCGAAATCGACAGCGACGTGTCCCAGGACAAGTTGCCCGAAGCGCTCATGGTTCTTGAAACCTATCGTGATGAGGTTCAATCGTGCGACAAGGCGCTCGACGCAATGGGGCTGGATGCGCAAAAGCATCCGGGCGGCTACAAGCAGCTGCAATTTTCGCTGCGCGATTCCCTGCGACGGCTTGACGCGGAAATCGTCAACATGACCAGCGAGGACCAGGCTCCGTTTGTGGCCATTCGGCAGGAACTCGGCGATCTTAACCGACATCTCATCGAGCATCTGTTTGGGCGCGCGCCGGCTGGAAAGCCGGGTCATGCGGACGCGCCACAGTAAACGGTCCTGCGTTTCGTGGGCCCTGTCTGCGCGGCTGGGCCGAACCCGTTTCAACCGATTTGTTTTTTTGCCGAGACGAATTTAAGCTAGGGCCCTGGGTCATGAATCATCGTTTCGCACTGATCGCGGTCACTGCCCTTCTCTCGCCGGTCCTCGCGCGGCCGCTCACCGCACATCCCGCGCTCGCTGCGCAACAAAAGGACTATTTGAGCGACGGGGAAGCCGATAAAATCCGCGATGCGCGCGAGCCGGCCGAGCGCATCAAGCTCTACCTGGCGTTCGCCGAGGATCGCCTCACCAAATTCCAATACGAGCTGGACCGCAACGTGCAGGAGCGCCGCCGCGACGAAATCCTGAACGGCCTGCTGAACGGTTACGCCGGCTGCATCGACGATGCGGCTGACCAGATCGCTCTGGCGACTGAAAAGCACGCAGACATCCACGACGCGCTGAAACTCATGCGCGCGAAAGACGCCGCGTTCCTGGGAACTCTGCAGAAATGGGAGAAGGACGGACCCGAGCTCGACACCTACCGCGACACACTGGAAGACGCGATCGCGGGTACGAAAGACGCGCTCGACGACATCACGGAAGCGGAAAAGGAATCGCAAGCTCCCCCGGTGAGGCGAAAGCAGTGATCGAAGAGCGCCGCGCGGCGCACAAGCCCAATCGTGCCGTTCCCGGCGGCGAGCGGATTTTTCAACGCATCTACACGCGGCTGGGCTGCGCAGGACGCCCGCCGCATTTCGTGGTCGAATATCATCCCTACGCGGACCTCTCGCACACGATCCGGCTGCGCGAGGACGTTGCCTACGTGAGACTCTCCGACGTGATGCGCCGCGCACCGCACGTTGCCGTGGAGGCCATTGCGGCGATTTTGCTGGGACGCCTGTATCGACGCCGCGCGCCGATGGATCTGCTGGAAAGTTATCGACTTTTTTCCGCGGCGCGATCCACGCGACAGCAAATCGCGGTCAATCGACGCCGCCGGGCGCGCCGCATGGAGCATCGCCCCGTCGGTGCACATCACAACCTCGAGCCGCTGTTTGACGCGTTGAACCAAACCTATTTTCACAGTGCCCTCGAGCGCCCACGCCTCGGATGGAGCCGGCGCGTTTGGCGGTCTCAACTCGGCTGCTTCGATCCGGCCCTGAACCAAATTGTCCTGAATCGCCAGCTGGATCATGAAGGGGTTCCGACGTACGTAGTCGCCTACGTCCTGTTTCACGAAATGCTCCACGTGAAGCACCCCATCCGCTTCGTTCGCTGCCGACGAGAATCGCACTCACCGCGATTCCGCAACGACGAAAAAGGGTTTACGGATTACGCACGCGCGATGCGTTTTCTGGCTCGTTTTCCCGTTCCAAGGATTCTCTAAACCATTGCCCGTCAGTTCGTTACGGGCCCGACCGCACCGAATCGGTACTTTTGCGCAGCAAACTAAGCAGAAACCCCACACGACTAGGCCGATCTAGTACCCATACATACTGAGGACGGATCACTATGAAACTGCCTTCACACGGTAACATTCAGGTCGGAATGCGTCGCATCGAGCGACGGGAATGGGTGCTCTGGTCGTCCGCCATTCTGGTGACGCTCCTGCTCACGCTCGGCATCATCTCGTTCAGCTTCCCGATGCTGCGGCAGTACGCCGGCGGCGAATTTGACAGTCTGCACATGAGCCTGGCGATGCGCGGTCTGGTCGGCATGGTCCTTTTGTTTGACCTTTACACGATCTATCAGCAGTTCCAGATTTACCGCATCCGCCACCAGCTCGTCCAGCGCGAGGAGCTGTTCCGCCTGATCAGCGAGAATGCCATGGACATGATCGCCGTGGTCGATCCGGACGGGCGGCGGCTCTATAACAGCCCCGCCTACGCGCGGATTCTGGGATTCATGGACGACGAGCTGGCGGGCACGTCCTTTTACGACCACGTGCACCCGGACGACGTCTATACGGCCCAGCAGGCGGTGAAGCAGGCCACCGCCGCGAACCCGGGCGGCACCGTGCAATATCGCATGCGCCACAAAGATGGAAGCTGGCACACCATCGAATCCGGCGCGAGCGCGATTCTGAACCAGCAGGGCAAGGTCGAGAAATTCGTCGTGGTCAACCGCGACGTCAGCGAACAGCGGCAGCTCGAGGAGAAATTCCGGCAGGCCCAGAAGATGGAAGCCGTGGGACGGCTCTCTGGCGGGGTGGCCCACGATTTCAACAACCTTCTCGGCGTGATCATCGGTTACGCGGAATTTCTTCAGGAAAGCCTCGACCCCGAGAACAGTTTGCGCAGCAGCGTCGACGAGATCCTGAAAGCCGGAAAACGCGCCGCTTCGCTGACGCGCCAGCTGCTGGCTTTCAGCCGTCAGCAGGTGCTCGATCCCAAGGTCCTCGATCTGAACGTCGTCGTTCTCGACATGGACAAAATGCTTCGTCGGCTGATCGGCGAGGACATCGAACTGTCGACCGTCCTGGGGCCCGATCTCGGCCGTCTGAAAGCGGATCAGAGCCAGCTCGAGCAGGTGCTTCTGAACCTCGTCGTCAATGCGCGCGACGCCATGCCGCAGGGCGGCAAGCTGCTGATCGACACGCAGAACATGGTGATGGACGAAGCGTTCGTACGCCGTTACCCGTATCCGGTGCAGCCCGGACCCTACGTCTGCCTGACGGTCACCGACAGCGGCATCGGCATGGACGCCGAAACAAAGGCGCGAGCGTTCGAGCCGTTTTTCACCACCAAGGAAAAAGGCAAAGGCACGGGTCTCGGCCTTTCGACTGTGTACGGTGTGGTGAAACAGAGCGGCGGCTACATCGACATTTACAGCGCCCCGGGTGCCGGCACCACGTTCAAGATCTATCTCCCGCGCGTAGACGATGCCATCATCACGGACGCGCCCATTGGCGCGGCCACTTCGTTCACTGGCAACGAGACGATTCTGCTCGCCGAAGACGAGTCCTCGCTGCGCACGCTCACCCGCAACACGCTCGAGCTCTGCGGGTACAAGGTTCTTGAAGCCAAGGACGGCCTGGAAGCTCTCGAAGTGAGCGAGCGCTTCAAAGGACCGATTGATCTGCTGCTCACCGACATGGTCATGCCCGGCATGGGAGGCCGCCAGTTGGCCCAAGAACTTGCGCGCCGCCGGCCGGAAATACGGCTGGCGTATATGTCCGGATATACCGGCCAAGCGGTCGGTTCGCAGGGCCCGGTTGATCCGGGCAGTGTTTTTCTTTTGAAACCGTTTACTCGCGAATTGCTGACGCGAAAGATCCGCGAAGCACTGGATCGGCGCGTCGTCACGGAGGCGATCTGATGTCGACCCTAACGCACGAGTCGAAGACCGGGCCAGGGACTGTAGGCGGGAAGTCCATGCCGAAACTTCTAATCGTCGATGACGACGAGGCGGTGCGCGGCCTTCTCCGCATGCGGCTCTCCGGCTCCTACCAGATCGTAGAGACGGGAGATCCCGAGCAGGCGCTCGGTCTGGCGCTCGAAAACAAGCCCGACGCGATCCTTCTCGACCTGATGATGCCGGGATTTTCCGGCTTCGAGCTTTGCCAGAGCCTTCATTCGCTGAGCTACACCTCGCGCATTCCGATTTTCGTGATCACCGGCGAGGCCGGCACGAAATACAAGGAGCACTGCGAGAGCCTCGGTGCCAAGGGCTACTTCCACAAGCCCGTCGACTTCACGGCCTTGAAATCAGCGCTGGCCGAAGAGCTGAAGGGCAAGCAGCCCGAGCGGCGCGTACACAAGCGGGTGCAGATGCGGGTTATGCTGAAACTTCGGGGCACCGACGCCAATGGAAACACGTTCGATGAACAAACGACGACGGACAATGTCAGCGCCGGCGGCTTCCTCTGCAGCTGCGTGGTCCCGCTGGTGAAGGGCACCGCGGTCGACGTATTTCTGACATCGGGCGGCGCTGAACGTCACGCGGGCCGCGCGCACGTCGTGCGGAAGGAGTCTACGGGCTCAGCCTTCAACCGCTTCGGCTTCGCATTCGACCAGACCACATCCGACTGGGTCCTGCAGGGCAAATAACCCGGGACTGATTCGCCCAAGCGACCAACGCAGACGCGGGCGGCGGAGCAACTCACCCGACAGAGAAATCCACGCAGGGATGCGGGACCTGAGGAAAACCTACTCGGCCGAGAGCTTCTCGATCCTGTTCTGGATCTTCTTCGCGTCCGGCGCTTTGGTCAGCACCTGTAAATACTCTTTGTAATACTTCACGGCGTCGACTTTGTCGCCTTTCTTCTCAAACGCCTCGGCCGCCAGCAAGCGCGGCTTCGCGAAATTCGACCGCAGCCGAACGGCGTCCTGAAAACGGCCGATCGCCGCATCGATATCGCCCTTGCGCATATAGAACTGGCCAACTTCAACGTCTTCCTCCGCCGTCACGGGATCATAGGTGGTCAAGTCGGACGCCGGCGGCGCCTTCGGTGTGGAATTGGAAGATGATTGGCCCGAAGAAGTGTCCGCCGGCGGCGCCGGCGGCCCGTTCGGCGACGACGAGGATTCGCCCGAGGAATTGCCTGCCGGCGGGGGACTCGGCGGCGCCTGGTTCTTCTGCTGCGCCCTCGTAGGTGCGGCGACCAGGGCCGCGAGTGCCATCCCGATCATCACAGAGCGCATGGGGTTACTCGATCTCGCTCGATGCCGTTTGCTATCATTGAGTATGTCTCGGCGGGCTAGTCTTCTCGCGCCGCGCGAGCTACCTTCTCGTCAATTGTAACGCGCCCCAGATGGAACTTCGCGAAAAAGTCGATCAGCTCCCGCCTTCACCCGGCGTGTACATGTTCCAAGATGCGGCGGGCAAAATCCTCTACGTGGGCAAGGCCCGCTCACTGCGCAGCCGGGTGAAATCCTATTTTCTCGAATCGCGCTGGATGGACGCAAAGACCGGCTCTCTGGTCCGCGAGATTGCGGACCTGGATTACATCGTCGTCGACAACGAAAAAGAAGCCCTCGCACTCGAGAACAACCTGATCAAGCGTCATACCCCGAAATTCAACGTCCTGCTGCGAGACGACAAAACCTATCCCTACATCCGCTACACCGGATTCGAGAAATATCCGCGAGTGTATGTAACGCGGCGCCTGAGTAAAGACGGTTCGACCTATTTCGGACCGTACTTCCCCGCCAGCCTCGCCTACCGGCTGGTCCACCTGATCCACAAGCACTTCCTGGTCCCCTCGTGCACCGTCGATCTCGATCGCACGCATCCTCGGCCGTGCCTGCAGTATTACATTCACCGCTGTCTCGGCCCGTGTGCAGACCTCGTCACCGATGAACGCTACGCGGAAGCCGCCCGCGATGTCCGCCTGTTCCTCGAAGGCCGCCGCAGCGATCTTTCGCGCAGCCTGAAGGACCGCATGGAGCGCGCCTCCGATGAACAACGCTATGAGGAGGCGGGCGGATACCGCGATCTGTTGCGCACACTCGCCGAGATGGAGGAGCGCCAGAAAATCGCCGCCGCGGAAGGGGATGACACGGACGTGATTGCCTGGTACGCCGAACCGCCGCAGGTAGCTGTGAACCTGTTTCATCTGCGCGGCGGCCGCGTGGTCGATCGCCGGGACTTTTACTGGGAGGATCAGGCCGAGTTCGACCCCACGGAATTCCTGCCGTCCCTGCTGAAACAGCTTTACCTCGAAGCGGGGTACCTGCCCCGCTACATCCATACACCGATCGATTTCGAAGATCGCGCACTGCTCGAGGATGTGCTGACCGAGCAGGCCGGCCACCGAGTCGAAATCTTCAACCCGCAACGCGGCCAGAAACATCAGTTCCTCGAGCTCGTCGAGAAAAATGCGCAGCATTCCTTCATCCAGCGGTTTCGCGTGCTGAAACCGAGCCCGAAGGCCATCGCGGAAGCGCTCGAGTCCACGCTCGGTCTGCCGGAACCACCCCGGCGAATCGAGAGTTTCGACATTTCGCACATTCAGGGATCCGATACCGTGGCCTCGATGGTCGTCTGGGAAGACGGCAAAATCAAAAAATCCGACTACCGCAAGTTCATCCTTCGCGGCGACGCGATGATTCCGGGCCCGGACCAGACCGAAGGCCTGTTGCGTGACGATTTTGCCAGCATGCGTGAAGCGGTCGAACGCCGCTACCGGCGTTTGCAGGAAGAGAAAAAGCCGCTGCCGAGCCTGATCCTGATCGACGGCGGGCTGGGGCAACTGCACGCCGCCGCGCAGGCACTCGACAGGCTCCAGATCATCAATCAGCCGATGGCGAGCATCGCGAAAAAAGAAGAGATCCTCTATGTGCTGGGTCGCGAAGGCCAACCCGTCGCGCTTGATCATCACTCCCCGGTACTCCACCTCATTCAGCAGATCCGCGATGAAACGCACCGCTTCGCCGTCACATTTCACCGCCAGCGCCGGACGAGGGGCCGGATCCGTACCTCGCTTACCGAGATTCCCGGGGTGGGCGACCGGACCGCTCACAAGCTGCTGCGAAAATTCGGCAGCATCGCCCGTCTGAAGCAGCTCAGCGTCGACGACCTTGCCGCCGAAATCCCGCGCCATCAGGCGCAGCGGGTCTTCGACGGATTGCGTCAAGCGGCGGAAGCGAGATCGGCGCCGTTGCAGCCGTAAGCTTTCCATACGGCACCGTACGCTCCCGGGCGTTCTAATTTGCTGATTTGCAACGGGCTTCCTTGCCGTCCTAGGACGCCTATGCTAGTCTGCGATTTGGAGGTCCGCTATGGCCGATAACGTTGGTTCCAAAGTTTCTTTTTTTCTCGTGGGCTTGGGTATCGGAGCGCTGGTCGGGATTCTGTTCGCTCCCAAGTCCGGCGAGGAGACACGCGAGTATCTGACGTCGAAGGCCGAGGAAGGCCGCGACTACGCCCAGAAAAAGGCTCGCGAACTGCGCGAACGCGCTGAGGATCTGATTGAGCGCAGCAAGGAAATTATGGCCCGCCAGAAGGAAGGCATTCAGGCCGCCGTCGAGACCGGCAAAGAAGCGTACAAGCGGGAAGCCAAGCTGTCCTAGAGTTTTGCTGTAGCAACTGGGGAGTTCGCTCATGTCGGGCTGGCTCGAAGTCTTCATCGTTGTGGCTACGATTGCCATCGTGATTCAGATGGCGATTCTGTTGGCCATGTTTCTTCAGTTGCGTCAGGCCATCGGAACCTTCACCCGCATCGCACAGCAGTTGCAGGCGCGCATAGACCCCATCCTTCTCCGCACCAACCGCATCCTGGAGGATTCCGAGGAGCGTCTGGCCAGCATCATGGGCGATGGCGCGGAAATCGCGCGTATCGCGCGCGGGCAGGCGCAGAAAGTGGATCGCGTCTTTACCGACATGGTCGAGCGGCTGCGGATCCAGGTCGTTCGCGCAGATCACATCCTCACGGGGGCGCTGGAAGTGATCGAAGAAACCGGCTCGACGTTCCGCTCAAGAGTCTGGAAGCCGGTGCATCAGGCGTCCGCAGTGCTCAAGGCCGTGAAAGCGGGCCTTGAGTTTATCCGTAGCGGCCGCCGTGCCGAGCCATCGGAAGCCGCAGCGCAGGATGAAGAACTCTTCATCTGACCCGCGGCGAACTTTTCACCCGAACCGAGACCCCTCCGTCACTCGGAAGTGTCGACCCGCGGAACGAGACCCTGAAAATTACCTGATCCATCCGCCGCCGAGGACTTGCTCGCCTGCGTAAAATACGGCGGCCTGGCCGGGCGTGATGGCGCGCTGCGGTTCGCTGAACGTGACGTGCGCGGTCGTAGGCGTGAGTGCGGTGATTTCCGCTTCCGCAGGCTGGTGGCGGTTGCGGATGCGCACCTGCGCGTGAATGGCCGCGCCGGGAGCTTTGAACGGAATCCAGTTGATGTCGCGGACCTCGCAGACGGAGCTGCGAAGCTCGGCGTCGTCACCGACGATTACTCGATTTTTTTCGCGGTCAAGCGCGACGACATAGATCGGACGGCCGACTGCGATGCCGAGACCGCTGCGCTGGCCCACGGTGTAGTGGTGCAGGCCGTGGTGGCGGCCCAGGACGTCTCCCGATGTCGTCACGATCTCGCCCGAGCCTCCCAGCCTCATTCCATTGTCGTCGCCGCGGTCCGCAGTTCCCTGCTCCTGCAAATAGCCTTCGATGAAGCGAACATAGCTGCCGGACGGGACGAAGCAGATTTCCTGGCTTTCGGGCTTCTCGGCTACCGGCAGCGCCAGACGGCGCGCCATGTCGCGCACTTCCTGCTTGGTCATTTCACCGAGGGGAAAATCCGCGCGCGCGAGCTGCTCCTGCGTGAGGCCGAAAAGAAAATACGTCTGATCCTTGGTGTCATCGACGGCCCGCAAAAGCTCGTAGCGATTGGTTTCCGCGTTGTGGCGGACGCGGGCGTAGTGGCCGGTGGCGATTTTTGCGGCGCCGATCTGGCGGGCGGTTGCCAGGAGCTGTTCGAACTTCACGTCGTTGTTGCAGCGCGTGCACGGGATTGGCGTCCGGCCCGCGAGATAGTCTTCCACGAAGGGACGTACGACCGTCTGCTCGAAGGCGCGCTCGAAATTGATCACGTAGAACGGAATGCTCAGGTGTTCGGCCACGCGGCGCGCGTCGTAGACGTCATCGAGCGAGCAGCAGCGATGGTGTCGGGGCCCATCTCCCTGCAATTGGGGCAGGCGGCGCTGATTCCAAAGCTGCATCGTAAGTCCCACGATTGACCGGCCGCGCTCGTGCAGGATTGCGGCGACGGTGGAGCTGTCGACTCCGCCCGACATTGCGACCGCGATCGTGTGTGCTGCCGCGGCGCGGCTTCCCATCGCGTTCGCCGTCGCGCCCGCCGTGCTGTGGAGTGGATCGAGAGCTGGCATCGTCACGTCGTTCACCGTGCGTGCATCGCGGTGGCTTCTTGTTCGCGCGGAGAGAGCGCCCGGATGCGCTCGACAACCTTGGGGATGATTTCGATCGCACGATCCACATCGGCGGCGGTGGATGGGCGGCCGAGACTGAAACGCAGGCTGGAGCGGGCGTCGTCGTGTGAAAGCCCTGCGGCCAGCAGCACGTGCGACGGCTCTGTCGATCCGGACGAGCAGGCTGCGCCGGTGGAACATGCCAGGCCCTGCAGATCCAGGGCGATCAGCAGAGCTTCGCCGCCTGCACCGGGAAAGGAAAGATTGGAGGTGTTCGGCACGCGGCGGTTGCGATCGCCGTTGAGCCGTACGTTGGGAATTCGTTCCAGAAGTGCGGTTTCCAGATGGTCGCGCAAGGAACGAATACGGGCGCTATCTTCGGCCAACACGGTGCGCGCAACCTCTGCCGCCTTGCCGATTCCGACGATGCCCGGAACATTTTCCGTACCTGCGCGGCGGTCGCGCTCAGCGTGTCCGCCCCAGGCGCGCGGCGAGATCGGGCGGCCGGCGCGGACATAGAGCGCGCCGATGCCCTTCGGTCCGCAAAACTTGTGCGCGGAAACGGAGAGCAGATCGACCCCGAGTTTTCCGACGTCCAGCTGGACCTTTCCGGCCGACTGCACCGCGTCGCAATGGAAGCACACGCCGGTCTCGGCTGCCAGGTGCGCGATTTCTTCGATCGGCTGGATCGTGCCGAGCTCGTTGTTCGCCTGCATCACGGTAATCAGGACTGTTTCCGCGCGAATCGCACGGCGGATTTCCTCGGGATCGACGATCCCCTGCGCGTGCAATCCCCTGCGAACGGGAACGACGGTGACCTCGACTCCCTGGCGCGAAAGTTCTTCGCACGCGTGCAGGACCGCGTGGTGCTCGATCGCGGTGGTGATGACGTGCTTGCGAGGTTTGGTCGATGCAGCGACGGTGCCGAAAATCGCGAGGTTGTCCGATTCGGTGCCGCCGCTGGTAAAGACGATTTCGTTGGGCGCGGCTCCGATCAGCCGGGCAACGGAATCGCGCGCGGCGTCGACGGCGGCGCGGGCGAGCTGGCCGGACGTGTGGACCGAGCCCGCGTTGCCGAAACTTGCGCCGAGAAACGGCAGCATCGCTTCGAGGACCGTTGGATCCACGGGCGTCGTGGCGTTGTAATCGAGATAGACGCGGGACTCCGAGGCCGCGGAAAGCGCGCCGCCTGCTCGCACGGTTTGTCGCCGATTAGACTGCACAACCCGCCTTTGTTTTCAGTGTCTTACAAGGGCTCTGGTGGCCCTCGAGGGCGAACCGACGCACCGAAATCCTGTCACTACTACAACGCTCGCGAATGCCCTCGACTGAACTCTTGCCCTGACCGGAGCACCAGAATTCGATAGGGCGCATGCCTTGGGACACAAACAGGCTAGCAGGATGTGAAGAGATTGCAAGGAAGGAGTGATGCGGACTGTGGGAGCAGGAGACCGCCTGCAGACCAGCACCGGCGTCAGAGGTCAAAAACTTTTTCGGCGTTGGTTTGGTAGAACTTCTTTTTCGCTGCGCCGGGGATGGGCAGGTCATCGGTCACTTTCACTTCTTCGGGGATGAATTGGTAGGGGTAGTCCATGGCGTAGAGCACGCGGTCCACACCTACGACTTGTTGACAATACAGGATCGCTGGTTCCCAGGCCATGCCGCTGGTGGTGATCCAGATGTTTTCGCGGAGGTAGTCGCTCAGACGATTTTTCTTCAGCTTTTTCACCCGGGGGTAGCGCCCGGAGGCTACGTTCGCGCGATGGAAGAAATCGAGACGGAAGAACCAGAACGGCAGGCCCTCGCCGAGGTGGCCAACGACCATGCGGAGTTTTGGGAAGCGGTCGAACACGCCGCTGACGATGATCCGCAGTAGGTGCAGGCTGGTTTCGACTGCAAAGCCGTAGATCGCGCCTTCCAGTCCCCATTCGGCGAAGGGAGCGTACATGCGCGGCGATGGAGTGCTCGGATGAAGATAGATGGGAACGTCGAGCGATTCGGCGGCGGCAAAAATATCCCAGAATTTCGGATCGTCGAGATACTCACCTTTTGTGTGCGAATTGATGATGGCGCCTTTCAGCCCGAGCTTGCCGATGGCGCGCTCGAGTTCTTTCGACGCGGCGGCGGGATTTTGAGGTGAGATTGCGGCAAGCCCTGCAAAACGGTCGGGATTTCTCTGGATGGCCTCCGCCAGCTGGTCGTTGCAGGAAACGGCCCAGGCGGCGGCTTCGTCGGGTTCAAACAGCTGCACGCCCGGATTTGTGAGCGACAGGATCTGGCGGGCGATGCCGGTTGCGTCCATATCGCGAATGCGGGCTTCGCCGATGTCCGTGATCCGGGCGGCGATGGCGGCTGCGCGGGGACCGGCACTCAGGAAATAGCTCCATTGGGCTTTGAAGCCAGGGTCGAGGTCGCCTCCGCGGTCGAGCATCTTTTTCCATGCGCGGAGGAGTTCGGGCGGGGCGAAGGCTTCTTCCGTCGCGATGCGGAGGTAGGGCGGCTGTTTCGTGCGGCGCGATTTTCGTTTTGAGAGGGTCATGACGGCCGCCCTATCGAGTTGCCGCCGAATGGCCAAGCGAACGGCCGGATTTTAGCGCCGGGCACAACGGGCTCTGCCCCTACACATTCAACTGCAAATCGTAGAACGTTCCGTGAGCAACGCAGGAAAGACGCCGGCACGATGCCGGCGCTCGGGAGTTTCATTCCGGGATGCCCATGGCTTTGGCGTAGGCTTTCCTTACTTCCCGGGGCTGGCCGGCCTGGAAGACGTAGTCGCTCAGCTGGCCGCTGCGGAGCGGGTGCCTGGCCATCTCTTCGAGCGTTTCACCCTCGACTAGATTCTGGCGGTCGGCGATCGGCAATGCGATGCATCGATTCAGTTCGGGATCGCGGACCGTGGCCTTCGGGTCTTCGCCGCGGGCGATGGCTTCGATGTCTTTCAGGAATTGGTTGCGGAGCATGATGATGCCTTCGTCGCTGAGGCCGAGGTGTTCATTGCGCCGATCGGGAATGATACCCTGCCCGACCCAGGCCACGAAATCCTGATTCATGACATGGCTCGAAATGAGCCGGCCGGTGTCGGCATCGAGCACCGGGCCGCGCCATGCGGGAATCTGGTCCTTTACGAAGGGCTCGCGGTCTTTCGGCACGCGGCTGAAGCACCAGGTCACGCTGAGCGTGCGTTCGTCGTCGATCGGAACGCGCCATTCGAAATGATCGCCGGTGAAAAGCGCGTTGGGCCAGAGACAAACGCGTCCCACCTTCCACATCGGATCATCTTCGCTCATGCCTTCGCGGATACGCCGGTACACAATGCCCCAATCGAATTCTTCGAACGCGAGTTTCAAATGGCGGGGTGAGTACGGGCCGCCCTTGTCCTTCAGGCGCACGCTCCAGTTCATGTGCATCCATTCGAAATGCAGCGGGTCGACGGAATTTTCCTGGCACTGGAACCAGTTGCAGGGCACATCGGCAAAAACGATTTGCACGAAGCCGTTCTTCCAAGTGAAGGGCTCCCAGTTGGGTACGAGCGGAGCGGGCTGCGGGCCGAGGTACGCCCAGATGAGACCGCCGAGCGTTTCGACCGGATATGCGGTAATGCGGATTTTTTCCTTGAAGCGCGCGTCGGGCTGGGCGACGTCTTCGTAGGGCTGCTCGAGGCAGCGGCCATCGCGATCGAAGAGCCAGCCGTGATAATTGCAGCGCAAGCCGCACGGCTCGACGAAACCATAGGACATGTCCGCGCAGCGATGCGGACAGTGACGGCCGATGAGGCCGAAGGTCCCGCTCATGTCCTTATAGAGCGTGAGATCTTCGCCGAGGACGCGGATCGGCTTGATTGACTGTGTTTCGAATTCGCTGACCGCCGCGATCGCCATCCAGTAGCGGCGGAGAAGACCGCCCATGGGAGTAGCTGGACCTACGCTGGTCAGGAGCTTGTTTTTGGACGGGTCGAGCATGGCGATGGGCGGGATTCTAACGCAACAGCGGGCCGGAGCCAAATGCGGCCGGCATCGTGGCGCGATCGAGAATGGCGGAGGGAGAGGTGCCAAGAATGGGCACCGGAAAACATCGCGGCGGACGCCCCACGATATAGGGAAGTGAAGAGCGAACCCTCGCGCTAGGCGACGGATGAAACATTTTGCGCGCGCGTAGCGTATCTTGTTGCAAGAGAGGTGAGCGATGGATCAACCGATGCGTCCGATGAGGCCGAGGCACAACTCCTTTGTGGGGCCGGTCATTTTGATCGTGCTCGGCGCGATCCTTTTGATGTTCAAGCTGTATCCGGACTTCAACCCATGGTGGGCGCTTTGGAGATACTGGCCACTGATTCTGATCCTGATCGGGCTGGGGAAAATCTGGGACAGCTACTACTGGCGGCAGCATCAGGGCGAAGCGGCCTCGCCGTGGATTTCCGGGACGGGGATCGCGTGGATTCTGCTGCTGGTGTTTTTCGTGGCGATGGCGTGGCACCGCGGCGGATGGCGGAATTACAACGATGATGGGTGGGATCGAGGCTGGGGCTGGCACAGCCGCGCGATGGCCGACGATGCGCACGACACGCAAGCGGTTGAGCTGCAAGGTGCCAAGAACGTGGATGTGGATTTGAACATGCCCGCCGGAACCCTCACCGTCGCGGGTGGATCGGGTCGCCTCATGGACGCGGATTTCCGTTACGATCGGCGCGAGGACAAGCCGCACGTGGATTACTCCGTGTCGGGCGAGCACGGCCAGCTGCGTGTGGACGATGACGATCGTGGAAACCACACCCATTGGGGCGGCGCCGACGACAGCGACTGGAGTTTGCGCGTAGCGAACAATGTGCCGATCAGTTTTCACGTGGAGATGGGCGCGGGACAGGGCAATTTGCGGCTGAACGGCGTCGAGGTGAAAGACCTGGATGTACACATGGGAGCCGGGCAGCTCGATCTCGACCTGACCGGACCGCGCACCACGAATGTGACCGGTACGATCGAGGGCGGCGTGGGGCAGGCGACAATCCGGCTGCCGAAAGACGTCGGCGTGCACGTGGATGCCACGGGCGGGATCGGATCGGTGGATGCGCAGGGCTTGCACAAGGACGGCGGTGCCTGGATCAACGATCAGTACGGCAAGGCGCCGACGAGCATCGATTTGACCGTGCATGGAGGAATCGGAGAAATTCGGCTGATTCAGGACTAGCGATAACCGCAGGGTCTAGGAACGGTTTGGTCTCACGCGGCCTGGCGCCGCACGCGAGCCGCACTCCGATGGTGGGATCCACGACACTACCGCGTTACTGTATCGCGCCACGACGCTGCGGATGGCTTTGACAGATCGGCGGGTGTCCGTTAGCGTCGAACTATCAGTTCCAGGGCGCGGTTAGGAAGTAGGCGCGCCCCCGGCAATTATAGGAGCGGGTAGTGGCGCGACCCATCATTACGCTGACGACGGATTACGGTACGAACGACCACCTGGTCGCCGTCATGAAGGGCGTTATTCTCAGCATCAACCCCGAAGTGAACATCGTGGATATCACGCACAGTGTGTTGCCGCACGATTTGCTGGACGGCGCACTGGCCATTGGGCAGGCCTACAAGTATTTTCCGCCGAAGACGGTGCACGTGGTTGTCGTCGATCCCGGGGTGGGTACGGCGCGGCGGCCGATTCTAGTGGCCAGCGATACGCATTACTTTGTGGCGCCGGATAACGGCGTGCTTTCTTCGGTGTACGACCAGACCGAGGCGCTCTACGTCTGGAATATCATTTCCGAGCATTATTTCCGGCAGCCGGTCAGCAATACCTTTCACGGACGGGATGTTTTCGCGCCGGTGGCGGCTTGGCTGACGAAGTCCTGGCAGTCGTCGGCGTTCGGAGAGCCGATTACCGATTTCACGCGATTTGCCCTACCGCGGCCGAAGACCAACGGTAATACGATTAAGGGCGTGGTTTTGAAGGTCGATCAGTTTGGGAATTTGATTACGAATTTACGGGCGGAGGATGTGCCGGCGTTTACGGCCGAGGGCGGGAAATTTACGATCAAGGCCGGGAACGCGACGATGACCAAGCTGGTTCCTACCTTTGCCAGCGGGGCCAATGGTGAGGCGATTGGACTGATCGGCTCCAGTGGATACCTTGAGATTTCTTTGAATAAGGCGAGCGCTTCGAAGTCGCTGGCGCTTGGCCGCGGGGCCGAAGTCACGGTAGAAGTCAGCTAGGTACTTCTCGCGGCCTGAGCCTCGAGCGCGCTGGTTGTCTCTTCCCGTAGCACGTCAAACGCCGCCGCAAGCTGATTTACGACTCGGCGTCGATCGTTGCAGAGAATCTCCTGGTGATCCGCTTTCACGACCCCCGGCTCCGCCTTCCGTTTGGAAATCCTGCAGGCTCCTGCAAAAGCATCGATGATTGCGTCGCAACGGCGGTCGGTTTTCGTCGTAGCCGAAGGTCTAACGGCCTCCTGCGTCTGACTTCCGAGCTATCTCAGCAGAGACGCTACCATCAGGAAGGAGCGTGTGCGGGGATCCATCCAGTCGCGAAGCGCGTTGCCCAGCAAATTGAAGGCGAGGACGGCGACCATGATCGCCAGTGCCGGGAAAATTACGAGGTGCGGGGCGTCGAACAGGTGGCTGCGGGCGTCATTGAGCATCGCGCCCCAGCTGGCATTGGGAGCCAGGACGCCTACCCCGAGGAAGCTGAGGGTGGATTCGGCGAGAATGGCGCCTGCCATGCCGATGGTAGCCTGCACCAACACCGGCTGGAGAATATTCGGCAGCAGATGGCGAACCAGAATGCGGGTCGGCGAGGCGCCAAGTGAACGCGCGGCGAGCACGTACTCCATTTCCTTAGCTTGTATGACTTCCGCGCGGGCGAGACGTGCGTAGCCGGCCCAGCCTGTGACGATCA
>JBAVUW010000033.1:0-167851 GCA_049696975.1 Candidatus Acidiferrales bacterium | reverse complement strand
GATGAATACCAGCGATCCTCGAGGCGGAAAAAAAGCACCGAGAACCCAAACGAAGAAAAATAAACCCACCAACCATAGAATCGCTCTCTCACGCTACACCTGGTGAGAAAGGCGGGCTAAGCGCCTGGACGAACTCCTAGTCTTGCAGATTGCTTCGCCCGGGCGACAGAGTCCTCAGCAGTAGGCCAATCGTTGAACTACTTGCAACTTCGCCCAACCTCAATAGAAGAGATTCTTTCTTGCGTCTCAGTACTAGAAGTGTTTCATCGTCGTTGCGAACTGTGCCCCGAAACAACTCCAGTCGTCGAAGCAGGCCTTCACCCAGCGCTCTCGGAGAGTCCACGGGAGCCTGCCGCGCCCATTCCAGAAGTTGTTGTCGTCCGAGTTCCTGACCGGTCTCATTCTGGGCTTCGGTGATGCCATCGGTGTACAGCACGAGAAGATCCGATGGCTTCAAAGTCACAACAGTCTGACTATAATCAGTCCCAGGAATCAACCCAACAGGAAAACCGGAAGCCTTCTTGGCCTCTATTCCCTCCTCGAGCCAGTCCCAGATGCCTTGAGCGGCATGGTACCAGAGCGGAGGCAGATGTCCCGCGTTGCTGAACGCCAGTCGGCCCGTGAGGCGATGGAAGCTCAAGACGATCGCCGTCGCATATTGATCATTGCCGCCTTGGCGAAACGTGTCATTGAGTCCTCGCATAAAATCGGACTGGTTCCAAGCATTGATGTTCTTGCGCATTAGAATGCGCAGCGTCTGCGTCACCGCATTCACGTCACCACCGTGTCCGCTCACGTCAGCCAAGGCGACGCGCGAAACCAAGTCGAAATCGCAAACGGACATATAGTGAAGGTCACCCCCTCCTTCTCCCTCTTGCATGGGAACAGACGCGACCCATGCCGCCAGGCTCGGCAGCTTTATCGCGCGAGTGACCCTTCGATTGCCGCCCCAAACTTCAGTGCAGACCAAAGCGTGAGGCCTTTCTAATTCATCGTACATTGACGCTCCTCGAATGCTGTGCAGCCTATGCGCCGCGTATAACTCACGAACTTGCTTCTTCGTGACGGACCGGACACTTTGGCTTCAATTCCCCTCCGGTCTTTCGCCGGAATCATCTCCGCATCAGGCACCCGGTCATTCGATCCGTTGCCGTACCCAGAATGGCATTCTTGACCCTGCGCAATCTCGGGTGGCTCCGGCGAGTAAGTCTCGTCCTCGCTTCTACGCCATACGCTCCGTCAGGATGCCGGTGGCAGCGCCACAACCTCCACCGAAGACGTGAGTTGGATTGCTCTGTGCAATGTGCGATATAAAGGACAGCGCATAGCATAATTTGCATGCACGTGCTCCACCGTCCTCCTGGCTTCGTCCGGAGCCATCAAGCGCATCGCCACGTGAATGCGGCGGATTACGAGCACGCGCTCCTCAGTTTCGACCTCGCCGGTAACCTCCGCTGTCAGCCGTCCGTTACTAGCATCGATTTGGCGCGCTTCCAGCGCACCTCCGAAGGTGCCCACCATTCAACCGGCGGTCGCACAAATTACATAGTCAATTGTTGAAGAATGCGACTCCGTTAGCGTGCCCGGATCCACTTTGTAGTGTTCGGCGATGGCTCCGTGCACACTGAAGATAACCGGTTGGGATTCTCCGGGCAGGTGTGCAACGCGAAAGGCTCCCTGCCGTCGCTCGATCTGGGACTTCGAAACATAAACAACCTCACTCATCTTTTCCTCCTTGCGAAGACTGCGAATAGTTTCTGTCCGCTACTTCCATTGATCACCTGTGCCGAATTGCGGCCGGAGATCGCTCGAGGTCGAGCGGCACAACCCGCAAACTCCATATCACCGGCACGGACGTCGGCGGATAACACACCTTCTTGTCGCAAGCTTGATACTTCAACTCTCCGGTAATCGAAATCGCGTTGCCAGCGGGACCAAGCGACCGGGCCAGATCGGAACTCGGAGAGGCACTCACCGTTGCATCCTCCCTGATGCGAAACTTTCCTTCGAAGACCGGCACGCGTTCCTGTATTGCTTCCAAATAAAGCATCCTGGAACGCGGATAGACGACCGGCAGGAACTCGATTCCCGAAACATCGTGCAATGTCAGCTGAATCGGCTTGTAACCCCGCACTCCTGGAGAATAGACATGAGTGTCCGGGGGAAGCTCGATTTCGGCGATCAAGGTGACCCGATTGCCCGGCACCACCGTGCGGTCCGACTGGCCGAGCGTCACGCGAAGATGCGGTGCTTCGACCTTTTCATTCACTTCCCCTATCAGTTCGGGGAAAAGCTTTCCAATGATATTGTCTGGTGTGAATCGGTTGGTAAATTGGGACTCGAAATACTTTTCGCGAATCACGCCACCCGAGTCGATATAAACAAATCCGGGATGGGCCATCCCTCGCGTCATCCCGGTCGCCTCTTTGTTCAGAACATCAAAGCTTCGAATGATCTGGGAATCCGGGTCGGCCAGGAGTGGAAAATCGATCTGGTGCCGATCAGCGAAGTCTTTCAGAATCGTCGGGCTGTCATAGCTGACGGCAGCCACCTTAATTCCACGCGTTTCGAACTTCTCTTTCGCATGTTGCAGCTGCACGAGCTGCGCTTTGCAAAACGGTCACCAATCGGCGGACCGGAAGAAAAGAAGAACCGTGCCGTTCGACCCCCTGAGCGTCTCAATGGATCGCTCGTGTCCAAACTGATCGCGCGCCGCGAAACTCGGCGCTCGGGACCCAATCCGCAATCCGGTGGACGGTGAGTTCGTCCCTTGCCCCGCCCGATTGTCTCGCGCGTTTCCTAATTCGAAGAAGCCGAGAACCAAAAAAACTACCAGCCCGAATCGCATGCACCCTCGCAATCCGCAATGAACTGTTACCGTCGCCGGAACCGGACCAATTCCGAAACAGCGCAACGTTCGCTAATTCGAAAGCCGAGCCGATCCCACTCCTAATACTCTTCTCGCCGCCGTTTCTTGGAGGATGACGACAATCCTCAAGTGCTCTGTACTGGCATTCTTGACATTGACGCTGATCTCGCGCGAAAAGCCGCTCGACCGGTTCACGATTCCGACTCGGGTGATGCTCCGCAGAACCGCAACGTGCCTCAATGTTCTTCCAGCATTCTCCCCGCGGCTTACGTGCGATTCATCGCTTTCATCGGCAGTTGCTATCAAGACGTCTGCGGACGTTGCCGCAATCGAGGGAGGCAACTCGCCAGCTTCAACGCGCATAGCGACCGCGTCGCCGGCCCCCGTACGAATCGACGAGATGCGGACCGGTATCTTTTCGGCCTTTGTCGCATTCTCAATTGCCACGATTGCCTGCTTCCTGTCGCTCCCCACAAGCTCGTAGCGTCCGTCCACGACCATCTGTGGCGTGTAGACGCTACTTAGAGCCAGATGGTTTGCGTAAGCTCTTTGCCGCTCGCTGTAGGCATGAGAGGAATAAGGGTCTCTCCATCCGTCGTCGTCCCAGTAATCGACGTGTTCACTGAGAACAATCAAGTCCACGCCTTGGATCGGCTGGGATCGGTCCAATTCTTGCAAGAGAGCGTCGGCGGGAGGGCAGTCGGAACAACCCTCGGACGTAAACAGTTCGATTAGAACGGGAATGCGCGAACCGTCGCCACCCGACCCGCTTTCTGACGAGCTCTCACCACGAAGGCGTTCAGGCGACTGTATCGCCAGAAAAAAGACGGCGACTAACACAATCCCTGGAAACTTGACATGCACGACGATACCCTCCTCGGCGGTTGCTGCCAGATCAGTGGGCCTTGAGTGGATCAACCCCAATCATCCTTGCATCTCTAAAAGCTCGTGAGCAACCTTGTTGCCGCCCACACCTTCGTGCTCGACAGTTAATGTCCTTAGTCAACTACCCCCCAACATCGTCAGTCAAATTGGTATCCACAGGAGTGAACTTGCTTCCGCCGCCTGTTCAGAAGCCAAAGTCGCTCAATCCGGGGTGATCATCCGGGCGGCGTCCGAGCGCCCGATGATACCTATGCTCTGATGCGGCAATCGGCTGATCGTTTATGCTCGCTAGGCGCAAACGCATCAATCCGGCCTCATCGAATTCCCAGTTCTCGTTGCCATAGGATCGAAACCAACCTCCCGAGTCATCATGCCATTCATAAGCAAAACGCACGGCAATACGATTCCCATGAAATGCCCAAAGTTCCGCGATTCATCTATCGTCGAGTTCCGTGGTCCATTTGCGCGTCAGAAAGGCGACGATTCCCGACCTTCGGTTTATGAACTCCGAGCGGCTTCGCCAACAGGAGTCCGGCGTATAGGCCTTGATCCCGGTCACGTTGAGTCATTCGCGCCGCAACGTGGTTACCTTGAGCAACTCCCTCAAAAACGGGGTGCAATTGCTTAAAACGATCGAGTCCGTCCACTTGTGCAGGACATCGACAGCGTGAGCGTCGACGAAACGAACTGCGGACATTTCGAGGACCACGCGTTTATCTTCGCAAAACAGTGCCGTGACCATTTGCTCCAATTCATCCGTCCATGGCTGGGTGATCTCCCCCTCCAGGCGAAGAACCACTTTTCCATTTGCCCAATCGCTCCAGATTCTGAGCAAGTTTCGTTTCCTTCCCGACCTGAGATGGCAATCGAGCGGCCAGATTGCGACGGAAAATGCCGGGCCTAAATGAATGAGAATAAAACAGAGAGGGCGTGCGGACCGCCCGTACCTTGAGGCGAAGCCACGGTATTTCGTGGACACCTCGGCCCTATGCGGGAATTCCACGCAATGTCGTGGGACCAGGCCCAGAACCTAAGCCCCGGAATTCGGCGGACGCGCTGGCGTCCCTAAGTCCGATTAGCTAGAACAACTCCCGATCATAAAGCGCGACTTGCTATCGTCAATCTAACAAACAAAAGGTCGGGCTGCGGACCTGGGATTGCTTCCAGAATTTACATGATGCCACCAGCCAAGTTCTGCCCGCCTGACGCAGCGGATCCGGAGCCCAGAGAAACCGTCAGCGGGAGCAGCGCCACAACCCTGTTGTTTGCCGTCGTGCATTCCCTTCTGGTTAGTACTGCTCACGAAGGACCTTCAAAATACCGGTGATCGGGCGTCCCGGTAATCGAAGTCCGACGTCAGTGGAGCGGTCGCTGATTGTACGTTGCAGACACAACATTCACTGTTAGAGCCAGCTCAAGAAGGAGGTCATTACACGAAATATGAAACCCAAAACCACGACAGAAGATACGGCGCACAAGGAACCTGGCGCGGCCGAATCAGAGAGCATGCGACCCGAGCATTCCGACGTCCCCAGTCCGGAGGAAATCCGGCAGCGAGCATACGAATTACATTTGGAAGGCGGTTGCGTTCACGGACGAGACTTGGACGATTGGCTCCAGGCGGAATGGGACCTGAAAGGCAGGTAGCGGCTCACGGCCGAGAGGTCTTGCTCTAAGACACGTTTCAAACGAGTGAACAATCGCGAACCTAGCAATGGCCAGCTGCGATCATTGTTCCTTCGGTCGTTGTCTAAACCGATTGAGAAAATGCGAAGCTCGAATCACCCTGCTCACCGGCTCGTTCGCGACTCTTGCGGATATGGTTCCCATCCTGAGGCAAAAAGCAAGAATTAGATATATACCGGAGATGGTCCCTCACCATACATCGCGGAGTTTAGCAGAGGCACCCGATTCATCGCTCTCAACTAAGGCAATTTTTCAGGAAAGCAAATGATGCACGGCCTCTCAAGAAATCTAAAGCGTCGAGCGTGTATTGGCTTCACTGCGGGTTTGATTAGCAGCGTCCTCCTTGTCAGTACGTTCCGGAATCCACCCTTGGCTCTAGCGCTCGCCGTCGCAGTAGGCACTCTTTACGCTCTTGTGTATCGACCCGCACCGGGAGCTTACCTTGAAAGCCTGATGACCGGAGCCACGTTAGGAGTGCCCCTGTGGACATGCTTGAGCGTTGTTGCTCTCCCCGTGATCGCAGATTCCGGGCCACAGTGGACAGCCGAGGCCATGCGCATTCTATTTCCTCAGCTGGTGGGATGGGTTTTATTCGGAAGCGCGCTGGGACTGTTGGCGCAGGCGGGAAGCGACGCAGCGTTACGATGGCTGGAGCCGTTGCCGGTACCCGAAAGCGTTGTGCAAAAGAATCCCCATAAGATTTTGATTGTGGGCGGAGGCTTTGCTGGCATGACGGCCGCTGAAAACCTGGAACAAGTGTTTGGGGCGGACCCGACGGTTTCGTTCACGCTGGTAAGCGAGGGAAATGCGATGTTATTCACGCCGATGCTGGCCGAGGTGGCGGGCGGCAGCTTGGAACCGTCGCATATTAGTGCCCCTTTGCGGACGAGCCTGCGCCGGACTGCGGTGGTACGTGGCCGAGTCGTGAAACTAGATTTGGAACGGCGCTGCGTGCTACTCGAAGCCGACCACCTGGAGTCGGACCTAGCGACACACGCCACAGACGAAATCTTTTACGACGAGTTGGTGTTGGCTCTCGGTGCGGTTAGCAATTACTTGGGACTGGAGGGCGTACAAAAAACCGCCTTTGATTTCAAAACATTGCTTGATGCCATTCGAATTCGTAATCATGTAATCGACCTCTTTGAGCGAGCCGAACGCGAAGCTGACCCCGTACGGCGCCGGCAGATGCTGACTTTTGTTATCGCAGGCGGCGGTTTTGCCGGGGTCGAAATTGCGGGCGCCTTGAACGATTTCGCCCGCGGAATACTTGTCGACTATCCCCGGATCGAATTAAACGATCTTCAGATCGTGTTGGTTCATTCTCGGAATCGCATTCTGCCAGAACTGAGCGAAACGCTCGGCCGCTACGCACTCGACCAGCTGCGGGACCGAGGCGTGACGTTTGAGCTTGAGGCGCGTGTCGTGGATGCCCAACCTGGCAAGGTAATCCTCACGAGCAAGGAGATCGCGACCGAAACCCTCATTTGGACGGCCGGCACGGCTCCGCATCCTCTATTGAAAGAACTCCCCTTTAGGCTGGAACGCAAAAGTGCGGTGCTCGTGGATCCCACTCTCCAAGTCAAAGGTCAATCCGACATTTGGGCCTTGGGTGACTGTGCATCCGTCATAAACGCTGAAACAGGCCAGACGTGTCCGCCGACAGCACAGTTTGCCTTGCGCGAAGCTAGAACGCTCGCTCGGAATCTGCACGCCAAGCAGAAAGGTCGATCGCTTACTGCGTTCCATTTCAATTCACTTGGCGCCCTTTGTGTACTGGGTCACCAGACGGCGTGTGCCGAGATCGTCGTCCCGTATGCGAATCGGGTTCTGCGATTTTCCGGGCCGTTCGCATGGATGCTCTGGCGAGGCATCTACCTATCTAAACTTCCAGGCCTCGAGCGTAAAGTCCGTGTCCTGGTCGACTGGAGCGTCGAGCTTTTCTTCCCGAGGGATATTGTGCAGACGATCGATTTGAAATAACAGAAAGCACCCCCTGATGAAAACCTCTCATGACGACGCGATCGCCGGCTTCCTTGGACTCATTGTCGGTAGTTGCGGCGGCTTTCTGCTTTGGAGGCTAGGCCTCGCATCGAGTCTTGCGGGCCCATTGTTCGGGGGCCTCTTCGGAATGCTGTTCGGACTGCTGCTTCGACACCGGGCGACGGGGCCAGGAACAGGGCTGACATGGGGAGTGGGCCTCTCGTTCCTGTTCTGGCTAGCATTACCTGCTGGGATTGTCCCGGTCCTGACGGGAAGTATGCCTTCTATGGGGATGCTCGACGCGGCACGATCTCACTTCCCGCAGTTGATCGGTTGCGTCCTTTGTTTTGGTGTCCCTCTAGGTTTGAGTTTGGGCCTCTGGAATACGGTGCGCCTCGAACCCAGTATGTCTTCTATGTATCTCGGTCGGAGGATCTTCGGCGGAGGCCTCGCAGGCGTTTTGGCTGGCTGGATACTGGAAAAATGGATAGGGCAAGTTGGCTTTCTCCCCCAAGTCAGTCAGATGGTTGAGGCGCGAGCAAACCTTCTTGGTTGGCTGCTGTATATAGCGTTCGCTTCAGTAATCGGCGCGATCTTCGGGCTTCTATTCCAAAAGGAAGTGCGGAGTTACGGTTCCGGCTTGGGTTGGGGCGCTGGCTACGGAATCCTGTGGTGGTTTCTCGGCCCCCTTACACTGCTGCGTTGGCGCTCAGGCCAGCCTCTCGACTGGTCAGCCGCCTATGCTACTTCCCAATTCGGTTTGCTGGTGGGTCACGTCCTCTTCGGTGCGTTGCTGGGACTTTTATACGCCGTTATCAACCGAATCTGTGTCTGGTTTTTAACCCAAACAGACCCTATCCGGCGCGAACCGGAAGGGCTTGGCGCCAACACCCTGCGCGCTCTGGGATGGGGAGCGGTAGCCAGTCTTGCCGGCGGACTCGTCTTTAGCGTGGTGATGGTGGAGGTAGGCTTCTTGCCGACTGTCGCCAGTCTCGTCGGAGGGACATCGCCATGGCTGGGTTTTGCCGTTCATGCCGCGATCAGCACGTTAATTGGGATGACGTACGGAATCCTGTTCCGCAACGAAGCTCCAAATTTTGGGTCCGGCATAGCTTGGGGTCTCGTATATGGGTTGGTTTGGTGGTTTCTCGGACCACTGACTTTGCTCCCGGTGCTCCTTGGCGGCCCGGTGACGTGGACCACTAAGGCGGCCCACCTTTTCTTGCCCTCTCTAGTCGGTCACCTGTTTTATGGCGCGGTGACTGCGGTTGTTTTTCTGCTCCTGGAACGTTACCACGGGAGATGGCTCCGGATGAATCCGCGACTGCTCGCGCGAGAACTGAGCCGGCGGAGACCTTTCGGGACCGCCGCGCCCGCGCTGTGGCTTTTTGTGCTGGGTGTCGGCGTGTTATTGCCGATCGTGCTCGGATGAGCGCGATTGCGTAACTAAGACGACATCTTCGATCTGTCTACAGACCCGCATACCAATCGTAGCCGAGCTTGGTCCAGTAATCGTCGGGTTTCTTGTCAGTGTACGCGATCAGCCCGATGCGTTTAATTTGCTTATACCCGTACTTCGTCGGAGTATGCAACCGCAATGGAGCGCCGTGGAACTGCGTGAGCGGGCTGCCGCTCATCTCGGTCACGAGCAGGGTTTGAGGATGCATACAAATCTTCAGGTCGTAACCCACATAGTAATCGCCGTTCGGAGTCTCCATGTAAACATAACGCGGAAGCGTACCGTCCTCTCTTCGCGCGGGCGGAAAAGCGTCAATTAAATCCGCGAAACGAATACCGCTCCAATGGACGATCTGGCTCCAACCCTCGATGCACTTGAATTGAGTGACGAGATCGTATTTCGGCAGCTTCAGGATATCGTCCATGGTTAGAAGCAGGCCGGGTGTCCCCGGGTCCAGTGTGGAAGCACTCGCGCCCGCCTCTTCCTGGCCGCGGGGCATTTTGACGACGCGCTCCTCCCGGATTTTTTCCTTGGCGACCATGTCTGCCGGGGCCATTTTCTCCGCGGTATCGGCGCTAGGGGCAACCTTCGTGTCATGCCCCCGGTCCTCGTTGCTCTTGGCAGCCTCGTATTTGTACTCCCAGGTCGAAACGTCACTCGTGTATTGCGGAAAGCTCCTCGCGTTTGCCACACCGACCAACTGCACTCGCCAGCTGTCCGGAACGAGCGATTCCTTTAAGCCATAGACGCCATTGACGCGGAGATCTTCGGCTCGGTTCAGCGAGTAGGTCGGTGCCAAAGCCCGATCGTCGAAAACCGCCCGCGACAGCTTCGCATTTGTTTCAAATACCTTCCGAAACGGCGTCGGCTGCCTTCCTTCAATATTGCTCGAACCGATCCATTGATACACCCCGAAACCCGCGGCCGCACCCGCCGCCGCGATAACGAAGCTGCGCCGAGTGTGTTTGCGGCTCTCTTTCAAGACTCCCGCGTCGGCTGCCTCCTGCTCTTCAGCGCTAGGCGTCGACTCAACTTCGATTTCCGGAGATGGCGCGACGTCTGGAGGGTTTGTGCGTGTTTTTTCGGCCTCGGCCGATTGTGCCCCGCTGTCTGATTCTTCGCCTGTATTCCGGGTCTCGGAATAGTTCATACTCAACTCCTTCTTTCTGCCTCCACAGACGGTTCGTCCACTGGCTTCACTTCTAATCCACTAACCATGCTGCGAAAATTGTTCCAGCCGGCCAGCACAACTTGGGTAACGTGCACAGCGAAGAATCCGCAGAAACTCAGGGCCAGCCAAAAGTGTTCCCATCGCGCCATCTCATAACCACCCAGTAGCGTAGTCAGCCAATGCAACTGCGTCGGTTTATAGATCGCCAGCCCGGTGAGCAAACTTCCCGCGCCCATCACGATCACGCTCGTGTACGCGATTTTCTGTGCGCCGTTATATTTTTTCTGCGGTGGCAACTTCTTGCTGAGGTGAAGATCGACAAGCGTGACCTGGATGGCCTCTTTGAAGCTGTTCCGATCGGGAAGGACAAAGTGCGACTCACCGGAAAGGATCGTGAAGAGCACGTAGAAAAAACCATTAATGGCGAAAATCCACGCAAAAAAGAAGTGGTATCCTAGACCTTGCGTTACGTGGTACGGAGCGTTCATCGCTTTCCAGAACCACTCCGGGAAAAACCGGACCAACGTGATCGGTCCTATTCCGACTCGGTATATCGCGTGCGGATGCTGATATGCGTTGTCCGAGTCGTTCCAATAAATCAGCATTCCGCTCCAAATCATTGTGAAAAGCACCGGAAAGTTGATCCAGTGCATCCAGCGAATAGCGAGAGGGTGTTTTCGGTCCAAACGGATTCTGGGCACAACCGGCTTACGGCGGGTGGCCGCGGGGGCGACACCGATGGGTGCTGGCGGCTCGCTTGGAATCGGAGGCGTCTCTGCCGGTGTGCAGGCCGCATCCGTCGCCGCTAGCGGCTCCCTCTTAACCCGCAGAATCTCGGCCGGAGCGGGCGAAACATCGCTTGCCGCGACAGGCTCCTTCTGGGGCAGAGGGTTTTCGGGAATCTTTGCCTCATCCATACATTCACCTTCTACTCTCGTGTTCGGTTCTCGCCGGTACTCCAAAATCCTGCGCGCTAGCGGCTACGCTCGCCTTGTATACGGTGCACCGCGATTGCCCGGGCGCACCAAACGATTGCAACTTCCCTAACTCCGCGCGATCTTCCCGCAACGCTACGGATACAGGATCGCCCTCACAGGCGACCACGTAGTCGGCATTCCCGGGCGGACCTATCAAAGCCCCCTCCCAGTCGGGATGGGCCCATTCAGAGATAACGTAACGAAGCGGAATTCCCGCTTGCTGGAGGGCTCCGACATGGTCGGACTCGTACATCCATAGAGTGGCCGGACGCGGGAGCGCCGACAGATAATCCCCGAGAGCCCGCTCGAGCGGAATCCGGCCTCGGGAATTCATCTGCGCTTCCTGCAGGGTGATCGGCGTCTCTCGCCAAGCCGACAGGTAACCGACGGTCACTGCCCCGACCAACACGTACGGAGTCATAGCTTTGACACTCGCTCCGTTCGCCCGCTCTAAGATGACCCCGGCCACAAGCGAGATAAAGACGGCGAACACCGGCAACAGTTCGAGTCCGTATCGGACGTTGTAATATGAATGCGGATACCAAACCGGCATGAAAATCGGAACGATGCCGTACGCGATCGAAAGCGCGTAAAACGGTAAAGGCAACCACAGCAACAGGAAGACTCCATATCTGCGAAACTGCCAGACGGCTAAGATCGTTCCAGCCAAAGCCGCGGTAAACAGCAGCTGTCCCCAGAAGGTTGGTGCCATATTGAGTTTCGCGGACTTCAGAAAGTACAGAGCCGCCGTGAAGAGATGGTTCTGGCCGGGGTAGGGCGGCGCGCCATGAGGAGTCGTCCGCACGGCGATGGCCTTGGCTGAATACGGGCCATCGAGAAAATCAAGCGCACGGCCGGACACGCGGTTGTTGTAGATCAGCCAGAAAGCAGGGACGAGCGCATTGAGCACCAGAAACTCGATCAGAGACTTCGCCATGGTGCGTCGTTGGGGAATATCTGTCGTTCGGCGCCACCACACCATAACCGCGAACACCACGATTGCGCCGATTGCGGCGCCGACGAACCATCCGTCATAGCGGGTGAATGCTCCCGCAGCGAGGGTGATACCGCAAGCTTCGAGGGCGAAGTTGGGGCTTACTCGCGTCGCCCTGATCGGTACGTCGAGATTCGGAAAGCAATTGCGGAGAAAATCGTCCAAATAGACCAGCGTCCATATAAACAAAGCCAGGAATATTGGCTCGTTCATGGCCGTGCTCTGCATGTAGAGCAGATTCGGATTGAATACGTAAATCCCCGCCGCGGCGTACGCAACAATTTTCGGCGCGCGGCCCTTCACAAGACGAAAGATGCCGAGCGCTCCAAGGACATACGCAAGCATGCTGGGAATGGCCCCGGCGATCCCGCTCCGCCATAGGGAGTCATTCCATACGAACGGCAGCATGGCCATGTGTTGCAGCGGCAGCCACACCGTACCCAACTGGCCAAACGACTCCCAAGGATGGCGGTTGTCGACCAGCCGACGCGCGATGTTGATGTGCGCCACTGCGTCGCCGTAAAGCAACAATTCCTGTTTTAGGGAATAGAAAAAAGCTGCGGCGAGCGACAACGGTACAAGCGTTAACGCGAGCCGAGCTTCGTGACGTTGAAGGAGTCGAGTCTCACCGTTCACGTGGATCCCCTTCTCGCATGATTGCGGTCGCTCAATTCGAGAGATGGCTCCCCAGGGCCATTCTGAACATCACCTGCGTGAGCCTGGACGCGGCGCTGATTGACCCTGCAAAGGACCCGGCAACCTTCGATTCGCCGCCCTGACGGCAGCGGTAGGCTACTGGTAACTCCACTGTACGAAGCTTCATCACCGCGGCTTTCACTTGCATCTCTAGATTCCACCCGTATGTCATCTCGGTCATCCGCATCCGCGCGAGAGCCTCACGAGAAATCACCCGCAGGGGTCCCATGTCTGTGAACCGCACGCCGTAACGGAGACGAATGACGGTGCCGAAGAGCCGTCCTGCGAGCACCTGCGAGGCGAGCAAGCTCCCGTGCTCGCGCCGGCCATGGGTTCGGGACCCGATCGCGAAATCGTATTCACCTCCGATGACGTGTGCAGCGAGCACCGGAATTTCTGCGGGAACGTCGCTCCCATCTCCATCCAGAAAAACTAAGACGGCTGACCGGGGATCGGCCTGTTCGACGCCGGTCGCGCAAGCGCGTCCATATCCGCGGCGGGGTTCACTCACCACCCGGGCTCCAGCACTCGCCGCTATCGCTCGCGTGTTGTCGGTGCTCCCGTTATCCACCACGATGCACTCTCGCATCTGCCCACCCACCTCGTGCTGCAGCTCGCGAACGACGGAGGCGATGGTTGCTTCCTCGTTCAATGCGGCAATGATGACGCTGATTCGATTGTCCACGTGGCTACAGACTCCAACGCAGTCCGCAGTTGGCGCATGTTTGCGGCGGATCTGGACTCAGTAACTTCCGGCGGAATTCCTGATAGTCCGCGCCGTTCCATATTTCACGAAGCGTGTGTTGGGTCGCATCTCCCAGAGTGAAGCTGCCATATCCGCGCATTGAAAAAGGAGCGACACAGCATGGGATCGACCGGCCCGTCGCGGTAAAATACATGAGGCTCCACGGCCGACGGCACAATGACCAAGGCGAGCCGGACCGCTTCTGCTTAATGCTGGTTTCCGGCTCGGTTGCACCAGATGCGCTGAACGCGATCTGAAGCGACTCCGCGAGAGCCGTGGCGCGGGCGATGATTCGTTCTTCTTCCCGGGATGTATTCTCGAACAGCGCGCTATCCGCGCGCGCCATGCCGTTCGAGTTGTCCGTGAAAAAGACAAGCCGCTGCAAATACACCTCACGCACACCCACTGAATCGGCGACGAGCACAAAAGCGTCCAACTGGTCGAGCGTTTCACGCAATCCCGTGAGCCACAGGGATACCCGGGGCTGGTCCCGACCCTGCTCCACTTGCATCTGACGAAACCTGCGAACATTGGAAACGATGCGTTCGAACATGTCCTTGCCGCGAACCATCTGGAAGACCGTCGGCTCAGCGGCATCGAGCGAAACACGCAACTCGTCGAGACCCGCATCCATGAGCGCCTGCCCATTTGCTTTTGTAAGAAGTGTGCCGTTGGTGTTGAACAGCACATAGACACCGCGCTGCTTTAAGTACGCGACCATATCGGGCAAACGCTTGACGAGCATTGGTTCGCCAACGCCATGCAGCACAACTCGTTTTACGTTCGGGACCTGGTCCACGATCTTGGTGAAGAGATCCCAAGACATGTCGGCCACTGGCTCGAGCTGCTCAAAAGTCCGCGGGCAGGTCGTGCAGAGGAGATTGCAGCGGTTGGTTACTTCCAGGTACAGGCAGACGGGCTCTTGTTCGCTAACGATCGAAAGCTGATCCTCGGACTTCTCGAAGTATCTATCTCCGCCCACGGGTGCGCCCGCGACTCCGGTACTCATGATTGCTCCTGTGCGGAGGCTTCGCGCGAGGCATCATCCAGCGGCATGGGAAGTATCGCCCGGATAATTTCCTTTGTTTTTCGCATCAACAATTTTGGTACGTAGTTCGAAAGCAGCTCATTGACCAACAGCAGGGCAAAACCTCCATACAACAAGCAATTCAACCGATACATCGGCTCTCCCGGCACCCCCAATTTCGTCGCCAGCAGGTACGCGGGAGCGAGTGCGAGGAAGAATGCCGGGGGCCACGGCCGCAACGTGAGAAAAGGAAGAAGCCAAAGGAAATACCACGGATAATGTGGCGAGAAGCTGAGCGTGAGCGCTGTGGCCAAAACCAGCCCCGAGCTGACGCTTGTTGCCGGTGCCGTGCCGCGCCGGTACGCCCACCAGGCCAGGCCGGCTAGAACAACGGCGCATACCACGAGGTAAGCAACGATCGGTATTGTTACGTGCAGATTGCGTTCGATGAACGCCAGCGGGAAATATCGCGTCCCGCTCACCATGCCCTCTTCCTGAGCGAAGGTTGGGAGAAAGCCGAATACCGACACCCCTCTTCTCAGATAGATCGCGTAGCCGGCGGCGATAACCCCGGCCGTTACCCACGCCGCGCGTGATCGCCAGCCGCGCACAAACGCCGGCAGAAGCACGATCGGATACAGCTTGACGAGAGCCGCTGCGCCCAGCCATCCTCCGGCTAGTTTGCCGCGGTTGGTCAGTCGCGCAAGTAATGCAAGGGAAATAAATGTAAGCGCGGCGGCGTCCGCGTGCCCACTGCTGGCTATTTCCCACAGACACACAGGACTCCACGCATAGAGCAGAATGCGCTCCGGCCGCATGTGTAGCAGCTTCAGGCACCGGATCAGGACGTAACAGGTGCCAGCTTCGAAGCCCAGCATCGCGCACTTCATTGCTGTCACAGTTGGACGAATCCGCGTGACCGCCCAGAAGATCATCTGTGCTCCAGGTGGATAGATCGTGTGTGCGTAGTCCCGCCGGTTGATATTCGGATAGATCTGGGCATCGCGGAGAAAAGCCAGATGGGAATCGGCCGGGATATAGCGGAACGGGTTGATACCGGCCCCCTGCACCAAGCCATCCCACACGTAGCGGTAGATGTCTGTCGAGAGAAAAGGTGGCGCAATCACGGCGATCAGCCGGCCGGCAAGGGCTATTAACAAAACTATTCGTAGAGTCCAATTGTTGGTGGGGCAGAATTCCAGGAGCACGATTGCCCCGAGATAAACGACGATCTGCACCAAAACGGTTTCGCTGAAGCCGTGCACATAGTGGGAATACTCGCCGACACCCGTGCGTGTAAATTCCAGCAGGATGGCGCCCAACAGCAATACCGCCGCATTCGTCAGCAGCGGAGTTCCGTTGCGCCACCATTCAGTTCGGAGAATTGGCGACCTCGACCTTGTTGAGATTTTCTCGTATCGCATCGCTTGCCGCACCGTTCATGGATAAACCGATCTGCCGTAGGTACGCGCGTGTAAAGGGTGCTGGGTAGGCGCCCGGCTCAGCTGACACTCCGAGACCGGGCGAGAAAAACTCCCGTCGGAGTCGCTCAAGCGACGGCTGTTCGTCTACGTCGAACCAGGTTGGTAGGGAAACTACCGGCAAACCAAGTTGCCTTGCTCGTTCGCGCGTTTGCTGGGCGACCTCCGACGTGCTCCACGAAATATTTTCAAATAGAAATTTGTGCCGCTGATTGACACCGAGAAGATAGTAACCACCATCATCGGACGGACCGAGTACAACACGGTCGCCCGACGCCGCAAGTTCTTCCGCTGCCCTAACGAACGCACTCGTCGGGACGGTTGGACTGTCCGAGTCGATAAGACAAACCGAGGAGAAACCACAAGCGAAGAGATCTTCTGAAGTTCGCAGCAGCCGATCGCCGAATCCGTTCCCGCGCTGAGGTAACAGCAATGCTCCTGGCGGTAGAATGCCTCTAAATGCCGCTTCTTCACCGGCTGGCACATAGGAAATAACCCATCGCGCACCGGTGGCCGCCGAAGCGTCCGCAAGGCTGGCGACCGTATCTCTCAGGAAGCATGCATTCAGCCGCGCGGCCTGCTCGCGAGTAAGCGGCGGAGACAGCCGGGTTTTCACCTGGCCGGCGATCGGGGCTTTAGCCATGACGGCGAGGGCGCACCGGTTGCGGAAATCCGCCGATGGACGCCGTGGATCCAACAGGATAAATGGTTGGTTCACGCGTGCTTCTCGCAAAGAGCGTACTGATAGCGGTTGTCCTTCCACACCCGAACCTTTCCCCACGGTTCGCCACCGATAAAGCTTTGGAAGCGGCGTTCGCTCAGCACTGCGCAGCGGACTGGAATGCAGCTTCGGGCTCGTTCGCTTCGAGCCGGCATTGTGAGCCGCATGAGCCAAAGTGGCAGTGCGGCGCGCAGCGAGGAAGTGGGCTCCGCCACAAAGCAGACCCCGCCAGGCCGCAGGGTGTGAAAAATTGCGTTCAGGGCCTGTTCACGGTCGGCCAGGATCAGGAAGAGCCGCGAGGCGACAACAGCGTCGACTGTGCCCGGGAACTGCTCCAAACTCTTCGCGTCGGCTCGCAGGAAGGTGCAATTTCGGAGGCCCGCGTCGCGCGCTCGGGCGCGCGCGCGGGACAGTAGGCGTTCTGAGATATCGATGCCGGTAACGTGAAGATTTGGAAATCGAGCGGCGAGACGCCGGGCGTAAAAACCCGGTCCGCAGCCAACCTCAATCAAATGTCGCTGCTGACCGTCCTCGAGCAAGAGCCGAAAAGCATCCGCGATCGCTTCCGTATGATCGGTGAATAGTCTTTCACGACAAAGTGCATAGATCCACCAACCTCGTTCGAAAAGAGGTTCAATCGGCAGTTGCACCGCGTTCTTCTCGTGCATATACCCTGTCCGACTTGTCCGACGCGGCAAAATAACGGTGATTGATCTGTCGACGACGACGCAGCCGGCCAAGCGCCTCGCACACTCGATGGCAATCCAGCGGCCAGACCACCACAAAAAATGTAGTGCCTAAATGAATGGAAACAAGCAGCGAGGCAGCGGGCACCCGCTACGCTGAGTCGGGAAACCCACGGTATTTCGCGGGCGCCTTGTCCCCAGGCGGGAATTCCACGCAATGTCGTGGGAACAGGGTGGGTATGTGACCGACCCGCGCCGGGTGGTCATCCCTGAATATCTCCGAGAACGCCAAATAAGCAGGAACCGGCCTACACGGCGGCACGTTCATTAGCTCTCGGCAGACCTAGGCGCCGCGCAATCTCAAGGGCCTCTGCCGGTTCGGGCCCATAACGATAATCAGGGCTAGCCTAGAGCGAAGTGCCGTTCTTCCGGTTAATTCCGAGCTTAGCGATTCTGCTGCGAAGAGTACTTGGATGAAGGCCGAGACGCTTCGCCGCGCCTTTCGGCCCTTCGATAACGCCGCCGCAGCAATCGAGCGTGCTCAGAACGTGTTGTCGGTCGATCTCCGCTAGCGTGGAGGTCGGTGTACCCGCGAGCGCGGGCAAGCCATCGGCCGGGCCGCGATCTTTGCGGGTTCCGTCTTCAACCGAAGGCTTCGTGGCGTCCACAGCGTGGCGGGAACCACCGGCACTCGGGAAAAAACCGGGGTCCAGATACAAGACTGACCCCTTCGACAAGACGACCGCGCGCTCGATCAAATTCTGCAGCTCTCGAATATTTCCGGGCCACGCATACTCCATTAGCAAGTCCATTGTCGTCTCGTCGACCGAGTCAATTTTCTTGCCGAACTTACTGGCGAAGCGCCCGAGAAAGAACATGACAAGCTGCGGGATATCGGAAGCTCGCTGGCGCAGCGGAGGCAATTCAATCGGAATCACGTTCAAACGATAAAACAGGTCCGAGCGGAACCTCCCCGCTCCCACCGCCTCCTCAAGATTCCGATTGGTTGCGGCGATGATTCGCACATCCACGCGGATCGTCTTGCTGCTTCCCACAGGTTCAAACTCGCGTTCTTGCAGCACGCGCAGAAGTTTCACCTGAGTTTCGAGTGGCAGCTCGCTTACCTCATCCAGGAAAAGCGTTCCGCTGTCGGCAAGTTCAAATCGCCCGCTACGCTTGTCCAAGGCCCCGGTAAATGCTCCTTTTACATGTCCGAACAACTCGCTTTCGACCAGTCCCGCAGAGATGGCGGTGCAGTTGAGCTTCACGAGCGCCCGGCCCTTTCGAGGGCTCGCTTGGTGGATGGCACGTGCAACCAGTTCTTTGCCGGTTCCCGTCTCCCCATAAATGAGAACCGTAGAGTCAAGTGGGGCAACTTGTTCGACCTTTGCGAGAACTTCGCGCAGAGATGAGTCGCAGCCAACAATTTCTTCAAAGTTGTGCTCTAAGCGGATCTCCTCTTTGAGGTAAGCGTTCTCGGCACGTAGTCGATTCTTTAGCTGCTGCAACTTGGCGAGCGTTTCGTGCAGTTTGCGGTCCGTTCTCTGACGCTCCAACTCAGCCCCAGCACGAGCGGCGAATATTTTCAAGATTGCAACGGCCTGCGGATTTTCCCGCATAAACTTGTTATCGACCACGGCCAGATGACCGACGACTTTACCCAAAGAGTCAAAGGCGGGTGCACCGAGGTAACTTTCTGCCTGCATGTCCACAAGGTCCCGATCAAGGGGGAAAAAAGACTGAACGTCCTTGGGGTAATGGCAGATCTTGCCTTCCAGGACCCGGTGGCATGGCGTCAGGCTGGTTTCATATTCAAAGCTCGGCCCGAATTTCTCGCCGTTCCAAAACGCCAGCGAACGAACCCTGGTTTGCTCTCCATCCACGCACTCCGTCGCGAAGGCGTATCGAACCTCGAGGGCTATCGCCAGATGGCGGACCAGAGAGGCAAAGAAATCACCTCCCAGAGCGTCCACTGTGTGTTCCGCGATGGTTGGCAGAGCCTGTTCGAATTGTTTCGTCTCGAGGGAGTCGCGGGACGCCACTGGAGTATCCGCGCCCCCGACGTCGAGCGGAGCCTTCCCGTCCGTGCCAGTCCGACATGCACTCTCGATATTCACCTGCTCATTGGCTACGGGTTCCACTGGGCGTCTCCCGGCTGCACGACCCTCGTCCATAATGTACGCTTCCATTCATGCGAATGGATTGGCCTATCGGGTCTGACAACCCGATCGGCGTCGTTCTTGAGTCAACCTACCTGGTGCTTCGGGCCCGACCCTAACCGGGCTTGAGGCGAATTCTCCCAGCGCCATCAACGTATGACGTCGCGTTCGAGTTGTATTTCGCTAACCTAGGCCGGGATTTTCTTAGCAACCATCTTTTCCACGTTCCTTCTTGTCCCGGTCGAACAGAACCTGAAGGATCATCGTCGGCCTGAGCCCGGCAAACCGTGCCAACCAATATGCGTTTTGTCGCCGACAGCAAGCCCCTCTAACCATCCACGCAGCGCACCCGCATATGATGGTAGAATCAGGCCCGGCGCTTCAAGAAATTACAAACCAATCTCGGTCAATCCCGGATGCGAATCGGGACGACGGCCGAGCGGCCAATGGTAATCGCGTTCCGATTCCATAATCGGCAAATCATTGACACTCGCCAGACGCAAACGCATCAAGCCAGATCGCGCAAGTAGGCTTCGCCACCTTCACGCGTGAAGAAAATATCGTCTTGTCCCCAAAAGATGAGCGTTTTCGGCTGACGTTGGGAAAGAGGCGGGCGTCCTGCTCCGGCCGACTATTTTTATTAGCTGCTGACTCGGTGTTGAAACGGAAGTGCGAGCCGAAACCGTAAAATCTATGACCCCTCTCACACCCGCATAGACATTGAGAAATTGGTGAGCGGGGTAGGGCTCGAACCTACCGCCCGCTGGTAAAGAGTCAAGCGTGAAGACAGATTCTCACATGGCCCGCTCCGAGAACCTCGCGTCCCCGACGACAAAGAGTTGCCCGCCAAAATCCAGCAGAGATGAGAGTGTGCAGAGAAAGTGAGTCTTGGTTTCACGTTTCCGGCACATACGAAAATGCCGTTAGTGGACAAGTCGGGACAAGTTTTCGCGGTTGCAGAATCAGAAGTAGTCTCGTATAAATCTATGTGAGAGCGGGAAATAAGATGGTCGGGGGGAGTGGATCTAAACCACCTGCCTCCTAGGCTTGTACCAGGAGGTCATCTCCTCTTTCCCGCAGTGTAAGTTGCTGTTTCTAAAGAAGTGGTCGGGGCGAGTGGATTTGAACCACCGACCTCCTGGTCCCGAACCAGGCGCGCTAGCCAGGCTGCGCTACGCCCCGAACCGTGTGAATCCTTACAATGCAGTTTACTTGGGAACGCCACCAACGGCAATACGTTGCATCAGGACCGAACATCGCCTCTGGTTCCGGCCGCATCTACAGAGGTATGATTTTCAGCCGGAATTCTGTTTGCAGAGAGGATATGGCTGGGGCAAAATAGTCAGCGTTAGTTGGCACATTCTAAAGCTCACGTTGCGGCGATTCGTGGTTCGGCGGCTATCTCAAGGGGAGGATCGATGCTCGACAACGAACAGTGCGGTTCAACCGAGGCTTCGCGGGGACGCGCCACGCGACTTCGCAATACAGCAATTATTCTCGGAGCGGTGATAGCGATTTCGGTGGCCGGGTTTACATCGCGCGCGGCCGCGAAGCCTGCGGCTCCCGACGATGCCGCCGGCGAGCAGGTGTTCAATTCAAATTGTGTGGTCTGCCACGCAGCCGACGGCACCGGCTCGCCGACCGGGAAGGCGCTGAAGGCGCCCGATTTGCACTCCGACGCCGTTCAGAAGTTGACCGTCGCCGAGATGGTGACGCAGGTTTCCGACGGCAAGAACAATATGCCCCCATTCAAAAGCACTTTGAGCAAGGATGAAATCTCGGCCGTGGTCGGGTACGTCCGTAGCGCTTTCGGGAAGAAAAAGTAAGCTCATCAATCGAAACTGCTTGTGTGTGTTGCCGGCTCTTACTCTGCAACGCACATGAGCAGGCCTCGAATTCCCGCCTCGAAATTGTCGCTCGGCGTCAGCAGGCTTACCACGAGGTATCCCGCTTCAGGAAACTCATAGAAATGGCCAGGCTGTACCAGAACTCCGCCCCGTTCAAGTACCCGAATTGCGAGATCTTCGTCCGATTGCACTGCTGGCGCCCGCAGGATCGCGTACCAGCCACCTTCTAGGTCAAGCCGCGACACAAGCTTTTGCCCCGAAAGCACCGTGTCCAAAGTGCGTAAATTGCTTTCGATCCGATGAAGAAGCTGCCGTTGCATCTTTGCGCGCTGAGCGAGAAGCGCCGGCAGTGCGTACTGCAGGGGCGCGCTAAGCGACAGATACGTGTCGGAAATGATCTCGAGCCGCGCCATCGCATCGCGCACACGGCCTTCCGGGCCGCTGGCCGCGATCCATCCCGACTTCATCTGCGGCAACGCGACAATCTTACTGAGCCCGCTCAGCACGAAGGTCAACGCGCGCCCGCCGGCCGCGAATGTCCCGTACGCTTGGGCGGCTGCCGCCGATGTTTTGATCCTGTAATCCAGAAAAACCTCGTCGACCACCAGAGCAAGGCCGTGTTCGGCGCAGATGGAATAAAGCCTTTCGGCTTCGGTCGGGCGAATGAAATGCCCGGTGGGATTGTTCGGATGCACGAGCAGGATCGCCCGCGTCCGGGCGGTAACGGTTTCTGCCAAAGCTTGAAAATCGATCTGCCAGCCGTGATCGTAGATCAGGTTGAACGGTCGCAGGGTCACATCGTGAATCGTGGCGAGAAATTCGAACAGAGGATAGCTGGGCTGCGCGAGCACAATCTCGTCGCCCGGATCGCATAGCAAGCGAAATAGGAACGAATACGCCTCGCTCGTCCCAGTCGTCAGGATCAGATTCCCCGGATCGACATTCACGCCGGGATTCATTTCGCGATAATAATCGACGACGGCCGCTCGCGCCGAGGGCAAGCCCTTCGGATCGGGATCATAATGCAAAATCTCGCGGGCGTGGAGCGAGGTGAGAATTGCGTCGCCGTCATATTGGAAGCCGCACGCGGTGGGATTCGAAGCAGTCAGATCAACAACGGGCTTGCCGCCCTGTTGATAAGCGCGCAGAGCCCGGGTATAGGCGTTTTCGTGAAGTTTCCAGTCGGTTCGCTTGGAAAACATGGATTATCCGGCGGTCGGCGGCACCACGCGCCCGGCCATTAGAGCACGCGTTCGTGCGGATACCCGGCCGCGTCGAGCGCGGCCATCAACTCCGCGATATTTTCAGGCCCGCGTGTTTCCATGGTGATGTCGATGACGGTGTCGCCGAGCAACACGCCGTAATAAGCGCGGTCGTAGTTCGTCTCCACGATGTTGGCCTTCTGCGAGGCGATCACTCCGGCAAGTTTTTGCAGAGCGCCTGGATGATCCGGCAGATGAATCCGCAACCTCACCAGACGGCCATCCTTCACGAGCCCGCGCTCGATAATCCGCGAAAGAAGCGACACGTCGATGTTGCCGCCGCCAACGAAAACACCCACCTTCTTGCCCGTAAAATGAATTTTGTGCTGCAGCACGGCTGCCGCAGCCACGGCTCCGGCGCCTTCGGTAAGCGTCTTTTCCTTCTCCAGCAGCAGCAGAATCGCGTTGGCGATTTCCTCCTCGTCGACCGTGACAATATCGTCCACGTAGCGCCGCACAAGGGGAAAGGTGACCGAACCCGCGCAACGGACCGCGATGCCGTCTGCGATCGTGGATTTGGCGGGCAAGCTGACCGGGGAGCCATGCTCGAGCGCCGCCTTCATAGAAGGCAGCTTGGAAGTCTGCACTCCAATCACACGAACTTTCGGACTTGTCTCTTTGACTGCGCACGCTACTCCGCCGATCAATCCCCCGCCGCCAACGGGCACGACGAGGACGTCGATGTCGCTCTGCTGACCGAGCATTTCCAATCCGAGACTTCCCTGCCCGGAGATCACCGCCTCGTCGTCGAAGGGATGTATGAAGGTGAGCCCCTGCTCCGCGCAGCGTCGCAGAGCCTCCTGGCAGGTTTCATCGTAGTTCGTCCCGGACAAAATCACCTCAGCGCCAAAACCGCGCGTAGCCGAAACCTTCACAATGGGCGTGGTTAGCGGCATGCAGATTTGCGCGGCGATCCCGCGCTTTGTCGCGTGGTACGCCACGGCTTGGGCGTGGTTTCCCGCCGACGCGGCGATCACGCCCCTGCGCTTCTCTTCGTCGGTGAGCAGAAGAATCTTGTTCAGCGCACCGCGTTCCTTGTATGACCCTGTCATCTGCAGGTTTTCGAGCTTGAGGTAAATCGCGTTGCCGGTAAGCTTCGAGAAAGTCTCCGAGCGAACGAAAGGCGACAGGAAAATCGAATCGCGGATGCGCGCGACGGCAGCTTGAATTGTCTGCAAAGTGACCATTTGAAGGAAGCGCAGGACGGTGTCTGCGCAACCCTAATATTGTATATGGGCTGCGACGGGCGCCATCCGGAAAACTGGGCCAGGCGTTCCGAACGTCATCTCCGCGGCCGGCGCAGGCCGCGCGTTTCGTCAATCGACTGGCTTCACCGAATTCATCAGCCCGAAAAACCCCTCGGCGAGGGTCGGGTGAATGTAGACGGCGCCCTTCAGTATCGTCCAGGGCGCATCGGCCAGCATCATCGCACCCAGAATTTGCACGGTCTCGCCGCCCTCGATTCCCAAGATCGCGGCGCCTAGAATCCTGTCCGTCGCCGCATCGATCACGATCTTCATCAATCCCTCCGTTTCGCTACGTTCGAGGGCCCGCGACACATTCGCCATCAGATAACTTCCGATCTTCAGCTTGCGTCCCGTCGCGCGTGCCTGTTTTTCTGTCATTCCGACACGGCCGAGCTGGGGATCGGTAAAGAGCGCATACGGTACGTAGCGATTTTCGATGCTCAGGTTTTTCCCGTCGATAATGTTGGCGTAAAGAATCTGGAAATCATTGTAGGAAATATGTGTGAATGCCGGGCCCCCTTTGACGTCGCCCAGCGCCCACATCCCCGGCACTCCCGTTTCCATCCGACCGTTCACCTTGACATATCCTTGTGAATCGAGCGAAATGCCGGCCTTCTCGACGCCCAGGTCGTCGGTATTCGGCCGGCGTCCGGTCGCGGCCAAAACATGGGTCCCGGCAATCGTTTCGGTCGTCTGGCCAATCGTGACCGTCATGCAAACCTGATCTCTCCGCTTTTCGACGTTCGTGGTGTTCGCGCTAAGGTAAAACTTGACACCCTCGGTCTCGAGCGACTTTTGCAACTCGCGCGAAATCTCGGGATCCTCGCGCCCCAGAATCCGGTCGGCATTGTGAACCAACGTCACGCGGCTTCCAAATCGCCGGAACATCTGCGCGAACTCGAGCCCAATATACCCGCCGCCCAGCACGATCAAATGCTCGGGAACCTCCTGCAATTCCATGATCGATTCGTTCGTCAGATAGGCGACGTTCTCGAGCCCCGGCACGTGCGCAGGATTCGGCCGCGTCCCGACGTCGATGAAAACTCGCTCGCCCTCGATCACGTCGCCGTCCACTTCAAGTTTTCGGGGCGCGACAAATCGGCCATGACCGCGATAGAGATGCAGATTCGGACGCTGGGCGACCTGCCGCTCGTTCCCGGAGCGGAATTTCAGCACAACTTCGTTCTTGCGCGCAATCACCGCCGGCATATCCACGCTCACACTGCCTGCGCGCACACCCCAGCGCGAAGCATCCCGCGCGTAATGTGCCACCTGTGCCGACATGACCATGGTTTTCGTTGGGGTACAGCCGGTGTTCACGCAGGTCCCGCCTAGATTCGCCTGCTCGATCATGGCTACGGTCCAGCCGTGGTCCGCCAGCGCGTAGGCCAGGGGATTCCCGCCCTGCCCCGATCCGATCACGATCGCGTCAAATCTCATCTTGGCTCCTGCCTGTTTACTTCGCTCACGACTTTGCCTACCATTAGCCGTGCAACGCGTCCCCGCTTTGCTCTGTCATACAGCCCCCTTCGCGGGGGCAATACCTGACTATGCCTAACGCTCCACGGCTTGTGGTAATCGATCCGAACGGCTCGCGGCGCGACGTCGCCATTGCGACATTTCCATTTCGCATCGGCCGCCAGGCCGGAAACGAACTGACGCTGCGGGACAGCCGCGTGAGCCGCCAGCAGGCTCAGATCACGGAAGTCAGCGGCACCATGGTACTTGAAGACATGGGCAGCAGCCACGGCACTTTCGTGAACGGCGAAAAAATTCTGCGTCACGAACTCAAAGCGAGCGATCAGATCGATTTTGGCGTTCCCGATTCCTACCGCGTCGTCTATGTCGGCGAGGGCGCCACGATCGACGAGCTTGTCGAGCGGATCGAGGCTCCCGCACCAACCGAAGCGGGCGCGCGCGAGCTTCATCACTTGAGCGTCTTGCTGGACGTCGCGCGTTCGCTCAGTTCCGGGCTTTCGCTCGAGGACATTCTCGCGTCCGTAGTCGATGCCGCGATTGCGATCACGCGCACCGAACGGGGCGTATTGCTGCTGGCGAATCCCGCCGGCCAAATGGAAACAGCCGTTGCGCGAAACGGACAGCGGGGTACCCTGCGTCCCGAGGACATGCAGGTTTCGCAGGGCGTGTTAAGGCGCGTCCAGGCTTCTCGTCGCGAACTGGTCGTCGGCGATGCCATGGACGCCGAGGGCGGACGCGCGGGGCACGGGGAAAGCATCACACGGCTCGATCTCCACACCGTGGTCGCGATTCCCATCGACAAGAAGCCCGTGATCGAAGCGGTTGACGTCACCGTCGCCGCGCGCCAGAGCGATCTGCTCGGCATCCTCTATCTCGATAGCCGCGCTCCTTCGAGCACCTTTTCCGCGCTTGACCGCGAAGTGGTTCGCTCGCTAGCACACGAAGCCGCTACATTAATTGATAACGCGCGACTTTTCGCCGCGGCGCGCGTCAAGGCCCGGCTCGACCACGACATTGAGATCGCCAGCAAAATTCAGCAGGGCCTGCTTCCCAAAGAGCTGCCCAATCTGCCCGATGTCGCAGTTTCGGGCTCAACGCTGGCATGCTATTCGGTCGGCGGCGATTGCTTTGACGTGATCGAGCTGGACGGCGGCCGGCATGGATTTTTCGTGGGCGACATTTCAGGCAAGGGCATCCCCGCTGCGTTGCTCGCGACGCTGCTCCAGGGTATTTTCTTCACCACCGCCTCGATGGACATTCCCCTTACCTCGGTCTTCTCGCGCGTGAATCGCTATCTTGCCGAGCGGGCGGGCGGCGATCGCTACGCCACGGTCTTCTACGGCGTCCTCGACAAATCCGGTGCATTCGAGTACGTGAATGCCGGCCATGTTCCCCCGCTCGTCAAGCGCAAGTCCGGTGCGATCGAAAGGCTCGATCTCGCCAGCTTCCCCGTCGGTATGTTTCCCGAGGCCGAGTATGAAAGCGCGGCCGTCAAGCTCGAGAAGGGCGACTTCCTGGTCATCTACACGGACGGCGTTTCGGAAGCCGTCAACGTCAAAACGGAAATGTTCGAGGAAGAGCGCCTTCAGCATCTGCTGGAAAGCTTCGAGGGGCAGACCGTCGAACAGCTCGCGGAAACGATCCGGGAGGGTGTAAAGGCGTTCACACAAGGCGCTCCGCAATCAGACGACATCACCATTCTTGTTGTACAGTACAAAGGTATCCCCGGCTGATCCGATTGGGTGCCCCGTTCGCGCCGATAGTTGCCTCCAAGTAAAAACGTGAGAAAAAGCCGCAAGTCGCGCAATGTCGCAAATATTAGTGTTGCGCGCTAATACTTCGTGCAGGATAATCCGGGAATCCATAGCATGCAGTTCCGGCATTTTTCCACGGGTTTTGCAAAATGAATTGCCCTCAGTGCACGACCGCAAATCCTGACTTTGCCGAGAATTGCAGTCACTGCGGCACGCCGATGCCGATTAGTGACACGGCTACTATCCGTGTCGTTGATCCCACCGCCTTATCGACGGGTTCCGATTTCGGCACGCGGTACCGTATCGAAGCTCTCCTTGGCCAGGGCGGCATGGGCCGCGTCTACAAGGCTTACGACAAGACGCTCGATCGCATGGTGGCCCTGAAGGTCGTGCGGCAGGGCATGATGGCCGACACCGAGGCGCTGAACCGGTTCAAACAGGAACTTCTGCTCGCCAGCAAGATTTCACACACCAATATCCTGCGCATCCATGACATGGGTGAAGTGGGTGACGTGAAGTTTATCACCATGGCCTTCGTCGACGGGCCGGACCTGCACCACATCCTGCAGACGAATCCCAAGCTTCCGTTTGAGCGCGTCGTCAGCTTCTCGCAGCAGCTCGCGGCGGCGCTGGCGGCCGCGCAAGCCGAAGGCGTGATTCATCGCGACCTGAAGCCGCAGAACATCCTCGTCGGCAAGGACGACCACTTATACGTTTCCGATTTTGGTCTCGCGCGATCGTTTGAAGAGACCAACATCCAGATGACCCGCACCGGCGCGTTCATGGGCACGCCGCGTTACATGTCTCCCGAGCAGGTCGAGGGCAAACCGGCCGATCTGCGCAGCGATATTTACGCCTACGGGCTGATCCTCTACGAGATGGTGACCGGCGACGTGCCGTTTACGGGCGAATCCACGCTTAAAGTGATGTATCAGCGCATCCAGGAGAGACCCAAGAGCCCCAAAACGCTGAACCCCGACCTCCCGAACTGGTTCGTACAAGTCATCATGCGCTGCCTGGAGCGCGACCCGGCCACGCGCTACCAGCGTGCCGATGAAATCGTGCTTGACCTGCAAGGCGCGAGATCTACGGTCTCCACATACCGCGGAGGAGGAGCGACCCGCACCGTTCAGATCCAGATTCCGGAGTTCAGAGATAAGCGCTGGATCTGGGGCATTATCGGGGTCGCCGCCTTGTTGGTTGTGACGTTCGCGATTCCCCAAGTGCGGCATTTGATTTTCGCCGGGAAAGCCGCCAAGTCGGGCGGCTCCGGTATTTCGGGAGTGCCGCCGATCGAAAGCGGCCGCTACATCGCCGTGCTGCCGTTACAAGTCCTCGGAGACGAATCCCAGCTGGGCTACCTCGCCCAAGGCATCCAAGACGCCCTATCGACAAAACTCTTTCAGTTGAAAGACATCCATGTAACCGGCACGGACGCTGCCGTCCGGGTCGACCAGAAGTTACCGCTCGAGAAAATCGGCGCGGCGCTCGGCGCCAACATGGTCGTGCAAGGGACGCTGCAAGGATCTGGCGACAAAATTCGCATTATTCTGAAGCTTGAGGATGTTGCCACCGGCAAGGAGATTTGGAGCCAGCAATTCGACGGTGTCACCGGAGACCTTTTCACGCTCGAGGATGATATCTACAGTCCGCTCGTTTCGGCTTTGAATGTCAATCTCACCAACGATGAACGTGCGAACGCCAGCGTCCACGCCACCGAAAATATCGCCGCCTACGACCTGTACCTGAAGGGCCGGAACGCCATGCGCGGCCAGCAGGACTTGAAGAACGTCGACGCTGCCATGAACTTTTATCAGGACGCCCTCAAGCAGGATTCGGGATTCGCGCTGGCCTACGCCGGCTTGTCGGAAGCAAGCCTGGTGGAGTACCGCGAGAAAAAGGACGCTTTCTGGGCCCAGAAAGCGACCGCCGCAGCTCAACAGGCGGAGCGGCTGAACGACAACTCGGCCGACGTGCATTTCGTCCTTGGACGCGTCTATTCAACAACCGGAAAAACGGCGGAAGCGATCGCTGAATTCAAGCGTGGCCTGGCAATCGAGCCGAATTCCGACGACGGTTATCGCGGACTCGGCAAGGCCTTCATGGCCCTGGGGGACAAGGATCAGGGTCTGCAGGCCTACCAGAAGGCCGTCGAGATCAATCCCTACTACTGGTACAACTTCAATCAGCTGGCTACCGCTTACTCGAATGTAGGCGAGTACGACAAGGCGCTGGCGGCGTACAAGCGTGTCACCGAACTGGAGCCCGACAATTCCTTCGGCTATCTGAATATGGGCGTCGTTTACTTTCAGTTGGGTAAGTACGACGAGGCGATTCCTTACTTTCAGAAATCTCTCCAGCTCCAGCCCAGCTCCCTGGCCTACTCAAATCTCGGCTCGGCGTATTTCTACCTGAAAAGGTACTCGGAGTCGGTACCCATGTTCCAAAAAGCCGTCGAACTCAACCCAAACGATCAGTTGACCATGGGCAATCTCGCCGACGCCTACCGTTGGTCAGGCCAGCGCGACAACGCAAATGCGACGTACCAGAAGGCGATCGCGCTCGCCTACAAGGAGCTTGAGGTCAATCCGAAGGACACGGAAACGCTCTCGGGCCTGGCCATGTATTACGGGAAGACCGGAAATACTGTGCAGTCGTTGGAGTTCATGCGGCGCGCGCGCGCCATCAATGCCACGGACGTCGATCTGATCTACGTGGAAGCGATCGTCTACACGCTGGCGAACAGGCCGGAAGACGCAATCAAGTCACTGCGGACAGCCTTCGCAAAGGGATACTCGGTGGAGGAAGCAAAAGTCGACCCTGAACTGAATTCCATTCAGGGTCGACCGGAGTTCGCAAGCTTAGTCGCAGAGTACGGAAAGAAGAAATAAAGCTTAGCTCTGAAACGCTCGCCGCTTCAGACCAATACCCAACAGCGCCACGAATCCAACCAGAAGCAATGGCAGAGTCGTAGGTTCGGGTACGTTTGCGTACACGCCGCTGGTAAAGCCCGCCGGGAAGCCTGCGAATGCCAGCGTAAAAACGGTGTTGTAGGGAATCATACCGTCGTCGAAAAGGACATTCGATCCCCCGCCACCATCCGACGTGACTACGCAGTTGCCGAAATCGCTGGTATCGCCCTCAATCGACGTAAAGCAGTTCACCGAGCTTGGCGCGATTGTTGGTAGAGAGAAGAAGAGCGCGTTGATATCGAATCCGACGCCATCGGAAGACAACTCGTTGCGGAACTGGCACGTCGGAGTGTCAAAGCTAATTCCGTACTCCACCAAAAAGCAGTCCGAGCCAGGATTCCCCTCCGAGCCATTGCTAACAGGACTCGTTCCCGTGGGGCTCACAATCTGAAAACTCGCGGTAATGATGGTCGATGGCGCCCCGATGACGTCATCGCCAGCTGCTTTGATCTGGGGGTCGCCGGGCGGAAGGCCGTCCGCCTTCGCCAGTGGCACCGCAAACGTGAGCGCCGCGACCAAAGTTCCCGCGACAAAAAGGCTGCTTAGCTTCATCGATACACCCCCGTGAATTTCCAGCAGTAAATACAGTGCACGCTGTATGCCAAAGAACGCTAAATCAAATGGACTTTAAGTCCTTTAGTTGCAGCACAGAAATCAATACCCTGAAAGGGACACTTTAAGATGTGCAATAGTTTGCGTATGTTCGCCCATCTAGAACAACTGCCCCGAAGGACCAGTCACCCGCATGGAAGTTCAACCGGCACAATCACCTGACCGCCAGAACGGGCCGGATTGTAACAGAATTTTAACCATCGCGAGGGAGATTGTCTTCTACAATCGCGCCTCATGCCCATCGAGAACATGCAGGCAGTCGTTACCGACGGCCCCCAGGCCGGCCAGCGAGTCGTGAGCCTGAAGGGCCCACTGAGCATTCACACCGTGTTTGAATTCCAGAACCTGATTCGCTCGGAATCCTCTCCCCATTTGATCATCGACTTCAGCGGCGTTCCGTTTATCGATTCCTCGGGGCTTGGTTCATTGGTGGGCGCCCACATCTCCGCCCAGAAAGCGCATCGGAAGCTTTCCTTCGCTGGTATGAACACCCAGGTGATCACCTTGCTCGAAATGACGCGCATTCGCGGTATGTTTTCGATTTACGGGACCGTCCAAGAGGCCGAAGCCGCTCCGGCCTAATTCCCCTCAGTCTTTATTTCAAAATGAACCGGCAGAAATATTACGAATTGCTTGACCGCGTTCGCACGCACGGAGACTGAGAGACTTGGCTTGAATTCTTTCTAACCGGGGTGAAGGAGACCGCTCCACAGGCAGCCCATACATCTAGGCAGATACTCACACTCATTCAAAAAGACCGCCGGAAAATTGAGGAGCTGGGCCGCCCTGCTGGATCAGCCCCGCGCGTTCACTTACACCTTCAACGCAAGCCGATCATCACGATCCCGGCGACAGCCGAACAGCTTTCTCTCTCCGCTCCCACTGTGGCGAAGGCTTTGCAGCACATGGTGAAGCTCGGCATGGTTTGCGAAACTACTGCCAAGCAGCGTCGTCGCCTCTTCACGTATCACCGCTACCTGGAAATTCTCAACCGGGGTACCGAACTACCAAGAACAACGCACTGACACCGCTGTCGCAAACCGATGGATAAGTCGAGCCCGCCGTCGAGACTCCCCCACAAGGCCCGGCGCAATTCGGGCGCACCGGAAGAGCCGCGTCGCGCGGCGGAAAGCATCGAGAGGCTCGTGTTTGGACCCAAATGGACCCAAGTTCAGGCTCTTTCGCAGACTACGTCAGGCAGGGTAAATTGAAAACAAAGAAGTAAGTGGTCGGGGCGCGCGGATTTGAACCGCGGACCTCCTGCGCCCAAGGTAAGCTCTAAAACGCTAAGTAGTTGTCTCGTCTATGTCTTTCGCGCATCTTATATCACGGCTTGTGGCGGTATTCGGCGGTTATTGTTCCCAAATTGTTCCCAACTTCGGTCCTAACCACCGAGTCGAAGGAACAACAGACTCTCGTCACTCGCATCATCGAGATTCTGGCCGTCGACTCGTCTATTGGAAACAATTTTTCACGATCACGCCACGACAGGCTCTGAGTTCCATTTGACGTGGTTATGGGTGTGAGCGCTTCACCTCTAGGGCTCGATCTCGAACGTGGCCGGCAGTCTTCATCAAGTGCGGTTGTTGACGTCTTTTTTGTCAGCTGTGACTGTAACCTCGACGCGAGCCCCCTTTTTGAGCGTCACAGTGTCGCCATTCTCGTCAGTCAGCGTATTTTCAATACGGAAATCTCGATACCGATGTTCGGTACGATCAATCCTAATCTGTGCATTTTCCGGCTGAGAACCCAGAGACGGGATGATTTTATCAACCGTTCCGGGCATGCTGGCACTTGGCCGTATCGGAATGCGCGCAGTATCTGAATTTAGTTCCGCTATTCTTGCTGACCTAGCCATGCGCGGTTTCGCCATTTCTTTCCCAGCCAGGACATGTGTCGAGTTGCCAGGTTCTTTTGTAGCTTTCTTATTCAGCATCTAACCATGGTGACATCGGGATGAAATAGATGTAGTACCATTTCGCACAGTTGCTTAGAGATGTCGCTGTCTATCTGCTGGCATTCACCTACGGGCTAGCAATTCGTCTCGGGCGCGCTGACCGCGTCCTCAAAATGCGGGCACTGGTTTGAACATTCCAGTTGCTCAATTACGCCCCCCCGGGCCCGCCGAGGAATCGCGGCTAGATGGTGCTCCAGAACTCCACAAACGCAATGTCCGCCCGTAGTGAGATTCCCAGCCCAAACCACCAAGTTCACGTGGAAATGGGTGGGTCCAAGCCTTCGCGAGTGAATCTGCTGATGAGCCGTTTTGGGAAGCAGGACTCATAGTGCATCAGTCGCTGCGGAGACTACTCCGAAGCCACTAGAAAGCCCCGTAATATCTGAGCCCATAAGACCTTATTGAATTCGCTTTTGGGGCGTCACAAGACATCGAAGGCTCAATATTGAAGAGTGCTGGATGCCGTGCTATCCTCCCACAGCATGACGTCAACGGCCACTCGGCGTGTATCCATCAAGGTCCGTCGCTCCCTCCAAAAGCGAATTCAGGAAGTTCCGGCTTTCGATGTAAATTTGTTTCTGGATGCCGCCGGCCTAGGAAGGAAGATTGGCACGTTTCGAAAAAAAGAGACCGTGTTCGCCCAGGGTGATGCCGCCAAAAATGTGATGTACATTCGGGAAGGGGGCGTGAAGCTTACTGTTGTGAATGAGTCCGGTAAACAAGCAGTTGTAGCAATTCTTGGACCGGGCGACTTTTTGGGCGAAGGGTGCCTTGCGGGCCAGACCGTTTGCATGGCGTCTGCGACGACCGTCGCACACACCACCGTGCTCATCATTGAGAAAAACGAGATGATTCGGGTGCTCCACGGGGAGCATGAGTTTTCCGACCGTTTCATCGCTTATATGCTGGCACGAAACATCCGAGTCGAGGAGGATTTAGTAGACCAACTCTTTAACTCCACCGAGAAACGCTTGGCGCGTACTCTGCTGCTGCTGGCGCGCTATGGTACCCCCGGCAGTCCTCAAAAGGTGCTCCTCAAAATATCGCAGGAAATGCTGGCGGAGATGATTGGCACAACCCGATCCCGAGTCAATTTTTTCATGAATAAATTTAGGAAACTGGGCTTCATTCAATACAATGGCGTGATCCAAATCGACAATTCCCTCTTGAGTGTTGTCCTGCACGAGTAAGGAATCACTTTCGCATGTCGCATTGCGGAATTGTTCAAATCCTTGCTCCAAGCACTGCGTCGAACTGCCGTTTAGACAGGACGTTTCGCACCTTTGGACTTAATTTTGGCTCGTGCGGCCGGTTAAATGACACACAGGCAAAGCCCTCGGATACTCGATCCTTATGCTAGAAAGACACTAATTGGCCGTCGTCGTAGCTGCGGTTGTAGCAGTCGGGGTGGATTTGGATGGGGTTTTGACACGATTTCAGCCACAATGGTGGAGCCAATATCGTTCCTCGGTTGCAAGCCATGGAGATCCATTTCTCACTAAAGTGACGCCATCCTTTTTGCGGCCATTTCCATCATGTGTGTTTCCCGTGCTTTTTGGCGACCAGGGTTATTCTCGACAATCACGTGGTTAGCTTGTTTTCGAGGACTGCCTCTTTTAGGACAGTTCGCCACATTTAGTTCCCGTATGATCCGCCAATCCGGATTACCGAACATGGGTATTCGCAAGCTGCGGTCTGAAGGGAAAACCTATGAGTCATACTGGCCAGTCTCTGCGCGAGCAGACTTCAAATGGCGTCGCCTTGCGGGCAGTCCCAGCAAACGATGCGACGATATTGGGGATCGGCAATAAGCGCGTGGCGGCACTGCACGCGGCACTACATAGCCTTGAGACTAAATTCAAAAAGCGTACTGTCGAGTTTGAAATGCAAGTGACAGCGCAACGTCAGGCAGAGGAATGCCTCCGGGAGCTCACGACTCGGACACTTAAGCTCCAAGACGACCAGGCTAGGCGAATCGCTCGCGAATTACATGACAGTGCGGGCCAATATCTTGCCGCGATTCAAATGAATCTCAGTGCGCTGGAGCGGGACTCATCGCTCACGACCTCGCAAGCAAAGCGAATCTCCGACTCCATTGAGATGGTGACTTGCTGTACATCTGAAATCAGAACAATGTCCTATCTGCTTCACCCGCCACTGTTAGATGAAATGGGGCTTCCTGCCGCACTTGCGGGGTATTCAGAGGGCTTTGCCAAACGCAGTGGCATACGAGTAGAACTTGATATTGCGGAAGACCTAAAACGCTTGCCTACAGATAGTGAAACCGGGATTTTTCGAATCGTCCAGCAAAGTCTTGCGAATATTCACCGCCATTCTGGTAGCTGTGTTGCAAAGGTCACAATTATGCAAGATGCGGAAGGAATTATTTTGGAGATCAGCGACAAAGGTCGCGGCATAGCTCCCGAAGTTCTCAAGGACATCAATTCAGGCACTGGTGTTATCGGAGTCGGCATGGCTGGAATGCGTGAACGCACGCGAATTATGGAAGGGCAGTTTCATGTCAGTTCTGGCTCAAAAGGCACAACCATTGAAATTAGTGTGCCGTTCATTGACACCACCGATCATGCTAGGCCATGAATGCTGCATTCAGTTATTACGGCGTTTTTACTCCGCTTAACTTTTTAATTGTGGTTAACCCGACCGACTCTAGAAGCCATCTCATAAATGCCTCAGGAGGATGATGGCGGAAGCCAAGTGAAGCATTGCGAGGAAATTGTCTGGGTAGCGTTCCCAGCGGACTACGAGGCGGCGATAGTTATGCAACCACGCAAACAAGCGTTCGACTTTCCATCGACGGCGATAGCGCCGCAGTGTGCGGCCATCTTGGGTGAGAGTTTTGGTGCGAGTGGAAGTGTGTGGTGCAATCATCTCGATGCCGTAGTGCTTCATCAGCCGTTCATCGAGGCGGTCACTGTCGTAGGCGCGATCGCCAATCAGCCGCTCGGGGAGATCGGCGAAGAATCGCTGTTCGAGCGTGGCTTCCACGAGTTTGGTTTCATGTGGCGAAGCGCTGGCCACGTGCATGGCGAGAGGAAGACCATGGCCGTCGCTGATCGCCATGATTTTGCTGCCCTTACCGCGTCGAGTAGGGCCGATGGCAGAGCCCCTTTTTTCGCCGAGCTAAAGCTGGCGTCGACAAACGCTTCGCTCAGATCGAGTTTGCCACGGTCGCGTAAGTCCTCGGCGAGTTTCTGGAGTAATTTCAACAGCACTCCAGAACGCTGCCAGTGCTGAAAACGGCGATGGCAGGTCTGATAGGGCGGATAGCGATTCGGTAGATCGTGCCAGGGAGCGCCCGTGCGCAAGATCCAGAGCACCCCGTTGACTACGGCGCGTGTGTCGCGCCAAGGTCGGCCCCGTCCATCGGACCGCCGCCGCGGACGGAACAGCGGATCCAGAACCGCCCATTGGGCGTCGGTAAGGTCCATGCTCTCCATTTACGCTGTTCCACATAAGTTTCAACTGTTCAGTCAGTTGAAAGTGTTTATGAGATAACTTCTAGTCCTTCACATCCTCGTGCGCTTGAGACTCTAGTCTGGCGAAGACGGCCTTCACAACTGGGTCGCACCGACTAGCATGAAACAGGAAAGCCTGATGAGACTGCGCTCCCGTCCGAAGATAGAATCTTTTGCGCAGCAACAGATGGGCCCGGTGAAGACGCGTTTTCACATTTCCGGGGATATATCTAAAATGTCCGCGACCTCCGCTACATCGATGTCCTCTACATTGCGTAGTACGAAGACAGCTCGGTAATTCTCCGGGAGGGCGTGTACCTCCTGTTCGAGCAGGCGACGAAGTTCAGAATTCGACGCCTCACATTCAGGGGTTGGTAGCTGACTCTGTAAATTGTGCATTGTTTCTCTCTCGCTATCGGGAATTGTATCCAGTTCCACAATGCGTTTCCGTTTGCGAAGACGCGCAAGCGCTGCATAGAGGGCAATTCGACTCAGCCACATTGAGAAACTGGCGCGCCCTTCGAATTGACCGAGATTCTCGTAGGCGCTGATATACGCGTCTTGCATGACGTCTTCCGCTTCCACATCCTCTCGCAATACCGTCCGCGCGATCCGGTAGAGCCGCTGATTGTGTCGGCGCATCAGGACTCGAACAAAGCTGTGTCGCCTTCCAAAACGCGCTTAACCAGGGATTCGCTCGTTATATCTTGAAACCGCGCAATTTGTGCGGCAGAAGCCACGGCGATCCTCCCACCTAGAGAGAGTCTGCAACCCCGTTAAAGTTACTCGGCTTTGGGCGTTTATTTTCCATCTAACCATGCCCAGTCGGCGTCTGGCCAACAGTTTCGTCAAGAGTCCCTTGTAATTGCCCCCATCCTATCTGGAATCCGGAACTTTTGATGTTGATCTCTGGACGCGCGATTGAGTGTCACTAAATCCTATGTCGCGACTCTGTAATAGCGGGGCAAATGACTCTCGACCGACCTTTGCTGCGGCATGCGGCAGAGAACCTGAACTCAAGAGGGAGGGACCAAAATGGCTACAGCAGCCGCAATACAAACACGAGTTGCAAGCAACCCGACCTACCAAGCCTACCAGATTCTTCATGTGGGTTTTGCAGTTCTCCCCATTGTCGCGGGGCTCGACAAATTCTTTCATATCCTCGTCAACTGGGACATGTACCTGGGTCCGTTCATCGCTCGGTTATCGCCAATATGTGGCCACAACTTGATGATGATTATTGGCGTAATCGAATTCGTCGCGGGTATTCTCGTGGCCATAAAGCCGCGTATTGGCGCCTATGTGGTTGCAGCTTGGTTATGTGGAATCATCAATCAACTTGCTTTTACCGTCCGGCTATTACGATGTGGCTTTGCGCGATTTTGGCCTATCTCTTGGGGCATTGGCGCTCGGACGGTTGAGTGTGGCTTTCGAATAAGAAAGGTTGCTCGGCGATCCTAAACCATTCCGCCTCTCAAAGTGAAATGTGTGCCTTATTGCACGGAAACGTTTTCCTCCGGTGTCTAAGATGCTGTCTTGGACCCTCCGCTGTTAATCCGCAGCTGGGAGAATCGGAGTACGCGGTCGCATCCGAACAACCACCAATGGAACGCAAGGGTCTGCGAGGCGATAAATGACGCTTCCCGGCAGGAACGTACTCTTGGTTGGACACACTTTGCATAGCGGACGGGCCTTGACAGATCGGCTGCGTCGATGGGGATTTCGATGCTATTTTGCCGACAATATGCGAGCGGCCTCCGACCTGCTGAGCTCGCAGCCGGTTGATCTAGTGCTCACCAATGCGTGTCTTTCCGATGGCCCTGGCTTCAGCCTGCTTGTGGCTTTGGACGGTCTTCCGGTTACCGCGTTCCTCTGTTTGCCGGTTGAAAGTAGCTGCTTTTGGCTACCTGCTATCGATAGTGGGAGAGCTTGCTTGGGATTACTGGCTCTCCGGCCCTCGGAATTCGCGAGCGCCCTCGAAGAGATGACTCGGAGTTTAGCTGCGGCGCAGTTGATTAATTAGCCGGTCCCCAAGGCCCGGGCGCGCGTCGCCTTCCCGAGGAACAGCGTCTACCCGAAATATCCCGGTCTTTGCGATCGCGGAAACAATTGGATATTCAGCAAAAAGGAAGGAAGCAATGACACATCAGACTTCACAAGCACCATCTACAAAAATCAGCACTGATTTGAATCTCGTATCCGTTCATGAACTTTTCGAACATACACAAGACGTGTTCAATCTGATTGCTCGTCGCGCCTTTGAGATTTTTGAGGCTCGCGGATGCGTGCACGGAAACGACCGAGAGGATTGGCATCTCGCGGAGTCCGAGCTGCTGACTCCCGTGAAGTTTCATCTTTCGGAATCCGGTGAACACCTTACCGCACGCGCCGACGTTCCTGGGTTCAACAGGCAGGAGATTAAGGTGACTCTTGAACCCCGCCGACTGAGTATCAGTGGAAAGGCGGAGCCACGCGAAGATCATCATTCTGGAAAACACACTCATTCGCTCAGGCACGAGCAACTAATGTTCCGCGTCATTGATTTGCCCTGTGAGGTTGATCTGTCGAAAACGAAGGCGACATTCAACGATGGGACACTTGAGGTAGTGATGCCCAAAATGGCTCCTGCCAAGAGCATTCGAGTCGAGACGACGCCAGGATTGCCCGCAGAAGATAATACTTCTGGCCTTGAAACAGGTGGGATCGAAGCCGCAGTCGCCCCACCGGGGGTCCCCGGAACCAACGAGCCGATCGTCAAGGGGCAAGCAGCGTCGGCGAGGAGATAGCATCAGCACGCTTCAGTTGACTCAGAAGGCTCATAAATTCTGGGTGACACTCGAATGCCGGCCGCTGGCCATGGTGCTCGCCTCGGACGAAATCGTCCTTGGTCCGGGACTCAGGAAGGGCGAGATCACTCCGCTAGACTTCGCTGGCTATTGAACGAAGTCAAGGGGCGTTCTAAAGCTTTTGGAGTAACCGGAACCGCGCAATGAGCCAGCCAATAAATGAAGAGAGAGGTGAAACACCATGGCACAACCAAAGAAGAAAGAGTCACAGGCGAGCCCCGTGGGACACGCGATGATTGCGGACACACTAGGCCTATCTATTCTTCAGTGCGATCTTCTTGAGGAAATACAGGGCCTACACAAAGAAGCCGCTTGGTTGCAGGGGACAGGCCCTAGTTCCAAAACCCTTGTGAAGCATGACGACCTCAGGATCGTCCTACTCGCAATGAAGAAGAAGATGTGTATGCATGAGCACAAGACGGCGGCGAGGATCTCGGTGCAGACTCTTACAGGACACATTCGACTTAGGCTACCAGACCGCACGGTGGAGCTACCCGCAGGGCAATTGCTTGTACTTGACCAATGCGTTCCCCATGATGTTGAAGCAGAGGAAGATAGCGCTTTTTTGCTCACATTGTCATGGCATGGCCAAGAATCGGAGATTTGTCAGACCGATTGACAGCCGCTACTTCCTAGTCCGGTAGGAAAAGGGTGCTCGTTGTGAGAAGGGCCAAAATCAAAAAGCCCGTTGTCTTGACGATTGGGCATTCGACCCATACATGGAACGATTTTCGAGATCTTTTGCGAGCGCACTTTGTCAAGCGCGTCGTAGACGTACGCAGTATCCCTCGATCTAGACACAATCCTCAGTTCAACGGGGGGACCCTTCGGACAAAGCTGAGACGTGCGGGGATCGGCTATGTACATTTGCGAAAGCTCGGAGGCTTGCGCCATGCACGACGCGATTCGCCGAACATGGGCTGGCGCAATACCTCGTTTCGTGGCTTTGCCGATTATATGCAGACCTCCGAATTCGAAGCAGGGTTAGAGCGATTGATGAAAATGGCAGGGCAGAAGCGGAGCGCAATAATGTGTGCGGAAGCAGTTCCATGGCGTTGCCACCGTTCGCTGATCGCCGATGCGCTCACTGTACGTGGAATTCGGGTCAATGACATCATGAGCATGAAACGTTCCCAGGTTCATTCGCTCACTCCTTTTGCACGTGTCCGAGGTCATCGCATCACATACCCTATCGGAGATCGTGGCGACGGGGGAATCAAGTGAGGCGCAGTGGTAGCGTCGTCGGGTAGATAGTTTCGAAACCGTCTGACCGCGCGGTAGTTCTTCTGGAAGCATGCGTCGAGTGCAAGGTAACGAGGAGACGAAATCTCGATGAAAAACACGAAATTACTGGTTGTTGTCGATGAATCGCCCGCAACAAAACGAGCACTAGAGTACGTGGCTCAAGTGGCTTCGCGACGCCGAGACTTCCGAGTCTGTCTGGCGCACACCCTGCCGTCACCCCCTTCTGAACTGGTCGAGCTCCGAGGCGCAGAAAAGGACCGCATTCGTGCATACAAGCGCCGATGGATTTCTGTGGTCGAGATGACGGAACAGCGAGCCTTGGATCGCGCCAATGTCGTTCTTCGTCGAGGCGGTGTCGCGAGTGGGGCTATCGAAGCCCATTACTGCAATCTGGTGGACGCGAGCCGTGCGACCCAGGAAATCTTAGGACTCGCGCGGTCGCGTAAGTGCGGCACCGTGATCATCGGAAGGAAGTCACTCTCGTGGCTAGGTGAGCTCATTCATGGAGACCCGGCAGAGGAACTGGTCCGTCAAGGCAAAGGATTCACGATCTGGGTCGTCGAATGAACCCTTGGAATCCTCCCTATCAGTGTTCGACAGAGACTACGGGAAAATTGATAAACCAAGATTTGAGAACATGATCAAAGATGCCTCTTGATTATCCATTGTGGCTGCGGGCGGCGCACTTCTTCAATTTTCTCCTCCTGTCGCTTCTCGTCCGGAGCGGCCTCGAAATCTTGAGCGCACATCCAAGACTTTACTGGAACGATCACTGTACGCCGGGCAGCGAATGGCTCAAGTTCACGAAGAAGCAGCGCCCTGAGGATCGACTCTGGACGGCGAGTGACGAGGAAAGCTCATTCCCGTCGGCGATTGCCCTGCCAGGCCACGAAAATCTCGGTCTCGGACGGCACTGGCACTTTCTCGCGGATTTCGCGTGGCTGCTGACAGGTTTGACATACGTGGTGATGCTCTTCGTCACTCCAGAGTGGCGGCGGTTGGTCCCGACTTCCTGGCAGATTGTCCCCGACGCATGGCATACACTGCTTAGCTATCTAAGCTTCCAGGTCGTGGAAACGCCGGGAGGGTATAACGCACTACAGCGGTTGAGCTATGCGGCAGTGATATTCCTGCTTGCGCCGTTCAGCATTGCGACGGGAGTAGCGATGTCCCCAGCCGTCGCCGCTCGTTTTCCGTGGTATATCAAAATCTTTCATGGGCGGCAAAGCGCACGGAGTCTGCATTTCTTGGCTCTTTGCACCTTCATCGTATTCTTCATCGGGCACGTCACCATCGTAGCTCTGCATGGTTTCCGGACAGAGTTGGCGATGATTGTTCTCGGAGAGACCCGCAATCCACAGTTAACGCCTGCTCTTGTTGTCTGGCTGTCCGGGTTGAGCGGCATAGTGATAATCCATGTCGTGACAACCGTGTGCTCGCGTCGCCGGCCGCGCTTTGTCCAGAAAGCTACTCAGTCGATCACCGATCCGATACGTACACTCCTTTTCGGCCATGAAATCTCCACGCAGCATTACTCGCAGGCGGACATCTCGCCATACTTCTGGGTCAATGGCCGGCCACCAAAAGAGGAAAGCTTTTTGGCGATGGCACGCGACAACTTTGCAAACTATAGCCTGGAGATTGGCGGATTGGTTGAACGACCGCTGTGCTTGACGCTGGCTGACCTCCGCGCCATGCCGAAACAAACTCAGATTACCAAGCATTGTTGTATCCAGGGCTGGTCAGGCACTGCGGAGTGGGGCGGTGTATCCCTGCATCACATCATCGGACTTTGCCATCCGCTTCCCGCCGTCCGTTACATCGTTTTCTACGCGTTCGACAATAAATCCACATCCGAGCCGCACGCCCAGGGGCCGGGATACTTCTACGGCACGATTCGCTTGGAGTTGGCGGAAGATCCGCAGACGATTCTTGCCTACGAAATGAACGGCGAGCCACTGCCGATTTTGCACGGAGCACCGCTTCGCCTTCGCGTTGAAACGCAACTTGGATTCACGATGGTGAAGTACATCCGCGCAATAGAATTCATCGAGGATTACAAAACCATTGGCAAGGGTCAGGGCGGCTGGCGGGAAGATTACCAGTATTTCAGCCAGGAGGCGGGGATCTGATTCACAAGGTTTGAGGGTTCGCTAAAGGAAACGAACATAGGAATTGAGCGAGACGGGCATCGGAAGGAGACCAATTATGAGTGCGGACGTGGCGTCACCAGGTTTTGGCGGTTATTGTTCCCAATTTGTTCCCAAGTTCTGATTTGCGCGGCTCAACGAGCTTCGATGTGCCGAGCTACGATCTGGAGCAGGCCGCGTGGTCGCGCTTTGAGCTGAGTGGCTGCGGTTTTCCGAAGAACAAATCCAGCGGATGCGGGACCGTGGAGAAATATCTCAGCCCATCGACCAGACTTTGCAGCGTCTGCCTTCTAAGCGCGACTCTCGATTCCAAACCTTCTATTTGTTCCGTTAGCGTTTCAATCTTTTCAATAACTTGGGGAGTCTGCTTTTCGCTCAAAGCTAACCCCAACCGCAGGAATGAGTAGGGTTATGGCACAGTTCTGGCACAGCTGAGTTTGCGAAGTCCGAGTTTAGCCTTGGCGCCGCTACGGAAAACGAGCTGCGCTTAGGAAACCTGATCATAACCTTGGAGCGATAGCTTATCGTGTCGCGGGTCGTTGCGCAGCGGCACTCCGAGTGGCAGGTCCTTCTGCCCAAGCGATTGCAATGTCAAGCTCGTCGTACCGGAAGCTCTTTACTTCAGCCTGAATGAAATGCTCGGCTATCTTGGGCGCTAGGCTGGCCAGTTTGGTATCGGCCGCAAGCGCAATCCTCTTTACGTGCCGTTGATGATCGCGGACGAATCGCACATGGCGAAAGAAGCTCCCCAGATTCTCCCAACCGGGAAATTCGCGGGTATGAATTACCAACCCTTGCAGGTCACCATGCGCTTCGATCCACGCGTCTGCCGTGAATGCCAGCGACTCGAAATCTTGAGCGCGCAAGGCTTGCTTGACTTCGACCACGATCACGCCGGATTCGGGCAGAAGCCGATGAGAAATGGCGGCACCTTCGGGAAGCGACCGTAGCCAATCAACGGCCCCGGCGAATTCAGTGTTGCCGAATACGGACACGGGGCACGGCAGGAAAAACCCGGCCAGCCGCGTCAATTCTCGAATCCAAGCCAAGTCAGTGACGACGGAGCAGCCGTCAAAAAGCCTCAGGAAATGGAGGCCGATTTTCGCATCTTCCCATGCCGCGCCCGGAGTGAAGCCCTCGAAGTCCGGCCCGAGCTGATATAGAAAGCGAATGCGACGACCCTCCCGCCGTGCCTCGTCGAGGAGCGGCACAAACACTTGCTCATAGTCCTCCTTCGATATCTTTCCAATAGCCCTGACGCCAACGATTCCACGAGGGAGATCTTTCAGTTTCTCGATCACCGGCCTCTCCTTTGCAATTGGATCATCCCTCTCTTGGGTTCGTGAAGCTGTGTAATCTTCGACACTCGCGGCACAGTGAACCGATCTATTCCACAACCCAGATCGTAAATCCTTTGCCTTGGCGGACAAACTCCTCTGCAGGATCTCCGTGAATAAGCTCGCTCAGCCACGACAGCGATTTTCTTCCAATGACCACAGTGTCGCACTTTCGCATTTGTGCGAGCTTCAATATTTCTTTGGTCGCTCCGCTCCCATTTACGAGATAGCAGTAGTGGGCTTCGATCGCTCCATGTGCCAGGCCGCCTTGGCACAAAATTGCGTTGGCGCGCTCCAAGGCCCGCTGTTCGGTCATCTCGGTCGCCGCAATCCATCGAGACTTGTAGGCTTGAATTCGTCCCTTTTCTGTGCTCCTGAGCTCGACGAGTTGGCGGGGAGGTGAAAGAAGGCTATGCGCAAGACAGACGCGGAAATTCGGTCGTCCTGAGGCCATCCGGGCCACATACTGCAACGCTTTTCGGGTGGCGGGCGATTCATCCACCACAACAAGCAGCTTGCTATTCTTCATTCGGCAGACACCTCGTAATGAGACTAAACAGGGACCATTTTATTGGTCCCATTGCTGTTTACAGGTTCGTTTTCCTTTGCTTTAATCGCGCGTTCCTGGCCCAGTCCCATGGTCAGTGCGGTCAACCCGGCCAGACCGCCCAGTTGCATTGTCTCGACAGCAGAGCTTGGGACAATGACAATTGTAGAGTTAGCTTTCAAACCTTCATAAAGCATGTTCATGGCGCGCAGATGTAATGCGACCGGGTCGTTAGCATAAGTTTTGGCCGCTTCGCCGAATTTCTCCGCCACCTGACGCTCTGAGTCTCCCAGGATTACGCGGGCCTGACGTTCGCGCTCAGCCTGGGCTTGCATCGACATTGCATCTTCCAAGGCCGGAGGAATCAGCACATCCTTGACCTCCACGGAAATGACATTGATGCCCCACGGTTCGGTGCGCTGATCAATGATTTTCTGCAACGCGTCGCTAATTTTGTCCCTGCCTTCGAGCATGTCCGAAAGCATGGTTTTTCCAATGACATCACGCAGGGCCGTTTGTGAAGCCCAGCTTATTGCGCTTTGGTAGTCGGCTACATCCAAGGCGGCCTTCTTAGGGTCGACAATCTTCCAGAACAGCACTGCATCTACATCTACAGGCACCGTATCTTTCGTCAGCGTTTTTTCCGCCTTGAAAGAACTCGTGAGAACTCTGGTATCAATCCAGTACGGAATCGTATCGATGAGCGGGATAATCACAAACAAACCCGGTCCTTGAAGCGAACGGAACTTCCCTAACCGCAAGACAACCGCTTTACTCCATTGATCCGCAACCTGAATTGCGGACGAGGCGAAAAAGGCAAGAACTACGGCGCTCCCCAGAATCCATAAGCCTTCAAAGTTGGCTGAACGTCGATACATGGCATAGGCCAATGCTCCCCCGAGACCGAGGATCAAGGCGAATATCAATACTGGAAATGAACTATTCTTTTTCATTTGAATACCTCTCTCCGCTTTCCGTGACTTACCACTTACCGGGAATTCCCTTGAATGTTTTCGCGGTCGCACCCTGGTCATTTCAAGGATTCTTTTGGTCCTGGCGTTCCGATGCTACCTCCTCGACGAGGCTGCTCTTGTCTTGGCCATCGCCCCGTGGTCCTCAATGAAAGCCGGTTGGCCGTCCGCGGTTTCGCTCCGTCCGGTTTTATTGACAGAAGTATCGCCGTCTGCGGACGACTCGATCCTCGTCTCGACGCGAACACTCTTCGCAGGAGCCGCTTTTGGCATCGTTACTTCGAGCCTGCCGTCATTGAAAGTTGCCTTAGCCTTCGAAAGATCAACTTCAGCGGGCAGGTCGATGACACGGAGGATAAACAGTGCATGCTGGGTGGAATGGCTATGTTTTCCGGAGGGATGGTCGTCGTGGGGCTCGGCCTTTCCACTGATGGTTAGTCGGTGTGGCTCGATGCTTACCTTAATCTCCTGGCTATTAAATCCTGGAACTTCTGCGCGCGCGACAAGCTTGTCCCCGGATTCTGAAACGTGGACCTTCACAGGCGTTAGTAGCTCATGTTCTGCGAGGAACCAATCCTCCCGATCATTTCCGTTCGCGCGTCCGCGGGTCTCGAAAATCTCAAAGGACCGGTGAGCGATCAGCTGGAATACGTCCTGTGTATGCTCAAAAAGTTCATGAAGGGATATCAAATCCAAATCAGTGCCGGTCGACGTATGTGAAGAATGGTGTGTCATGGGTTCCTCCCTTTGCTAGTTAGAATAAATTCCTGTTTCGGCGCTCGAAGTGACAGAGGCGTCGTTCGTGTGGGTCGCGCTCTCCGTGAAGGTTACGTATTCGACCTCCTCGGCCTTGGGAACCGGCAAGCTGACCGATGTCTCGGTAGGTAAATGGCGCACTATTTCCTGCAGGGCGCTTGCAAACTCCCGAGGGCGGAGAGCTGGCGATCCCAAGCAGGACCGTCCTCCATCTATGGCCGGCAGCCAAAAGCAGCTACTCTCGACCGGCAAGCAAAGGAAAGCCGTAACTGGAAGGCCGGCCAAGGTCATCAGCAGGCGAAAACCACTGCCATCGGACAGGTGCGCATTGCTGAGCACTAGGTCAATGGGACGTGAGTTCAAGAGATCTGAGGCCTCTCGCATGTTGCGCGCAAAATGACATCGGAGTCCACGCTGCTTCAGCCAATCCGCCAGGGCTTGGGCGAAAACTCTGCCCGACCAAAAGCACGTCCCTCCCAAAGAGTGTCATTTATCAGCTCCAAGATGCGATATTTCATTTGGCGTCGCTCGGATGCAAACCAGCGACGGTGTCCTACGGATCTCCCTGCGGAGTCTCCGCTATGGGCTGATGGAACCGTTCCGGTTGACCCGGCCGCCTCTGAAGAAACGGTGGCGCACCATGTCCTGGGCAAGTAGAAAGATCCCGACTGCCAAGACGACTATAAGCAACAATCCGACAATTCCGACTCGGGGTGGCCTGCGCTCTGCGGGCCCCGGCCTGTTCGAATCGGTCGTCATCACAGCTGAATCTCCGCCACCGAAGAGAGCCAATTAGTTCCTCTATTCAATCGGACTCGTTAACCAATTGCTGAGAATACTTCTGGGCTATCGACTGTGACTGCGGTCCAAGAGATATCTCTATTTCGTATTGGCATCCCGCTGTAGTTTTGTTCGCCGCTCTTCGTATTCCTCGCTTGTGATGTCACCAGCGGCATATCTCCTTTGAAGCAGCTGCAGAGGCGATTGCATTTGCCTGTAGGTAGCCCGTCTCATCGGCATCATGAATGAAAAAAACGAGATCCACAGGAGAAACCAGAAAACCCACCAATACCCGTGCATTCCCCAAAAGTAGTTCATAGTTTGTTTCTCTCCTTCCGAGTGTGAAATCACCCAGGAATACGGCCTGTTTCGTTGGGACTGGAGCCCTGCTTAGGTCATCCGCGATAAATCACAGTCGCAGATCAATGCGAGGGTCATGGGCGAACTGAACTTCTGGTTCTTAACGTATGGCTTGATCCCCAATTGCTAAGCATGCAGATGGCGTGTCCGCACGAGCAATGTTCCGGCGTCTCTTTCGGGGCCTCGCACTGGACGCTGCAGTATTTACCCGACGTTGTTCTGCATGAACAACCGGCGCGCGCGCATTCCTCACCTTTAGCAGGGGCCATTTCTTTTATCTCCCAGTTTCGGATCAGTGGCGAATGATCTAAAGAAGTATCTTGAACACAAAACAAGGCGGTATCTGTCCAATAAGGCACACATTTAACTTGTGCGCGCAGCCGAAGGGAGAAAAAGCGGACTCGAGTCCTCGTACTTAAGGGGAGTGACATGGCTCTCAATATAGACTGTCCGACATGGAACAGTTTCCTTGCTACGGCGGTGCGACAGTTTTGTTCGGGACTTAAGCTTGCTGGCCTCATACCGCGGGTCTAGGCAGATGGTCCAGCGCCACATCTCCCCACAATGTGCGTAACGGAACAGATTGTTGCTTCGCGTGCTGCGATCCTGTTTTAGCGATCCTGATAGATTGCAAGGCACCAGCATCGGTCATGAAATAACTTCAGAGAGAGAAGGCTAACAACCATGAAAACAGCTGAACAATTAAAGAATGACGTTGAACAAGAGTTGCGTTGGGAGCCTAGCGTCCACGCGGAGCAGATCGGTGTATCGGTCAAAAATGGCGTCGTAGAATTGGATGGGCACGTTGGCAGCTTCTTTGAAAAGTGGGGCGCTGAGCGCGCAGCCCTACGCGCGGCCAATGTTAGGTCAATCGCAAGTGAAATCGTCGTTGACCTCACTCCACTAACTGAGCGGTCAGACGAGGACATCGCTCTAACGGCCACTACTCAGCTGAACTGGAACTTTTCGGTACCGGAAACCATCAAGGTGACGGTTACCAAAGGATGGGTCACACTTCAGGGTACGACGGAGTGGCAGTACCAACGCGAAGAAGCCGAACGGGTGGTCAGGCCATTGCGTGGCGTCAAAGGTATTTCCAATGAAATCCAGCTCAAACCGAAAATGAGCGCCACAGGCGTGAAGCACAAAATTGAGGAAGCTCTGAAACGCGATGCGCAGATTGACTCTGACCATATCACTGTCGAGGCCAACGGTAACATGGTGACTCTGCGCGGAACTGTTCACTCCTGGAGAGAGAGTCACGATGCCGAGCATGCGGCATTCGATGCTCCCGGCGTGGCGGGTGTAACGAACCTCATTGAAATCACTTATTAAAATCGCGGTCGCCTCAGCAAGAGCCACGATTCCTATCATGCACGGGGCAGACGGGCTTTCCTGCCCCGTGCGTGTTTTCGTCCAAAACTTTCCGGCTGCTGCACATATTGCTCGTTGCTACGATTAATTGTCTTTTCAACGAGTTTTTATACCCCTGTACAAGACATAGGCAAGGGCTTTAGTGCATTAGTACATTCCGCCCATGCCGCCCCCGGGTCCTGCTCCTGCTCCCACGGCGGACTTTTCTTCATCTTCCTTAATATCGGCGATCAAGACCTCGGTAGTCAGCATCAGTGCAACGACGGATGCAGCGTTCTGCAGTGCCAGCCGAGTGACCTTGGCCGGATCAATTACGCCAGCCTTAATCATGTCGCCGTACTCCCCAGTCTCCGCGTTGAAGCCGAAGTTTTCGTCCTTCGAATCGCGCACGCGGCCCACGATGATCGCCCCTTCGTCGCCCGCGTTCTGGGCGATTTGGCGCATAGGCTCCTCAAGGGCTCGCTTCACGATGTTGACGCCAACTGCCTCGTCCCCCTGAAGTTTGAGCTTCTCCAGTACAGAAATACAGCGAACTAGAGCGACGCCGCCTCCGGGCACGATGCCCTCCTCAACCGCAGCGCGGGTAGCGTTCATGGCGTCCTCGACGCGAGCTTTTTTCTCCTTGAGCTCCGTCTCTGTTGCGGCACCTATTCTGATGACCGCTACGCCTCCAACCAGCTTGGCGAGACGCTCCTGGAGCTTTTCCTTATCGTAATCGGAGGTAGCTTCTTCGACCTGCATGCGGAGTTGCTTTACGCGGCCCTCGATCTCAGCGGCTTTGCCCGCGCCCTCGACGATTGTGGTGTTGTCCTTGTCGATGATCACTTTCTTCGCATGGCCAAGATCCTCAAGCTTCACATTTTCCAGCTTGATGCCAAGATCCTCCGTAATCGCCTTCCCGCCGGTGAGGATCGCGATGTCCTCCAGCATTTCCTTGCGCCGGTCGCCGAAGCCGGGTGCCTTCACTGCCACGCACTGTAGGGTCCCACGAAGCTTGTTCACCACGAGAGTCGCGAGCGCTTCGCCTTCTATGTCTTCTGAGATGATCAACAATGGCTTGCTGATCTTGGTGGTCTGTTCCAGCAGTGGCAATAAGTCCCGTAACGAACTGATCTTCTTTTCGTGAATTAGAATGTAAACGTCCTCCAAAACGCACTCCATCCGCTCTGGGTTAGTAACAAAGTATGACGACAAATAGCCGCGATCGAATTGCATGCCCTCAACCACTTCGAGCGCAGTCTCCATTGTCTTTGATTCTTCAACGGTGATGACACCGTCCTTGCCCACCTTCTTCATTGCGTCCGCAATGATTCCCCCAATCTGCTTGTCATTGTTAGCGCTGATTGTCCCTACCTGGACGATCATGTCGCCCTTTACGTCCTTGTGAAGTCTCTTGATTTCCTCGACGGCAACTTCAACAGCCTTTTCGATGCCGCGCTTCAGTGCCATTGGGTTTGCGCCCGCAGCAAGCGTCCTCACTCCTTCTCGAAAGATGGCCTGTGCCAGGACAGTGGCGGTCGTGGTCCCATCACCCGCAACGTCGGATGTCTTCGAAGCGACCTCTTTCACCATTTGTGCGCCCATGTTTTCGAGTGGGTCCTGAAGCTCGATTTCCTTCGCCACCGTTACGCCATCTTTGGTGATGATCGGAGAGCCGAACTTCCTCTCGATGACAGCATTACGACCCTTTGGGCCCAGCGTGATCTTGACCGCGTCGGCCAGAATATTGACGCCCCGCAGAATTGCCTCACGCGATCTTGTGCCCGTTACAATTTGTTTTGCCATTGGATTCATTCTCCTAAAATGAAGTTGAGTTCTGTCGATTCAGAAGTCTTTGATTTGGGGAATCTACTTCTTGCCGCCAGCCGCTTTTGCCACGCGGTTGAATTTCGCCAGGATTTCCTCTTCGCGGAGGATCAGGTATTCCTGGCCGTCCACATTGATATCGCTTCCGGTATATTTGCCAAACAAAATTCGATCCCCCACCTGCACGTCCATCGACACCCGGTGCCCCTTCTCAATTTTTCCCAGTCCGACGGCCACAATTTCACCTTCCTGCGGCTTCTCTTTGGCGGTGTCGGGAATGATGATTCCCGACTTCGAGACTTCTTTTTCTTCCAGTCTTGCTACTAGAATGCGGTCGTGCAATGGCGTCACATTTACTGTCATTCGACTAACCTCCGGCATAATTGAAGCGCGTTATTCCACAGATAGTGGCGTGTATTGAATACGTTTCGCGTGTCTGGATTTATGAACGGGTCGGATTGATTGCTCTCGTTGTCCGTCACGGCTTCGCAAGAGTCTCAATTCTGTTTGTAGGTCTTCGATCCGCTCGATCATTTCCAAGATTACGGCCACGGCGGCCAAGTTCACTCCCAGATCGTGCCTTAGGCGTAATATGCGCTGCAGGCGGTCCACTGTTGACGTGTGGAACAGCGGATATGGGCCGGTATTCACTGCGGGCTCGACCAACTGATAGCGGACAAACACATCCACGAGTTCCGGAGATAAACCAGCCGCGCTGGCCACTTCATCAACGGTAAGCAGGGAATGTCCTGTGCGCCAGAGAATCAAAGCGCAGGTTGGATCAGCCATCATCCACCTCCATCTAAATAATTCACTTTCGGAATTGGCAGACACAACTATGCGTCTAGGGGCATGTTATTTATGTCCCTTACAGCACACAGGTATCGGATAGGGCATAAGAAGGCGCTACAGGTCAAAGCAACTGTCAAAAGCAGAAGATTCTTGCGGATTTCGGCGCATTATAGAGCCATCTCGAATATATAGGCTTTGCCGCTCTGCACCTTGCACATGGGGGCGACTTACCGAACACTTCTCACAAGAACGCGGTGTCTGTGAAACCTGCTAGAGAAGACTAATCATACGATTCACCGCACAAGACCATCTTATCTGGGACCTCGCCTTGTCGCATAAATGTAGTGTTTGACTTTTTCCGGTTCGAGCGTCAATCGCTTGACTTGATCTTCGAGTTGTCCGTCGGCGTGAGTAGAACGCTCGTGTTGCCTCTGATGTTCCACCCATGAATCGACGAGAAAGGTCTCCAAATATCGATTGGGGGTTTCGGAATCGTAGAAGACAGCCCATCGAGTTGCGCCATCGCGACGGCGAATCCTTTGATATTTGTAAATTACCGCGAGAAACTGTGGCGCAGTCTTCGGATCAATAATGTATTCGATAGTTACCAAGATCGGGCCCTGATCGGGTTCTGGTTCCGCGAACAGAGCTGGCTTTCCCCAGTGGTTCCAACTGCTCAGGTCAAGATTCGAGGCGGGGAGAGGCAGGGGAAGCCGCAGAAGCATACATCCTGCGATTCCTATACTGGAGACCACAAGGGCAAGGTGGGCACTTGTACGGTCTGCCGTATATCCCCAGATGGCACTGCCAGCTGCCACGCTGCCTTGAAAAACCAATAGGTAAACTGCAAGTACCCTTGCTCGAACCCAATCAGGCGCAAGATTCTGTATTAACGTATTGAAAAGCGACATGAACACAATCCACGCTGCCCCTCCGAACGACATCAAGACACACAGCACGCCCAAATTCCTCAGAGTTCCGGTTGCCAGGACAACTGCGCCAAAAATGGCCGTTGCAATGGTGAGTAAAGCTTCCATCGACAGGGCGGACGGTGCGCGTTGAAGGGCAAATGCTCCGAGGACGGCTCCAACTCCAAAAAAGGCAAGCAACAACCCGTAGCCCACGGAACCTTTGTTAAGACTTTTCGCGACGGCTGGAAGCAGCGCCCAAAATGCACTCGTGCAGAAGATGACGCAGGCCGCTCGTACCAGTAGAGTGCGGATACTTGGCGAATAGCGAACGTATCTGATAGCAGCAAAAGTGGCGCCACTGATCGTTTCTGCGGGGAGCCTGCTCTTGCGGACCGGACGCTTCCACCGGGCAATGACGGCAATTACACCAAGGAATGATACTGCGTTCACCACAAACGTGGTCCCCACACCGGCTGCCGCGATGATCAAACCCGCCAGGCCAGGACCAACTGCGCGAGCAAGATTGAATTCAATGCCGTTGAGAGCTAGAGCAGGCGGCAAATCCTCCTTCGGGACCAGGTCAGGAAATATTGCTCTCCAGGCGGGAGACTCGAGTGCGTCTCCCAGCGAAAACGCCAGGGTGAGAATTAACAAAAGCCATGGCGTCATGGCGTGGGTGAAGGTCGTAACGGCTAGCAGGATCGCGACAGCCGCCATCCACATTTCCGTGCCGAGTATGAGTTTCCGGCGGTCAAAAATGTCACCGATAGCACCCGCCGGAAGGGCGAGTAGGAAAAATGGCAACGCGGCCGCTGTCTGAATTAGAGCGACATACGTAACGCTGGTGGTGAGCGAAGTCATAAGCCATGCCGCGCCAACGCTCTGCATAAACGCGCCGATATCCGAAACCAAATCGGCCACCAGAAGATTACGAAAAATCGTGACGCGAAGGGGACGCCATGGACTAGAAACAGACTTCGCTTGCTGATTGGCGTGCGGCATCATCATGCAACTCTATTATTAAAGACCGTCATCTGTCATGAGAATGGGGGTGGTTCGCTGAAGTCCAGATCGAGACCAATCTTCCACCAATATTTTGATAAGGGGCCGGGCCTCGAGATATCTCAGTTGTCGACAGCGATCACTAAACCTGCGTTGCTCACTCAAAAGTGAGTCGATGCGATGCAGGAAAGAAGTCTACTTGCTATGTGCGAAAATAGATTCTTCCGCGGTGATGTCGTCGCGTTCCTTCCTCAGATCGAGTCGAAGCCTGCCGAAGATGCCCATGTATATGTTTGCGACCCAGACCAGTGAGAAGCCAGCAATCAGATACCCGCGCCAATCCGGATACAATAGTTTGTATCGGGTAATTATCAGGAAGGCTCCGGTAACATAGTGGCTGAAACAATATTCGCAGGTGAAGAGATAAAAGAATTTGCGCTCGAAGATGAATCGGCACGTTTTGCTGTTCGCGACGCAGAAGTCATGGAATTCCCGAACGACTTCTTCGTGCGTGATGGTCCACGCAACGGATGCAATCGGAAGGGCGATAATAAACAGATACAGAACCTGCAGCGATATATTCATAGCCCACCTTTAACGACCGATAGAATGACGCGATTCAGCGGTCCGCGTCGGCAGACCTCGTGGCGAAGCGACCCTCATTGAGAAACATACACATCCAAAACCTTATCCTTTGCATCTTCAAGGGACGATGACCGCCGACCCAAGGTCGGTTTCTTGCTTGACTGCCAGGAGGGCCTTGTTTGCATCTTCGAGCGGGAACACTCTGACCTGCGGGCGAATATGGAGAGCCTGAGCGATCTTCAGAAAGTCGCGCGCATCCTGCCGGGTCATGTTGGCCACACTACGTATCTGCCGCTCTCCCCACAGCAACTTGTCGTAGTCGAAGGTGGGCATCTGGTCCAGATGAATTGCGTTGATGGCCACCACTCCACCTTTCCGCAAACTAGCTAGGGCGCTTACTACGACCTTTCCGCTGGGAGCAAAAGTTACTGCTCGGTCGAGTTCTACGGGCGGCTTCTCATCTTCTTTGCCAACCCACGTTGCGCCGAGGGAGACAGCCGAGCTTCGATGAGATTCCCCTCTGGTCACAACATAGACTTCGCATTTCCAGGATTGCAGAATCGGAATCGCTAAAGTTGCGGAGTTCCCGAAGCCAAAAAGCCCAACTCGCTCACCCTGCTCAATACCCGCAATACGTAAGCTGCGAAAGCCGATGATGCCCGCGCACAGGAGGGGGGCAACATGCACGTCATCTAATCCAGCGGGTAGCGCAAAGGTGAAGTCTTTCCGCACAAGGGCATACTCGGCATACCCACCATTCACCGTGTATCCCGTAAACGTAGGCTTATCGCACAGATTCTCCATTCCGTGATGGCAGTACCAGCAATCACCGTCTACGCCGCCCATCCAGGAAACGCCAACTCGCCTTCCCAACGGCAACTCTGGTGTTGCGCCTTCGATTACCTCGCCAACGATTTGATGACCAGGGATGAGTTGCGGTTGAAGCGCCGGTAGATCTCCTTCAACGATGTGCAGATCGGTACGACAAACTCCGCAAGCGACGACTCGGAGCAAAATATGCCCAGCTTTAAGCTCGGGCCGAGGAGTGTCCTCGATTTGAAGGAACTGCGCAGGTGCTGTGCGCGCTGAGGAAAAAATGGCCGCTTTCAAATTCCCCCACTCCTTCCGATCCCGGAGTCGCCATTACGAGCGACTTTCTCTCGAACCGCAAAGGCTACGGAGAAAGCTATTGTTCCAGACCGCAAGACGACGCGCTGTGCGATTAGAGACAGTAATTAGCGTGCTGCCGGGTAAGAATGCGACTGTATTTCTGCGGCCTACCGCGCCGAATAGAACTAAACAGCCAGTAACGGACGCAAGAGTCGCTCATTCACTGCTGAGCTAAAACGGACACCGCGCCCGTGTACAAAGGCATATGCGATCCGCGCGTGTTGCTGAAAGCTTTCCTGGCGCTCCACGACAAACACGCCCACGCGTAGGGAAATTCGCGGTTGAGGATCGTGGGGAATTCATTTCTTAAACATGTTGTCAGCGGAATCTGCAATGGCGAACCAGAAAAACAAGCCGCGAAAGGAGTACGATCATGTTAATCAATGCTAAAGCATTGCTGGCTTATAAATTGGCTAGCCTCGACGGTGAAATAGGGAAGGTCAAAGAATTCTATTTCGACGACAGGCATTGGGCGATTCGCTATCTGGTAGCCGACACCGGCGACTGGCTAACGGGCAGGCAGGTGTTGATCTCTCCATATTCGCTCGTATCTGTGAATAAAGAAAAGCAAGACATCGCCATCGATTTAACCAAAAAGCAGATTGAAAACAGTCCATCTTTGGACAGTGACAAGCCCGTCTCGCGACAATTCGAGGAAGTCTTCTACGGATATTACGCATTTCCGACATATTGGAGTGGCCCCTACATGTGGGGACCTTCTCGTTACATCGTGCGTGACCGTAAAAATGGGAAAGAACCCAACCTGACTGAGAGACCGTTGGATCCCCATTTGCGCAGCACCCACGACGTGAGTGGCCATCACATCCAAGCCATGGATGGCGAGATTGGCCACGTCGTAGACTTTATCATCGATGACGAAAACTGGGCGATTCGTTACTTAGTGCTAGACACAAAGAACTGGTGGCCCGGGAAAGAAGTGCTGGTTTCACCGCGATGGATCGAGCGTGTGAGTTGGAGCGAGTCGAAACTCTTCACCAATCTTTCCCGTCAGACCATCAAGGATGCACCGGAATACACCGAGGACTCTCTACTCACTCGGGATTATGAGACGGGGTTGCATCGACATTATGACCGCCCCGGATATTGGATCGATGAACCGATTGCAAAGAAGCATTTCCCGACCGCAAGTGGGCGCTGATGCCGGCGACCGAGCCGGGAATGTCCCGGGCTACCCCACTGGGTGCTGCGATACTTGGCCCCGTTGTCGGTAACGTTTCTATGGGACCACCTGATCGTCCTGGGTGCCCTCGCCGATGGCACGAAGACCAGTAATCGAATCAGTGTGAATGCGGAAGAAGAGTGGGGTAACAGAGTCATCGCCTAATCTTAGTTGACGCTCCGCCAATGCGTTTAGCCACCACTGGTAGCGTCTTCCTAGCAGTGTTCGCGCATGTTCCCGCTCAGCGGTATACTCGGGTTCGGGCAACTCCTGATAATGCCCAGTGGCAATCACGCTCGTCCACTGAGACTGGCTTGCGATTTCGTCAACTTCGACACAGACTTTGGGATTCCCCCGCATCCAGTCGGCCTTTTGCCCAAATGTCGAAAAAACGTAAAAGTAGTTAGCCTCGTATGCAAAGTATATTGGCAGCACGTACGGCTGGTTGTCGAACGAGCACCCGAGTCTTCCGAGCGAAGCGCCCGCTAGAAACGCTTCGCACGCTTGCGTGGCCATTTCATCGATAGCCATAGCCTAACTCCCATTCTGCATGGGGGTTCGGTCCGCAATCGGTTTTCTGTCCATGCTTCCCCCCTTTGAACTTCGCGCCGCTGTTATTTAGAAAGATGGAGCATGGGATTCATTCACAATCCAGATCTTAGTTTCGAATCAACAGAGGTCGATCCCGAACGCATCTTAGACGCCGCGAAAAATAGTTTCTGTCCGATAAGAAACACATTTCACTTTCTCCACAGTCGACGAGAGAAATGCGGAAGCCACATTTGCTTTAAGAGGAGCGGCACAGTTGTTCAACGCACACTGTCCGATACGGTACAGTTTCCTTCTTCGTGCAATGCGATAGTTCTGGTCAGGACTAGCTTGACGGCATAAGAAGGACGGCAAGTACCTGAGGAGATTAAAAAATGTCTGGGAATAATTCAGTTGTCGCAGTTTATCGCACACATGCCGAAGCGGACCAAGCAGTTAAGGAGCTGCAACGCGACGGAGTCGACATGCACAAGCTGTCGATCGTCGGGAAGGGCTACCACACGGATGAACAAGCAGTAGGCTATTACAACACTGGCGACCGTATGAAGTACTGGGGCAAAGTTGGCGCGTTCTGGGGAGGTTTCTGGGGGCTTTTGTTCGGCTCTGCCTTCTTCATGATCCCTGGTCTTGGCCCAATCTTGGCAGCCGGACCGGTAGTGGCTTGGATCGTGGCCGGGGTGGAAGGTGCAGTAGAGGTAGGAGCGTTGGGTGCCCTGGGAGCTGGCCTCTACAGCATCGGAATTCCCAAGGACAGTATTGTGAAGTACGAAGCGGCGCTCAAGACGGACCAGTTCCTACTGATCGTTCATGGGACGACTGGAGAAGTAACGAAGGCGAAGAAGATCATCACCGAAACTACACATCCGGCCCTTTGCCTGCTGCACTCGGGCGAAGCGGCAGCAGCGGCGGCAGTTTAGCATTCCTACAAATTATACGGGCAAGGCTGTCTCGATAGGCCTTGCCCACCAACATCCGTTGCTTGTTGAAATCCGCAAGTAAGCACGAGCTTCCTGGGGAAGAATAATGTCTGATTCATTGACAGCGCAGGCAATAACCGTGAAACGCATTGGCGTCGCTGCTGATCATGGAGGGTATGCGTCGAAAGAATATTTGACTGGGATGTTGCGCGAGGCTCTCTACCAAGTGGTCGACTTTGGCGACAATCAGTTGAAACAGGATGACGACTATCCTGACTTTGTCGCGCCCTTGGCCCGCGCGGTTGCTCGCGGAGAGGTGGATCGCGGCGTAGCTGTCTGCGGTAGTGGCGTCGGTGCGTGCATCGTCGCAAACAAGGTTGCGGGCGTGAGGGCGTGCCTGATTCATGAAAGTTTTTCAGCCCGCCAGGGTGTCGAGGACGACGACATGAACGTGATCTGCCTGGGTGGCCGTGTGATCGCGAATAGGTTCGCATGGGAGTTGGTTAAAACCTTCCTCGAAGCACGATTCAGCCGCGCGGAGCGTCACTGTCGCCGCTTGGGTAAAGTCGCGGAACTGGAAATCGCAGGGACGAGGACATGAAAAGCAATCCTCTGAAACAATTGAGTATCCGACAGCCCATCTTGCTGGATTATGTCCGATGCGAACGGCTGACGAGAGCGTCATGAAGATAAGTCCGCTTGCGGGAAAGCCTGCCCCAGCATCGATGCTGGTGAATGTGCCCCGGCTTGTCACGGCGTACTATACGGAACAGCCAGACCCTTCCGTTCCCGCCCAAAGAGTCGCTTTCGGCACGTCCGGACATCGGGGTTCTGCGTTCGACAAAGCCTTCAACGAGTGGCACATTCTCGCTATCAGCCAGGCGATTTGTCTCTACCGAAAGCAGCATCAGATTAATGGTCCGCTGTTTCTTGGTATGGATACGCATGCGCTCTCAGTTCCAGCGCTAGCGAGCGCGCTGGAAGTGCTGGCAGCCAGTGGAGTAGAAGTGATGCTCGCGGAAGGAGACGAATATACCCCTACTCCCGTCATCTCCCACGCGATTCTCTGTTACAACCGCGGGCGCAAGGTCGGCCTGGCCGACGGCATCGTCATCACGCCATCGCACAATCCGCCGCATGACGGCGGGTTCAAATACAATCCCCCAAACGGCGGGCCGGCGGAAGGCATAGTCACGGATTGGATTCAGGCGAAAGCGAACGAGTTTCTCGAAGCCCTATTGCAGGACGTGAAAAGAATTCCTTACGAGAAGGCCCTTCGCGCCGCCACGACACACCGGCACGACTATCTCAACACTTACATTGCTGATCTCGGGAGCGTTGTCGACATGGACGCCATCCGCGGCGCAAATCTTCGAATGGGTGTCGATCCTCTCGGCGGTGCAGGGGTCCACTACTGGGGGCCGATTGCAGATCGATACGGGTTGAACCTCACCGTTGTTAACGAGGAGGTCGATCCGACCTTCCGTTTTATGACTGTGGATTGGGATGGTCAGATCCGAATGGACCCTTCCTCGGTCTATGCGATGCAGCGATTGATTGGCATGAAGGACCGCTTTGACCTTTCCTTCGCCTGCGACACGGACCATGACCGTCACGGTATCGTCACCAAGAGCGAGGGGTTGCTACCCCCAAACCATTATCTTTCCGTTGCCATTTCCTACCTATTTCAGCACCGGCCAAAGTGGCGCAAGGAAGCGGCGGTCGGCAAGACTGTGGTGAGCAGCCAGATGATCGATCACGTCACAGCGAAGCTTGGCCGGAAGCTCTACGAGGTGCCAGTAGGTTTCAAGTGGTTTGTCGATGGTTTGCTCGACGGTTCCCTTGGATTCGGCGGCGAAGAGAGCGCGGGTGCTTCGTTTGCTCGTCAGGATGGCACTGTCTGGACGACGGACAAAGACGGAATTGTCCCCGCTTTGCTGGCGGCGGAGATCACAGCGCGGATGGGCCGCGATCCCGGAGAAATCTACCTCGAACTCACTCGCGAGTTCGGCGCACCCATCTATGACCGCGTTGAGGCTCCCGCGACACCGGATCAAAAAGACCGTCTGGCGAAACTTTCATCTCAGCAAGTAAAGCTCAAAGACCTGGCCGGTGAAAAAATCCAGACCGTCCTCACCAATGCACCGGGTAACAGTGCTCCCATTGGCGGGTTGAAGGTGATTGCCAAAAGCGGATGGTTCGCAGCTCGTCCCTCGGGGACAGAGAATATCTACAAGATTTATGCGGAGAGCTTCAGGGGAGCGGATCATCTACGCAGTATTCTGGCGGAAGCTCAAACAATTGTCGGTGAGGCTTTGAATGCTGGGCCAATGCCAGAGCGGGGAAAGACTCAAGCGTCGTCTAATACTTCGACCGCAAACAGTGGGCAAACCCAAGCAAAAGTGGTGTAGCTAGGGGGACCATAACGGATGCATTCAAATCTTCGGTCCCAAACAAATTCAGAGCGAAAAACATGAAGGAACAAATACGCGTCAGCAATCCGCTGTACAGTTTTCTTCCCACGGAAATCGAAGGCTTCGATTCTCTTGCAGAGCTCGCCTTGGACATGCGCTGGTCGTGGAACCATGCCACCGACGGAGTGTGGCGCACACTTGATCCCATTCTGTGGGAACTCACCCGGAATCCCTGGGTCATTCTCCAAACGGTCTCACGGGACCAAATCGAACGGGCGCTCGCCGATCCTGCGTTCCGTAAGAACGTCGATGATCATCTGCGCGCCAAGCGCCAAGCATCGGAGACGCCGGCATGGTTTCAGCAAAAGCATCCGCAATCTCCTTTAACTTGCGTCGCATATTTCTGCATGGAGTTCATGTTGAGCGAAGCGCTCCCGATCTATTCGGGAGGACTTGGCAATGTGGCCGGTGATCAACTCAAAGCCGCCAGTGACCTCGGCGTGCCGGTGATCGGGGTGGGGCTACTCTACCAACAAGGCTATTTTCGCCAGGTGATTGACAAGAATGGAGCGCAACAGGCTCTTTACCCGTACAACGACCCCGGACAGTTGCCGATTACGCCGGTGCGCCAGCCGAACGGCGAGTGGCTGCGGTTGGAGATCGCTTTACCGGGCTACTCCGTCTGGCTCCGCGCATGGCAGGTGCAGGCAGGACGAGTCAAGCTGTACTTGCTGGATAGCAATGACGCGGCGAACTTCCCCGCCCGTCGAGGCATCACCAGCGAGCTGTATGGGGGCGGACCGGAGTTGCGCCTTGAGCAAGAAATGCTTCTCGGAATTGGGGGCTGGAGGTTGCTGCAAGCGCTGGGGATTAAGCCTGAAGTTTGTCACCTAAACGAGGGACATGCCGCGTTCGCTACTTTGGAGCGTGCCCGAAGCTTTATGGAAGAAACTGGGCAGCCGTTCGAAGTCGCTTTTGCAGCCACGCGAGCCGGGAACCTTTTTACCACGCACACGCCAGTTGCAGCCGGTTTTGATCTTTTCACTCCCTCTCTGATCGAACAGTATCTCGGAAAATATGCAGAGAAGAAGCTCGGGATAACGCTGCGCGATTTCTTGGCGCTAGGCCGCCAGAATCCAAATGACTCGTCGGAGAGTTTCAACATGGCGTATCTGGCAATCAGGGGGAGCGGGGCGGTGAATGGCGTGAGCCGCTTGCACGGGAAAGTCAGCCGGCAGCTCTTGGCGCCTCTTTTCCCCCACTGGCCGGAGGAAGAAGTGCCCGTCGGACACGTGACCAATGGAGTCCACATGCCAACCTGGGACTCTGCATCAGCTGACGATCTCTGGACGGGCGCCTGTGGAAAAAAACGGTGGCTGGGGACGACGGAAAACCTGGAGCACGACATTCGCCGGATCTCGGATGGCGCGCTGTGGCAATTTCGCATTGCCGCGAGCAAATCCCTGGTTGACTATGCTCGCGAGCGATTGTCCGGACAACTGGCCGCCTCTGGTGCGCCGGCCGAGTCGATTGAAGTTGCGGAACACTTATTTGATCCAAACGCGTTAACTCTGGGCTTCGCCCGGCGCTTCGCCACTTACAAGAGACCAGACCTGCTGCTGCACGATCGGCAGCGGCTGCTTCATCTTTTGAGCAATTCCGAGCGTCCAGTGCAACTGATCATCGCCGGAAAGGCGCATCCGGCAGACCAAGCGGGGCAGGCCTTGATCCAGGAATGGATTCAGTTCATCCGGCAGCCTCAGGCACGCCCCCATGTGATCTTCCTTAGCGATTACGACATGCATTTGACTGGGCGCCTGGTGCAGGGCGTGGATGTCTGGATCAACACGCCACGCCGACCCTGGGAAGCTTGTGGGACGAGCGGTATGAAAGCGCTCGTCAACGGAGGCATCAATCTGTCGGAGTTAGACGGTTGGTGGGCGGAAGCTTACACGCCGGAGGTGGGTTGGGCGTTGGGCGACGGGCGGGAGCATGGCGACGATCCAGCCTGGGACGCGGCCGAAGCGGAAGCTCTCTACGACTTGCTAGAGCGCGAAGTGATCCCGGAATTCTATGCTCGCGACAAAGACGGGATTCCTACCGCATGGGTCAAGCGAATGCGGGAAAGCATGGCGCGATTAACGCCGATCTTCTCCGCCCATCGCGCGGTGCGTGAATACACCGAAGAGCGCTATCTACCAGCGGCTATCGCCTATCGTGAGCGCGAGGCGAACAAAGGCGCATTCGGTAAGGAACTGGTCGATTGGCAGCACAGCCTGGAACAAAAATGGGACACCCTGCACTTTGGCGAAGTGAAAGTTGAAACTCGCGGCCAGCAGCATATCTTCGAGGTACACGTATGGCTCAACGATCTCGATCCTCAGGCGATTCGAGTCGAACTTTATGCAGATGGAATCAATAGCGGTGATCCCGTACGAGAGGAAATGAAATGCGCGGGATCGCTTCCTGACAATAGCGGCAGCTGCGTCTTTCACGCAACGGTCCACACTCCGCGCCCCGCGAGCGATTATACGGCACGGATAATCCCTGTGCACTCGGGAGCCGCGGTTCCGCTCGAATCCGCTCGAATCCTATGGCAACGATGACGCAAATACCCAGACGCGACCTGCACGATTGCATCTCGGACAATTCCGAGCACACTGACGTTCGAGCAGGATCTCCATTGCCCTTGGGAATACAGGCAATGGGTGACGGTGTCAACTTTGCGATATTTAGTCGGAACGCCACACGCGTCCGACTGGAATTATTCAGTCATCCCCAAGACTCAGCGCCCGCTCGGGTCATGGATTTGGATTCGGCACGGAACCGCACCGGGGACGTGTGGCACATCTGGGTGCAGGGGATCGGCTCCGGTCAGCTCTATGCTTACCGCGTGGATGGGCCTTACGAACCCAGCGAAGGCCATCGGTTCAATTTCAACAGGCTTCTCCTCGATCCGTTTGCTACCGCAATTTCGCAATTGCCTCCATGGGATTTTGCAGCTGCGTGTGGATACGATTCGGCGGCGGCGGAGCAAGATTTGGTTATCTCGAAACGGGACAATTCCAGATCGATGCCGAAATGCATCTTTGTCAACGAACCTTTCGAATGGAATGGAGACCAGCCACTCCGGCATCTGTGGTCGAAAACCATCATTTACGAAATGCATGTTCGCGGCCTTACCATTCATCCCCAATCGGGCGTAGACCATCCGGGAAGCTACCGAGGCCTGACAGAAAAGATTCCTTATCTCAAGACCCTCGGAATCACCGCCGTGGAACTGATGCCTGTGCAAGAGTTCAATGAAACCTCTGTGACGCGCAGGAATCCGCTTACAAGTCAGATGCTCACGAATTACTGGGGCTACGACCCCGTGGCGTTTTTTGCGCCCAAAGCTTCCTACAGCAGTTCGGGAGAATTAGGACAGCAGAGGCTGGAATTCAAGGAAATGGTCCGGGCTTTTCACAACGCTGGAATCGAAGTGATTCTGGACGTGGTGTTCAATCACACCGCTGAGGGAGACGAACTTGGTCCGACTCTCTGTTTCCGCGGGCTCGATAACGCGATCTTTTACACCTTGGCGGACGACAAACGCTACTACAAGGACTTCACGGGAACAGGCAACACCATCAATGCTAATCATCCCGTGGTTCGGGACTACATCTTATCCGCTCTCCGCTATTGGATGGTCGAGATGCACGTCGACGGATTCCGCTTTGACCTCGCCGCAGTGCTCGGTCGGGGCCGTTCCGGCAGGCTGCTAGCGAATGCCCCGCTTCTCGGGCGGATCGCCGAGGACCCAATTTTAAGGGATGTGAAAATCATCGCCGAGGCATGGGATGCCGCCGGAGCGTACGAGGTCGGAAGCTTCTCCGAACGCCGCTGGGCGGAGTGGAACGGCCGGTACCGAGACGATGTCCGGCGTTTCTGGCGCGGGGATGATGGGATGCTTGGTTCGTTTGCCAGTCGCATCTGCGGCAGTGCCGATATCTATACCAAGTCCGGGAAAGGACCCGAGGGCAGCATCAATTTCATCACCTCCCACGACGGCTTCACTCTGAACGACTTGGTGAGCTATCGCTCTAAGCACAACGAAGCGAACGGAGAAAACAACCATGATGGAACCGACGCCAACTATAGCGAGAACTATGGCTCGGAAGGCGCCGACGACGATCCCGGGATCGAAATGTTGCGCAAGCGCCAGATCAAGAATTTCCTTCTGACTCTAATGATATCGCGCGGCGTGCCAATGTTGCTCGGCGGCGACGAATTTCGGCGGACGCAAGGTGGCAACAACAATGCCTACTGTCAGGACAATGAAACCAGTTGGATTGACTGGGCAAATCTTGAACAGCATCAGGAAATCTACCGGTTTGTCCGCGGCATGATCGCGTTCCGCAGCGCACATCCGGTACTGAGCAAAGAAGTATTTTACACAGACGCCGAGATCCATTGGTTTGGCCCGGCGGGAGGATTGCCCAACTGGGCCGATCCGAAAGAAAAGCAGTTTGCCTGTCTGATCCAGGAAAACGAACAAGATGCGCTTTTCCTGATATTCAACGCCGGTACGAATGCTACCGAATTTCGTTTGCCGTCGCTGCCAAATGGGGGCCGCTGGCATCGGGCGGTCGATACTGGTTGTTCAGCGCCGCAAGACTTGATCGCCGCTGGGGAAGAAGCGCCAGTGGATAATTCAAGCGCTTATCCCTTAGTCGCCCACTCAAGCGTGATACTCCTGGCACGGAAGAAGAAACCGGTCTCGGCAGTGGGTGCGTTATGAACCGAAGAGCCTCAGGGATACTTCTCCATCTCACCTCGCTTTCGAACTCCTTTCCTATTGGCGACCTGGGGCCCGCAGCAATGGGGTTTGCCGATTTTATGGCCGCAAGTGGACAGCATTGGTGGCAGATGCTCCCTATTGGTCCAACGGGGAAAGAAGATTCGCCATACCAGTCATTATCCGCCTTTGGATGTAATTCGCTCCTTGTGAGTCCCGACCGGTTGGTGGAGAAGGGGCTGCTGGACCGAAAGGATATCGACCTCCCCTTCCGAGAGGTCGAAGGAAAGGTGAATTATCCCGCAGCGGAAGACTTAAAACTGCGATTGTTAAAAAAGGCTTTCGAAAACTTCGAAAAGAACAAACGCAGTGGCTGGCAATCCGACCTCGACGCGTTTGCGATCGCCGAATCTTTTTGGCTTGAGGATTTTTCATTGTTCTCGGCGATTCAAGAGAAAGAGGGCACTTCCGATTGGACGCGATGGGACAAAGAGTTACGGACGCGTCAGCCAGAAGCCATCGTTCGCGCGCGGAAATTCTTTGCCGATGAAATTCGTTACCATCAGTTTATTCAGTGGCAGTTCTCGATACAGTGGAAAGAGTTACGAGCTTACTGCACCTCCAAACAAATCTGCCTGATCGGTGATATTCCCCTGTTCGTGGCGCATCAAAGCGCCGATGTATGGGCACATCCCGATTTTTTCAAATTGGATGCCGACGGAAACCCCACGGTGGTCGCGGGAGTTCCTCCCGATTATTTCTCCAAAACGGGACAGGTTTGGGGTGTCCCGGTGTATCGGTGGGAGACGCTCCAAGAGCAAAACTACAGCTGGTGGATCGAGCGCCTGCGAACAGCTTTTGGACGGTTCGATGTCAGTCGGCTGGATCATTTCATCGGCTTCATCCACACCTACGAAGTGCATGCACAAGCCCAGTCGGCAGTGGGCGGGCAGTACCGACCTGGCGGAGGAGCCTCCTTTTTCGAAGCTGCCCGCAAAGCTCTTGGGTCATTGCCTTTAATCGCCGACGATCTCGGCGCTGCAACTCCTGAAGTGTTTGCCTTAATGGATCAATTTCAGATTCCGGGCACACGGGTCCTCCAATTCGAGTTCGAGTCGGACCTCGAAACCAATTCCGCTCCATCTGAACATCGGCGTGTGAATTCAGTCGTCTATACCGGAACCCACGATAACGATACAACCGCAGGCTGGTATCAAAAGCTGCCAAGCACCCAGCAAAAAGCCCTGCAAAAGCGACTGGGAACAGATAACCAGGGGCTTGTCCGGGCAATGATCCGCGAAGCCCTGGCGTCACAGGCCGATACGGCAATCATTCCTGCGCAAGACATCCTAGAGCTGAAGTCAGGGGCCCGGATGAATACTCCTGGCACTACGAAGGGAAACTGGCAATGGCGTCTGAAAGATGGCGCGCTGACGCCAGATATCGCGCAGCGGCTGCGAAGCATGACTATGACGTGTGAGCGCCTCGGCGGTGGCACCCGTTGCGCAGCTCCTGGGCGTCAGGAAAATGTCACGACGCCACGGGTCGCGAACCTATGAATCATAAGATCACGACGCTGTTTGTGGATGTCGGCGGTGTCTTGCTCACGAACGGGTGGGATCATCATGCCCGCAGACGGGCGGCCAGAAACTTCAACTTGAAGTGGGCTGAGATGCAAGATCGGCACAGCCTGAACTTTGCCGCTCATGAAGAAGGTAGAGTTACGTTCCGCGAATATTTAAACCGGGTTGTCTTCTACAAAAAGCAATCGTTCACACGTGATGAGTTTCGGCTCTTCATGTTCTCGCAATCGAAACCTTACCCCAGGATGATCGAGCTGGTCCGGAATCTAAAGGCGCAATACAGGCTGCGCATCGCCGTGGTCAGCAACGAATCACGCGAGGTGAATGCGCATCGAATTCGCAAGTTCAAGCTCGATGGGTTTGTCGATACCTTTATTTCCTCCTGCTTCGTGCATGCACGCAAGCCGGACGTGGAAATGTTTCGACTGGCTTTGGATATAGCCCAGGCGCCGGCCTGCAACGTCCTGTACATCGAAAACACGCCAATGTTCGTCCAGATCGCGCAAGGATTGGGTATTCGGAGCATTCTTCACACGGATTACAAGTCCACCCGCGCGAAATTCGCTTCGTTCGGATTGCAGAACGGCAAAAAAGAGAGCAATGAAACCCGGTAACCCACGCATCCTGACGGTCAACGGCGGCTCGTCGAGCATCAAGGTCGCCTTGTTTGGCGGCGTCTCGCTCCACCGGATTCTACAGGGCGGGATTGAGCGAATTGGACTGCCAGACGCAAGTTTTCATGTGAAGAGTTCGAACCAAGCGGACAGTTTTTCGCGCTCAGTGAAAGCGCCGGATCACGCAGCGGCAGTGGCAGTTCTGACAGATTGGATCGAGAAACACAGCGACAGCGATGCGTTGACCGCGGTGGGTCACCGTATCGTGAACGGCGGTCCAAAGTATTACAAGTCGCAGCGCTTCACTCCTGAAATGATCGAAGAACTGCGCAGGCTTAGTCCATTCGATCCTGAACACATGCCAGACGAGATTCTGCTGGTCGAGGCATTTCATCGCCGGTTTCCCGATCTGCCCCAAGTGGCGTGTTTCGACACGGCTTTTCATCACGATCTCCCGCGCGTGGCGCAAATGTTGCCGATCCCTCGCCGGTACGAAGCGCTCGGCGTGCGCCGGTATGGGTTTCACGGATTGTCGTATGCATTTCTCATGGAGGAACTCGCGCGGCTCGGCGACCCGGCGGCAACATCAGGCCGCGTCATTCTTGCCCACCTCGGCAATGGCGCGAGCCTGGCGGCGGTGCGTGATGGCAAATCCGTGGACACAAGTATGAGTTTTACCCCGACAGCCGGAATTCCGATGGGCACTCGTTCAGGCGATCTTGATCCCGGACTGGTGTGTTATCTGGCGCGTACCGACAAAATGAGCGCGAAGCAATTTGACGAGATGGTGAATTTTCGGTCCGGGCTGCTCGGTATATCCGAGACCAGTTCCGACATGCATGACTTGCTTGACCGCAAAACGCAAGACGTACGAGCGGCCGAGGCTGTCGCGCTGTTTTGCTATCAGGTCAAGAAATGGATCGGCGCATTCGCGGCAGCGCTCGGCGGGCTAGACACTCTGGTGTTCGCCGGTGGCATTGGTGAGAACGCGCCAGCCGTGCGCGAAGGGATTTGCGATGGGCTGGGTTTCCTCGGAATCCAGCTCGAAGAAAAGCGAAACACAACGAACGAAGGCGTAATTTCCGCGGCGGTCAGTCGGGTTACGGTCCGCGTTATTCACACGGACGAAGAGATCGTGATCGCTAAAGCAGTTTGTTGCCTTCTAGGACTTGATTGAAAAAGGAGAATTGAACCATGAAAACCACCACCCTTTCGGCAGAATTGGTTGACAAGAAACCCAACGGAGCGAACGAAAAAGAGCCAACGGCAAAAACCACAACCCTCGCTCCGGAACTACTCCATCGGATGAATGCCTACTGGCGCGCCGCCAACTATCTGTCGGTGGGGCAGATTTATCTCTATGACAATCCGCTGCTGAAGGAGCCACTGAAACTATCGCACGTGAAGCCGCTGGTAGTTGGGCACTGGGGCACGACGCCGGGCCAGAACTTCATTTACGTGCACCTGAACCGAGTCATCAAGAAGTACAACCTCAATATGTTCTACGTCGCCGGACCCGGACACGGTGGCCCCGCGTTGGTAGGCAACGTTTATCTCGAGGGTACCTGGAGCGAGGTTTACCCGAACGTTACTCAGGATGAAGCTGGAATCAAGGAACTGTTCAAACAATTTTCTTTTCCGGGTGGGATTTCGAGTCACGTTGCGCCGACGACGCCGGGATCGATTCACGAAGGTGGCGAGCTGGGTTATTCGCTTAGCCATGCCTTCGGGGCGGTGTTCGACAATCCCGATCTGATCGTCGCGTGCATCATCGGCGATGGGGAGGCGGAAACTGCTTCTCTGGCAACTTCCTGGCAGTCCAACAAGTTTCTCAACGCGATTAGCGACGGAACCGTGCTGCCGATTCTGCACCTCAACGGCTTTAAGATCAGCAATCCAACCGTACTGGCCCGCATTGAGCCTGAGGAGCTTGAACAATTTCTGCGAGGCTGCGGATGGTCGCCCTACTTTGTAGAAGGCGATGAGCCGGAAAAGATGCATGAACTCATGGCCACCACGCTGGACAAAGCCATTGAGGATATCAGGCAAATCCAAAGCAACGCACGGACCAACAACGACACGACTCGGCCGCGATGGCCAATGATCGTCCTCAAATCGCCTAAGGGCTGGACGGGGCCGAAGGTTGTCGATGGCTTGCAAATCGAGGGAACATTTCGTGCGCACCAGGTGCCGATCCTGGTCGATTCCGAACATCCCAATCATGTCCAGCAATTGGAAAGCTGGATGAAGAGCTATAAGGCCGAAGAGCTGTTCGACGAGAATGGGCGGCTTATCCCTGAACTCGCCGAGCTCGCGCCGAAAGGCAACCGCCGGATGGGCGCCAATCCGCATGCCAATGGCGGCATTCTGCTGCGCGATTTGCGCATGCCAGACTTTCACGTCCACGCGGTGAACGTGCCCTCGCCGGGCGCTGTCGACGGCCAAGATACGCTCGTGCTGGGGAATTTCTTGCGCGACGTCGCCAAGCTGAATCAGGATCAAAGTAATTTCCGTATCTTCGGTCCCGATGAGACCGTCTCGAATCTCCTAGGAGCGGTTTTTGAAGTCACCAATCGCCAGTGGGACGCACGAGAAGTAAAAGGCGATGAATTCCTCGCGCCCGCCGGACGCGTGCTGGACTCGATGCTTAGCGAGAACCAGTGCGAAGGTTGGCTCGAAGGATATCTTCTGACCGGACGGCACGGGCTGTTCAACAGTTATGAAGCCTTCATTCGCATCGTCGATTCGATGTTCAGCCAGCACGCCAAGTGGCTAAAGGTATGCCTGGAACTGCCGTGGCGCCGGAAGATTTCGTCGCTGAACTATTTGCTGGCCTCCCACGTCTGGCAGCAGGATCACAATGGCTTTACGCATCAGGATCCCGGCTTCCTCGACCACGTCATCAACAAGAAGGCGGACGTAGTACGCGTTTACCTTCCGCCTGACGCCAACTGCCTCTTGTCGGTTTTCGATCACTGCCTGCGCAGCCGGAACTATGTCAACGTGGTGGTTGCAGGCAAACATGCCCTCCCGCAGTGGTTGACCATGGACGCCGCCGTCGTACATTGCACGGAAGGAATCGGAATCTGGCAATGGGCCAGCAACGACCAGGACCCCGAACCCGATGTGGTGATGGCCTGCTGCGGAGATACGCCTACACTGGAAATTCTGGCCGCCGTTTCCATCCTTCGCAAGAATTTGCCCGATCTGAAAATCCGGGTGATCAATGTGGTCGATCTGATGAAGCTGCAGTCTTCGAGCGAGCACCCGCACGGACTAAACGAAACAGATTATGATTCGCTTTTCACGAAGGATAAACACATCGTATTTGGCTTCCACGGATATGCGTCGCTCGTCCACCGCCTGACCTATCGCCGCGCCAACCGCAACCTCCACGTCCGGGGCTATAAGGAAGAGGGCACGATCACGACGGCCTTTGACATGAGGGTGCAGAACGATCTGGATCGGTTTCACCTGGTGCAAGACGTCGTCGATCGTGTGCCACATCTTGGGTCCAAGGGCGCCTATTTGAAGCAGCAGATGAAGGACAAGCTCATCGAGCACAAGCATTACATCGATAAGAATGGCCAGGACATGCCGGAAATCCGCAACTGGAAATGGAGCGACACCAAGTGAATACACAAACGCTCATCGACACCGCGAGGACGATGGTCTCCGGCGACAAAGGCCTGCTAGCGATGGATGAAAGCAATCCCACCTGTAACAAACGATTTTCCAAATGGGGCATCCCTCAAACCGAGGAGACCCGGCGCTCTTATCGAGAGTTAATCGTGACTACACCGGGCCTCAGTGAGTTCATTAGTGGCGCAATCCTTTACGACGAAACGATCCGGCAAACAAAGAAAGATGGGACTCCCTTTGCTAAAGCCGTCAGCGATGCGGGAATTATTCCCGGCATTAAAGTGGATACTGGCGCAAAGGACATGGCGGCCCATCCCGGAGAAAAAATCACCGAAGGCCTGGACGGATTACGTGAACGCCTGGCCGAATACTCTCAAATGGGCGCGCGTTTTGCCAAGTGGCGCGCGGTCCTTGCGATTGGCAGTGGAATTCCTAGCCCGGGTTGTATCGAGGCCAATGCCCAGGCGCTGGCTCGCTACGCAGCTTTGTGCCAGGAAGCCGGAATGGTTCCTGTGATCGAACCGGAAGTGCTCATGGAAGGCGGGCACACTTTGGCGCGATGCTACGAGGCAACGGAGGAGGTCTTACGGTCCGTTTTCAATCACATCTACTCGCAGGGCGTGATGCTGGAGGGTCTGATTCTGAAGCCCAACATGGTGCTTCCAGGATTGGCCTGCTCCAAGCAGGAAACGGTGGACGAAGTAGCCGACGCAACCGTGAAGTGCCTGTTGCGAGCCGTTCCCGCGGCCGTTCCGGGGATTGCATTCTTGTCGGGGGGCCAATCCGGTGAACTCGCCTCGGCCCGTTTGAATGCCATGAATGTCAGATTCAAGTTGGGAATGCCTTGGGCATTGGCATTTTCTTTTGCCCGCGCCATCCAGCAACCCGCGTTAGAGATTTGGCATGGTGAGGAGAGCAACGTGGCGGCAGCACAAAAAGCTCTGTATCACCGAGCCATGTGCAACCGCGCCGCCCGCCAGGGGGCGTACGGTCCTGCGATGGAGGCAGATGCCACGAACAGCGCGCCGCGTCGTGGATCACCTGTCAAAGCCTTCGTGAAGGCCCAATGAAACCGGACCTGCACAAGAAATTTGTCGTCGGCAACTGGAAGATGCATACCACCACCGCCGATGCAACGCACTTGGCCAAAGAGATCGCGGATGGCCTGGGCGCTATGAATATTGTGGACCGCGTATCGGTTGCCGTCTGTCCGCCGTTCCCCTATTTGGGCCTGGTCGGGGAGATTCTGAAGGGCAGCGGCGTCGCGCTCGGGGCACAGAACCTCTATCCCGAGAAGGATGGCGCGTTCACTGGCGAGGTTAGCCCGACGATGCTCCTCGATCTCGGTTGCAAATACGTCATCCTCGGACACAGCGAGCGCCGGCGCATACTCGGCGAATCCGATACGTTCATCAACCAAAAGGTACGGATTGCCCTGACCGCTGGCCTCGACGTGATCTTGTGCGTCGGGGAAACCCTTGACCAACGCAACTCCGGTCAGACCGAGGCAATGCTCGACCGGCAACTCACTCAGGGATTAGCCGATGTGTCCTTCGGTGTATTGAATCGGGTGACCATCGCGTACGAACCGCTCTGGGCAATCGGTAATCTCGGACACCACGCTACCCCCCAGCAGGCTCAGGACGCGCACGCCCTCATTCGCCGCCGCGTCGGACAGATGTTCGGGGAGAAATCGGCTCAGACACTTGTCATTCAGTACGGCGGAAGTGTCAAGCCGGAGAACGCGGCTGCGCTGCTTGGTCGACCGGGGGTGGACGGCGCGCTTATCGGCGGCGCCAGCCTAGATGCCGGCCAGTTTCTGAGCATAGTCCGAGCTGGGATTAGCGAGCCGCAAACACAAGGCAAATCAGCGTGACAGCAAGCCGTGCACCCACGGACTCGCGGCTCAGAGGGTTTGGGAATGCTCTCGTGCCTAGCAGTATCGTGGCTAATTTCGTTGAAGTCCCCCAAAGGCATTGAGCCCAGGGCGTCGCCACACCTCCTGGAGAGCAATTTTTTACCGCGATGCGAAATTAGCAAGCATAGCTTCACCATACGAACTGTCCGAAACAGTACAGTCTCCCTGATAGCGCCGTGCCAGACTTGAACCTATGCATTTGCAATCAAGGCCTGACAAGGCAGAGTCAGAGTCGGGGCCCAAGAACGGGTCGAGAATGAACTGAAATCGCTTTCTCTCTCCGAACTACGGCAATGGAAACTGCGAAGGAAAAGTAGTAACGCCCCACTTTGGAAAAGTCTTTCTCGAACTTCCGAGAGGCGAACTGGATGGGCGACTCTCAGTTGCAGTGGAAAACCAGCGACCAAACACTTCAGCGTGTGAAGTGAGTCCAATTTTACATGCCAATCGAGAACAAAACGAACAGTTCCAATGGTGGCACGGTCATTTCAGTTCGAGGCGGCGTGGTTGATGTGCGCTTTGACCAATGCTTACCGCCAATTTACACGGTTCTCCGTGCGGGAGCGCATAGCCAAATCGTAGTCGAAGTCATGGCACAGCTTGACGCCAATCGCGTGCGGGGCATCGCGTTGACGCCCACACAAGGTTTGGCCCGCGGAATGCCGGTCGAGGATACGGGCGGTCCGTTACTGGTACCCGTTGGCAAAAATATTATTTCGCGAATGTTCGATGTGTTCGGGAACGCCATCGACCGCCAACCTCAGCCATCGGATGTGAAGTTGCGCTCCGTTCATCGCCAGCCCCCCGCGTTATCCGAACGGTCCACGAAATCGGAGATTTTTGAGACGGGAATCAAAGTTATCGATGTCCTCGTACCGCTCGAACGCGGAGGCAAGGCGGGTTTATTCGGAGGCGCAGGTGTTGGCAAGACGGTGCTTCTGACGGAAATGATCCACAACATGATCGAGCACCAGAAAGGGATGAGCATTTTTTGTGGGATCGGAGAACGCTGCCGCGAAGGGGAAGAACTCTATCGCGGGATGAAGGATGCCGGCGTACTGAAGAACATGGTGATGGTCTATGGCCAAATGAATGAGCCTCCGGGCAGCCGCTTCCGTGTAGGAGATGCGGCGCTGACCATGGCCGAGTATTTCCGCGACGACGAACATCGGGACGTTCTTTTGCTGATCGACAATATTTTCCGTTTCATCCAGGCGGGTATGGAAGTTTCCGGCTTGCTGGGAAGAATGCCATCGCGGCTGGGTTATCAGCCCACGATGGGCACTGAATTGTCCGGGCTGGAGGAACGCATCGCCAATACTGAAGCAGGAGCCATCACGTCCATTCAGGCGGTGTATGTCCCTGCGGACGATCTGACCGACCCTGCTGCAGTCCACGTATTTTCGCATCTCTCCGCATCCATCGTGCTCTCTCGCAAGCGGGCGAGCGAAGGCCTTTATCCCGCCATCGATCTGCTGCAATCCAGTTCGAAAATGGCGACGGCGGGCATCGTGGGCGAGCGGCACTACAAACTCGCGCAGGAAATCCGCAAGACCATGGGGGAGTATGAGGCGCTCAAGGATATCGTCGCGATGCTCGGCTTGGAACAGCTTTCCCCGGACGACCGCAACACCGTCGCACGCGCCCGCCGGCTGGAACGTTTTCTGACGCAGCCGTTTTTTACCACCGAGCAGTTTAGCGGAATCCCTGGGAAACTCGTCAGCCTCAAAGACTCTCTCGATGGCTGCGAACGCATTCTCCGGGACGAGTTCAAGGATTATCCGGAAAGCGCGCTCTATATGATTGGAGCCATTGGCGAAGCGAAAAAAGAGGCTCCGCCCCCGAAAGCCAAAGTCGCGGGCGCCCATGCATCTTAAAATCCTTCTCCCCTACGGCATCTTCGCGGACAAGACCGACGTGACGAGCATCGTCGCCGAAACGTCCGCGGGATCGTTCGGAATCCTGCCCCACCGGCTGGATTGCGTGGCGGCGCTGGTCCCGGGGATTTTCACGTTCGAGGCTAAAGAAGGCGGAACGGTTTACGTCGCGGTCGATGAAGGCGTGCTGGTCAAAACCGGTGCGGACGTGCTCGTCTCGGTGCGCCATGCCATTGGTGGCACGGATCTGAGCCGCCTTCACGAGGCCGTGAAGCGCGAATTTCTGAACCTTGACGAAAACGAGCGGAACGTTCGCACCGCGGTCTCCAAATTGGAAAGCTCTTTTGTCGGACGTTATGCGGAGTTTCAACGTGAGCGATGAGCCGGCCAATTCTCCCGCGAGTGAAGAGAAAGCATTCGTCCGTGATGTGGCCTCGAAAGCTGCCCGCAAGCTCCGGGTGCAACGCGAAGGCAATCAAGGAGTCTGGTTTGGTTTGGGGATGTCGGGACTCATTGGTTGGTCCGTAGCGGTACCAACGCTGCTCGGCGCGCTGCTCGGCCTTTGGCTGGACCACCGTCATCCGAGTTCGCACTCCTGGACGTTAATGCTGCTGGTCATCGGACTGGTCATCGGCTGCGCCAATGCCTGGCATTGGATGGATCAGCAGAATAAGGCCATGCAGGATCCACCGAAGGACAAAGATGAGTGAATCGTTGCGAGTCGTCATAGCAATTGCCATGGGAGTTTTGCTCGGGATTTTTTTCTACGGAGGCCTATGGTGGACGATTCAGAAGGGAGTTTCGTCAAAACAGCCGGCCCTTTTATTTACCGGCAGTCTTGTGGCGCGGACACTCGTCGCCCTGGCTGGCTTCTATTTCGTCTCGCGCGGCGATTGGCATCGATTGCTGGGCTGCCTCGCTGGATTTGTGACTGCACGCATCCTGGTGACGTGGTTCACGCGAATTCACATTGAAAAAAGAATCCCGATCCCCGAGGGAGGTGGGCTGTGAATCTCACTTCCGACCAACAGGTTTACTGGCAATACGGTTTTATCAAGCTCAACGAAACCATCGTTATCACCTGGACGATGATGATCCTAATGTCGCTGGGCTCGAAGTTGATCACGCGCAAGCTCGCGACAGAAGGCGCTATCTCGCGCTGGCAAGGTTCGCTCGAAATAATCGTCACGGGAATGGAGAAACAAATCCAGGACGTGGGATTGAGCCAGCCCGAAAAGTATCTCGCATTCCTTGGCACCCTTTTCCTTTTCGTGGCAACGGCTAGCCTCTGCACGATTATCCCTGGCTTCAAGCCCCCCACAGGCTCCCTTTCCACGACAGCCGCGCTCGCGCTTTGCGTGTTTGTTGCTGTTCCCCTCTATGGCATCCGGGAGCAAGGATTGGGGGGGTATCTGAAGACCTACACCAAGCCAACTATCATCATGCTGCCGTTCAATATCATCAGTGAATTGTCACGCACGCTGGCTCTGGCAGTCCGCCTGTTCGGCAACATGATGAGTGGGGTGATGATCATCGGCATCCTGCTCACTATCACGCCTTTTATTTTTCCGATCGTTATGACGGCGCTCGGTTTGCTTACCGGCATGGTTCAGGCCTATATCTTCAGCATTCTGGCTGCGGTTTACATTGCCGCCGCAACACGCGTGCCCAAACCGAAGTCCGCTGGCACGCAGGCCGGGGGAAATCATTTGCAGGCAGCACACTAGAACCACCGAAGGGAGATCACATGGATAGCAGCACGCTTGTCGCAGTCGTATCAATCGCAACAGCTGGCCTCACCACAGGAATTGGGTGCATGTGCCCGGCCCTAGGCGAGGGCCGCTCGGTCGCCACCGCTCTCACTGCACTGGCGCAGCAACCCGACGCTTCGGCCACCATCACTCGGACGCTGTTCGTGGGCCTGGCGATGATCGAGTCGACGGCGATCTATTGTTTCGTGGTCTCGATGATCATCATTTTTGCGAACCCTTTCTGGACCCATGTCATCGCTCAAACCGGGGGGAAGTGACCCATGCTGATCGACTGGTTCACGGTCGGAGCGCAGATAGTCAACTTCGTCATCCTGGTCTGGCTGATGAAGCATTTTCTCTACAAACCGATCCTGAATGCCATCGACGCCAGGGAAAAACGCATCGCCTCTGAACTTGCGGATGCCAATGCGAAGAAAGCCGAGGCGGAAAAAGAGCGCGCGGACTTTGAAAACAAGAACAAAGTATTTGACGATCAGCGCAGCGCTCTTCTAAGTAAGGCCACCGGCGATGCTAAAGCCGAGGGAGCGCAACTCCTCGACAAAGCGCGAAAAGATGCAGACAGTTTGCGCGATACGCAAGCGGCCGCGTTGCAAAGCGATCACGCGAAGATGGGCAGCCAGATCACGCGCATGGCCACGGAGGAAGTTTTTGGAATCGCCCGGAAGGCGCTCTCTGATCTCGCCACGGTCAGTCTGGAGGAGCGCATGGGCGAGGTCTTCACGCGCCGTGTGCACCAAATGAACGGAAAGGATAAGGAGTTGCTTGCGGCGGCCCTCAAGGCATCTTCCGAGCCCGCCGTGGTGCGAAGCGCATTTGCCATGCCCACAGATCAGCAGGCTGCAATCCAAAATGCGCTCAACGAAACGTTCTCGGCTGTCGTACGCATTCGATTTGAAACGACAAAGGAAGCCATCTGTGGGATTGAACTGTCGGCGAACGGGCAGAAGGTTGGATGGAGCATCGCCACTTACATTTCAGCGCTCGATGAAAAGATCGGCGCACTCCTAGAAGCTCAATCCACGCAGCAAGCCAAGGGAGCGCCGAAGCCGACACCAGCGCCCGCGCCACCGACGGAATCCAACGCTCAGGCCGTAGCGAAATGACCTCTTCTCCCAACCTTTTGCAGACGGCTGTCGATCAGGCGTTCACGGACCTGCGTGAGGGCCGCGAAGCCTTCCAGCCCCAGCTGACACCTCATGAAGTGGGCGTTGTTACGGATGTCTCGACAGGCGTCGCCACGGTTTCCGGCCTGCCGAGCGTTGGATTCGAGGAATTAGTGAAGTTCCCCGGCGGCCTGCTGGGTATCGCCTTCAATGTGGATGAAAACGAAATTGGCGTCGTTCTGCTCGGCGACTATCAAGATCTGCACGCCGGCGATGAAGTGGAACGCACCGGACGAGTCATGGACGTTGCGGTAGGTGACGGTTTATTGGGTCGGGTAATCGATCCGTTAGGCAATCCGCTCGACGGGAGAGGGCTTGTCAATACAGGCCAGCGAATGCCCGTCGAGCGTCCCTCACCGCCGATCATGGATCGCCAGCCCGTCGTCGTGCCGTTGCAGACTGGGCTGAAGGTCATCGACGCGCTCGTTCCCGTCGGGCGCGGGCAGCGCGAATTGATCCTGGGGGATCGACAGACGGGCAAGACCGCCATCGCGATCGACAGTATCCTCAACCAGCGTGGGCAAAATGTGATTTGCGTCTATTGTGCGATCGGGCAGCGCGCCTCGGCGGTCGCAAAGGTTGTGGCTAAACTCGGCCAGGAAGGCGCAATGGAATACACCGTGGTGGTCGTCGTCGAGGGCAACGCCGCTCCGGGCCTCGTCTATGTCACGCCTTATGCTGCCACCAGCATCGCGGAACATTTCATGGAAAAGGGCCGCGATGTCCTCATCGTTTATGACGATCTTACGCAACACGCTCGTTCTTATCGCGAAATTTCCCTGCTCTTGCGTCGTCCGCCGGGCCGCGAAGCCTTCCCGGGCGATATCTTCTACATTCACTCGCGAATGCTGGAGCGGTCGACACATCTGATCAAGGAACGCGGCGGCGGGTCTCTCACCGCGCTGCCTGTCATCGAAACCACGGCGCAGGATATCTCCGCCTATATCCCGACCAATCTTATTTCCATTACGGATGGACAAATCTACCTTTCACCTACGCTTTTCCAACTCGGAATTCTTCCGGCGGTGGATGTCGGCAAATCCGTTTCGCGTGTGGGCGGAGCGGCGCAGCGTCCCGCGTATCGCTCAGTTGCCGGACATCTCAAGCTCGATTACGCGCAATTCGCAGAACTGGAAACATTCGCCAAGTTCGGCACGCGCCTCGATGAATCCACTCGCAAGATTATCGATCATGGGCAGCACATCCGCGCGTGCCTGAAGCAGGCGGAATCCCGGCCCGTGTCCATGGTCGACCAGATCACCGTGCTACTTGCTCTGACCACGGGCCTTTTCGACCGTGTACCGATTGACAAGGTGATGGACGCGGAGAAGGCGCTGCATCAGGCAACAGCGAATCTTCCGGCGGACCTTGTGAATCGATTGACATCCGCCGAGAAATTGACCGACGCGGACCGCAAGGCGATTCTCGATCTCGCCACCCGGACGCTGCTTCCGTTCCAGCCCGCGCCCCAAACCACCAAACCCGAAGCAAAGTCCGAACCAAAGTCCGAACCAAAGCCCAAATCTAAGACGGAAGCAAAATCCGAAGCAAAACCCGATCCGAAGCCTGCGGCCAAGACCAAACCATGAGCGGCAGCACTGAAAGTTTACGTCGAAAAATCAGCGGCGCGGAGGATCTTGAGGGCGTTGTTCGGTCGATGAAAGCCCTTGCGGCATCGAGCATTGGCCAATATGAAAAGGCGGTCCAATCGCTGAATGAATACTACAGCACGGTGGAACTCGGGTTAGCCGCATGCCTGCATCAGGCCAGACCAGTTCCGCGAGCGAGAAGCGGGCGTTCATCTCAAAAAGGAACTATCGGCGCCGTGGTCTTCGGTTCCGATCAAGGGCTCGTCGGCCGATTCAACGAGGCAATCGTGGAATTCGCCACCCGCACGCTCAAAGCATCGCCGGCAAAGATCACGAAAATCTGGGCCATCGGAGAACGCACGCACAGTCTCCTGGCGGATAGTGGACTGAATCCGGCGGGACTGCTCTCCGTACCTATTTCCATCAACGGTATCACGCCGCTCGTTGGCCAGATTCTGATCGAAATCGAAGCGGCCCAAGAACGCGGCGATGTCGAGAAGGTCTATGTCTTTCACAATCGCCCCAGAACCGGGGCCTCCTACGATCCGGCGAGCAAACAGCTCCTGCCACTCGATCACGCCTGGCAAGACAAGCTAGCCGCAATGCCCTGGCCCACGAAGATTCTGCCGGAAGTGATTGAAGGAACCGTATCGCCGCTTTCCGCTTTCATCCGAGGATATCTTTTCGTTCTGCTTTTTCAAGCGTGCGCCGAATCCCTTGCCAGTGAAAACGCCAGCCGCCTGGCGTCCATGCAACGCGCGGAAAAGAACATCGAAGACATTTCGGAAAAGCTGAACCGCACGCTGCACCGGATTCGACAGGAATCCATCGACGAAGAACTGTTCGACGTCGTCTCCGGCTTTGAAGCGCTTACGGCTAGAGAGGCGAAACCTAAAACGCGATGAGGGGAAATTCCCACCGGTGTGCCCGTAGATGACCAACTATCGGTTTGCGAATATGCCTTACCGGATTTCTGTTCTCCCGTCGCGAAACCTGTTGGAGGAAACATGAAAATCGATTCAAAGGATTTCCGTGTGCGCCATGGAGACAAGGTCAAACTTAAAAAGTGGCCGACGCTCATCGAACCTTTCTGCAAAACGAAAAAGGAGTATCAACAACTATTGGAAAAGCACGTTGAGGAATTGAGCTCGCTGCAACAGCTTCACTACGCCTCCGACCGTTATGCACTGCTACTGATCTTCCAAGGGATAGATTCTGCCGGCAAGGACGGCGCCATCCGGCATGTGATGTCCGGGGTCAATCCAGAAGGCTGCGAGGTTTTCAGTTTCAAACAGCCTAGCGCCGAAGAACTGAAGCATGATTTTCTGTGGCGCACGACGTGCCGCCTTCCCGAACGAGGCCGGATCGGCATCTTCAATCGTTCCTACTATGAGGAAGTCCTCGTTGTTCGCGTGCACCCGGAGATTCTCCGCAACCAGGGTCTTTCCGAAGAATTGCGCGACGAGAAGAACATTTGGAAGGAGCGGTATCGTTCCATCGTAGACCTGGAGAATCATCTATACCGAAACGGCACGCGAATCCTCAAATTCTTTCTCCATCTGTCCAAGAATGAGCAGCGCAAGCGATTCCTGGAACGTATCGACGAGGCGGAAAAAAATTGGAAGTTCAGCCTCGCGGATATTCACGAAAGAAAATACTGGAAGGATTACACGAACGCGTACGAGGAATGCCTGCGCGCGACGAGCACCCATGACACACCCTGGTACATCGTTCCCGCCGACGATAAAGAGAACGCCCGGTTGATCGTTTCCCGAATTGTCATTCAGACCCTCAAGGAACTGAAGATGGCGTTTCCCGAGACCACGCCAAAACGCCAGCGGGAATTGAAATCGATCGGAGCGCAGTTGGCGAGATAAGGTTCAAATTATGGCCTCAAGTAACGCTACTAAAATTGAGCCACCTAATCCGACTGCAACGCAGGTTCCGCCTGCAGCACCGGGCGGACTTACCAGCGCCCAAGCTTCCAGTCGTTTGCAGAAAGACGGGCCGAATGCGATGCCGGACACATCGGCTCACCCGCTTCGAAATGCTCTAAACAAGTTCTGGGCGCCTGTGCCATGGCTGCTCGAAGCCTCGATCGTGCTTCAAATCGTGCTGCACAAGTATTTCGAGGGTGCGGTCATTGCGGGTCTCCTGGTCTTCAACGCGGCGCTGGCATATTTCCAGGAGGGGCGGGCACAAGCTACCCTCGCCGCTTTGAAGTCGCGTCTCGCTTTAAATGCTTCCGTCCGGCGCGATGGCGCCTGGAAAATAATCCCCGCGGCGAATCTCGTGCGCGGAGATTTGGTCAAGCTATCGCTCGGCGGAGTCGTTGCCGCCGATGTGCGCTTGCTCGCGGGCTCCGTTTCTCTCGATCAGTCCATGCTTACGGGTGAGTCTCTGCCTCTGGAAGCCGGCCCCGGAATTGACACCTATGCCGGGGCACTGGTCCAGCGTGGAGAGGCAACGGCAGAGGTGACGGCGACTGGCTCTCACACCAAGTTCGGCCGAACGGCGGAACTTGTCCGCACTGCCCACGTTGTAAGTTCGCAGCAGAAGGCGGTCCTGCGAATCGTGCGCAACCTGGCCGTGTTCGATGGTGCCGTCATCTTGCTCATAGGCGTGTATGCATATTTTCATTCGATGCCGTGGAGCGAGATCATCCCTTTGATGCTCACTTCGGTGCTCGCAGCGATACCCGTGGCTCTACCCGCAACGTTCACGCTCGCGGCGGCGCTCGGTGCTCGCGCTTTGGCGAAGATCGGCGTTCTTCCCACTCGGCTCTCGGCTGTCGATGAAGCCGCCACCATAAATGTCTTGTGCTTGGATAAGACCGGAACACTGACCCTCAACGCGCTTTCGGTAACCAGCATCCGGCCCATGTCGGGCTTTGACGAAGCGCACATCCTTGGAATGGCAGCTCTTGCAAGTTCCGAGGGTGGACAGGACTCCGTTGATTTCGCGATTCGTTCTGCCTCGTCCCTCAAGCCGGCGGCCGATCTGCCAAAGCTCACCAAGTTTGTCCCGTTCGACCCCGCGAAAAAGACCTCCGAGGCCACCGCAACAGACGCAAAGGGCGACGTTCAACACATCGTCAAAGGCGCCTACATGGTAGTTTCCGGCCTCGCTGCTACTTCGCCTACAGCTGCCGGGACCGCAGACGAACTAGAAAAACAAGGCTTCCGAGTCCTGGCCGTTGCTGCAGGACCACCAGCATCAATGCAGATTATTGGACTCATAGCGCTCAGCGACCCGCCCCGCAAGGATTCATCCGCGCTCATCTCCGAACTGAAGACTTTGGGCGTACGCACAGTAATGGTGACCGGGGATGCTCCGGCTACGGCCGGAATTGTCGCGCGCGCCGTTGGTCTGGACGGAGCGATCTGCCCACCGGGACCGCTGCCAAACAGCATTAAACCCGAAGACTTCGCGGTATTTGCGGGCATCCTTCCGGAAGGAAAATTCAATCTGGTCAAGGCATTCCAGAAGGCCGGGCATACGATCGGAATGTGCGGCGATGGCGCCAATGACGCACCTGCGCTGCGCCAGGCGCAGATAGGCATTGCTGTGTCGACGGCAACCGATGTCGCTAAATCCGCGGCTGGCGTGGTACTGACCGAGGCTGGGCTTGGCGGAATTGTCGCCGCCGTGAAAGAAGGGAGGACCACCTTCCAACGCATTCTCAACTACACGCTGAATTCCGTTCTCAAAAAGCTCGTTCAGGTGCTGTTTCTTGCAATCGGCCTGGCTATGACGGGGCACGCGGTCCTGACCCCCATGCTCATGATCATCGTGATGATCACGGGAGATTTCTTGGCCATGTCTCAGACAACAGACAGAGTGGCGCCATCGAAGATGCCGAACTCCTGGCGAATTGGCAGGATAACCGCCGCGAGCGCGATTCTGGCCTTCTTTTTCCTGGCCTTCTGTACAGCAATACTGACGATAGGTAAGTTCAAATTGGGTCTCGGAATCGATGCCCTGAGAACTCTTTCCGTGGTTGCCATTGTCTTCGGCAGCCAAGCCGCAATTTACGCTATACGCGGACGCAGCCGTTTCTGGGGACTTCGTCCGACCCTATGGCTTGTAATTTCCTCTATCGCCGATCTTCTGATCATCACGACGCTCGCCACGCGCGGGATCGCAATGGCGTCCGTGCCGATGTCATTTGTGGCGTGCGAATTTGGAGCGGCTGTCGTTCTTTTTTTGATCTTGGACACGGTCAAGATTTATGCCTTTCCCCGTCTCGGGCTCTCATAAGGGAACCTTTGCCGGGTCGAGCAAGCACGCGAGGTCACAACCAGTGCAGGGTCAATGTGAAGGCAATCGTAGCAGCTGTCACACAATGCGGCGTGGATTATTGAGGCTCATTTCACGCTTGCGAGAAGTAGTCGTCACCGCTTTTTAGAAAAGGAGATTCACATGGAATTAGGAATGATCGGGCTGGGACGGATGGGAACTAACATGGTGCGGCGCCTCATGAAGGCTGGGCATCGGTGCGTCGTTTATGACACCAATGCGGAAGTTGTTCAGGCGCTCGCCAAAGAAGGTGCGGTTGGGACGACCTCCCTAGAAGACTTCGCTAAGAAGCTGAAATCGCCCCGCGCCATCTGGATGATGGTGCCTGCCGCAGTGGTCGATCCGACGCTCAAGACCCTTGTCCCACTCCTCGAAAGTGACGACGTGATCATTGACGGTGGCAACTCCTATTACCACGATGACATTCGTCGCGCTGCCGAACTGAAACCGAAGGGCATTCACTATGTGGACGCCGGGACGAGCGGCGGGGTATGGGGTTCAGAACGAGGCTACTGTCTGATGATTGGTGGTGAGCAAACTGTCGTTAGGCGCATCGAGCCCCTTTTCGCAGCCTTGGCTCCGAACATCGACGAGGCGCCAAGGACGCCAGGGCGCGAAAAATTAGGCGGTACGGCTGAGCACGGCTACCTGCACTGCGGTCCGAGCGGCGCGGGCCACTTCGTCAAAATGGTTCACAACGGCATCGAGTACGGGATGATGGCCTCGTACGCGGAAGGCTTGAACATCCTGCGCCACGCGAATGCCGGCAAGCAGAAGAGCACTATCGATGCCGAAACCACGCCGTTGCGCGATCCTGAGCACTACGCATACGACCTGAATCTCGCCGACATCGCCGAGGTCTGGAGACGTGGCAGTGTCATCTCCTCATGGCTCCTGGACTTGGCAGCTAGCGCGCTCCTCGATAGCCCGGACCTAGCGAACTTTGCCGGCCGAGTGTCCGATTCAGGGGAGGGACGCTGGACGATTAAAGCGGCCATTGACGAATCCGTTCCATCCCCCGTCCTCAGTGCCGCGCTCTACGAACGCTTCAGTTCGCGAGGCGAGGCTGACTTCGCCGACAAGATGTTATCGGCTCTTCGTTACGAGTTCGGCGGCCATGAGGAAAAAGCCGCCGCCAAGAAGACGGGTGCCTGATGACTACCTCCCATTCGGATGCCTTAGTGCTCTTCGGTGTGACAGGCGATCTTGCCCACAAGATGATTTTCCCGGCACTTTACGCGATGGCGAAGCATGGCACCCTCAAGGTTCCGGTAATCGGCGTCGCCTTTCCGAAGTGGAGCCTGGATCGCCTTCGCAATCGCGTGACGGATAGCATAAAGCGATCGGGCGGGATAGATGATAAGCGTGCTTTCCGCCAACTTCTATCGCAGTTCAGCTACGTAAATGGAGATTATAAGGACCCGGCAACGTTCGCGGCGTTAAGAAAGGCGTTAGGCAAGGCCCGCCGCCCAGCTCACTATCTGGCCATTCCGCCCTCGCTTTTCGAGACAGTGATCAAAGGTCTTGGTGCCGCGAAATTGGCTGAACACGCGCGCGTGATCGTCGAAAAGCCGTTCGGGCGCGACTTGGCCTCCGCCCGGGAGCTTAATCGCGTGGCGCTCTCGGTGTTCCCGGAAGACTCGATCTTCCGCATTGACCACTTCCTCGGCAAGGAAGCGATCATGAATATTCTCTATTTCCGCTTCGCGAATTCGTTTCTCGAACCGATCTGGAATCGCAACTATGTGGCCAGTGTCCAGATAACTCTAGCCGAGAATTTCGGTGTTAAGGGGCGTGGCGCGTTTTACGAAACTGCCGGCTGCCTGCGAGACGTTATCGAGAATCACCTCTTCCAGATCGTTGCGCTACTTGCGATGGAGCCGCCAGCCGATAGGGACTTCGGAGCTGTCCAGAATGAGAAGGCCAAGGTCTTTCAAGCCATGCGCCCTTTGAAATCCAGCGATTTGGTGCGTGGTCAATATGCTGGCTACCGAAGAGAGCCAGACGTGGCAAGACACTCTGACGTTGAAACCTTCTGTGCCTTACGTCTCTTCATCGACTCGTGGCGCTGGGCGGGAGTGCCCTGGTACCTGCGCTCCGGCAAATACCTAGCCGAAAACGCCACCGAAATCCTCGTAGAACTGAGACCGCCCCCGCAGAGGCTTTTCGCCGACTCAGCGCCAACAACCGGCCCTGGCAATTATCTGCGATTTCAACTCTCCCCAACTTCCGCCATCGCCCTCTCGGCTCGCGTCAAGCGCGATGGGAAGGAGTTCGTTGGAGAGCAACGGGAACTCTGCATGGTCGAGGAACAGCCGGGAGAAGAATCGCCGTACGAACGCCTTTTAGGTGACGCAATGGTCGGCGACGGAGCGCTCTTCACCCGTGAGGACGCAGTTGAAGCAGCATGGGCCGTCGTCGATCCAGTCCTTAAAAAGCACTATCGGGCTCGCGTCTACAAGCGCCACAGCTGGGGACCGAAAGGGGCAGATGCGCTCATCGCTTCAGACGGCCGCTGGCACAGCCCCATCATTAATGTCAATTCTGAAAGAAGGAGTAAGCCATGACAAAGATGCATGCCGCAGTTGTCGAGAAGTTCGGAGCACCCTTGGTGCTTCGAGAATGGGATATTCCGTCGCCGGGCCCAGGTCAAATCGTAATCAAAACTGAGGCGTGCGGTGTGTGCCACACCGATCTCCATGCTGCGCATGGCGACTGGCCCGTGAAGCCCAATCTCCCCTTCATTCCCGGCCATGAGGCCATCGGATTGGTCACTGCCGTCGGAGCGGGTGTGACAATAGTGAAGGAAGCCGATCGAGTCGGGGTTCCCTGGCTCTACTCGGCGTGCGGTCATTGCGAGTATTGCTTAACGGCGTGGGAGACGGTGTGCGCCCAAGCTCAATTCGGTGGCTATACCAAGAATGGCGGCTTTGCCGAATACGTTCTCGCAGATCCGGATTATGTAGCCCACGTCCCCAAGGGTCTCGCGGCCGTAGATGCCGCACCACTAATCTGCGCTGGCATCACCACCTACAAGGGCATCAAGGAAACCGGGGCAAACCCGGGCCAATGGGTTGCGATCTCTGGCGTTGGCGGCCTCGGTCATTTAGCAATCCAATATGCGAAGGCTATGGGACTGCTCGTCTGCGCTATTGACATTGATGACGGTAAGCTCGCTCACGCCAAGCGCGTCGGCGCCGATCTCGTGTTCAATGCCAAAACTGGTGATCCGGCAGCCAACTTGAAGAAAGAGACCGGCGGTGGAGCTCATGGTGTGCTTATTACTGCACCCTCGCTCGTCGCATTTAAGCAGGGCATCGGCATGACCAGGAAGCGTGGAACTTGCGTTTTGGTAGGGCTGCCGCCGGGCGAGTTTCCGGTTCCGCTCTTCGAAGTTGTGGCGAACTGTATCACTATCCGCGGATCGTTCGTCGGCACGCGTCAGGATATGGCCGAAGCGCTCGCGTTTGCCGTCAATGGCAAGGTTAAGGCTGATATCGAACTACAGCCATTATCTTCGATCAATAAGATCTTCGACCGGCTCGAACACGGCGATGTAGCGTCACGCGTGGTTCTCGACTTCGCGCGTCGCTGACTCGAACACTGCTGGTCGACGCTGTAGGCTGGGACAATTGGCGCTCATCGAATCGATTCGAGGCTAGATAAAACGACGCGGTGTGCAAGCCCACCCGCATACGATGCAAGAAAGGAAACGTTCATGGATATGAATAAGATTCTTCTTCCGGTTGACTTTCCAAGTCCTTCGCCAGGGATGATCCATCAAGCCACATTCTTAGCTCGCCATTTCCATTCCGAGATTATTTTGCTGCATGTGGTGCCGCCACTGAACTATCCGGCCGGAATGCTGGAGAGCGGGCACGAGCTCACCGCGCGGGATTTGCACGCGGAAATCATCCAGCGGGCTCAGAAAGAATTAGACCAATCGTTGCGGTCGGAGCTCGATGGAATTGCCGTCAAACGCTTGTTGCTGCGAGGCGACCCAGCCAAGGAAATCGCGCGGATGGCTCGCGATGAAAAGGTGGGCCTGATCGTGATGTCCACTCATGGCCGTGGAGCGCTGTATCGTTTTTTGCTGGGTTCGGTGGCGACAAAAGTATTACACGACAGCGATTGTCCGGTTTGGGTGACTGCCCACGTGGAGCAAGCGCCGGCACTCGAATGGAGCCTCCACAATGTTCTTTGCGCCGTGGAATTGAATTCGCACAGCCTAACCACTGTGTCGCAAGCCGCGCAGGTGGCTGCGGAGTTTGGGGCGCGGCTCACGCTCGTTCACGTCACCTCCAGCGTCGAGACGTTTGGCCCGGGAGGATCTCTGGTCGACCCGGTATGGAAGGAGAAGATCGTGGGTTTCGCTACGAAGGAAATTGCCCAGGTTCAGCACGATGCGGGCACCCATGCCGAAGTAATTATCGACAGCGGCGACGTGCATGAAGCGTTGAACCGAGCCGCGGCGCAAACCAAGGCTGACCTTCTGGTCATCGGGCACCTTCCCTCCGGCGGCCATCTGGGGGAAAACGGCAGCGGGTATGGAATCATTCGCCAGTCGCACATCCCCGTGCTGAGCGTGCTCGGGCCCCAAAACAGGGTCTGACAATGCACCCGTATGCGCAGTCGTTCCACTTATACCGCTATGAATACCGAAAAACTAACTGTCGATGCTGAGTTGCAGAACCTTCAGCGCGAATCGTTCAACTACTTTTTCCATGAGACGAATCCCGCCAATGGGCTGGTGATCGACAAGACCCAGGCAAATTGGCCCGCCAGTATAGCCGCCACCGGCCTCGCTCTGGCAAGGTCAATCCTTGCGTCGGCTAACAAAATCTCCTTTTCGGCGACGACGGTATTTACCGGTACCCAAGGAACGGTATTATCCAGGGCAGACGAGACAGGGTTGAGCTGTGGTTTAGCCCGCTCGCTGGAGATTCGAGGAGCGGCCTCCAAACGAGAAGTTGTTTCGTGGTTTCTAGCGGTTCCCGGATTAAGGAGCCTCAACAATGCCTCCAGGCAACAAGGAACGACACCGCACAGGACGCATCGGCTTGCTACGCGCGGCGGTTCTTGGCGCGAACGACGGCATCCTTTCAACATCGAGTTTGGTACTCGGTGTCGCAGCTGCGCGCGCAACTCACAGCGGCGTAATGATCGCAGGGGTCGCCGGACTGGTGGCTGGGGCTATGTCGATGGCTGCTGGCGAGTATGTGTCTGTCCATTCACAGGCAGACACCGAACAGGCGGACCTCGATCTGGAGCGCGAGGAACTCAAAGCAGACGACAAGGGCGAGCACAAGGAGCTGACGGCAATCTACGTCGCTCGCGGGCTCGATCCTTTGCTTGCGAAACAGGTCGCTCAACAGTTGATGGCTCACGATGCGTTGGGCGCTCATGCCCGCGACGAACTTGGCATCTCCGAGACTCTCCGGGCGCGTCCGATTCAGGCTGCGTTGGCATCGGCTGGCAGCTTCGCTGTTGGAGCAGCCATGCCTCTGTTGGTCACTGCAATGGCCCCGACAGCGGGTTTGATCCCACTTGTCTCTGGAACTTCATTGGTGTTCCTAGCGCTCCTAGGCGGACTGGCTGCAAGCGCAGGCGGCGCAGGAGTGATGATTGGCGCAACACGCGTCACATTCTGGGGCGCGCTGGCCATGGCGCTGACCGCAGGCGTCGGGTGGCTGTTCGGAACGGTTGCGTGAGAGGGGGCGACCGGAAGTCGACGGGGCTGCCTTGGGCGCGCACTATCCGACTCCAACAGCTCCATCAACTACTTTCACTTCTCTGTGTTTTCAGTAACTTGGGGAATCTGCTTTTCGCTCAAAGCTAACCCCAATGGCACGAAAAACATCGCATTCTGGCACACTTTTGGCACAGGGGGCACATCTGCTTTCTTTAGAAATTGGTGAACGCGATTCCGATCCAAAAGTCACGGAACTTGTCTCGGGAAGTTCGGGAAGCCGTTCGGAAGTTAGCGCATCCCCGGTGGGTGCGACAAATGTCGCTCGTAGGAGTTACACGGCATCTTTACGGGGAGACATTTCCTTGTCGCTTCCGCTGCTTTCTGGAAGATAGAAGTTCACCTGCTCATCTGCCGTCGCGGCACCACGGGACTCCAAACCAAAATCTATACTCGCGATAACTCATAAGAACTTGTCCCAAAGTACACAGTTCTTCTTCTGTTCTCCGAATAGCCTTAATGGCAGGAAAGCTTTTACAGCAGCCATAAGCATGTAATTTCTCGCAGACCGGAAGCGGTCGAAAAGCCTTTTTTCCTAATCTTGAATGAAGGCGTGACTTTTGTTCAATGATTCTAAATTGATTCTGCTGACAGGACCGACAGGGTATGTCGGCGGACGCTTGCTTCGCGCACTCGAAAGCGCCGGTTACCGCGTACGTTGCCTGTCACGACATCCCGAAACTCTAAATCAGCGCGTGGCGCGCACAACCGAAGTGGTGAAGGGCGATGTCCTCGATGCAAAGTCCCTTCCGTCGAACATGATTGGTGTGCATACCGCCTACTACCTTGTACATGCAATGGGTTCGGCGAATTCCTTTGAGGAGGAAGACCGACGATCGGCGCAAGCGTTCGCAGTCTCGGCGCGTGATGCAGGCGTACAGCGCATCATCTATCTCGGCGGACTTGGCAGCGGGAGAGAACTTTCGGCGCATCTGAGAAGCCGCCAAGAAGTCGGCCGTATCCTGCGAGAGTCCGGAGTAGCGACCATCGAATTTAGAGCCTCAATCGTGATTGGGTCGGGCAGCGCTTCTTTCGAAATGATACGGGCCTTGGTTGAGAAACTGCCAGCGATGATCACTCCTCGGTGGGTAACAACCCGCACGCAGCCAATTGCGGTCGAAGACGTTATTGCCTATCTGATGCAGGCGCTTGACCTCAAGATCAATGGCAGCAGCATTATTGAGATCGGGGGAGCCGACCAGGTCAGCTATTTGGACCTCATGAAGGAATACGCCCGTCAACGTGGGCTGAAGCGATGGATGATTCCTGTGCCGGTGCTGTCTCCGCGACTATCAAGCCTTTGGTTGGGTCTTGTCACACCCGTCTATGCGCGTGTCGGTCGCGAGTTAGTGGATAGTTTGCGTAACGAAACCGTTGTAAGGGACCGATCAGCAGATGATTTATTCTCCATTCGTCCACTTGGCTTTCGTGAAGCACTGACGAGGGCGCTCGCCAATGAAGATCAGGAGTTCGCCGAAACGCGCTGGTCCGATGCGTTCTCTTCTGGTGCAACTTCCCCGCAGTGGGGTGGAACTACATTCGGCCGCCGTATTGTGGACTCGCGGTCGACGCGTGTGCCTTTTTCTGCGGCCATGGCCTTTCGACCAATCGAACGATTGGGCGGGACGACGGGTTGGTACTACGGAAATTGGCTCTGGCGAATTCGCGGGTTGTTGGATCTGCTGTTTGGCGGGGCGGGCATGCGGCGCGGGCGACGCGTGCCAGATCATCTCTTCCCAGGCGACACCGTTGATTTCTGGCGGGTCGAAGAAGTCCAACGCGATCATCTGGTCCGACTGTCGGCAGAAATGCGTTTACCTGGTCGAGCGTGGTTGCAGTTCGAGGTGGAACCCTCCGGTTCAGGATCGCTCATTCGCCAGACGGCTATTTTCGACCCCGTGGGGTTGTTCGGACAGCTCTACTGGTACTTGTTATATCCGATCCACCAATTGATCTTCGCAGGAATGCTGCGCGGGATCGTGCGTGCGATGGGGAAAGGCCGTTGACCAACTTCCCGAAACCCACAATTGTCATCAGCAAATGCATCGGCTTTGATCCCTGCCGATACAACGGCGGGATAGTACAGGATAAATTTGTTGCACGCCTTAAGCCACACATAGAGGTCATCTCCGTTTGCCCCGAGGTCGAGATCGGCTTGGGGATTCCACGTGCGCCCGTGCGCATCATTTGCTCCGGGGACGAGTTGAAACTCATTCAGCCCTCGTCCGGCTTGGATCTGTCGGAAAGCATGCGGGGATTTACGTCCGGGTTCCTCGACACTTTGGAAAAAGTAGACGGGTTCATTCTGAAAAATCGATCGCCATCCTGCGGATTTACAGACGTGAAGTTTTATTCCGGGCCGGAAAGAGGTCCAGCAATTGGTAGAACCGCCGGTTTGTTCGGGGGCGCTGTTCTGCAAAAGTTCGGCGACTTGGCAGTAGAAGACGAAGGCCGACTTAAAAATCTGAGCATTCGCGAACATTTTCTGACGCGCATCTTCGCGCTTGCTCGATTACGCAAACTTCAACAATCCGGATCGATGCACAGTCTCGAACGCTTTCATTCGTTGAATCATCTGCTCTTGATGGCTTACAGCCAAACCAAGCTGAGTGAACTGGAGAGAATTGTTGCGAACGCCGATGGAGAACGGACCGCTATTGTCTTGAACTTATACACGAGGTATTTTCGGGAGGCGCTCGGCAAACCCGTGAGACGCGCATCGCCAATCAATGTCCTTATGTACACCCTCGGTTACTTCAAGAAGAGGCTATCCACAAGTGAAAAACTGCACTTCCTGGAAATATTGGAATCGTACCGTCGAGGCAGGACGCCATTGTGCAGTGCTGCGAGCGTACTAAGATCCTGGGTCATAAGATTCAAATCAAAATATCTGCGCGAGCAGACTTTCTTCAATCCCTTTCCAGAAGAGCTCATGACCCTGGATGATTCTGGCGGGTCACGGACTTGAGCGCAAATTCAACAGGAGCCTTGCCAGTTTCAGGCTTCGAGCTTTCTGTTGTGATCGTCGGAAACAAGCCTCTGCGCGGATGTTTCTAAGGCAGGCGTCCGATCTCTGAGAAGTCCTTCTCTTTCAATCTCCGTTTTGAAAACAAACGAGTTGGAAAAATATTTGGTAGTGGCACGATGTGCCCGAGTGTGGCTCCGCATGCATGGCGTCCCCCGAATTTTCCCCATAGTGAGTAAACAGCGAAAGTGCTCCGATCGGCTCATTCGCACAAACACAACTCACGCTATGCTGTCGTTCCTCAACGTTTCAAGAACTGGACTCTGCCCAGACTTCTTCCGTGAGGATGCTCGACGTCCAGCTCGCAAAGCTGCTCGGACTCACAAAGCCGTAGCCAGCCTCGATCAGCGGGTTCTCACATCTCGTGACAAGGGGAACCATTGGCAACAACAGTGTTCCGTCAGCAACAGATCGCTACCGAGAATGCGACATATGAGGACTCTTCGCCGTGCGGGCACCATATCGATCAGCTCATTTGAGCACTCGGTTATATGCGGAATGCACAGTCTCTCCGCTTCGGGCTTTTGCTTGGCATGGCGGAATGAAGTACTCCGCCGTTGACGGCAACCAACGCGGCTCTTTGGCCCCTGGCAAAAATCCCCGGAATGCAGCCGCGGAAACCAGAGGAGCCGGGGGCAAAAACCGATAGGCGAACATAAGGCGAACATGTTAGGATGCCCGGTCGGAGTCCTTCGGCGGTTGTTGAGCGGGGTTAGCGGCGTGATCCGGGATCGACGGGCGAGATTCTCACAGATCGGAGTTGTTTTCCACAATCCTCACCGCTATGGTGAATTGTGGTGCGGTGCTATACTCCCCGGCAAGCGAGCGAACCCAAGTGACCAGAGGCGCGAAACGAAAAGAGAAATCCGCGTCGGCCGACGACTCATCGGTCCGGGCGACCATCAGTTTTCCTCCCGACATGTACCAGACCCTGGAAGACATCGCGCGCCAGAAAAAAGTTTCACTCGCCTGGGTCGTCCGAGAGGCGGCGGAACAATATATCGCGGACAAATGGCCATTGCTCGCACCCAGGAAGGGAGTGTAAGACCTTGTGGTGGATTCGCTCTCTCCAAAAGAACGCTCCGAAGTCATGGCGCGCGTTCGCGCCAAGAACACGCGGCCGGAACTGCGGGTCCGCAAACTCGTGTTCGCGCTCGGCTATCGCTACCGCCTTCACGACAGGAAACTGCCGGGCCGTCCGGATCTCGTATTCGGCCCCAGGCGGAAGGTTATCTTCGTGCATGGCTGTTTCTGGCATCGGCACGCGCGCTGCGCGCTGGCGCGATTGCCAAAGTCGCGTCTCGACTTCTGGCTGCCGAAGCTTGAGGGAAACAAATCGCGCGACCGGCGAAACAGGCGGGCGCTCGCGCGCGGGGGGTGGAAGGTGCTGACAATCTGGGAATGCCAGTTGAGGGACTCGGAACTCTTGAACAACAAGATCAGGAGGTTCCTCGATGCGAAGCGTTGAATTGTTCGCGGGGGCGGGGGGACTCGCCATCGGCATGGCGAATGCGGGATTTCAGCACGCGGCGGTCATCGAGTGGGATCACGACGCCTGCGAAACGTTTCGCGAGAACCAGCGCCATCACCTGCGCTCGGTCGAGAAGTGGCCGTTGCACGAGGGGGATCTGCGCGCCTTCGATTACACGGATCTCCGGGACGTGATGGTCGTTTCTGGCGGCCCGCCATGCCAGCCGTTCTCGCTCGGCGGGAAGCACAAGGGATTTCTCGACAAGCGGGACATGTTTCCCGAGGCGGTGCGCGCCGTTCGCGAGCTTCGGCCGAAGGCGTTTATTTTCGAGAACGTGAAGGGATTGATGCGCGAAACCTTCGCGTCGTATTTCGAGTATGTCAACCTTCAGCTCACCCATCCGGGACTCGTGCGGCGCAAATCGGAGAACTGGCGCGAACATCGCGCGCGGCTGGAGAGGCACCACACCTCGCGCCGAGCACAATCCGAGTACAACGTGGTCTTTCGTCTGCTCAACGCCGCGAACTACGGCGTACCGCAAAGGCGCGAGCGTGTTTTCCTGGTGGGATTCCGCTCCGATCTCGACGTGAAATGGAGCTTCCCCGAGGAAACACATTCGGATGACGCGCTTCTGAATTCGAAATGGATCGCGGGCGATTACTGGGATCGGCACCGCGTCGCCGGGAAACAACGGCCGCGGCTCGCGGCGCGACAGACCGCGCGCGTGGAGAGGCTTCGCCGCGGAGCGCTGTTTCAGGACGCGAAACTTCCCTGGCTCACGGTGCGCGACGCGATAAGCGGACTGCCCGACCCGGAACGATTTCCCAAGAGCGGAATCCCGAATCACTCCTTCAATCCGGGAGCCCGTAGTTATCCCGGCCACACCGGAAGCCCGCTCGACGAGCCGGCCAAGACGCTCAAGGCCGGAGATCACGGCGTTCCGGGCGGAGAAAACATGCTGGCGCGTGCCGACGAGTCCGTGCGTTACTTCACCGTGCGCGAGGCGGCGCGGCTGCAAACCTTCCCCGACGATTACACCTTCCGCGGGCCGTGGACCGAGGCGATGCGGCAGCTCGGCAACGCCGTGCCCGTCCGCCTGGCCGAGACGGTCGCGCGCTCCGTGGCGGACGCCCTGTTCGCCATGAAAGGGCAGGGGTGACGATGGGAGGTCCCTATAATCCACTCGACAAGATGAATCTTGGCAGAAGCGTCTCCGAGGCCCTTTTGTTGCGGCCCGTGGCGACACTGGCCGAGACAGCGGAACTTGTCGGCGCCGGCGTTTACGCGATTTACTACACCGGGGCATTCGAGGCTTACCAGCCCGTTGTGGAGAAAAACAAGGACGGAGCTTTCGCCCAGCCAATCTATGTGGGCAAGGCGGTGCCCAAGGGTGCGCGAAAAGGAGGGCTCTCCTTCGACGCTTCAAAGGGGAAAGCCTTGCGGGATCGCCTACGACAGCACGCGGCCTCGATTGACGAGGCGACGAATCTCAAACTTGAAGACTTTCATTTTCGATCCCTGGTGGTCGATGACATCTGGATACCACTCGGCGAAAACATGATGATTGAGCAGTTCAAACCCATATGGAATCTGGTGATCGACGGGTTTGGGAACAAAGACCCCGGCAAGCGCCGCGCAACGCAATATCGCTCGCCGTGGGACGTTCTGCATCCGGGAAGGCAGTTCGCGGAAAAACTCGCGGATGGCGGCACAACCGCTGAGGCGCTGATAACTAGGTCGAAGGAATATTTCGCGGGCCAAGTGGTCCCGCTTGTGCCCGCAGATGAAGCTGGGGACATTGGAACGACCGAGGACGACGAGGACTGAATGGGATAGGGATGCAAATAGTCGTCAATAACTTCGCCGCTGACTTGACGCCCGTGGAGCCGTCACTCCCATTTCTTGATTATGGATCATGGGATGAATCCACGGAGGCGAAAGAGTCGGCGTTTGGTGATTTCCAGACCTGGCGTTACGAAATGGACGACGCCGAGGCCGGAACATCCGCTAAGCCTGTCCGGATGGTTTTCCTGAGCGGGCCAGCCCTTCCCGACGACACGCCTCGAAAGCCGTTCGACATTGGCCGGTTTTGGCGCATAGGGAATTTATTGACAGAGCATGCGCTCGCTTCGCATTTCACGGACCGCGGATTCACTGTCGAGCGTAACCAGTTCGAGAGCGTGGCGCTACGCCCCTACTTGTCCTCACCCGACGATGCCATTGAACTAGCAACCGGAATTTCATTTTTGGCGCAACGGCCATTCCGGGATGACACCTACAGATTCGCGGTCGCCTTTCGATGGGTCGTCCAGGCGCATTTCAAAGAGACTCTCGCGAACAAAGCGCTGGCAGGGATCGCGGTCGGTATGTCGGTGCTATACCGGCCCGCAGGTGCCGCTCCGCATGATCTGAAATCTTTTCGCAACCGTTTCATCGGTCGCGTCAGAAATATCGAGAACGACGGTACAGCGACGATACTTTGCAAGGACGATCAGCATCGTGTCATTCCCCTGCGGGATCTCCGGCTTGAGGCGTCTCCGCCGGTAATCAAACTGTATGAGAAGCGTGTTCGCGGGAGAACCGGCACATCTTCTGTCATTCGGGCCATCCAGAAGCTAAACATGAGTCTAACGAACGACAATCGTCGGAGCGTGACCGTTTTGAAGGACCGCCTCGAAGCCATCCGGCGCTTATTGAAAGAGTCAGGGTCATCCGCCGAGCAGTTGATAATTCCACTGCGATCGTTCGATTCCGGCTCTCTCGCCTTGAGCATCGCGCCGATGGAAGCCGATATGGGGGGAGCCTTGTGAACGGGCACATACTCCCAGCGGTCCAATTCGCCTTCGGCCACGAGCGAAGTCGGCCCGACAAGTTGCGAGGCCTCGTGGAGTTTGGACCGTATCGAGCGCTCGCACAGGAGCCTGTTTTCGGTTTCGTTTTTCCCACCGAGTATCGTGATTACGCGAACCAACTGTTTTTAGCTCTGAAAAACGGAGTGGGATCTTTTAAAGGCGTCGAGTCCACCTTTCGGTTCCCCCTTACCAAGGAGCAGGTGTTTCAAGTCAGCGGATTCACTGTTCGGGGCAAAAGTCCGCATGACGCGGCGCGAATTTACGAGGACGCGATCCTGAATTGGAACGCTGGCGCCGACTCTCCGAAGCCGCACATGTTCTTCATACTCCATCCGCAAACATCGGCTTCTGAACCCGACACACCGTACTACGCCTGCAAGGCTCGTCTGCTCGTGGAAGGAATATTGTCCCAAAGCGTCACGACAGAGCTTCTCGCCGACGAACCGAAATTCCGATGGTCAGCCGCGAACATCGCGCTTGGAGCCTTCGTCAAACTAGGCGGCGTTCCATGGATTGTCTACGGCAAGGAGCTGGATCAGGAATTGATTATTGGTCTGGGCCGTTCCTATCTCTTCGACCCGCAATCGCGACAAACGACGGGTTACATGGGCTTCACGGCGTGTTTCTCCGCCAGAGGTCTTTTTCAGTTTGTAGCGTTGGCGGAGGTTACAGACGACCGCAGGAAGTACCTCAAACTTTTAGGCGAGGTGGTCTCAACCTCCCTGGCACGCGCCGAGGCGCTCGGCAGGGCCGTGTCTTCCGTGACGTTGCATGTCCCCAAACACATGAGCCGTGAGGAGATGGACGCCGTATACGCGGCCGTTCGCAATCACTCTAAACAGAACATTCTCCAGATCGTTGTCGTCAAAATATCCGAGGAGGAGGTATTTTTCGCGGTTGATACACGCTTCAAGGATGGTATTCCGCATCGCGGAACGGTGCTTCAGATAAATGACCGCGATTACCTTCTCTATACGGAGGGGCGCGACGAGAAAGAGTCATGGGCGAATTTTCGCGTGCCCGTCGCACTGCGAATCACCCCGCAACAGGGAGCGCGACATCCAGGCGGTATCAAGACCGTAATTCGGCAAATTAACGATCTGAGCCAGGTCAACTGGCGTGGATTCAACGCCAGGTCAAAGCCAATCTCCAATTACTACGGAACGCTGATCGCCCGCCTGCTTAGCCACGTTCCTGCGGACCGTATGAGGAACCTCTCCGATTCTTCGCGCAGCCTTCTGGAGGAGCGCATGTGGTTCATCTAGCCGCGACGCGACGAATCGCCTTACTCGCGGGCGCCGGTCTCAGCGCCGACGCGGGCCTGCCCATGTCGGTCGAACTCGCACGCTGTCTCCGGAAAAAGCTTATAGAACGCGCGGAAATATCCGAGGGCACCAACGATGCCGCGGTTTCGAGGGAACAAGCTAAACGGTGGCTCGCCCTTTTTCATTTTCTTGAGGGAGGCGTGCGCTTTCAGGAGGGAATTCTCAACAGAGATCCGGGTAATCCAGTAAACATCGAACAGGTTGCTATCGCGGCCGAGGAATTGCACAGCCGGAGCACTAATCCCCTGGCCGCATACGCCGCAGGCTGGCACAAACGCATCGACGAGCTCGAGGCCGCCGATCCCGGCCTGCTGCGATCGTTTGTTGATTACACTTACGCCTCCGTGGAACGGGAGCTTCGCAATCCTGGCGACGTGTCGTATCTGGAAGGCCTCCGGGATTTGTGCAGCGACGGATCTGGCCTCGACATTTTCAGCCTGAACTACGACTTATGCGTTGAGAAAGCGTTGAGCGCGGCTTCGGAGGCTTTTGTTAACGGGTTCGGCAAGGATGGTGTTTGGTCGCCGGAAACGTTCTCGGAACGGGGTGGAATCCATCTTTTTAAGCTTCACGGCTCGCTTGATTGGGTTGACGATCCCATTTACGGCCTTTGTTCTCTTGCTTATCCCCGCCACGAAAATGCTAACACCATACAGGGAGACGACACCCGGCCGCATCTGGTCTTTGGCACCGCGCACAAGTTATCGGCCAAGGAACCATTTCTGACGCTCGCGTACTATTTTTCGAGGGCGACCCTTCAAGCGCCCATTCTCGCTGTCGTAGGCTACAGTTTCGCCGACGAGTACGTGAATCAAATAATCGAGCAAGGAATGAGAAAAAACGCCAACCTACGCATCGTAATCGCGTCTCCGAATGCAGGCGAGATCACAAAACAGCACGCATTTCTGGATAAGAATCCGCGGGTGTCGATCATTGCGGAGAAGGCGGAAAAGGTGTTCAACAAAAAATTACTTCGTGAGGAAATCCGCAGGACGTTGAAGGACGCCTCTACAGAGGCACCTTTTAAGTAAAATTCTGACTTAACGCCGAGTAAAGATATTTCGTTCCGAGCAATCCTCACGAGAGAGATTTGGCGGCAAGGCACGAAAAGGCGTATACGGTAAGTCATGCCCATCAAGCAACAAACAGTGTGGCCCACTGAAGCTGATTTCGAGGCCGACCTTCAATCCGGGTTACGCCGGGTTTTCCCCTGGCTTCCGCCCGGATCTATTCGGCATCAAACGAAATTCTCCTTTCAATTTGGGCGCTCAAAAATTGAAGTCGATGGAAGAGCAACATCCGGCGCTACCGCACGCGCTGACGTGTTGCTTCACTCAGGCTCGCAGGCTCTGGCTGTTCTTGAGCTTAAGCGAGCCGGTCACGCGCTGGATGAGTCAGACACGGCACAGGGGCTTTCGTATGCCCGGATGCTCCGTCCCAGCCCGCCTCTCGTGGTTGTAACAAACGGGAACGACCTAGTATTGCTGGAGACGCACACTGGCCAGGAATGGAAACCAACCGAGTCTTCAGAGACCGAATTTGCACGCCTGATAAAAAGTGCCGCCACCGCAGCTGCCTCAGATCTCAAGCAAGCTATCAGCACCCTGATGGGCTCAAATCCCGGCGTCTGGATGCAGGCGGTCCGACAAATCTCCAGGCAAACGGCCGCAGAGTTTTCAGGACAATGGGATGAACCGCTACTGCCGTTCAAATCTGGATTTCTGATTCCGCGCAAGGCAACCGCCATCGCTCTTTACCTCCTCAGCCAAAACAAACGTTTAGTCCTTGTTGAAGGCCCGCCTCTCATCGGAAAGAGTAATTTGCTGTTTGAACTCATGCGTAACACGGAGGAATCGGAAGATCTGGCTGTCCTGTTTTTGGAGGCTGAGTCCGGAGCGGGAGTGCTGCAGACGATTGCTACAACTCTCGCGAATTCGCTTTCGTGGCCCGTAACACGGGATGAAGCGCGCGATTGGCTCCTGCGTCTATCAAAGGCATCAGGTCCGTCACTCGTACTCGCTATCGACGGACTGGGAACCGACAGGAACGACATCCGGCAGGATGTAGAAGATCTGAGCTCTCATTTTTTTGGAAGCCAGTTACGCATTGTCGTGACGCTCGATGACAGTGTCGCAGACCACTTGGTTCTTAATTCGACCGGGCGGAAACCTTCAGCTATTGGCCGGCGAGCGGCACGCGTAAGGCTCGACCAGCTCGATGACGACGAATTCAAGACCGCAGCCGAACTACTCGAGCAGCACAGGATGCTGATCATGAATGGCGGCCAACATAGCCGCGAATTACGCCTCCCGTGGGTATTGCGAGCCATTGCCTCCCGCATAGTTTCGCATGAGCGCTATCAGAACAGCCGGTTGGCGGCAGGTGTACCCCCGATGCTGGGATTGGAGCTGATCGAACATGCACGCGAGCGTTTTCAGGATCACGAACTCAGAAGGACCGCTCGCGCGACCGCGCAGGCGGTGTTGCATGACGCAGATGACCGGACGCGGCCAATTGGCCTCATTTTGGAATCTATGGCGACCTATACCGTCCGCCGCAAAACTCTCCTTAAATTTCTAGAGCACGGGGAGACGGAGAAACTTATCCAACAAGGCTTCCTGCGCCCGATTCTGCATGAATCCGGCGAGGCTGTTCTGGTTGTCAGGCTCCCAGAGTTGGTAGCCAGCGAGGCGGCAGATCTTCTGGGGATTGAGCTATCAGGGAAAGCTGAGACAGACGCAACAGACGCTGCGCGCTGGCTTGCCAGCAAGGCCAGTGCGGTTCCACTCGGGGATATTGTCGCCGCGCAGGCTTTGGTTGATGCGGCGTTCCGTCACGGCAGCCTTCCACTCAATATCATCAAGGCGTTTATCGACTCACCGCCGAAAAGAAAGATATTGGCTGCTGGAACTGTCATGGCGATGCATTTCCCAGGTGTCGGTTTGATAGATATGACCGTTCAGGAGGGCGGCTCAATTCTGCTCCAAGCTCAGGGGAAACGGCACGAGCTGGAAGCTGATGCTACTGAAGAGGGGCCAGTTACCTATGAGAATTTCCATGGCTGGCTGATTTTGTCACATCTTGCCTCGCGCCCCTTTGCGATTGATGAACCCGAAGAAATGGGCGCCCGCGTTGACCCGATGATTCTTCTCGAAGTAGGTTGTTGCCCTATAGTCTTGCGAGCCGTCGAGAATCCTCTGGAAATGGGTGCCATACTGACGCACGAACTTCCCGACAGCGTGATTGTCTGCGAGAAATCGGGCATTGTGGAGCCAATCACGCTTTCTATTTTCTGGTTCATGGCAGCCGCTAATGAACTCGCGAGGGAGTGGCTGGAGGAAGCCGCGCAAAGAAATTCCTTCCCATTGCTCTCCAGAATCCTTATTGCGCTGGACGAACTTGCAGGCTCGTCGGACACTCAGAAGTCAGATTTTGCACGGCAGGCGCTCAAAGAGCTGATACGTCCCGCTCTTTCAGCGTTCCCACTCTTTCATTAACGCCTACTCTATTCGGGTGAGTCCGCACCGGGATTAGCTTGGGTACGCGGAATCGCCGTGAATACACTACGGTATAAGAGAAGACCGTCCCGCTGGTCGTGCATCCACTCGCCGTTCTCTTCGGAGAAATGGCTCTGGAATATATCCGGATGCCGGAATGTCTTCAGATCCAGGGGGTGCGTCGCCGAAGGGTTGTGATACACACGCAGTCCATCCATAAGGCTTTCAGAATATTGCGCTTTTCTGGTGCGCTCGACGTGAGGTATGACGCCGCTAGAGTTCAGCCTTGCGGCTTCGAAGAATATCGCTGGATTCGGGTCAGCGGACAGCGCCCTCACTTTCCCCCAGGATGCGCAGGAGCTGAAGACGACTGCACTAAGCCACTCAAACTCCTCCATCCCGAAGATCGCGAGCGGTACCTCACTGAGATTGTCCTTGCGCACTGTGGTGAGACGCCCTTTCTCTAACGTTCCCCCTTCCCTCAGGAACTTCTCCTCATCGACATAATAGCCATAGAGAACCGCTTCAATTGCGCGCTGGCAGGCCAAACGCGCAAAGGGACTGTCGAAAGCCGTAATCGCAAGCACAAACGGCCGATCCGCTACATGCTTGAGAGATGCATAAGTCTTTGAATATTTTTTATTTTTGGTATCGATGCTGTTGCGTATACGCAGTATCGTCTGACGGTTGAACTCATTCAGGTCCTTTGGGATGTCGCTTGCCTTCCTCGCGGCGTGTTCCGGCGGCGATCCCTGCGCCTGCAATGCCACCGTGGCCTCGATGTTCATTCCGGCGCCGGTCGTCACAAGAAAATCAGGAGAAGGGACTGAAAAATCGACGGCCATCCCAAAATGCTTAAGCACGGCAAAAAGATACAGCTCCCAGAAGCTGGAATCGAATGTCGTCTGGAATTCCTTAACAAATTTTCCGTCTCTGTCCTTAAAACCACTCGCCCAATTATTCAGCACGTCGCAATTATATTGGTTGCCGTACTTTAGGATTGTTCGGAAATTAGGATGTTGTTCCGCCTCACTGACAACCGGCGTGAAGAGATCCAATTCAGGCATAGCGACCTAGTCCTCTGTGAACAACGCCGGAGACAGTTCGGCGTCCAGCCATTGCAGTTTCTTCCGTACAGCGCCTCGCACAGTCGTCTGGATTTGCCGAGGTGTATTCTGTATGTATTCCCGCGCTCGCGAAGGTTCCAGAAGATTATTCAAATACTCCACTGCTCCTGTCACTGAGAAGTCCGAATGTCGTGTCTCCTTCCAGTTACTTGGAAGGCCAGTCCATACACAGCCTTTTAAGCCGGGCCGGGCTTTCAGCCAATTTTCAATGCTGTCCCGCACTTCTTTACCGACGCCATCCGAAAACACTCCGGCAACCGTGGCGCTGTGGATAAAACGCGCCCCAGTTTCTTCGCGGGCGCGCAGACTCTCCCGTACCACCTCCACGTCGTCTGAAACTGCCGCCGCCCATAGCGTCTGCTGATCCTCGCTGCCGGCGTGGATGACCAGCGTGAGCCTGCCGTCCTTCGAAACCCGTGCGAATTCAATGGGGAGGTCAGGGCCATCACGGTGCCAACATGACTTAATCTGCAGGGACCCAGGACACCATATCAGCGAGCCCCAACCTAAAATGGCAATCTGCATTGGTCGTTCCGAATCTCTCAAATCCTCACCTTCTCATACTCATTAAGCGCCGTTTCATCGTTGCGTCGATCATATAGCTTAGTGGTACGCGGGGACGAGTGGGCGGCCATGTTTTGCGCGTGCTCCAGCGTCCCCTCGCTCTTGAGATAGTCGGTGATACCGGTTGCGCGCAGACTGTGATTGCCAATGCGCGTCTCGATACCCGCGTCACGTGAGCGCCGCGCAATCATCCGGTATCCATCCTGCTGCGTCATGCGGTGCGGCGTGCCGGTGAAGCGCCCCGTCGTTCGCCATAACGGCCCGTCCTTGTCGTCGGCAATCCGTGCCGCGCGATGTATTCGTCAAGATACGATTCGAGCTTGGAAACGCAGGGCGCTTCATGCTCCTTGCCGGCCTTCTCATGCAGACGTATCCAGCTGCGCCGGCCTTGGATGAAATAGTCGCCAACATTCATCTAGAACTGCGCCGATGCGGGCGAAGTGTAAATCATAACGGCGATGAGCGCCCGGTCGCGCAGACCTTTGACGGTGTTCACGTCGATGGAGGAGAGCAGGGCGCGTGCCTCATCCCTGTTAAGCACGGGCGTGCGGCCCTTGGTGACCACATGCTTCGGACCGCGCACGGCATGTGCGGGATTCACGTCAATGATCTGGCCGACGACGAGCCAGTCGTAAAGCATGCGTATCGCGGCCAGATGTTGCTTGATAGTGGGCTTTGCAAATCCGCCTTGGAGGCTCTCGATGTAAGCCGAGACGTGAACAGGCCTCACGTGCTTGAGTTCGCGAGCGCCGCGCTCCGCGCAAAATTCCGAGAACTTGTAGGCTGCGTTGAAGTAGGCCCTCCGGGTATGTTTGTGGCGGATATTTGCGGTAAAGAAATCGAAGAAGCGCTCAGCCGCCCTCGCCTCCCTAAGAAACAGGGCAGGGGGCCTGCCACTGCCTTCCGCAACCTCGTGAGAAATACTTATCTCGACGAGCGCGGTGCCCTCTTTCATTAGGTTATCCGAATAATTTCAGAGAGCAGAATGTCGAGTTGCTGGCAACAATTCACCTGCTGGGCGGTCGGAAGCGTCTCGCTCTTACGGATTGGCATATGGAGGTGCGCATCCCCAACTTTGCGCGACGCGTTTTCGAGATGGTGCATGGTTTCCTTGAAGGACCTGCCTCCTCCGGCATAGTTATTCGCGACTTCACTGAATGTCTTGAATCCAAATACGGGCGGAACATGGTCGAGCAGCCCGCGGATCAGCATCGCAGTGGCGTAATAGCACTGCTGGCCATACGCGGAGTTCATCTCTTCGCACAGCCTCACCAGCTTCCGGAAATCGAAGTCAACGGAGGCCAGCGAGCGCAGTTCTATAAGGCGGCTGTCAGCGATCATTACGGAACCATCTGTTATTTGCAGAATGCCGTCGTCATCGAGGCGTCCCAATGCGGCCTCGATCTCCGGCAAAAGCGCGTCGACTTCCGCGCTGGCTTCGAATACGGAATAAACGTTGTTAATCTCCACCTCGATGGCATTCAGGAGGGACGCGGACGGTGAAGCCAGGACAGGCCCGGCCAGTCTTTTGAGTTGAGTCACAAGATGGTGATAACCGACCGTGACGTTTGTCTGCTCGTCCGGATCGTCGGATGGACCGCAGAAACGGAAGCGACGTGCTTGGTCGATCAGTTCGGCGATGATTTCCTTCCTTCTCTTGTTAGCTACCATCGGGATGCCATTAGCGTGTGATAACGTCCTTTGTCACACGCTACCAGAACCCGCGACCCGATTGTAGAGCGAGGTCGCTTTTCGGCCCCGGCTGACGCAGGAATGCAAAAACGCCATCCGCCACGCTGGCCGATGGAGAAGAACGAACCCTTGTCTAGTGGAAGTCATGAGACGCCGTCTGTGCCTTGCTGATCGCAATAGGTACCACACGAGCGGCCTTGATCGAAATCACATTGTCCTGATTCTGCAGGACGCCCTCGACTCCCAAGAACTTCTCGCGATTGATAATCAGTCGATTCCTTTCATACAGGTCCGGGCGAACGATCACATTGGCAATGCCCGTCTCGTCTTCCAAGCTGAGGAACACAAATCCTTTCGCCGTTCCCGGCCTCTGCCGAGCGATCACGCAACCAGCGACCCGCGTGTACTCGCCGTCACGGATTCGTACAAGGTCACACGCTCGCTTCACGTTCATCGAATCGAGCCGCGCACGACAATAGCTCATCGGGTGGGGACCCGCAGTCATGCCGGAGCCGTGAAAATCGGCAACCAACCTCTCTTCGTCATTCATCTGTCGCAAGGGCGAGGTTTCAGCCAGTCCTGGAATGGATTCTAGTAGTGGTCCCACAGTGCGCGATGCCCGCTCGACTTGCCACAGGGCCGAGCGTCGGTGGGTTCTCTCTCCGAGAGAATTGAGCGCCCCGATTTCGCTGAGCGTGACCAGTTCCGGTTTTTGCAGTTCGGGAACCCTCCGCACGAGATCATTGATATCCGTAAAGATTGCACTTCGCCGTTCTCGAACGAGGGCCTCCGCGCTCGCCTGCCGCAGACTGCGAACGTAGCGAAACCCGACGCGAAGGCTCTGGACGTTTTTGCCGGACTTGTCCTGTCCATCTTCGATCGTGCAGAGCCATTCCGACCGCAAGGCATGGATGGGTTTCACGCGCAGACCGTGAAGTTGGGCATCTTTCACGATTGTGGCAGCGCTGTAGAAGCCCATCGGCTGGTTGTTGAGCAAAGCGGCCGTGAACGCCGCCAGGTAATGACACTTCAGGTAGGCACTCGCGTAAGCGATTAAGGCAAAGCTTGCTGCATGTGACTCGGGAAAGCCATAACGAGCGAAGGATGTGATCTGCGTGATGATTTCTTCTTGCGTCTCTTTGCCGATACCGTTTTGGTCCATTCCGTGTCGCAGCTTCTCTTCAATCTTGTACATCCGCTCTTCCGAACGCTTGAAGCCCATGGCACGCCGCAAATCTTCCGCCTCACCGCCCGTGAAATTCGCGGCAGTCATCGCCATCCGCAACAGCTGCTCTTGAAACAAAGGCACGCCGAGCGTTCGTTTCAGAATCGGCTCCAGCGACGGATGGGCATAGCGAACTTCCTCTTTTCCCTGACGGCGCCGCATATAGGGATGCATCATTTTCCCGACGATAGGACCGGGGCGGATGATCGCCACCTGGACGACGAGATCGTAAAACTTGTAGGGTGCATTGCGCGGCAGGGACGCCATCTGCGCGCGGCTCTCCACCTGAAACATCCCGACCGTGTCGGCGCGACGCAGAGTCTCGTAGACAACAGGGTCGTCCGCTGGAAGCTGCGCAAGATCGAGCGGTTTCCCATAATGTTTGGGAACGAGCTCGACGCACTCTTCGAGCACCGACATCATGCCGAGGCCGAGCAAGTCCACCTTGACGATCTTCATGTCCGCGCAGTCGTCTTTGTCCCACTGGACGACGACGCGACCGGGCATAGAGGCAGGCTCCAAGGGAACAACGGAATCGAGCTGTCCCTGGCAAACGACCATGCCGCCCGAGTGTTGGCCCAGGTGTCGCGGCAAATCCTCGATCCGTTCGCATAGCTCGTGATATTTCTGGATTCTCGAATGATTCAGATCGAAGCCGGCCTGGAGCAAATGGTTTTCCAGAGTATCGGCGGGACCGCGCCACTCGCCGCTGTTGACGAGGCTCGATAGCCGGTCGAGCGTTTCCTGGTCGAAGCCCAGAACCTTTCCGACTTCGCGAGCCGCCGAACGGCTGCGATACGTGATGACGTTCGCCGTCATCGCCGCGCCGAGTTTCCCATAACGCTTATAGACATACTGAATTGCTTTTTCCCGCTGATCTCCGCTCGGAAGATCGAGGTCAATATCCGGCCATTCGCCTCGCTCTTCAGTAAGGAAACGCTCAAAGAGCAATTCCATCCCGACCGGATCGACCGCCGTAATCCCAAGCGAATAGCACACCGCGCTGTTCGCCGCCGACCCGCGGCCTTGGACGAGAATGTTCTGTTCGCGGCAGAAGCGAACGATGTCCCACACGATCAGGAAATATCCGGCCAGTTTCAGCTTCGTGATGAGAGCAAGCTCTTTTTCCACTTGCCGTTTGGCTCGCGCAAAAAGATCGTCGTCGCCCTTCACGGCATAGCGGTTCGACACACCTTCTTCCGCGCGTTTCCTCAGGAACGAGTCCATCGTCTCCCTGGGAGGTACGGGGTACATCGGGAACTCGTAACCCAGATCGGCGAGCGAGTATCCGAGGCGCGCGGACAGTTCGGCGGTGTTCCCAATCGCTTCCGGCAAGTCGGCAAAGAGTCGTCCCATCGCTGCCGCCGACCGCAGATGGCGCTCATCATTCCGTTCGAGCAGCCTTCCGGCCTCTTCGAGCCGACAATGATTCCGAATACTGGTGAACACATCGAGAACCTCGCGGTCGTAGGGACGAGCGTAGCGAACGCCATTGGTCGCAAGCAGGGGCAGATGTACGCTCGCCGCGATCTCAACCGCAGCCTCAATGCGGTCCTCTTCGGCAGGATCGAAATGACGCTGTACTTCGACAAACACGTTACGTTTCCCAAACATTGAAACCAGATTTTCGATGTCGAAGCGCGCTTTTGTTTCCCCGCCTCCGGCCAGCGATGCGGCCAGCACTCCCTCCTCGCCACCCGTCAGGCAGACGAGCCCTTCGGCACACTCGGCGACATCATCGAGCGTGGCTGTGCCGGTTCCTTTTTCCTTCTCGCGCAGTTTGTACCGCGTGATCAGACGGCATAGATTCTGGTATCCCTTTCGATTTTCGACGAGCAATGCGAGACGCACAGGCCGTTGAGGAATCCGGTTGGGTATCCACTTCGGCAGAGCGGCCTGCGTTCCCAGCCCCTCTAAGGAGATTTCCGCGCCTACATGCGCCCGGATGCCCGTCTTCGTTGCAGCCATGTGGAAACGAGGAGAGCCGTACACGCCGTCTCGGTCAAGCAAAGCAATGGCGGACAGCTCCAGCCGAGCCGCTTCCGCGATGAGATCTTCCGGCAAAGAAGCCCCCTCCAGAAAGCTGAACGCCGAACAGGAATGGAGTTCGACATACATCAGTCGTAGACTCCCTCCACGAACCAGCGCCGCAATCGCCGGTCGCGGTAGATGCGATACAAGGTCGTCTCTTCTTCCTCGTCATCGGAATCCGATTGAAATTTCGGACGCAGCGCCTTGAGCAGCACATCCCATTCCTCACGCGCCCAGGCAGTTTCCGACCACCAATCCCCCTTGGTGCGCCACGGACCGGCCAAAGCCAGGACTTTCCTGCGCGCTCCGCCACAGGAGATGTGGGACGGTTTTCCTCCATCGAGTTCTACCGATGCAGCAAGCGGTGGGCGGTAAATGCGGAGGGCGGCCGTCGTACGCTCCCCGGCCGATGTTGCCCTGGCCGAAGGCTCTGGAACGACAAAGCGATCCTGCCGGAAAGCGTTCGGTCGGTGCGTATCGAGAAGTTTCGGAGACCCTACGCGATCGTCTCCCACGGTGTTTCGAATCCTTGCGAGCGTCACTTCCAACTGTTCGGGCTCCGGGCTAAGCGGCAAGAACAAACCCATCTGTCTCGTGCGTGCCGGCGCTGGCGTCGCTACAACCTTGACCGCGATCACGGCGGCGCGGGGAGCATGGTTTTGCAAGTCGAGCGTCAGCAGTTTCAACAAGAACGTACTGTCCCGCGAGGGTACGGGAAGCCGGAGTCTTCGTATGTGCTGAGGGATCTCTTTGCTTCGCGCATCTTGTTTCTCCAGCGTTAGGGTCAATGCAATCTCTCGGGCCGATAGAACGTGCATTCCAAGCCGCGCGCATAGTTGCGTCAGCAGCCGGTTCAACACGAACATCAGCGGATCAAGCAACTCGACGGGAAACTCCAGCTCCATGCACTCGTCGAAATGAACGGGAGGTTCTTTGGGCAGCAAGGGCCTCGAATGGGAGCCGCGCGCGAGCAACTGCCAGCGCCGGCCTTCTTGCCCCAATCGCTCAACCACGGCAACATCGGGAAGCGCCGCAAATTCCGCGCAGGTGTGAATACCCCATCTTTTCAGGGTTTCGAGCAACTCGACGGGCATCGACAGTGAGGAGATCGGAAGAGTTCCTAACCGGCCGCTCTCGTCACCTTCTGCAATCACCGTAATGCCGGGAAATCCTCGCGCCGCACAAACCGCTGCTTCCGCATTTCCGGCGATAGCTACGCGCGCATCGAATCCCACGTCCCCGGCCACACGCTTCAAGTCATTCGCGATTTTCTCGGGTGAACCAAAGAGCCTTTCACAACCGGAAAGGTCGAGAACGACGGTGTCGCGCTTTTTTTCATCGTCGCCTTCGCAAGCGTCCTCCACACGCGGAGAAATGGTCCACGCGCAGTCGAGAAGCGCCGCATGTGCGCTTGCCTCTGCTACCGCCGACCGCCATCGCCAGATCACATTCGGGCACACTTCCGCCTCCGCTTTCGTCATGCCGACTTCCACTCCTGAAGCCTTCGCTCGACCGTTCGCCGAAAATACTTTCGTCAGGGGAGCCGAGCCCTCAAGAACCGCGACGGGCTGGTCCTGCAATTCCACCTCGTGGCGAACGACGGCCTGCACCGGAAAATCGGGAACGAAAAGACAAGCAAACGGCACGGCGACCCCTCATCAGATGGATTCGAACGGACGCGACGGAAACTACGCGCTGCGGGACAAATCACGGCGCGCTTGCCAGCGGATGCTTTCGGCGTGACCCAGCCGTATCCGGGAACGTGCGACTTCTGCTTCGACCTCGAAGCCTCGCAAGGTTGCCATCCCGGAACGCATCTCCAGAGACGCAGCACCGCGCCATTGATCACTTTTGCGGCGACAACGGAGGGCCAACGATGCGCAACTCTTCGCGCAAGGCTCTTCGCCCAACAACACCAATATCGCTGGTGTTCCTTCGACGATTCGTTGAAACCGAAACCAGGTACTCAGCGGAATTCGCCGTACATCGACCCAGGACACATTTCCGAAGTCGAGCACCACGACACCCCATCCCCCACTGTGCAGCAGGAGGTCGGTCGTCCGAAGCGCCTGCTCGAGCCTCTTCCAGGGTTTACCGCCGCCCGACACGTTTGGTTTGTCGTTCGAACGCGGTGCCGCGCGATCATGCTCTCGCGGCCCGAAGACACGACGGACATTTTCTCCCCGACGCGGCAACTCGCGATCTCGTTCCACTTGCTCGCCAGCACACCGTGCGGCCAGATTCCCCTCTGTGGTTTCCTGCGCACCGTTTCTACTGTTACCGTTTCGCATCATGGATGGGATGGCGGTTTCAATGCCCCGCACCTGATCGCGCGGATGTCGCCAGCCGCCGCCCCCTCCGTTCGTCTTTCGGGGTTGCGGGGGATTTTTTTCTTTCCTAATCTGCTCAGGCCTTGAACGAGGTAGGGAGGCGGACCGTGGCAACGGATTCTCACCGTGTCCGCAACGCACCCACAACAGGCGCGTCAGGTCCACTCCCGCTGCCGCCAACGACATCGGGTCGAGAGAATCCGAAACATCAACGAAAGCGCAAGTCTGCTGTTCTCCAGTGGCCTGCGCGAGCAGCGACAAACACAGCCCGGTACGCCCGGAAGAGGAACGGCCGTAAAGTTCGACGAGAGAGCCGCGAGGAATTCCCCCGCGCAGAAGTGCATCCAGCTTGGCGAGGCCCGTCGGCTGGCATTCCAGAGCCTCTCGTTCCCGTGCCGCGATGCCTTCCCAACCGCGCGCGAGCGCCTCTTTGTCGAAAGGGGCACGAATTGTCGGGAGGGAAGCCATTTCAGCCGAGTTCCTGTATTCGCCTTTTGTTCGCCTACGCCTCGATTTTCAGCCGTAGAGAGAGACTTGTCAAGAGATCAAGCGAGAGGTGGATGGGTCAGTTTCCGGTGAGCCCGATTATCGAGAGAACTCATCGAAGGTTCTCGGAAATGTGTCGCCCGATTACCAACCCATTTGACGCGTTCGCTCTAGGATCAGCTCGCTGGGTCTGTCGCGGCTGATCGAAAAGTGAATCCCTACCGGCGGGAGTAGTCCCCCTAGAACAACTTGTCCTGGCTCGCAATGTCGAGCGTTACGGACGCCGCCGACTCCGCGTCGTCGTTTCTCGAATTGTTCAGTCGGGTGCTGACCGGATAGCGGCGCATCAGCTCTGGGTCGTAGGGCTTCAGAATGTCGCGGATTGCTTCGAAGTCGGTGATGTCGGGATCGAGCCATAGGTCGTACTTATCCGGTCGAACGATCACCGGCATCCGGTCATGCAGGTCGGATACAAGGGAATTTGGTCCGGTCGTTAGAATCGTGCAACTTTCAATGACCTCTCCGTCAGGACTTGTCCACTCATCCCATAGTCCCGCAAGCGCAAAGATCTCGCCATCACCCACCTCAAAACAGTAGGGCTGTTTCACCGATCCCATCTTCCGCCATTCGTAGAATCCATCGGCGGGGATGAGGCACCGTTTCGTAAGGATCGACTCGCGGAAGGCCGGCGTCTTGGTGATGGTTTCCGACCGGGCATTCAGCGTCCGAGTTCCGATGCTCATGTCTTTCGCCCAGGACGGTATCAGTCCCCAGCGCATGGTCGTGAACTGACGGGATTTGTGGCCGTTCTTTTCGCGAACCGTTAGAACCGGCTGAGTCGGCGCAATGTTGTAGCGCGGCCGATCCTCAATTCCGTCTTCCGGTGCCCCGAATCGTTCGGCAAGGTACGGCTTCGAGTGCGTCAATCGGTATCGGTTGCACACGAGTTGATTGTCTCAGATTCAGAAGCCTGAATGATTGGAGCCTGAACCTCTTTCTGGAATTCAGCAGCCATCGACTTCACTTCGTAGCACCTCCGCCAAACGAGCCTTTCTCCTCAATGCCTTCCTGCTCAAAGGCTGCGCCCAGCCGCCGCTTCTTCTGTCAAGGCTCTGCGCTTCGCTCCGATGAACGCACACACCGCGGCCTTGACAGCGCGGGCGGCTTGGCGCGGGGAGCCTCGCAGGAAGGCATTTGTTTTTTGTGCGGCAAAGTCCGCCGCGCAAGAAGCAAAAACCGAAAAGAAAAAGGAGCGAACGATGCAAACAGAAAGAATTGATCTGTATTACCAGCAGGGTAGTTCGGACAAGGTTTATCACCTGCAACTCGAAAATGTTGAGGAGCAGTGGTCGGTCAATGCTCAGTGGGGGCGGCGCGGTTCCACCTTGCAGAGCGACTCGAAGGCGAGAGGCGTCCCCTATGAAGAAGCCAAACGCGTTTTTGACCGGGTATTGCGGGAAAAGATGGGCAAAGGCTACCGCGTGGCCGAAACGAACGGGGACGCATCCCCGGCTATTTCGGTCGGGATGCCGACGAAGGAATTCTCAGGTCATGCACCCGAATTACTGACTCCCATCGAGGAACGGGAAGCTCTCGATTTGGTCCCAAATCTCTCGTGGTGGTTTCAACAGAAGTTCGACGGGCGACGCCTCGCCGTTCAGAAACAGAACGGCGAGTATTCGGGCATCAACAAACTCGGCCAGATCGTTCCCATCGACAAACAACTTGCCTTTACCTTCGCTCATGTCGAGGCCGACAGTTTTCTCGTGGACGGAGAGATCACCGATTCCAAGTTCTATGCGTGGGACATCCTGGCCCACAACGGACGCGACCTGCGCGACCAGCCCTACGAAATCCGTTATGCCCGCCTGACGAGCCTCTTTCGAGGCGTCCACGAGGTATTGCGTGTAGCGGAAACTGCCATGACGCCCAAAGCGAAACGAAACCTTGTAACCCTGATGCACGAGATTCACGCCGAAGGATTCGTTTGCAAGAACCGGAACGCCGTCTACGCGGGCGGGCGCTCCGGCCAGCATTTCAAGTGCAAGTTCGTGGCGACCGCATCGTTCATCGTCGGCCCCAAGCCGGACAAGAAGGCCGCAGAGGGCCACCGCTCCGTCGCCGTCTACGCCTTGGACGGTACTCGGGAACGATTCATGGGCACCGTTGGCGTTCCCGAACGCTACCGGCTTCCGAAAGACGGGGAAATCGTGGAAGTGCGGTATCTCTACTGCCACCCCGGCCCTGAGGGAAAGCTGATTCAAGCGAAGTATTTCGGGCAGGTCCGCGACGACGTTGACCGGATCGAATGCTCGGTGAGTCAGTTAAAGCTCAAAGCCGACGAGGCTCCCTTCTGAGTTTCGCAAAAAAAAAGGCTCTGGCATTTGCCGGAGCCTTTTTTTGCTTTGTCCGGAAGTTTCGCCGTGCGGACCGGGACTATGATCGATTGAAATACGCCGCGATTTACGAGCAAAGCTTTCAACCGTTCGAGCGACTCACGGCTACCCCTCGTTCGCGTTACGATTGCTCGATTCAGATTTCGCAGACGATTTGTCTCGCTCTCCTCTTTTTGCCGCTATGAGATTGCTGCGTCCCGGCGTGTAAGGCCGCACGCCGCCGGTCTCCACTAGCACGTTTCGCGCCACCAAAGGCTGTGTCACTCAATCGTGCGACCCGTTTCGACCTGAACGCACCAATTTCTTCGCTCCCGTTCTCTGTTTCGGGACCTTGCCCCCTCGCTGTTTGGTGAAGGGGGCAAGAAGCTCCCGAAACAGGAGAACAATCATGAAAGTCGAGCAATCCAAACAGATCGTCAGCAAAGCAATCGAAGAACTCAGTCAAGCTCTCGAAAGGGGCCACAGTGAGACGTTGAGAAATTACCTCGCGGCGATTGGCCGATTCCATCGGTACAGTCTACGGAACGTAATGCTTATCGCATCGCAGAACCCAACAGCTACACACGTCGCTGGCTTCCACACGTGGCACAAACTCGGGCGCTTCGTAAAGAAAGGCGAGAAAGGCATTTTGATTCTCGCTCCAATCGTTCGAGCGAAGAACCACGGCGTGGAACAAACCGAAACTGATGAATCATCAACCACTGTTGGGTTCCGGGCCGCATATGTCTTCGACATCAGCCAGACGGACGGTCAAGAACTTCCTGAAATCGGCAACGTCAACGGCGATCCTCGCGAATACCGCGAGCGGCTCGGCAAATTCGTCACCGACCAAGGCATTCTTCTCGAATACTCGCAGGACATCGCACCAGCGCGCGGCACTTCCGCAGGAGGCAAGATCACGCTGTTGCCTGGACAGACCCCTGCTGAAGAATTCTCAACGCTAGCCCATGAAGCCGCACACGAATTGATGCACCGTAGCGAGCGCCGCGCCAGCACTTCAAAGCGCAGCCGCGAAACCGAAGCAGAGGCAGTAGCATTCGTCGTCTGCCAAGGAATCGGGCTTGCGACAGGATCGGCAGCGCAAGATTACATCCAACTTTACGAGGGTGACGCGAAGCTGTTGTCGGAGAGCTTGCAGCACATCCAGCAAACCGCTACTCATATTCTCAACGCTATCGGCGCGGAGGAAACCTCCGCGCCGCCCGCCTAGGACGGGGGCTCCTCGTGGCAGCGCCGCGAGGAACTAAGGAAGTTCTCGCCCGAGTGAATTGTTTCCGAGTACGCTGTTAATTAGGAGTTGGTGCTAGAGCGTGACCCCACAAGATTATGTTCCGGGTTCGAGCCACCTGAAAATGTCGTATGCGCAGGTAACCGAGAACCATGTCCAACACATATGGCATTTCTAAGCAAGATGAGCGAGAGATTCGAGCACGGGACAAAACCTGCGTATATTGCGGTATCTTGATGAAGCAATACCCGCATTCGATGCGCGCATCCGGAGCAACGTTAGAGCACTTCGATAATGAAGGACCTTTGAAGAAAAGACATAACGTGGCCATTTGCTGCCGACGCTGCAATTCCAGCAAAGGAACTATGAAACTTTCCGCTTGGTTCAAGACGCCTTACTGTCGCAGGATGAAAATAAACGAAGAAGCGGTTTCCAAACCAGTCAAGGAATATATGCGATTGGAGAAGCCGTCTTAATTGTGAGTTCATTACAGGGATCCGTACTATATGCCACTTGTCCGGTAACCGGGTTGATCCGGACTGATTCTCCTCCGCTTGGCTCGGCCGTTATCCGGTATGATCTGATTCGATGCCGGAATACAATTTATCGTCGATCTTGCCGTTTGTGCGGTCAGGGCTGCGCCGGGTGAGACCAAGCTTTACGCTCACGGAATTCGCTAACGCGACTTGGACAGAGTTGGAAAAGTCAGGCGCGCCAGTGCGACGATTGCGTCCCTATGCGGAAAATAATCCGGACAATCCCGAGTTCGCCCACAATAACGACCCTGAAAGTTTGAGACAATCCGCGGTTGAAGCGTGGCTATATCTTCAACGGCGCGGTTTCGCGATTCCAGCTTCTCGAATTTTCCCTTCCGCCCTGGATGATTTGCGCCTGGAATTGACTACGAGAGGCCGAGAGTGGGTTGATGGTCAGGAACCTATTCCAGAGTTGCCTGCCGAATATCTTGCCGCGTTGCAGAGGATGGTTCCGAATCTGGACGAAGTTGTTCGGGAATACATAGTGGAGGGACTTGGCTCGTTCGAGCATGACAGATTTCGGGCGGCAGCGGTTATGGTGGGCGCGGCTTCTGAGAAGGCGCTGTATATGCTGGCAGAGGAGATGGTCGATGCCGTTTCCACGCCAAGGTGGAAAGCAAAATTCACTACTGCGCTCAAGCGGCGTGATCTCACGGAGTTATTCGATCAAATGAGGAACGTGTTAGAGCAAGCGAATAACTTGCCAGGTCGTCCTTTTGAAGTATTTGATGGAGGCCAGGATCACCTTGTGTCGCTGATTAAGGCGATCCAAGTTCAACGGAATAACGCAGTACATCCTATGAATGAGAAGATTTCAGACGACACTGTTCGGCTTTCGTATCTCGCCTTTCCATACGCACTGCAAAAGATCGAGCAACTTCGCGATTGGTTTTCGACCAACCCCAATGTGCTTTGACCAATCATTGGCCTTGCTGCGATCTTGAAAAGGTAAACGAGTGTAGGAGTATGACCATCCACATCAGCGCAAAGAACGCGATTTCCACCATTGCGGCGGTGTGCGTGATCGCCATCTCAATCATTGCGGTTGCGGCGTCACCTGAGACCATAAAGGCTTGGCAAGGACGCATCGTTCTTTTGGGTATTGCCGCCATAGCAGCATCCATCGTTCAGATGTTCTTGCAGTCGAGCGAGGACGATAAGCTGAAAGAAATGATGACGACCTTGCTGAGAACCGTCATTAAGTCCGAAACGAAAACAGATTCCCGGCCGCAAGAGAGGCCAGGCACGGAGATCGATTCCACGGACCCAAGGGTGTATGTGGAGATCGAGGACAAGAGGAAGGGCGAAATGAACCCGAGCACTCCGTTTAAGCTGATCAATCGCGGTAAAGCTCCGGCTCATCATGTACAGATTCAGCCATTGGCGCTGCGTGGCGGGGAAGTGACTTTCGCCTCGGTAGAGGTACTACCCGATGACAACAAGCCAGTTCCGGTGATTCCCAAATTGGAGAAGATTTCCCCGATTTTTCGCCATGACCTCACTCGCTTCTTGGAGCGCGACTGGAACGACTCAGTGTGCCCGGGTGGGCTTCCAACCGAAAGTCAATTCGAGTTTGTACAGCCCATGTCCGTGACCTATGGAACGTATGACTTGAAGTCGAAGTTTGAAACCTCATTCGATTTGGTATACCGGGTCGTTCAAGACATCATTCACAAAGATTGGCATGTCTCTGTGGAAGGGGAGCCGCCATTGTTGGAAATACGGAACTTGAAATTTAAGCGGTTGGTCAAGAATGATAGACCCTTCAATCGCGCTGCAATCGTTTCAGCAGGGTCTCCGGCTCGGTGCAATAAAACTGCGACGCGGAGAGCTTGATAAGGACCTCTACGTTTACGTTGATGAGTCGGATGGGCAGCGCAGGTTTACCTACGTGAGGTTGGAGCGCAGGACGGTGACGGCATTCGTCGAACTCGGCTGGTGCGTGCCTATTGAAGGGACGCCCTGCCTCGCCGTTGGTTACGCCGTTCCCGAAGCATATCGCAATCAAGGACGCGCCAAGGAAGCTGTCAAAGCGGCGCTCGGAGAGATGCAAAACGGCTTGGGGCGGAATGGGATTTCAGTATTTTATGTGGAGGCAATCGTGGGGGCTGATAACAAACCCTCTCAACGTGTAGCTGAGCAGGTCATCTCCGATAAGCCAGTCCTCGTGACGGACCGAATCTCAGGCTTGCCTGCGTTCCAATACGTTCGCAGAGTCGACCAGCCAACAGCTAGCTGATCGGACCTTGTCAAACTGACCGAGCCTTCGTAACGCGATGGGGATGACCGCCCGCCAAATCACATCAATTTTGCGATCACAATACCAGCGAGAACAGCAAAGACTACCGCCAAGACAACCGCCCAGAGCCCGTCTGTCTTCAGCCATTGAAGGCGGCTCTTGGGGAACTCCGCTGGCACCGGAACCGTTCGACCATCTAGCATCCGCAAGTGCTGAAAAACAGGATGCTGGGGACAGCCATAGCGCGTCTCGCGTTCATCCATTAGTTCGTATTTCGGGTACTGTAGCCAGGACCACCAATGCGGGGCTTCAATCTCAACAAAGTCTACGCATGAGTGTGATGCCAAATTCTGGCAAGGATGCGTGTCGCAATAAGGCATCATTGCATGTGTCGTCTTGGCCGAATTTGTCCACGTGTTTCGTAAAGGCATAATCTACTGATTTTACAGCGAACGAGGCCGCCTAGAATGTTGGAAACTCATTCGGTATGTTTCCCTGCAGCGGAACCGCGTTGCAAAGAGCCGTCCTGTTAGAGCTTCCCTGTTGTTTGTATCGGGATGTCGGCCTTCCGGAAACTGGTCGGTCGCCGCGCACTGGAGCGGGTCTCTTCCCCTTTTGTGGCTCTAGTTCCCGCTCTCACCGATATGATTTAGTTCAGTCCATTCTCTCCATTTCTACCCTCTCCATTGGGCACAGCTTCGGGATAATTCCTGCGCCCGGCAGCTTCGCGTCTTCTGCTTTTCCGGTTCCTCCCAACAAATCTTCTGAAACGCCATCGAAGATTTCTTGTGCCCCTCCCAAAAAGCAGACGCTCGCTTTGGGAGCAGCATCCTCTCGCTTCCGGGTGCCCCAATTACAAGGGCAGAAACGGAGAAACACAATGTACCAAAACAGAGTTCATCTCATCGGTTATGTTGGCAAGAACCCGGAGCACAAGTCCGTCAAGACGACAGACCGCAAATACGCGGTTCTTTCGCTTGCGACTCAGCGTTCCTGGAAAGGTGCCGACGAAGAATGGCACTCCAAGACGGAGTGGCATCGCATCGTCGCGTGGAACGGCCTCGGCGAGTACGCCGCTGCTAAGCTGCGCAAGGGCGATCACATCTACGTCGAGGGCACGCTCGTGAGCAGCACCTATCAGAAGGAGTTCGGCAAAGGTAAGAACAAGACCACCGTGCCGCTCAAGACTTGGCAGGTGAAGGCGGATTCTATCCGCAAGCTGAACCGCACGAAGAAAGATCAGGTGCCAGACGCAGCGCCGCTCGGTGCTCAGCCGGAGGAGGTTCCATTCTGAACTGACCATCCGCAAAAGGGCCTCGGCTCCCCCCGAGGCCTTTTTTTATTTGTATGATTGCCCTCCGGTTGGAGTATCTTGAACTTTAATTCGAGGGACAGACCGAACACGAATGCGCGGGGAGTTGTTGGATGATAATGGGTCAACCCCTTTGTCGATTATTTCTGGAGGAAGCCATGAAAAACGATGTCCTCTGCATCATGGTTCTTGGAACTTTCCTTCTGGCGGGTTGTGGAAGCAAGAACGACGCGAACGAGAAGAATTTATCCGACGCGACGAACGCTTACTTGGTCAAGAAAGGCCAGCTATGCCTCGGCTTAGCCTCCAAATGGCCAGTAGACCTCCAAGACAGTGACCGAGGTCAGGGAATCGTCAGAGGATCGCAAATGGCCGCTCTAGAGAAAGCTGGTCTAGCGCGGTCCCACGAGACGGAGATCGAAATCACGCCTTTGTCTGGGACTCGTCCCGTGAAAGCCAAGGTGCTTCGGTACGAATTGACCGACGACGGCAAAAAGTTTTACCAGGAGAAGGAAGTGGCCGGCTTGATCGGCGAGAAGGAAAGCCGAGGCGACATTTGCTTTGGGCAACAAGCGCTGGACACAGTTGTCAGGACCGAAGGGCCGGTTGCTGTCGGCGATAAAAAGGAAATGACGCTCTACTACACCTACAAGATTGAGAATCTTGCCGATTGGGCAAAGAGCCCAGACGTGCAAAATGCATTCCCCGGAATCCTTTCCACGCTCAACGGAGCGGGAAAAACGACGCTGAACCAGAATTTGGTTCTGACCGATCATGGATGGGAAGCGAAGTGAAGTCCCTCCATTGCTGAGATTCGCTTTTCCTTTTCCGCCCAACACCAGAACGCGCGACCACTGTTCCCTCGTACAGTGATTACTAGGTGTACAGAAAATAAACATTCCTGCCGGTTCACCGATTCAGACTTAAAACTAGGTTGCGACGGCCAACAGTGGGGAAGACCATGCACCCACACCGAAACCCGACAATCAATGCACCATTTTTGCTGAACGCGGTTGATCACCTAGGGAGGACAATCGATCCTTCCGTGCTATCCGTGGCGCAAGAAATCGGTCCCGGTGCTGTCCGTTATGCCGAGAAGGTAGTCGGCGATCCCGCCTTGGCAATCAGTCTGTTCGAAGAAACGGCCGCGACAGTCTCGCAAACACGCCGGGATAAAGCGGCCAGCGGCAAACCGGATGTCACGGACATTCGCGGGTACCTCTTCCTCGCGTACATGCGGCGCATCAGAAGGCAGAAGCGAATGGAGAGTGTGCTTAGCGATCCGAACAGCCTCCCCTTCATACGCCAAGCGGAATACGCAGATGTGCAAGATATGGAGCGGAGCCTTTTCCTAGCGGAGGCACTTGCAAGCTGCGATAAAGTTACGCAGAATATCGTCCTTCGTCGTTTAGAAGGCTATTCGTGGAAGGAAATTGAGCGGCGCTGTGGGGTTTCAAGCGGTGCGGCACGTAAGAGATTCAGCTCGACGGTCCAACGCCTTCGAAAAGCATTCCGGCGCGCGGAACGAGAAGCTTGAGGAGATTCTACTTGGGGGCCGCGAGGCAAAGGGGGAAGAAACCAAGACGAAAGACGTATTCCGAGAAGACACTCCTCAGATTCGTCAAGGCGCATCTGTCGAACGAGTATCCAAACCCTCAAAGAGAAGGATGTCCGCCAAAGGCCGTGCTGAAAAGCTTAGCTAAAGAACCCCATGCTTCCGATGCAGCCATTGTCTACCACGTTTTTCACTGTTCCCCTTGCTACAGAGCTTGCAGCGATTTAATTGCCCTCCTGAAGCCGAGCAGATCACGAGGGTAATCCTTCCAAGAACGAAATGGTTCAAGACCTCGGGTACAGGAAAAGTTAATATTCGCGCTCACATTTGTCGATTTTTTTGCCTCTTTATAGTTAAGGGGAATTCTCGCAAGATTCTCCCGCGATCTTGGCGGCCAGAAGCTGTACACCGTTAATCATCGCCCCACAGCCAACCGACGACTGGCTAGACGCGAAAGTAAAAACCCCCTGGATGGAGCGTGTGCTCCGGGTGTGTCTTGACGATTAGTAAGGCCCTTTGCCAGGGGAGCTTTTCTCTTCTTGCTCCAGCTCTTGTCGTAAGGGGTGCTGGTTACGCGAGAACTACTTCTCTTAAGCACTGGCAAGCGTATGAACAGAGAAACAAAAGGAGGCTGGTAAACATGAGAACACTTTGGCGGAAAGCAATTCAATTCAGGATCATTTCCAGGCAGATCGCGGCAGTCGCATTGGGCTTGCTCCTCGCCGCACCTGCGTTTGCGCAAGCAAACTCGCCGTGGGAGAACGCCGTAAACGTCCTGCAAACGGCGTTCACCAGCACCATTGCACGCGGGCTCTCCCTCGTCGCAATCGTGGTTTCAGGTTTGACCTTCGCTTTCGGGGAGGGCGGCTCGAAGCGCGTCCTTGCCGGTGTGCTTTTTGGAGTTGGTATGGCAATCGCGGCGGTGAACTTCCTCGCTTGGCTCTTTCCCGGATAGTTATCCGCGACTGGAGGAACGCGCAATGCCTGAGAACAGACGAATCAACATGGTGCATCGGTCGCTATCCCGGCCCCTTACGATCCTGGGGGCCGAGAGAAAGCTTTTCTTCTTCGCGATGTGCATCGGTGCGGGAACGTTCAATCTGCTTGGCAGCCTTATGGGGGGCCTATTGATGTTTCTGCTGCTATACCTCGCAGCGCGATGGGCGACCGGAACTGACCCGCAGATTCTTCGATGTCTACTCACATCACCCAAACTTCGCAGCCAATACGATCCGGCAAAACTCAGCCCGGTGTCGATTCGCAGGATCACCAATGCTTAAGCTCCAGCGCATCTTCAAGAATTACCAAGAAACGGGATCGTTCAACGAGCAAGTAAATCTCTACGGTTTCATCGACTCCAATGTCTTCTTGACCAAGACGGGAGACATGGGGGTAGTCCTCGAAGTTCATGGAGTGGATTACGAATGCCTGGACGGCAATGCGCTCGACGGCATCACCAAGCGACTTGAATCGGCACTGAAGCTGTTCGATGACAAATACCGCATTTACCAGTATCTCTTCAAACAGAACAACGAAACGATTCCTTACAAGGTCTACGGCAAGCCAATCGTAGATGCCGCCATCAAGAACCGCATCGCGTACTTTGCCAAGAAATCGGATACGCTTTTCTCGCTCTCGATTTACTACGTCATTCTGTTCGAGGGTTTCCGGTACACACGAACGCTCAGCAGAGCGCTCTCGGAGTTTCCGAAACATCCTTCCAAAGCTCTCGGCGAACTGCGGGCGCACTTCTCTGGGACAAAGCAGGTTGTATTGCTCGACCGGGAAATCAGCAAGGGTCAAGCGACTCTGCGACAGAAAGTCGAGAGCTTCATCCTACAGGTAAGCGATTTTCTGCCCCTGCGGTTGCTCGACAAGCAGGAAGCATTCCGCGTCCTCAAGCAAACTCTCAATTTCGATCCGCAAAAGATCGCGTTCGCCCGTCTGAAATATGACACTTTTCTGGACTACTACCTCTGCGAATCCCATCTCGAATGCCATCGCGGATTCCTTCGCCTCGACAATTATTACGTGAAAGTGTTGACGCTCAAGGAACCCTCCGCACAAAGCTTTCCATTGATCTTTGAGCGACTGCTCGAAGTCCAAGCCAACTTCCATGTCGTGAGCGAGTGGAAAAAGGAAGACTCGGGAACAATGAGGAGAACCATCCAGGCCAAGCGCCGCCATTTCCATAACACCAAACACTCATTCGTCAGTCAGATGAACCTCAACGACGCACCCTCACACGATGTGCTCGTGGACGACTCGAAGGAATCGCAGGTACGAGAACTCGGGGACAGCATCAAGGAAATCGAGCTTAAGGGAAATTATTTCGGCAACTTCTCCCTGACCGTCGTTATTTACGACCTCGACTTGGCAAAAGTGGAACGGGCATGCGCCGAATTCTACAAGGTGTTCAGCGTTCACGACGCCCAACTGTATGAAGAGAAATACAACCTTCTGAATTCATTCCTTGCTACCGTTCCCGGCAACAACGTCTTCAACCTCCGTTATGTGTATCTGCTCAACTCGAATTATGCGGATTATTCGTTTCTGTTCACGCTGCACTGTGGCGAACGCCAGAACCACCATCTCCGTCAGGAATATCTCGCGGTTCTCGAAACCAACCATCACACGCCGTATTTCCTAAACCTCCATCATCGGGACGTGGCCCACACCATGATTCTCGGGCGAACTGGAGCCGGGAAATCGTTTCTGCTGAACTTTCTCATCACCAATCTTCAGAAATATGACCCGTGGACATTCATTTTTGACCTTGGCGGAAGTTTCGAAAGCCTCACGCAGCTTTTCGGCGGTTCGTACGTAAAGATAGGGATCAACTCCCCTGACTTCAGGATCAATCCGTTCTCTCTTCCGCCGACGAAGGAGAATCTCGACTTTCTGGCCCTATTCGTGAAGGTCTTGCTGCAAGGCTCGTCTCCAATCGACTTGGAGCCTGGCGAGGAACGGGATCTTTACCAGCAGATCGAGAATCTGTATTCGGTTGACCCACAGCTTCGAACGCTTGGAGTTTTGGCAAACACGCTGGGACATCGGATTGCCGACAGGCTCGCGAAGTGGACACGCGGCGGCCAGTTCGGATATCTATTCGACAATTCGGAAGACACGATTTCCTTTTCTCGTTTCCAGTGTTTCGACTTCCAGAAAATGAGCCAATACCCCGAACTTCTCGAACCGCTCCTGTTCTACATCCTGCATCGAGCGAACTCCGTCATTAGCGACCGGGAGATCAGTACTGTATTCAAGGCATTTTTCATAGATGAGGCATGGGTGTTTTTGAAGAATCCGAGCATTCAGCGGTACATCGTCGAGGCGCTCAAGACGTGGAGAAAAGCCAATGCAGCGATGATTCTTTCTACCCAATCCCTCGACGAGCTGCGCCGGTCGGAAGTGTTGAATGTAATTATTGAAAGCTGCCCGACCAAAATCTTCCTGGCTAATCCTGACATGGATCGGGACCTCTATCGGCGGCAGTTTCATTTGAACGAGAACGAAGTCGATTTAATCTCGGCACTCGTTCCCAAGCAACAGTTTCTGATTAAGACCCCGGAACTCGCAAAGGTCGCGAATCTCACGGTTGACCGGAAGAGCTACTGGATTTACACAAACGACCCATTCGACAACCGCAAACGGAAAGAAGCGTTCGAGGCCCACGGATTCGAAAAGGGGCTCGACGTATTAGCGGGGATAGCCTAATGAAAACCTCACCCATGCCCAGACTTGTCAAAGGAGAAGACAAATGAAGATTCCTCTGATGCTCCGTAGAAGCAGTCTCTCACTTTCGCTTCTGTGGTTCGTTGTCAGCATTGCATTGCCTGTTTTTGCGCAATCGGGTGTCGCTCGGACGGTCAAATATTCGCAACAGGACGTTATCGCAGTTCGCGCGAAGCTCCGATATTCGACCCTGATTGTATTGCCGCAGGATGAAGACATTCTGGATTTTGCGACCGGCGACAAGGACTTCTGGATCATCAATGGGGCGCACAACCTCTGCTACATACATCCGGCGCAGGCTGGGATTCGAAGTGACCTCCACCTAATTACCGCGTCAGGCCACGTCTATTCGTTTCTGCTGACGGAAATAAGCAATGAACCGACCGCCGAACCGGACCTCAAACTCTTCATCGAGCCGAAAGAAGAGTCGAGCGTCGGTAGCAACAGTCTCTTGCGGGGCTATGTTCGTGCGGGCGAGGCCGAAGCCTACAAGAAGGAATTAAACGCACTTCACGCTCAGACAGACGAGCGGATTCACGCAGCCGAGGCGCGCGCAACCGAGCAGATCGACAGGTTCAAAACCGACTATCCAGCGAAGCTCCAGTTCGATTACACATTGGACAAGAAAGGCTCGCAGGAACCCTTCCTCGTATCGGCAATTTTCCACGACGACTCCTTCACCTATATCAAGTGCGCTGCCCATGAGAAACCTGCCCTTTACGAAATCAAGGACGGCAAGCCGAACCTCATCAACTTTCAGCTTGAGAACGGCGTCTACATCGTCCCCAAGGTCATCGCATCCGGCTACCTTGCGATTGGCAAAAAGAAAATCACATTTACGCGACGAGGATAGCGGGAACCTCGAGAGCCCGACAAGGAGAGAGCCATGAACGAACCAATTCAAGAAAAGACGACAGCACCTCCTGGGCTTCTGCCAAAGCACGTTCAATCTTGGCTAATCCTTGGTCTCGCAGTTCTCATGGTTGTCATCATGTGGCTCACGGGTGGGAAAAAGCAGGCGAGTCTCCCAAAAGCAAATGCCTCCACGATCCAAGCTCCGCTTCCGCTTGAGGTAAACGAAACGAAGATTACGGACTTGCAAAACCGCATTCAGGAACTTCAGAGAGAGCAACTCGCAGCTCAGAGTGCTCTTGTGCAGCAAAATCGCCTGCTCGGAGCTGCGGCGGACTCACAACAGCCGCAATCGAGCAACGCATCCGGCACTTCAACACCAGGAAGTCCAGAAGATCCGATCCAGACAGAGCGCAAACGGCGGCAATACGTTTCACTGTTCTCTTCAAATATTGCGCTGAGCTACCGAAAGACCGATCCGGGAACGCAGTCCCCCCTCTCCGAACCGTCATCACAAAACCCAAACGCAGGCCCTTCCAGCCCTCCGTCCACTGGCCCTGACCTAACTCAATTGGCCCAAGTGGCCCAAATCCTAAAGGACGCTCAGCCCAATATCGCAACCCAAGTTCCAGTGACAGCCCAGCCGAATTCCGGGCCCTCTACGCAAACGGGCAGTTCTCCCGCACCAACAGGTCCAGCCGATGTCAAAACTGAAGGTAAGGAGGCGACAACCCCTGCCGCCGCGATCCAAAAGTCGTCGGACGCGGTGGCAGGGAAAACTTACATCCTCTTCGAAGGAATAATTCTCGAATCCGTACTTATCAACCGTCTCGACGGACAGTTCGTAGGACCAGTCGAATGCCTGCTCTCAAACGACGTGTACTCCCACGACCGGCAGCACCTTCTCATTCCCGCAGGAACAAAGATTCTTGGTGAGACACGGCGGGTTGAGGCATTCGGCCAGACACGGCTTGCCGTAGCTTTCCACCGTCTCATAATGCCGGACGGATATTCCCTGAATCTCGACCAGTTCAAGGGTCTCAATCAGGTCGGCGACGCCGGTTTACGAGATCAAGTAAACAACCACTATCTACGCATCTTCGGCACTTCCCTCGCTATCGGTGTGCTCGGAGCCGTAGCGGAGGCCGGAACCGGAGGCACGTTTAACGCTTCGGGCGCCGACCTCATGCGCCAGGGATTCGCTCAGAGCATGGCGCAGTCCTCCGAACAGATTCTCGATAAGTTTCTCAACATTCTGCCAACCGTAACGATCCGGGAAGGCCATCGCGTAAAGGTCTATCTTTCGGGCGACCTCGCGATGCCCGACTACAACAATCACAAGATGCCGCCAGACCTGTGAGGGCCGGGTGCAAACAGTAACATCGGTAAAACCTAGAGAGGAGAACTGGAAATGAAAAGAAAAGCCCTGGCACTTTTGCTCATCATGGGGTTGTGCGTTGGAACCGCTTCGGCGCAATTCGGATTCGGGATTGTTTACGACCCGACAAATTACGCGAACGCGTTGCTCCGCTATGCCGAACTTCAGCAACAACTCGTTCAATTGAAGAACAGCTATACCCAACTCATCACTCAGTACAACCTGGCTTTACAAATGTCCCGCAACCTCCAAAACATGCCTGCTCGTTATCAGGCCCAGTTCTCGCAATGGAGGAACACTCTCGCTGGAAACACGTACCAAAACACAGGGACATGGGTGACCGGGATCAACTCCGGCCAGTTTCCCACCGTAACCACAGGCTACCAGCAAGCCACAACCCAACTACTCCAATACAGCCCCGACCATATCTCTGGCATGACTGACGATGAACAGGCACGAGTGAAATCCCAGTATGCGTCCGTAGAACTCTCTGACGGCGCAAACACCACCGCGATGGCCGCTATCGGATCGATTCGTGGGAACGCTCAGAATGTTCAAACCCAGATCGCGAACCTCGAACAAGATTCGTTGTCTGCGGACCCAAATCTGAACACCGAAGTCTCTGTCCTAAACAAGATCAATGCGGCCGGAGTATTGACGCTCCGCACGCTTCAGGACTCAAACAAGCTCCTCGCGTCGCTTCTCGAACAGCAAACCATCATCGCAAAGCAGCAACGCGAGGCCACGACCAACGCCATCAACACCGACATCTCGCGACGTGCCAACCTGGCCGGAAATATGGCTCAAGTGAACGGCACGTTGACCGAGTCTCTACAGAACTTTCGGATGCCTTAGAAAGGATTGCTCATACCCGGCGCGTCGAAGGAGCCACTACGATGGACTATCTACAATTCATCTTTCAGGCCATCAACAATCTGCTCACGCAGAATCTTGGCTTCTTCGACGCAATGGGCCAGAACCTATTCCGCTCGTTTGCCACCATCCTGGTGGTTTGGTATGGCGTGAAATCCGCACTCTCCGCCGCTGGCGGGCGGCACATGTTTAACTTCGACAATTTCGCAAGCCTGCTTCTGACCATCGCCTTCGGTTTTGCAATGGTGAATTACTACAGCACCCCGATTCCGGGCATGGGCGCAAGCTTTCATAACCTCATCACCGACGAATCGCAGTTTCTCGCAAATAAAATCAATCAGACCGAACTCCAAACTGTCGAAGAGAGAATCGCCGATTACGAGACACGCATGGATTCGCCGGGCATCACGGACATCCTTGGAACGATCATCTATGTCGTCATCATAATCTTGCTCGCTGCCGCCCAGGCCATCGCAATTGTTGTCATTGCCTTTGGATTTATCGCCACTGCCGTGTGCGTCCTCGTAGGACCTATATTCATACCCTTTTTCATCGTCCCGAAATTGGAGTGGTTGTTTTGGGGTTGGTTCAAATGCTTCATCCAATATGCTTTTTACCAGGTCATCGCAGCGGCGGTGGTCTACGTAATTGCGAACCTCATTTTGGGTATCTTTGATCTTCAGCCCACGGGAACTATCTCGACGGTCCAACTCATCGAGGCGTTTCCGGTCCTTTTCATCACTTTCCTCGCCTCGATCTATACGCTTCTGAAAATCCCGGCGCTCACCAACCACATCTTTAGCGGTACGGCGGGAGGGTCTTCTGCCGGAATTCTGGAGAGGGTCTTCGGATGAACAACGACGCGACCTTTCAAAATGCGAAACGACTCTATCTCGAACAGTATGGCGATCCGATGGTGACCAACACCTATCTGAAAATCGCTCTGGTCCTCGTCTCTCTTGTAGCCATCGGACTCGCCCTTGTGGACCTGAGAACGATTCGCACCTTTCAGAACTTCCGCCCCCTCGTCATTCGAATCGACGACTTGGGCCGGGCTGAAGCCATCAATTATCACAACTTCGAGTACAAGCCACAGGATGCTGAGGCCAAGTATTTTCTTTCACAATTCTGCGCGCTCTATTACCGCCGCAATCGCTACACGATCCAAGATGACTTTTCGAAGTCCCTCTATTTCTTGGACGGCAAGCTTGCGGACGGCATCATCGACGCCTACCGCAAGGACGATGTCATTAAGAAGTTCATCACGAACACCTCCGTCCCCGAAATCGATATTGATGTGAAGAAAGTCGCTCTCGAAGACATGCAGTCCCCACCCTACAAGGCGCGTGTGGACTTCTACATGGTCTATTACTCGCCCTCGGATCACAGCGAGATCAAGCGCGACCTGTATACCGCCAATTTCGTGTTTGTTTTCAAGAGCAATGTTCCGAACGAACTTATTCCGATCAATCCGTTGGGCCTCGCGATCACGTATTTCCGCGAGGACCAAGCCTTCAAGTGAGCACGTATGGTTGCGAACGCACTCATGCTGACCATCGCCATCGTCCTGGGACTTGGCTTCTGGTGTATGCAGACGTTGACCTACTTCATTTCCTATAAGAGCGTCTTGTTCCGGTTCTATGGCACGCCAATCTTGATCTACTGTGCGGTTCTCTTTATCAACGTCTTCGCGCTTGCGTTCGCTTTGAACCGCAAATTCTTCCTCAAAGACACCGGCAGAAAACTCTCGCATCTCGATAAGCAGCTACATGTCGGGCAGACGGAAGTGACGGCTCCATCCCTCGAAGAGGAGGTGGACTAGCGTGTCTCGCGATTACGCCCCTGAATCCGTCGATCCCAGAGACGCCGGACCCGAGCCGGTTTCCGGTGCCCGCCAATCGGGTCGCTCCGACTCCTCGCTTGAACAGGGACCTGGCAGTGATGCGCAGGATGATGCTCGGCTGGCACCCGAACGCGGACCAAAAGCGGAAACGGAGCGCCCTGTCGAACCGCGCAAGGCGTACGAATTGCGCGGCAGAACGTATGCCGTCCGAACTTCTGAAATTGAGAGTCTCACTGAGATTGGCAAGTTCCGTGCCATCGCGAGCGAGGATCTTGAAGAGTTCCAGTATCACGGAGAGAAGGATCGCATGAGACCGGATGTAGCAAACCTCATCCGGCAAGGTCTAATCGCTGAGAAGAACATCCCACAGTCCGATACCGCCCCTCGCCGACTGCTGACTTTAACCAAGAAAGGCCATCAATTCCTCCGGTCAACGGGAACGGTCCCCGGCAATCAAGCGACTTATTACGGCTTCACGAAACCCCGCGAAGCGCATCACGACGCTGACCTCTATCGGCTCTATCACAAGGCCGCCGAAAAGATTGACCGAGAGGGCGGCAAAAATCCGCGCGTTGTCCTCGACTTCGAATTAAAGAAGCGAGTTTTTCACGACTTGGCGAAGCTCGGCCCGGAAAAACATTCCGCCGAGAGCAAGAGAGAGGTAGCGGAGAAACACGGCCTACAGCTTGTTCGCGGGAAGATTCCGCTCCCCGACCTTCGGATCGAGTACGAAGGCCGTGACGGCGATATGGCTCGCGTGGACCTTGAGCTTGCCACCGAGCACTACCGGGGGAGCAACCTAGCAGAAAAGGTGCGTGCTGGATTCTCTCTTTATGCCCGCGCGCAGGACGCCCCTGGCCTGCGTCGAGTTCTAGACCAGAAAGAACTGACAGCGGAAATTCTCTCCCTATGAACATCCGGGCTGATCAAATCGAGCGGATCAAAGAACTCGGCTACACCGAAGCGGAAGCTCGCTTCATTTACATAGTCGCGATCCACTCAGGCTACTTCACGCTGCGCCAGTTCCTCAATTTCACGCAGGCCAAGCGCGGCAAGCGGTCAAATACGTTTGCCCAGAAACTCCTGAAGCATGGGCACGCCACCATGCGCGACTATATGGGCGCAGGGTCTGTCTTTCATCTATTTTCCAGGACCATTTACGGCCAGATCGAGAAAGACAACCTCCGCAACCGCCGCCAACATTCGTTTGATTTCATCCGTACGCGTCTCGTCCTTTTGGACTTCATCCTGAACAATCAGGAACTCGCCTATTTTGAAACCGAGCAAGACAAGATGAACTTTTTCTGCGAGAAACTGGAAGTTTCCAAAGACCTGCTTCCAGCCAAGATTTACGAGGGCGCTCCTGGTAGCGGTTCTACGATTCGCTATTTTGTAGACAAATTTCCGCTCTTTCTTGCCCCGCCTCTCCCAGAAACTCCCCCTGTGGTCACCCTGAGTTTTGTGGATTCGGGATTCGAAACGCCATCCAGTTTCACAGGCCACGTCAACGCGTATCAGGGTCTGTTTCGGCAACTTAAAACTTTTCGCTTCCTATACATCGCACCAAAGAACGCCCACTTTCGAACGGCTGAGGACCGCTTCCGCGCTTTGGTAAAAAGGCCGCTTGAATCGGACGTTTCGAGTGAAGTCCTCCGCTACTTCCAGGTTCGCAGGAAGTGGGAGAACCGCGAATATGTGGTGCCGGTAACCGAGGATTTTGAATTCCTGAACGATGCGCGGCGACGGTTTCACGGGCAGCGGTTTGAGAGCCTGTACGAAGCATGGCGCAGCGGAGAGCTAAAAGAGCGCGATGTGCGGAGGGAATTCTCCCAACTGACTCCCGATAGAACTGTGTTCTTCGATACCTACCTGGTGAAAAACCATTGCTCTCCGGTTTCTGAAGACCGTAATGACGGTGAACGCTGCATGAAAGACACAGATCACCACCCCGTTCACCGTTCCGTTCACCATCTGGGTGAACGGAAGTTAGTGAGAGCGTAGAGGATGCGCATGGCGCGGCAGTCAATTTTGGACACGGGCAAAACACCGAGTTGGGCTGGAGCGACCCCACTTTTGGGAGCCTTCGGCTGCCCAAAGAATCGTGGGGTCGCTCCAGCCCAGGGAACGGAATGCGCGTTCCTTTTAGACCGTGTCTTGCCCGCGTCCAGGGAAGCAGATAACTCACAAGGAGGAAAGATATGTCGATCATCAACAAACGACCAGAACTCGTTAAGAGAGAGTACGAGCTGGAGGACATTGTCGTCTCGACCGTCGAGAAGTACGCGACGTTCATCGAAAGCACGCCGGATCATGTTGTGAATTCGGCTTTGAAGATCCTCCTGTTCAAGGACAAGCAGTTCTTGAATTGGAGAAAGCAGCAACAAACGGCTGGCAAGAGGGATGGGAACGCGGTTGCAAGAGTGGCAGCAAAATGATGCAGAAAATCCTTAGCTCGAAGAACTTCGTCGCCTGCTTGCTGGCGGCGGCTACGGGAATGACCCTCTATTTTCGGGTGCCGTTTCCCGAAGAAAATGTTTTCCTGCAGGTCATGGCTCTGCGGTCGCCGTCAATCTTCTTCTTCGTCAAATACTCTTACACCCTGTTCCTCTTTTCGACTCCGTACATTGGTTATTCCATCGTGCTCTCTGGCGTTTACATATTTAGTCTTAAAGCGGGCCGTCGAATTCGCGCGGGCCGATTGCCTCTTTTTCCCGACCCCCGAAAGAGGGACGAACTCTTCCTCGTGCTCGGGGAGGTTCACAATCCACGTAAGCAGGCACCCGCAGAACATCCACAGTGGCTCGTGATCCCGGAAAGGGGCCTTTTCACGGGCATTGCAATTCTCGGCGCAATCGGCACCGGCAAGACAAGCTGCTGCATGTACCCATACGCAGACCAGATTCTTGGGTACCGCGCAGGAGACAAAGATAAGAGGATCGGAGGCCTCGTTCTCGAAGTGAAGGGCGACTTCTGCCACAGGGTTAGAGAAATCCTGGAGCGTCACGGGAGGGCTGAAGACTATATCGAAATCAGCCTCGATTCTGAATATCGCTACAACCCGCTTCACAACGACCTCGACGCGTATGCCTTGGCATACAACATCGCGTCGCTCCTAAATAACCTCTTCGGACGTGGTAAGGAACCTTTTTGGCAGCAGGCGTATACGAACTTGGTCAAGTTCATCATCCTTCTCCATAAGGTAGCGTTCGACTACGTCACTCTGTTCGATGTCTACGAGTGCGCGATTGACCCCGCGACGCTTGAAAAGAAAATCAACGAAGCAGAGCGCAGACTCACGGAGACGGATTCAGTGCTGGTTTCGGAGGAGGGATATCTCAAGCATCCCCGCGAGCTTGAGCCGTTCAAATTCCGGCTGGACGAAGAATCGAAGAGTTATGTAGCGACTCTGACGCCCGGCCTTGCGGCTGTATTGAAAGACAAGGCCATCCAATGGGAAGCGGAGAATGTCGGCGGGCGCAAGCAGATTTCACCAGAAAAGAAAGAGCAGCTTGAAGCAGTCAAGCGTTGGTTCAACCACGATTGGCGACGGATTGAGCCAAAGCTACGCACATCAATCGTCGAGGGCATTTCGGTATTTCTTTCGCTGTTCGACGACAACCCCTCCGTGAAGCGGACGTTCTGCCCACCGGCGCAGTGCTACGACCTCCAGGCAAATGCTGATTTCAAGTATGGCAAGCCCCTGCCTTCCTTCAAATGGCTCATTGAGAACGGCAAAGTCTGCGCCCTGAACTTTCCGATTGGGATGAATGCGGGTCTCGCAAAAGCCATCGGCGTAATGATGAAACTTGACTTCGAACGAGCAGTCTTGAACCGTGTCCCGGAAATGGAAGCAAACCGCGACCGCCATTTCCGGGAGGTTCTATTCATGTGCGACGAGTATCAACATTTTGCCACCGTCGGTGAGAGCGAGCCGACCGGCGATGAGAAGTTCTTCAGCCTCTCGCGGCAGCCCAAGTGCATTCCAATTGTTGCTACCCAAAGCATCAGTTCTCTTAAGTCCGCTCTACCAGGTGACACTTGGCGCACGCTTTTGCAGACATTCCGCACGAAGATATTCCTCGCACTCTCGGATGATTTCTCCGCCAGAACCGCTAGCGAACTCTGCGGACGCGAGGACAAACTCAAGGTCAGTTACAACCTCTCTGAGAGTGGGCACGACGCCCGCGTAAGCCTGCTCACAGGAAAAGCTCTCTCGCACAAATCCAATATCACGGCCTCGAAAAGCTACAACACGCAGGTTGATTTTCGCTTCGACATGAAGACCTTCACGGAACTCCGCAACGCGCAATCCGTGACCATCGCGTACGACGGCACGAATCCCATGCCGCCGATGTTTTGTTATTTGAAGCCGTACTTTAACGACACGAACAAATCCTATTTCCGGCAGCTCGCAGACGGAGAACTGTGATGAACGGATTCGAGACGATCCTTCCATTCCTGAAGCCCATCGAGCACTTGATCCTGGACGACTCAATCAGCGAAGTCATGGTGAACGGGCCAGACCGTGTGTTCGTCGAGAAGGCCGGTTTTGTCGAAGAAGTCCACGGACTCTCGATTGGGGAAAAGTCCCTGATGGTCGCGGTAAAGAATATCGCTCGTCGCCTGGGCGACGATATTTCGGAGTCTAAGCCGATTCTCGACTCGCGTCTGCCCGATGGTAGCCGCGTCGCGGCTGTAATTCCCCCGTGCAGTTTGAACGGCGTAACACTCACGATTCGCAAATTCAATTCCCGCCACTTTGGGATAGAGGACCTAATTAAAGTCGGCACGATTGAAAGATCGCTCGCGAACCAGCTTGAGAACTTTGTCCTGGCCCGCAAGAACATTCTCATTACGGGCGGGACGGGCACGGGTAAAACGACCCTCGTTAATATTCTGGGAAAGTTCATTCCCCCCGACGAAAGAATTCTTCTAATCGAGGACACGTCCGAAATTCAGATGGGTCAGGACAATCTCGTCCGTTTTGAGGCGCGCCAGCCACAGAACGGCCTTCCGGCAGTGAGCATCCGCGACCTGCTGAAGGCAGCCCTCCGCCACCGCCCGGACCGGATCATCCTTGGTGAGATACGTGGCGGCGAGGCTTTTGATCTCTTGCAACTTCTCAATACCGGACACTCCGGCAGCCTCTCGACCGTCCATGCAACGTCTGCCAAGCAAGGTCTGGCTCGGTTTACGAGTTGCGTCCTTCAGAGTGGAGTCGAACTGCCATATCGGGCCATCAAGAGCAATATCGGCGATTCTCTCAACGTTGTAGTGCAACTCGAACGGAGGCCCGGCAGGCGCTTTATTTCTGAGGTGCTCGAAATCCATCGATACGACCCCGACGCTGACGAATACGAATTCTGCGCAATCTACCAGAAGCGGGAGGAGTTCCGATGAGCGCTACCGAAGACCCCAAAACGTTTTCCCCCTCTGCGTCGGATTACATCAATGAAAACTTCAAGCCTTCCGAGAGAATCGCAGTTCTCGTTCTGAATCGACATCTGGGCGAGACGACACAGCGGATCACAACGGCACAGAAGGCGGCCAGCCCTGAGTTCCAGGCATGGCTCCGATACAAGAACGCGAATGGGGCCGACATCTATGTCGGGATGAACCCGCTGAAGCAAGATGCATCGACTCGCACAAAAGAGGATATCGAGACAATCCGCCATCTTTACATTGATCTGGACCACAGCGGGTCCGCCGCCATCGAAGCGATTAAGAACTCCGATCTAGTTCCGCAACCGAACTACGTACTGAACACATCGCCAGAGAAATTCCAAGTCGTATGGAAGGTTGAGGGAATCACGCCCGAAGAGGCGGAGGCGTTGCAACGTGGGATGGTCAGAGAGTTCGGCGGCGATCCGGCAGCAACGGACTCTACGCGGGTCCTGCGATTGCCTGGCTTCGCTAACAAGAAATACGATCAAGATTTCTATGTGCAGGCACATTTCGAATCAACGCAGACATACCACCATCGCGACTTCAGGGTTCCCGTTGATTCACAGGAAGCTCCCCGACACCACAATGAAGAGACAGTGCGGAGCCATCGCGATCCCAGTGCCAAGCTGAGCCAATCCGAGCACGATTGGGCCTATGCCAAACGCGCCGTGGCTCGCGGCGACGAACCCGAAGAAATAATTCGAAGGATTGCCGACTTTCGCGCAGGAGACAAGGCCGACCCAGAATATTACGCGCGTCACACGGTCGCCAAGGCGCAGGCGGAGTTAGAACGGAAGACCGCCCCTACCTCCGAAAGTGGACAGGGACAATTGGGCGAAAGCGAGAGGAACTACTGATTCGCATTGCGACGTGGTAGTCGCGACCGAGAATTACCCTTCCGGGGAATTTCGTCACGCTGCCATGTTACCCAAAACTCTTTGAAGTGGAGTCAATTCAAATGCACACATCCGATGACGATCTACTTACAGTCCAAGACGTAGCTGAAATCTTGCGAGTGCCGACTTCCTGGGTCTACGAACACACCAGGCGGCGATCTGCGGACCGCATTCCAGGTTTCAGGATAGGGAAATATTGGCGCTTCCGGCTAGGGGATATCAAGGGCTGGTTAGAGGAGAATCGCCATGTCGAGCTTACAAACGCTTGACTGTGAAGTTAGAATAGACGGCGATGCGCGAAAGACTGGACGGGCCAACGGAAAGGTTAATATGGCTCGTCGCAGGCATCAGATTGGATGTTTGTTTGTTCGCGGTAAACGCCCAAAGGTTTGGGTTGCACGCTGGAGAGAGCGAGTGCTGACTTCAAGAGGCAGCATGAGCACGATTCTCCGTTCCGAGGTCTTGGGAACGGTGAGCGAACTTTCAAAGCGCGAAGCTCAGAATCTACTGGAAGACCTACTTCGCCCGGTGAATAGAGGCCGGGCGGTACCTCGGTCCAACATTACCTTCCGGCGGTTCGTGGAAGACGAGTTTAGACCTCTCGTGCTTCCAACATTGAAGTTTGCCACGCGGGAAATCTACACCCTCCTGCTCGACAAACACTTGTTGCCTCGTTTTGGCGAGGAGTGCATAGCGGAAATTGATACACCGGAGGTTCAGCGGTTTGTTCTCGAAAAGCTGAAGCGGGGATACGCATGGGAGACGGCTAGCCACATGCGTCATCTGCTCAGCAAAGTGCTCGGCACCGCGAAAGACTGGCGGTACCTGGCCGATAATCCTGTTTTGGGCGTGGCAATGCCTGAACGGATACTCAAGCGCCCCCACAGGGCTCTTTCGATTGAGGAGGTTCGAATGCTCCTCTCTAAAATGAATGAACCGGAACGGACCATCACAATCGTTGCAACACTGGCCGGTCTACGAATCGGAGAAATACTTGGGCTTCGCTGGGGCAGAGTTCATCTCGACCAATGCATTTTAGAGGTCGAGGAAACCTGCTACAAAGGGGTCTTCGGTACTCCAAAAAGTAAGGCCAGTCGCAGGGGGACACCGCTCGCACCCGTTGTTGTCCAGGCTCTTGATGGCCACCGCTTGCGGTGTATGGACACTTCGGCTAACGCGCTGGTGTTCTCCAAAGGTGACAACGAACCGCTATCGGCCGACAACTTGCGGAAGAAGCGCCTTGCTTCTGCATGTCGGCGGGCAGGGCTGCGCCGGATTGATTGGCACACGCTCCGCCACACATACAGCACTCTCCTCCACGATCTGGGAACTCCAATAAGAGTTCAGCAAACCTTGTTGGGGCACTCCAGCGCGGCAACAACAATGGACGTTTACACACACCCTGTTTCCACGTCCGAACGCGATGCGGTCTCAAGATTGGGCGAGGTTTTGTTCCCAACTGTTCCCAACTTGCACCACAATGCAGCAGGCACGGAAACGGGCAGTACGCTAACTCAATGATTCTGTTTGGAGAATTGGTCGGGGCGCGCGGATTTGAACCGCGGGCCTCCTGCGCCCAAGGCAGGCGCGCTACCAGGCTGCGCTACGCCCCGACATGAAGTGCAACATTGATTCTAAAACACTTCCCAACTTTACTCCTAATCCGAGTCGTCATTCTTGGCCTCTGGAGTGAACCCCTATTCTGAGACAGTTTTCGTTGGCACACTTTGCATGGAAGGACTGCTAGAGCGTGTGCTCATTACGCTACCGTGGTCGAATCGAGGTTTAGTCGATCTGACTGAGATAGGCTATTGGACGCTAGAGGTTTGCCACTGATCATTGGGAGTCCACCTGCTGTTGAGCTCCAATCCACTTTGGGCCGATTTAATCACCGGTAGAAGGAACGCGGACAAGCGAGCGGTGAGGGCTTTCAATTCGATTTCTTGAACGCGTGGTTTGTTCTTATTACAGAACGCCTTCCACTGTTTGATCTTGTTTTCGTCTTCGTAGAATTCGGGTGTAAACGCGAGTGGTGTACCTCCGTCCGGCCATGCGGTCGCACGCCGCTCGAAGGTTGCGCGGACAGCATCGACGAGTGCTTTCCCGTCAAACTCAAATGTATTTGAAAGGCTGCGCAGGTCGTGAAAGTCCTTCATGCGGCTGTTCGCAATTCCGAGTTTGACCATTGCTTCGAGCTTCTCTGAGACGACGGTTTCGCGAGGGTAAGTAAGCAGGCGAGGACCTGGGAGATCCAGAAGGGTCGGATATGCGCTCTCGATAGGGCCTGGGCTGATGGTGTCGCCAAATCCGATATCGATTTGGATCGGGATCTGGGCCTTGTCCAGAAATGCCGTCAGATTGACTCGTACTCCTTCGTAATCTGCGTCCTCTTTGATGCGTTTCGCCTTCACCGTTTTCGGATCGAAGCGCAATCCATCATCCTCGACTTCAATCATCGATATTTCCTGGAAGATGCGAACGAACCGTTCTGGGGAATTGTCGCCTTTCGCCAGAAAATCAGCGTCCCGCGTCGCTCGATAACGCTCCTTGGTCCAGAGTTCGAAGAGCAGCGCGCCCTTCAGGATAAACGTGTCCCGGTACTTGGACTTACTGAGGCGGAACAGCATCCGTTCGAGGCCGTACTTGGTGAGCACGAGTCCGAAATCGTCGTTTCGTTCCTGGGCGAGATCCAGCAGTTTCTGTCGAATCGAGGCGGGAAGGTTTTTGATTTTCGAATCGGACAATTAGAGCGACTCCAGGTAAGGACGGATAATGTTCGCAACACGGCACGCTTTGGCCGCTGCCCAAAGCTCATCCATCGACGCTCTCTTGAGGCGGCGACATTCCCTGAGAGCTTCCAGGGCCACGTCCATGCCGATCTTGTGGCGAAACTTGAAGCAATCGGCCACGGTTTTTGCCGGTGTGTAGACCTTGAGGCTTCCACCGTGAACTGGATATTCCTTCACGCCAAACTGAAGGGCGGTGCCTGACATGCGCACGAACCGGATTGGCGGAGACGTGATTCGCGGAGTCCATGCTTTAACATCAATTGCCATCCAGACTTGGTGTGGCGCCTGCGTCGTGAACTTATGAAATCGGAGGGCGGACAGGAGGCAAATGACCCCTTTGGAGACCTTATAGGATGCTTCGAGGAGCGACCGGTGTTCTGTGATCGGCGCGGAAGTGGAAGTATAGAGGCCGCGCCCCACCTTTTTAAGCAGTCCTTTTTGAACGAATCGAGAGAGATAGTTTCGTGGAACCCCGAGAGCAGAAACGTCCTTGGAGCGAATAATCTGCTGCTTCGTAGCCAGACCGAGGATGCGCTTTGACTTAGATTCCATGATGCACAACTGTACCAAATACTCGGTAGATGTCAATAAGTACCGATGTATTGGTACATGGCCGCGAGGCGGATCAAAGAGTGCATCTGGCGAGCCTGCACACTCCCCCCAACAAAGTTGGGGGAGTGTGCAAGCCTATTTTGTCCCGCACGTCCGCGAATGCTCGCGTTTAATCGCTCGATGATTGCAAGCAGTGGTTCCGTTTTCCTGTGCCAAATTTGTGCCAGAATCGAACGTTTTCATGCCGTTGAGGATAGCTTTGAGCGAAAAGCAGATTCCCCGGTTTGTTAGAAACGTTAGTAGTTAGAAGAAACGGACGGAGTTGTTGGAGTCGCGGGTCGTGCGCCCAAGGCAGGCGCGCTACCAGGCTGCGCTACGCCCCGACGTCAAGTGCGCGATTCATTCTAAAGCACCTTCCAACGTTACTCCTAGTCCCTCCCATCGTTTTTCTCCCCGACTGTGCACGAATGAGGTTATTGCACTGCGACGGTGGACGTTCGGGCCGCCATCAAAACATCACCGGCATCCAGTGCCATTTCGTTGGCTCGACGATTGAACTTTGCCAGTGCTTCGCGCTTCAGCTGCAACTTCAGTCGCGAATACTCCTTGAAGACTTGCGCGTCGCTCTGGCGAAGCATTTGGGTTTCGGGTTTCGTTCAGAAATTTCGAGTTTAGATGGAGGATGTTGCGCGTTCCACGGACAGCTATTCGAGAATCATTCACAGCGCGTTGTCGAACAGTTCCGGCTTATCGTGCCCCTCGCCATCGGCGAGAATATTTCGCAGGGCGCCTGCTACCTATTCTTTGGTCAAATCGTCTACACGTTCAATTCTCGCGTCAAATCAGTACCAGGCCAAACGGTCACGACATAGATGATTACTCGACGAGAAGCTGTTCACTTCTTGAGTTCGGCCTCAGTCGGAGCGTGGTGCGCCGCTCGAACGGGCTTCCACTTATCAACGAGCCAAAGTAGCTCCGCTGCATCTGCGAAGGGCGATGTTACTCCCCCGCTCGCCGTTGGATCGCCGATGTCGCCAGAGCGCGTCGCGCTGATCGACGCCTTCAACAAACAATCCGAAGGCCTGGAACAAAAGTACGTGGCCCGCACTTACAAGAGTGATTGGACCATGCCCTATCGATTGTTCCGCCCGGACGCTAAAGGGAAGCTGCCTCTGGTGATCTACCTGAGCGGCAGCGGCGGCCTCGGGGACGACAATCTGAAGCAGTTGCAGTTCGGAAATACTTTCGGCACGCGCCTGTGGCTGCTGCCGGAAAATCAGAAAAGGTTTCCGAGTTACGTAGTCGCGCCGCAGACGGATCGCGGATGGGCACGTTACGACGTGACGCAAGAGAGCAACGGTAAGGCCAAGGTCCTTTCGGGACTAGGCGATGGCTCACGGGTCGCGCTGGAAGTGATCGACGCACTCCGCCGCGAATTTCCCATCGACGACGGGCGAATTTATGTCACCGGCCAGTCGATGGGCGGCACGGGAGTGTGGAACATCATCGCGGGACGTCCCAATTTTTTCGCCGCGGCAGTGCCGTGTTGTGGAAGCGACTCCACCGAAAACGGCACCGAATCGCTCGAGACGCCACTCTGGTGTTTCCACGGAGCCGCCGATCAGATCGTGCCGGTCTCGATATCGCGCGAACGCATCGCCGCGAGACGCAAAGCGGGAGGCCATCCGCTCTACACCGAATACCCCGGCGTGGACCACGAGGTCTGGCAGTGGGCCTTCACCGAGCCGGCGCTGATCGAATGGGTATTCGCACAACGCCGCGGCTAATTCTTGCCGAGCGGCAAGACGGATCGCAAAGACAACCCTCTCGGGAACATACGTTGCGAATGGAGGAGCCAATGAGACGCACATGGAAAGTGTGGCGACCGGTCCTGCTATTGCTCGTAGCTTTGCTCTCGGTGGGCGCTCCGTCCTACGGTGATACGAGCGCACGCCTGGTCACCAAGCTTGCTGACGGCGTCTATGAGATCCAACACAAAAATCTGCCCGGCGGCGCAAGCGGAAATACCACGGTGATTATCGGGGACCGGCAAGTCCTGGTTGTGGACTCCGCCTATTTCCCCTCCGTGGCGCGTGAAGATATCGAGCAGATTCGCCGATGGACGGACAAGCCGGTCGGTTTTCTGCTCATTACGCATTTTCACAACGATCACAACAATGGTAGCAGCACCTATATGGCGGCATATCCGACACTGAACATCATCGCTCAAGAAGAGACCAAGAAAGATATGGACCTCATCCAGCCGGGAAACGTTGAGCGAATTCCCCGGGAGTATGCGGAGGCAGTTGCCGCCTACCAGCAGGGAAAGGACACTGACGGCCGGGCGCTGACCGAGGACGAAAAAAAACAAGTGCAGCAGGAATTGCCGATCTTGGAACAGACGGTAACAGAGTTCAAAAACATCGTCTACGAATCGCCCACGCTCACTTTTAGGCACAAAATTGATATCGACCTGGGAAACCGAGAAGTCCAGCTACTGCACTTCAAGCGGGGCAACACTCCGGGAGACGCCATGGCGTACCTTCCGAAGGAGAAAATCCTTGTCGCGGGCGACTTACTGGTTTATCCGCTGCCATATGTCGGCGATGGCTACCCGTGGGAGTGGGTGGAAACGCTGCATGAAATGGGCCAATTGGACGTAGCCGCCATCGTCCCGGGACACGGCCCCGTAATGCATGACAAGACCTATCTCTATCTGGTAGCCGACTTAATGCAAAGTTCGGTGGATCAAGTGCGCGCGCGAATTCGTCAGCTGGGTTTTCCCGGAGCCCACACACTGGACGAAATCAAGGGCTCAGTGGACTTGAAACCCTTCCGGCAAAAATTCGCGGGCGACGATAAAGACCTTCAGAAGGCGTTTGACAATATGGCGGCCTCTTTAGTGAGAATTACTTTCAGCGAAGCAGCGCAGCGTTAAAACTGAAGCGGGGGACTTTGATTTGCCGGCCATGAGAAATTGAGCCGAGTGAACCATTCAGAGCAAGACCGTACAAGACCATCCGGTTCGCAAGCACTACGCTGTCTCGCTTGATCAGAAGTTCGTCGCGGCGACAACGGGCGCAGGAAGATCGAGGCGGAACCGTATAGGTAGCCGTCGAGAATCTTCCTTGAAATCCTTCTCTCGGCCGGATCGCTGCTAGCGCTGAGGTACTGCTGCAGGGCGCAGGGCAACCCTTCGGGAATGCTCAAGTCAGTTGAACGACGAGCAGCCCGCTCTCACAACTCCTTCTTGACTTCCCTGAGAAGGCTGAGGACGCGGTGAACCAGCGGGTCTACATTGCCACGCGACCATAGAGCAAACGTGTCCAACGGCCCGATGGAAAAACCCGGACTTCGTAACACGACCCCGTCAGGAACAAAGTCTTTTGCAGAAGACGGAAGGAACATATATCCCACGCGGGCCTTTGTTAGGTTGACCCCGGTCTGAAAGTGTTCCGCCATTTGATACCTTTCGAGCGGCATGCGATTCTTCAGAAAGGCAGCCGTGATCATTTGGTGCACACTCGGCAACAAATTTTTCGAGGGCATGATGAGGAGCTCACCTTCAAGATCTCTTAAGCTCACGTATTTCTTGCGGGCGGCGCTATGCCCTTTTGGGAGAGCCACGACGAGTCGCTCCCGAATCAGCAGCATGTCGTCGATTTTGTCGTAGGTACGGCTCAAATGACCAATGCAGACATCAAAGGTCCCCGCGCGTAGTCCTGTGATTTGCGGGTCTTCAGGCCCCTCTTTAAGCTCCACGTTCACAAGAGGAAGAGTGCTTCTGATCTTCTCGAGAAGCATGGGAAGAATCTGGAAGGTCGCCGTCGGAATGAACCCGAGGCGGATTGTTCCTACCTCACCGCTTTCTGCATGAAGTGCCGCTGCGGATGCCTGTTGAAGTCTCAACAGGATTTCTCGTGCCGCAGACAAGAAGACGCCGCCCGCACGGGTGATTTAAACCCGCCGCTTCGATCGCCGAAAAAGTGCAACACCCAGTTCATCTTCCAGTTGTTTGATCTGGACGCTCAATGAGGGCTGGGAGACATGGAGTTGTTTGCTTGCCTGCCGAAAGCCGAGGGTTTCGGCCACGGCAACGAAATATCGCACGTGTCTGAGTTCCATGGCCTGATAGCTCCTGCCTATCAGAGTGACAGGAAAAAACTACCACACCGTATCACTATGCGGACTCATCTCACAATCTGTAGCGCCCATGAAGGTGCCGAGACGCAAGTCCGACTGCTGTTTCAGAACCTGGAGAAGCAAAAAAAAGGAGATTGGTCATGAACGTAGGATTTATAGGTGCTGGCAAAGTAACGGGTACATTCAGCCGCCATTTGATAACCGCTGGCCATACCGTCGTTGTATCCAATTCCAGGGGTCCGGAGACACTGGCTGATTTTGTCGCCGGTCTCGGTCCAGGCGCCATCGCTGGGACAAAGCAGCAGGCAGCCGAATGCGACGTCGTTATTCTGGCCGTAAATTGGGCGAACGTGCCTGAAGCGTTGAAGGGTACCGATTGGCGTGGCCGAATACTCATCGATGCGACGAACGCGCATATGGATCCTAAACCCGACATCAGTCTTGCGGGAGTAACCAGATCGCGGGCCGCGTTGAAGGGACGCACATCGAGCGAGATGGTCGCTGAGATGGCAGTTGGCGCACGGCTTGTAAAGTCGATATGCAACATGCCGATGGCCTGGATACAGGACTTCTCGCCGAACAAGCCTCGCACCGTTATCTTCACGTCCGGCGACGACACCGAAGCCAAACAGCTAGTGATTGAGTTGATCAACAGCACTGGATTGGTTGCGATTGATCTCGGATCGCTGGCAATAGGCGGTGCGATGCACGAGGTCGGCGCTCCACTATCCGGCATCGATCTCCACTTCGTCCGCAGACTGCGCTGAAGCCGTCACGACCGCCTTCCGATTGGCAGAGCCGTCACACCCGATGAAGTCGCGGGCGTCACTGTGGCCAAACGAGAAACGCACTTGTACTGAGTGACCGGCCAACTTCCGCATGGTCGGCCGCTCACTAGGGGGTTCACTGCGGCGTTTCCGCTGTGACAAACTTGTGCCAGAATCCGACGTTGTCAATCGATTCGGGTTATCTCTGAGCGAAAAACAGATTCCACGGTTTGTCGGAAACGTTGGAAGTTACAAGAAACGGACGGAGTTGTTGGAGTCGCGGTTCGTGCGCCCAAAACAAGCGCGCCGCCAGGCTGCGCTACGCCCGACAGGAAATGCTCACCGCCGATTCTAAAGCACCTTCGAACCTCACGGCCACGCCGGGCTCGATGAAGCGGAAAGCGGTTGGCCCGCCAAGCCCCTGAAGCCTTGGCGCGGCCAGAAAAACGTCGCCAAGATTGTGCCCACCGCGAGCCTACATGAATTCCCGGATTTCCCTAACGCTTTGACTGTATTGTTCGCCCGGAGCACACAGAAGACAATGGACTTGCACTCATTGGATCTAGGGCAGGCAGGTCGACACTTTGCTCCCAGCCCGCCAGAAAGGCAGCAGCGATGATGATTCCTCCAGGCGCTCCCGCGATCCGGCCTCGGCACGAAAGGCAATATGCGCCAAGCCCTACTGCCATACCCGGACGATCCAGCATCGTGCTGGCGACGATTGACGCGCAGATCCTCGACGGCATGGGCGAACTGCTGCGCGGCTATCGCGTCAATACAATCTGGGCCAGAGGCACCGAGGAGGTCCGTACGGCGCTCGCAGAAAATGACGTGCTTGCCTGCTTTTGCGGATTCTGGCTTGTCGACGGAACCTACCGGGACGTGGTGCGCCTGCTGAAACACCGCCACGCGCAAGTGCCCATGGTCATTGTTTGCTCGCCGGAGTGTCCACAGGAATACCGCGACTATCTGGCCGCGCTGAACATTCGCGCTTTCGATTTCATCTGCCATCCGTACCGGAATATGGACCTTGAACGCATTCTGGATTCAGTGGTCGCGCTGCGTAACGCGCCGATCCGAACCTCGACGGTCCATTCTTCCGACCAATCCTTTGAGTCCGACAGTCTTCGCCGCGCCAGCTAGTGAATGTCACCGCAATGGGCGCCCGGCTCGATGGAACACCTGGCGGCGTTCGCCGCGGAATCTGATCGATCAATGTAAGCCTCGGGTCGCGACCCCCGCGTCCGCAATTGCGAGCTCGGGAACCAGTGCCACGTTGTGCGAAAATGGTGTCCCAGCTTCTTTTCGCTGTTTCGACTCACCTGATTTCCAGAGGCCCCAATGAGCGCCGCACCACCGATCAGCGCCTTCGCCGAAGCAGACGAACCTATCGTCGGCGAACTGTTTAGCGTCGATCGGCTCGAGCAGCACGCCGAGAGCCTCGCGGCTGCACAGACGATCACGACCACTCCCGATTCCGGCAAGCCACTCATCGAAGGTGTTGCTGAGAATGGGCAACTGCTGCTCGATTACTACCGCGATATCGCTCGCGCCATTCACCGCGAACAGGCCATCACGCCCGCCGCTCAATGGCTGGTCGACAATTTTTTCGTAGTCGAGGAACAACTTCGCGAAATCCACGACCACCTGCCGCCGGGCTTTTATCGGAAGCTGCCGAAGCTTGCATCGGGTCACCTCGAGGGCTATCCGCGCGTTTATGGTGTGGCCTGGGCATTCGTCGCCCATACCGATAGCCACCTCGATCCGGAAGTCTTGCGCCGCTTCGTGAATGCGTATCAGCGCGTGCAGCCGCTGACGATCGGCGAACTGTGGGCCGTTGCGATTACCCTTCGCATCGTACTCGTCGAAAACCTGCGCCGGTTGTGCGCGCGAATCGTCCAGAGCCGCGAGGCCCGAACGGAAGCCGACGAGTTAGCCGACCGCCTGCTCGGCACCGGCGGACAGGCACTTGTTTCTCCTGCCGCGGTCCTCCGGCAGTTCGAAAAAAAGCCCTTGGATCGCGCCTTTGCAGTCCAGCTCATCCAACGCCTACGCGACCTCGATCCCAAGGTCGGCCCCATTCTCGTTTGGCTCGACGATCGCCTGGCCGCGCAAGGTACGAGCGCCGACGAAATCGTGCGCGTCGAACATCAGCAGCAGGCCAGCATGAGCGTCACGGTGCGCAATATCGTCACCAGCATGCGCCTGGCCTCGGCATTCGACTGGCAAACCTTCTTCGAAGAGATCAGCCTCGTCGATCAGGTGCTGCGCGATGGCAGCGATTTTGGCGCAATGGATTTCGCTACGCGCGATTCCTACCGCCATGCCATCGAAGACCTCGCGCGGGGGTCGAAGCGTTCGGAAATCGAAGTGGCCGAGCGCGCGCTGAACTATGCCCGGCAAGCGGCGGTCGATGCCGGTTCCAATGGCTCGGCTCTCGGGGACGACCGGCGCATAGATCCGGGTTACTACCTGATTTCGGAGGGCCGTCGCGCATTCGAGCGCGAAATCGGATTTCAGGTCGACTGGCGCCGCCGGATTCTACGTCTGTATGTCCGTGCGGCCGTTCCGGGCTACCTCGGTACCATCGCTTTTCTCACCGCGGTGATCCTGGCATTGCCGCTGTACCGTTCCTGGGAATACGGAGTGCACCGTTTCGAGCTCGTTTTGCTCGGCTTGCTTGCGGTCGTTCCGGCATCGGACTTGGCCATCGCGCTGATCAATCGCAGCGTCACGGATTTGTTTGGACCGCGAACGCTGCCGCGCCTCGAGATCAAGGGAGTTCCCGAAAAGCTGCGTACGATCATCGTCGTTCCCACGCTTTTGACTTCCGAAGCGGTAATCCAGGAACAGGTGGAGCGGCTCGAAATCCATTACCTGGGCAACTCCGACGGCGATCTTCGCTTCGCGCTGCTTTCCGACTGGATCGATGCGAAGACGGAAACGCTGCCGAACGACGCGGCCTTACTGGCCGCAGCCACGAAGGGTATCGTCGACATCAACAAACGCCACGGGCCGGCACCCGGTGGCGGCAATCGATTCTTTCTGTTTCATCGCCGCCGTCTGTGGAACAAGTCCGAACAGAAATGGATGGGGTGGGAACGCAAGCGCGGCAAGCTGCACGAACTGAACCTGCTCTTGCGCGGGGCCACCGATACATCGTTTATCAGCGACAACACCGGGCGCGTGGAATCCATCCCGGGCGTGAAGTACGTGATCACGCTCGACGCCGACACCCGTTTGCCGATGGGCACCGCCGCCAGGCTGGTGGGCACCATGGCGCATCCGCTCAATCGCGCAGTTTTCAGCCCCACGGAGGGGCGGGTGGTTGACGGCTACGGCATCGTGCAGCCGCGCATCACGCCGTCGCTGCCAACCGACCGGGAAGGGTCCCTCTTCCAGCGCATTTTCTCCGGACCGGCCGGGGTTGATCCGTACGCATCGGCTGTTTCCGATGTTTACCAGGATCTTTTCCACGAAGGCTCCTTTACGGGTAAGGGCATCTACGATCTCGATATCTTCGAAGCCGCCCTTGGCGGAAAAGTGCCCGACAACATTCTGCTCAGCCATGACCTGTTCGAAGGAATTTTCGCCCGTAGTGCGCTCTCGACCGACATCGAGCTGTTCGAGGAATTCCCTTCCCACTACGAAGCTTCCGCGGCGCGCCAGTATCGCTGGGCACGCGGCGATTGGCAGCTTCTCACCTGGATCATGAGCGGTCGCGCCGGAGCGCCCGGGAGCCGCAAATTCAAGATTCCTGTGATCGGCCGCTGGAAAATGCTCGACAATCTGCGCCGATCGCTCCTGGCGCCCTGCCTGTTCTTGACGCTGCTCGCGGGCTGGCTGATCCCCGATGTGTCGCCGTGGCTCTGGACCCGATTCGTATTTGCCATGATCGCCTTCCCGGCCTTGATTCCATTCTTGGCCGGCCTCAATGCGCGCCTGGAAGGCATCTCGAAGCGCAGCCACTTCCACGGACTTTTTTCCGACTTCACGCTCGGCCTTTCGCAAGCCGGATTGACCACGGCGTTCCTCGCCTATCAGGCATGGCTCATGGCAGACGCCGTTTTGCGCACGCTCGCTCGTTTGTTCATCACCCATAAGCACATGCTCGAATGGATCACCGCAGCGCAGGCGAAGCACCGAGTCGACCTGAAATTACTCGGCATCTACGGTCGGATGTTCGGGGGCGTGGCGCTGGCGTTCGCCGCGCTCGCCATCGTCTGGTGGCGCGGGCATCCGTCGCTCTACGTCGCCATACCTTTCGTCGGGGCGTGGTTCGCCTCTCCTGCGCTCGCCTATTGGATCAGCCTTCCGCCGAGCCACGTCGAGCAGGAGCGATTGTCCGTGACGAATATGCAGGTACTGCGATCGATTGCCCGGCAGACCTGGAGATTTTTCACCACTTTCGTGACCGCGGCTGATCATTTTCTACCGCCCGACAATTTTCAGGAAGATCCCAAGCCCGTGGTCGCGCACCGTACCTCGCCCACGAATATCGGGCTCTATCTCCTGTCCACGCTCGCGGCCCGCGATTTCGCATGGATCGGCACGGCGGAAACCGTCGAGCGGGTCGAAGCCACACTCGCCACCATCCGCAAGCTCGAGCAATTTCGGGGGCACCTCCTCAACTGGTACGACACGAGCGACCTTCAGCCTCTCGATCCGAAATATGTTTCGACGGTCGACAGTGGCAATCTCGCCGGCGATCTGCTCACGCTGGCCAGTGGCTGCCGCGAGCTCCTCGGCAAACCCGTCATGGACGGACAGGTACCATCCGGTATGGATGATGCCGTAATTCTGTTGCGCGAGGCCATGGCGGAGAACACGGCTCTGTCGCGCGCCCACGCCGTCACCGGCAAGCAGCTTAGCAACGCGATCGACACGCTCGCCGCGTCGGTCAAGTCCATGCCGCACGAGGTGGCTCGATGGAGTCTGAAGATCGTCGAAATCGCCGAACGCGCAAACCACGTCGCCGATCTGGTTCAAACGATCGCGCACGACCTCGGTCCCGAGGCGTGCGCGGGCATCAGCAGGTGGGCCGAGGCTACAAAAGCCTGTGCCGAAAGCCATTTGCGCGACGCCAGAATCTTCCTGCCCTGGCTTCGGCTGAGCGTCCAGGATCTCGCTCTCATCTCCGCCACGGGCTCGGTGACCTCGAAGACTCCCGAATGGCTCGCCATTGAGAAATCATTCCGCCCGAATGTGACGCTCGCGGGCGTTCCCGATGCAATCGACGCTCTCGCCCGCGAACTCGCATCCGAGCGATCGACACTGTCGGACCGACCGGCGCAGGGTCGCGAGCAGACCGCTCGAATCGAGGCGCTCGTTCAGGCGATCGGCCAGTCGGCGAAGGAAGCGCGTTTGCTGCAGCAGCGCTTGCTGATGATCGCCGAGCGCTCCGAAGAAATGTTCGACGCCATGGATTTCAAGTTCCTCTTCGATGAATCCCGCAAGCTTTTCGCGATTGGCTACCGCGCCACCGACGGGCATCTCGACCCGAATTGCTACGACATGCTGGCATCGGAAGCCCGCCTCGCGAGTTTCATTGCCATCGCCAAGGGCGACGTGCCGTCGTCGCACTGGTTCCGTTTAAGCCGGGCGTTGACCCCCGCGGGAACCGGATCGGCTCTGATTTCTTGGTCCGGCTCGATGTTCGAATACCTCATGCCGGCGCTGGTGATGCGTTCGCCGGCGAACAGCCTCCTGCAGCAGACCTACGAACACGTGGTCGCGCGCCAGATTGAATATGGCAAAGAGCGCGACGTTCCCTGGGGTATCTCCGAATCGGCATTCAGCGCGCGCGATATCGACTTCACCTATCAATATTCGAGTTTCGGCGTTCCCGGATTGGGACTGAAACGCGGACTGAGCGAAGATCTGGTGATCGCTCCCTATGCTACGGCTCTGGCGTCAATGGTGGACGCCGTCGACACGGTCGAGAACTTCGAGCGCCTGAAAGAAGAAGGCGGCCACGGCGCATACGGCTTCTACGAAGCGCTCGACTACACGAGTTCGCGGCTCGCCGAAGGCCAAAAAGTCGCCGTCGTGCGCGCCTATATGGCGCACCACCAGGGCATGTCGCTCGTCGCTCTCGCCAATGCCATTAACGACGGCATCATGTGTACGCGTTTTCACAACGTGCCCATCGTCCAGGCCACCGAGCTGCTGATGCAGGAACGCACACCGCGCGATGTGCTCGTTGCGCGTCCGCGCGCCGAGGAAGTTTCTGCCGCGGCACAGATTCGCGACTTTCTTCCGCCCACCGTGCGGCGTTTCGAATCGCCCCACGAACCCACTCCGCGCACCGCGCTGCTCTCAAACGGCCGCTACGCCGTGATGCTCACCACGTCCGGATCCGGCTACAGCCGCTGGCGGGACATCGCCGTCACGCGCTGGCGCGACGATCCGACTCGCGATTGCTGGGGGAACTACATCTATCTGCGCGACGAACTGAGCGGCAGCCTCTGGTCCGCCGGATATCAACCCGCCGGGGTCGAGCCGACAACGTTTGAGGCGGCGTTCTTTGAGGATCACGTTGAATTCACGCGGCGCGATCGCTCGATCGTCACCAATCTCGAAGTGATCGTGTCGTCCGAAGACGATGCAGAGATTCGCCGCGTATCCGTGACCAATACCGGATTGCGCGCACGCGACGTCGCGGTCACTTCATACGCCGAGATCTCGCTCACAACCCAAGCCAGCGACGAGGCCCATCCTGCCTTTGCGAATCTGTTCGTCGAAACCGAATTCGTCGCGGATGTCGGCGTGTTGCTGGCGACGCGTCGCAAGCGTTCGCCTGAAGAGCCATCCGTGTGGCTAGCGCACGTCCTGGTCGTCGAAGGCGATTCCGCCGGCGAGCTGCAATATGAAACCGACCGCGCGCGTTTCATCGGCCGTACTCGCGATCTCCGCAGTCCGATTTCCGTGGTCGACGGCCGGCCGCTTTCAAACACAGTCGGCTCCGTCCTCGACCCGGTGATGAGCTTACGCCGCGTCGTTCACATCCCGCCGGGCAAAACGGTTGACCTTGTTTTTTCCACGATTGTGGCGTCCACGCGCGAGGATGTCTTGAACCTTGCGGACAAGTATCGCGACGCGCGCACGTTTGAGCGCACGCGGACTCTTGCCTGGACGCAGTCGCAGGTCGAACTGCGGCATCTCGGCATCAGCACCGACGAAGCGCAGCTTTTTCAGCGGCTCGCGAACGCCGTGCTGTGCCCGGATCCGGCCTTACGCCCGAATCAGGCAGTTCTCGGCGCCACCATGCTCGAAAAGCCTTCGCTCTGGTCTCAGGGGATTTCCGGTGACCTGCCCATCGTTCTCGCGCGCATCGACGACGCTGACGATTTCGACATGATCCGTCAATTGCTGCGAGCCCATGAGTACTGGCGCACGAAACAGCTCTCGGCCGACGTGGTCATCATCAACGAGAAAGCAAGCTCGTATCAACAGGACCTGCAAGGTTCGCTCGAAGCGCTCGTGCGCGGCAGTCAGCTGCGCCTTTCGCCCGATTCGCACAACGCAAGCGGAAAAATCTTCCTGCTGCGCGCGGATTTGATCACGCCGCAGATCAACGCCCAACTTCAGGCCGTTGCGCGTGTCGTGCTGCTCAGCCGCCGCGGCACGCTCGCCGAGCAAATGACGCGAGCGCAATCCGAGCAAGCGCCCGCGGCGCCTTCGCCGAAAGCCGCACGCGTCTCCAAACCCATGAACGCGTTCCTGCCACAACAGAATCTTCAGTTCTTCAACGGCCTCGGTGGCTTTTCCGAGAACGGCCGTGAGTATGCAATTTCACTGAACGACGAACTACGGACCCCCGAGCCGTGGGTCAATGTGATCGCAAATGCCGATTTCGGTTTTCTGGTTTCCGAGTCAGGATCCGGATTCACCTGGTCGATGAACAGTCACGAGAACCAGATCACTCCCTGGTCCAACGACCACGTGATGGATCCATCCGGCGAGGCTTTCTATCTGCGCGACGAAAGCACCGGCGAAATCTGGACGCCGACGGCGCTGCCGATCCGCCTCCAGGATGCGTCATACGTGACGCGGCATGGTCAAGGCTACAGCCGTTTTCAGCACAGCTCGCACGGCATCTCGACCGACCTGATTCAATTCGTCCCGTCTACCGACCCGATCAAGATTTCTCGGCTCCTCCTGCGCAACGATTCTGGCTCGACCCGCCACATTTCCGTGACCGGATACGCGGAGTGGCTGCTCGGTAGTTCGCGCTCGGCGAATTCTCCTTACGTTGTCACCGAACTCGATTCGAAATCGCGAGCGATTCTCGCGCGCAGCCTGTGGTCAGGAGAATTTGGCGGCCGGGTCAGCTTCGCCGATTTCGGCGGGCGCCAAACGGCATTCACGTGCGATCGCGCCGAATTCATCGGCCGCAACGGATCGCCCGAGCATCCGGCGGGGCTCGAAAGCGGTGTGCCGCTTTCCAGAAAGTCGGGCGCCGGCCTCGATCCCTGCGCAGCACTGCAAACCGTTGTCGAGCTTCGCCCGGGCGCGACCGTCGAGCTCCGATTCCTGCTTGGTCAGGCGGAAAGTCGTGAGCAGGCGATCGGGTTGCTGACCAACTATCGCGCTGCCAATTTGCAACAGGCGCTCGATGAAGTCACCCGTCAGTGGGATGACATTCTCGGCGCCTTGCAGGTAGCCACTCCCGATCCCAGCATGGATTTGATACTGAATCGCTGGCTGCTCTACCAGACGCTTTCGTGCCGCATCTGGGCGCGGGCCGGGTTCTATCAGCTTAGCGGAGCCTACGGTTTCCGGGATCAATTGCAGGATGTGATGGCCGTGACGGTCGCGAAACGCACCGTCGCGCGCGAGCATCTGCTGCGCGCCGCGGGCCGGCAATTCGTCGAAGGCGACGTGCAGCACTGGTGGCATCCGCCTTCGGGTCGGGGGATCCGCACGCGCATGTCGGACGATCTCCTGTGGCTTCCCTACGCCGTCACTCAGTTCATCGAAGCGACCGGCGACATGACCGTGCTCGAGGAATCCGTTCCCTTCCTGGAAGGCAGTACGCTCCCCGAGGGCCAGATCGAATCATATTTCGAGCCGCGCGTATCCGACACCCGCGCCACGCTTTTTGAACATTGTGCGCGCGCCTTAGACCGCAGCCTCGCCGTCGGGCAACATGGCCTGCCATTGATGGGCACGGGCGATTGGAACGACGGAATGAACCGAGTTGGCCAGGGCGGCAAAGGCGAAAGCATCTGGCTCGGCTGGTTCCTGCATATTGTGCTCTGGGAGTTTGCCAAGATCGCGGAGGCACGCGGGGAGCGCCAGCGCGCAGAACAGTGGAGGCTGCACGTGATCGCGCTCAAAGCCGCGCTTGAGCGCGACGGCTGGGACGGCGAATGGTACCGCCGCGCCTTTTACGACGATGGCACGCCGCTAGGCTCGTCGAAAGACACGGAATGCAAAATCGATTCGATCGCACAGTCCTGGGCGGTGATTTCCGGCGGCGCCGAGCCCGCGCGCGCCCAGCGCGCGATGGCCGCGGTCAACGAACACCTAATCCGCAAAAGCGATGGGCTCATCCTGCTGCTGACGCCGCCGTTTGACCACACGGACCACGATCCCGGCTACATCAAGGGCTATGTTCCCGGAATCCGCGAAAATGGCGGCCAGTATTCGCACGCCTCGGTCTGGACGCTCATTGCGTTCGCCGCGTTGGGCGACGGGGACAAGGCCGGCGAACTGTTCCGTATCCTGAATCCGATCAACCGGTCGAGCTCTCGTGCAGGAATCCAGAAATATAAAGTTGAGCCGTACGTCGTGGCAGGAGATATCTACGCGGAAGCGCCGCACGTAGGACGCGGCGGATGGACCTGGTACACCGGATCGTCCGGCTGGCTTTACCGGGCGGGCATGGAGTGGATTCTCGGTTTCCGTGTGCGGGGCATGTATCTCAGCATCGATCCCTGCATTCCGCGGACCTGGCCGCGCTACTCGATGAAATTCCGATACCACTCGGCGATTTACAACATTCAGGTGGAAAATCCCTCGAGCGTCACTCGCGGCGTGGCGCTCACGGAGGTCGACGGTAGGATTCTGCCTGGGGCGGCGAACATTCCGCTAAAGGATGACGGCGCGACGCACACGATCCGCGTCGTGATGGGCTAACCCGGGCCCCTTGGCAGCTTTCAAATCGCTACAGCTTCCGAAAATCCTCGATAGGCTGCCTCGGCGCTTGTGGCTACGCCGTTAATCAGCGTGATCGTCTTGCCCGAGTTTGCGGCTATTCGGTCGCCCGGAACGATGATACCGACCAGATTCAAAGGGTCGGCTGCCGAAATTGTGACCACTTCGGTAGCTGGCTCTTCGTGACGGGAGGCCCGCAGCGATTCCACCGCGACCGGCAGCGCGAATTGCTCGCCGAGAAAACCGTTGACGAAGCGCCCGCCGCGGATCACGCCGCGATCTTCAAGGCGACGGAAGGCGATCAGAAGCTCGCGCCACCACGGAACGATCGTTTCACGGGCCGTTATTTCTCGAAACACCACGCCATAGCGGTTCAACAGCATCCAGCAAGTTGCTTCGGCGACCTGCGCGCGATCCGGCGTTTCACGGGAGTAGAGTAGCGACCAGCGACCCACGCTGTGACGCGGACGTGCGTTCGCGCCTCGTCCGTGTCCCGAGCGCCGTTTCGGATCGATCAAAGCGCGGATGTTGTCAAAACCGTCGGCGGTGATGATTCCGGCGGTGACGAGTTCCCATAGCGCGGATTCGATTTCCGATTTCAGGCGGCCCGTGCCGCGCACGAGGTCGGCAAAGAAAGAGGCGCCCCGTTGCTGCAAATAGGTCAGCGTTTCCCGGCCGGCGGCGCTCAGGCCGCGCAGTTCGTTGCCTTCGGAATCGTTCTCTGCGCCCTGCTGAATCATCCATTCCGAGTCCTCGCGCACGAAGAACGCCACGGGTGCGACGCTGGTGGGGATCACGCGCCGGTTTACGAGCGCAGGCGCGGCAAGGGTCGCCGGATGCGGTGATAACCTGCCCCAACCGACCGCGCCGGTCAGGCACAACCGGTCAAGCACCTCGGGGTCGTAGTGAGCGACACGGCGCGCCAGAATCTGCCGTTCCCACGCATTCGCCGGCGCTTCAAATCCCTGAAGCTGTTTCAGTACTTCAAGTGTTCCCTGTTCGCCCAGCACCTGCGTGTTGGGCGCAACGCGCTGCCAGCGCAGCAGCCAGCGCATGAATTGCGACGCCGTGGCCGGCTGAACCTGGCTGCGCAGGCCGCCCAGCGTCATTTTGTGAATCCGGGCGAGCAATCGCCGGTCGCACCATTCCGTTTCGGAGCCGCCCGTGAAGCTTCCGCGCAAGGCGGAGCCGCTGGCTTCCAGTCGGAGCATGGCTTTTTCGATGTCGCTCGCGCTCAATCCGAGAATTTCGCCGAGCGTCGCGACGCTCAGGACGCCGGCGTGGGACATCCAGCCGGCCACCGACTGCGCGACAGCCTCCTCGCGCGTACTCTCTCGCGATTCCGTCGCTGCAGGGGACGGCTCGAACTGCGCGGCTGGGAAAAGCGTCGCGAACACCGCCGACTTCTCTGCCGCGACCCAATAGGTGCGATCGCCCGCGGCGCAGCGCACCATACGGTGGCTGGAAACCAACTGCTCGAAGTACGGGGTCCAGCCGACGAGCGACCGCCGTATAACCTCCGCGAGCGCCGCTCCGGTTGCACCCGGGACGGCGCGCGCGGAATCCGCCGGGAACGCGACGAGCGTTTGCAGCGCATCGTGGAGTTCATCGGCGTCGCGTACGTCCGGCCAGGATTCTTCGCGGACCTGGGCGATGGCGGCCGGATCGAGGCGCCCGATTTCCGACAGAACCGCTTCGGGCAGCGAACGGCGCATTTCGACCGCCCGGGCACGGCGCTCTTCCAACGGCGCGTCGTCGAGATAGGCATAGGGATTGGCGTTTAGAATCTCGTGCGAAAATTGCGACGGCACCGGCGTATCGACAGCTACGCAGCGAATCTCGCCGGCCCGAATCGCCGCCAGCAGCTGTTTCAGGCCTTCCACATCCATCGCTTCCGTCAGTGAGTCCTTCATCGTTTCCCGCACTAGCGGGTGATCCGGGATCTCGATCTCGCCGGAAATGTTTTCCTGGCAGGCGAGTGCCTCGGGAAAAACTGCCGCAAGGAGATCATCGGACCGCATCCGCTGAATCGGCGGCGGCACTTTCTTGCCACCCATAAAGCGCAGCAGCGCGAGCGCGCGCCCCGCGACCCATCGCCAGCGCGTGGTGAAGATCGGGGAGGTCAACACAGCCTGTTCCAGAATCTGCTCGAGTCCCTCGGGTTGGAGGAACCGGAAGACGTCGCCAAGCGGAAAGCTGTGCAACTCACTGAGCGAGATATTCAGACCGTTGTCGGTGGCAGCGGCCTGGAGCTCGAAATTGAACGAGCGGCAGAAGCGCTTACGCAGCGCGAGTCCCCAGGCCTTGTTGATTCGCCCGCCGAAGGGTGCGTGGATCACCAGCTGCATCCCGCCGCTTTCGTCAAAAAATCGCTCTGCTACGATCGTTCGCTGCGTCGGGACGGCGCGCAGGATGGCCCGGCCGGCCACGATGTATTCGACGGCCTGCTCGGCGCCCGCTTGATCAAGCGCGCATTCCTGCTTCAGCCAGTCGATCGCTAGAGCCGCTGCTTCGCCGGCAGCGCCCCGAATTTGCCCAGGCGGCGAGCCGTCCGTGAGCGAGTCAATCTTTGCGCGGATCTCAGCCACTTGCTCGGAAAGCTCCATCGTGCGCGCAGGGGCTTCACCCCGCCAGAACGGTACCGTGGGCGGCGCGCCTTGGGCGTCCTCGACAATCATCGACCCCTGCTCAACGCGGCGGATGCGCCAGGAATTGTTTCCGAGCAGCAGGATATCGCCACGCATGCTTTCAACGGCGAAGTCCTCGTCCACCGTGCCGACAACGAATCCCTCGGGCTCGGCACGCACCGTGTAGAGAGAATTATCCGGGATCGCACCCCCACTGGTGATCGCCGCAAGGCGAGCGCCACGGCGGCCGCGCAGGCGTTTGTTCACGCCGTCGCGATGTAGATAGGCGCCGTAGCGACCGCGGCGGGCCGCGATTCCCTCAGCGAGCATCGTGACGATCTCGTCGAACTCCACGCGCGTGAGGCTGCGGTAGGGATAGGCGCGCCGCACCAGTGCAAATAGATCGTCTTCCGCCCAGTCGTCGGCAGCGCACGCGGCGACGATCTGCTGCGCCAGGACGTCCAGCGGCGATTCGGGAAGGATGATGCGATCGAGTTCGCCCAGGCGGATCGCGCGGACGAGCGCCGCACATTCAAGCAGCTCGTCTCGCGTGGTGGCAAAGAAACGCGCCTTAGGGGTCGCGCCGCGCCAATGGCCGGAACGCCCCGCCCGCTGCAAGGCGACGGCGACCGATCGCGGTGATCCGATCTGGCAAACAAGGTCCACGTTGCCGATGTCGATTCCAAGTTCAAGCGAAGCCGTGGCAACCAGCACCCGAATCTCGCCGGCTTTGAGCCGGCCCTCAACCGCCAGACGGCGCTGTCGCGAAAGGCTGCCGTGATGCGACGCTACGGCGTCCGCACCTAGAATCGCAGCGAGATGATGGCCCACGCGCTCGGCCAGCCGCCTCGTGTTGACGAAGACGAGCGTCGAGTGATGTCGGCGGACCAGATCCGCAATGCGCTCGTAAATCTCGTCCCACATTTCATTCGACGCCACGGGGCCAAGCTCGCAGCCGGGCACCTCGACGCCCAGATCAAACGTGCGGCGCTGGGCGACGTGGACGATATCGGGCAGCGTTTGATCGGCTCCCGCCAAAAACTGTGCGATGAGCTCAATTGGCTTCTGGGTGGCGGAAAGGCCAATTCGCGTGGAGCGAGCTCCGGTGAGCGCGTCGAGCCTTTCGAGGGAAAGCGCCAGATGCGCGCCGCGCTTGTCGTCCGCCATGGCGTGAATTTCATCGACGATCACGGTTTTCACCGTGCGCAGAAATTCGCGGCTCTTGCGCGCTGTCAGCAGGATGTAGAGCGATTCAGGAGTCGTCACCAGAATATGCGGAGGCCGGCGGAGCATTGCCTGCCGCTCATGCATGTGTGTATCGCCGGTGCGCACGGCGGTGCGAATTTCCGTCATCAAGTAACCGCGCTGCTGCGCCAGCGCAATGATTTCGCCGAGGGGCACATCGAGATTCTTCTGGATGTCGTTGCCGAGCGCCTTCAAAGGAGAGACATAGAGAACTTCGGTGGCGTCGGTCAGCAAGCCCGCCAGGGCACGGCGTACAAGCCTATCGATGCAAGCAAGGAACGCAGCGAGCGTCTTCCCCGAACCGGTCGGGGAGCAGATCAGCGTATCGCGCCCGGCAAGGATGTGCGGCCAGCCCTGTTCTTGCGGCTCGGTGGGTGTACCGAATTTGCCGACAAACCACTCCTGAACGAGCGGGTGCGCCCAGGCCAGTCCAAGCGGCGGCGCAAGATTGATGGCGGAAGAATTCACGAGAGGATCCAAAAACAAGTCAGCGAACCGCGAGCAAGTGACCATTCTCGCCGATTTCGCACCCAGATGCAAAACGCGGCTGGCCACACCCGGTTCCTATAATTCGGGAAGCCTCGTCGCCAACGATGGTTGTTAGCATCCGGCAAAGGGCTCTGTAAAACGGAGGCGTCGCTACGCGCGGGAGCCCGATGCGTTCGGGGACTGGAGCGCGTGTTCCGGGACGTGATCGCCGTTCCGCATCGAGACAGAAGTTTCTCCCCTCACGAGCGGCAACGACCCGGGATGTTTGGAGTTGATGTAGCGAATCATCCCTTCGCGGGCGTAGCAGCGCAGATCCCAGAGCCGCGAACCGTTGGCGGCACTCATCAGCGCGCGTAGCTGCACGGTTTTTTCCGTTGCGTCGGTCACCTGCAGGCCCCAGGTCTTGCGGTCCCACAGGTCGCTTGCTTCGAGCAGGCGGTACAACTCCTGGCGCGCTTCCTCGACGGGAAGGCTGTAATCCGCGTAGAGCATGACCACGCCCAGCAGCTCGGAACTGGTGCGTGTCCAATTCGCGAACGGTTTTTCGATGAAGTAGGTGAGCGGGACCACGAGCCGCCGCAGGTCCCAAATGCGAATGATCACATAGGTCATGCCGATTTCCTCGACCCATCCCCATTCGCCTTCGATGACCAGCGCGTCCTCGATGCGAATGGGCTGCGTCATGGCGATTTGAATTCCGGCGATCAGGCTGGCGAGCGTAGAGCGGGCGGCCATACCGACGACCAAACCTGCGAGACCAGCCGATGCGAGCAAGCTGATGCCGATGTGGCGGACCTCGGGAAACGTCATCAGCATGATCGCGACCGTTACCAGCACGACCACGACGACGGCGATGCGATTCAGCACCGCGGTTTGCGTGCGGATGCGCCGCGCGGAAAGATTGTCGGCGACGTCGATCGCGTAGCGGTAATAAATCATGTCGCTCAGCAACTCGACGAGTAGGATGATCGCCCAGCCCACCGCTGCAATCACCCCGAGCCCCAGCACACGCTGCAACAGGACGCGAAAATTCGTAGGAAATGGCGCGGCCGGCAAAGCCACCACCAATGCCATCAACGGAAAGACGAAAAGCGCCGGCTTCCAGGCGCGCTGTACGAACGATTGTCCGAAACGAGCCTGCCTTTTTCTTGAGAAGCGGTCGAGGAAGAAGAAAACGATGCGGTGGGCGATCAGGCTCAGGATGATCGCGCCGCCCGCAATGCAACCGGCGATCAGCCACGAACGGGTGTCTCCCCAGAACCCGCTCATGGAGCGGACCTCCCCTGAGGTGCGAACGCCGGAAATTCAGAACGCCCGGTCACAGCGACCGTGGCAGAGCTGTTCTCGAAACAACGCAAGAAAGTCAGACGCGGTCCGCCAGGCATGCGCGTAGTTCCTGCCGGGCGCGAGAGAACCGGATCTTGACGGCCGATTGCGAGAGATTGAGCATGCGCGCAGCGTCCTTGCTCTTGTGCTCTTCGATGCCGAGCATCCAGACGACGACGCGCAGCGTCTCGCGCAAGCCGCCGATGGCCGACCGCAGCGCTTCGTGGTGTTCGCGCTTGGCATAGAGGAATTCGGGGTGCGCCGTTTCGCTCGCACAGATCTTTTCGATCGTCGCGGGACCCTCGGTCGTGTCGTTGTCGTAGGTGAGGTGCGAATCCTCGGAGCGGCGCTTGCGCATCAGCATGAGCGCTTCGTTCATGGCGATGCGCGTGAGCCAGGTCGAAAACTGTGAATTGCCCTGGAACTGAGTGATGTTCGCGTAGGCCTTGAGCAGGGTTTGCTGCGAGGCGTCTTCGGCGTCTTCACGGTTGCGGGTGATCTTCAGTGCGACGTGATAGGTCTTCCGCATGTAGGGTTCGACGAGGCGTGCGAAGGCAGCCGAATCACCCGCCTGCGCCCTGCGGACGAGTGCGAAAGTTTCGGTGCTTTCGTTGCCTGCTGGAACTGGCTTGCCGGCGCAAGATGAGCTTGGTTCCTGTAGGATCGTTTTCACGGGTTTTGTCCTCGCATCGTGAATATATAAATTTATGAACACTCGCCGCAGCAGCAGCGGCCATTAAACCGACCACCACCAGCTTATGAAATTCGGCACCAGGAGCGCATCCGTACCACCCTGTAAGTGATTGAGGGGATTACTGTATGGCCCGGAACCGTCCCGAACGGGAGCGAATTCGGAAAAGCCCCGCATACGCTGCGTTGCGACCCTGGGGGTTGCAATCAGCGATGCGAGCGACAGCCGGGGCATTGCCGGTTCCGTCAGGACGGCGCTACCGGTAGCTGGCCGCCTGCAGCTCGTACATCTCGGCGTACAGGCCACCGTCCTTCACCAACTGGTCGTGCTGGCCCTGTTCGGCGATTCCGCCCTTCTGGAGGACGAGAATCCGGTCAGCCATGCGCACGGTGGAGAACCGGTGCGAAATCAGCAGCGCCATTTTTCCCGCCGTGAGATCGGAGAAGCGTTCGAAGACTTCGTTTTCAGCGCGCGCGTCGAGTGCCGCAGTCGGTTCGTCGAGCACCAGCAGTTGTGCGTCACGCAGGTAGGCGCGAGCGAGGGCGATTTTCTGCCATTCCCCGCCGGAGAGATCGACACCTCCCTCGAAACGGCAGCCGAGAGGCTGATCGTAGCCCTTGGGCAGTTTCTGAATCACTTTCTCGGCGAACGTCTTCATGGCCGCCGCGCGAATGCGGAATGGGTTCTGGGCGTCCTCGATGCGGCCCACGCCGATGTTCTCGGAAACCGTCATCTCGTAGTGGACGAAGTCCTGGAAGATGACCCCGATTTCCTTCCACAAATCCTCGAGGTTGTACTCGCGCAGATCGACGCCGTCGAGCAGGATCTGGCCCTCGCTGGGATCGTACAGGCGGGTCAGGAGCTTGACCATGGTGGTCTTGCCCTGCCCGTTTTCGCCGACCAGCGCGATGCGCTCGTGCGGCTCGATGCGCATGTTGACGCCGGCAAGAATCTTGCGTCGGCTGCCGGGATAGGCGAATGAGACGTTCTTGAACTCGATTCCCTGCCGGATCGGCCGCGGAGCCACCAGCGCGTTCGGTTTCGAGCGAATTGTCGGCTCCACCGCGAAGAAATCGACGAGGTCGGTAAGAAACAGTGCCTGGTCGGCGATTTGAGCGAATGTGCTGAAGACAGCTTGGATTCCGGTGCTCGCTCCCGCAATCGCGCCCGCGAGCAGAGTCAATTGGCCGATCGTCAGGGAGCCGATTACGGTCTGATAGATCACGAAGGCCAACCCGCCGTAATAGCCGAGCGTGCCGAGCAAAGTGAGCGCTGCACCAAAGAGAAGCTTGCGCCGCGCCAAGCCCACATTCTGTCGATGCAGCTCGTCAGAGAGCACCTTGTAGCGCCCGACCAGAAATGGACCGAGACCGAACAGCTTCAATTCCTTGGCGCTTTCACGACTGCCGCCCAAAATGCGCAAGTATTCCATTTGCCGCCGGGCCGGTGTCTGTTCGAAATTCAGCGAATAGCCGAGGAAAGCGAAATGCGTCTCTCCCAGGAACGCCGGCACCACACAGACGATCAGGAAGGCCAGCAACCAAGGTGCGTAGAATCCGATGCCAACCGCCAGCGAGACGGCGCCGATCAGATCCTGCATAAAGCGGCCCATCATCTGGATCATCATCACGCGATCGGTGCCCTGTACACGCGCGCGCTCCATTTTGTCGTAAAAAAGCGGATCTTCGTATCGGGTCAAATCGAGGCGTGAGGCATGCTCCATAATGCGTGTGCTGATGTGGCGCGTGAACTTGTCGGCCAAAATCGTGTCGAAATAATTGAGCAGCCGCCCGAGCATCGCCGCGATGCTGGCGAGGACGAACTCGAGCGCGACCAGCCACCAAAAATAGTGAGGCAGCGCCCAGTGATACCAGAGGTGGCGGTCAATCGTATCGATCACCTGCCGCGTGACAACCAACAACGCCACAGGTACGACGGAAACGATCAGGCGCGCCGCAATGCTTTCGACGACAACTTCAGGGGCGCATGACCAGACCATTTTCATAACCGGAGGAACCCGCCGCAGCGCGCTTAACCGCTCGCTCCATTTCGCCTCCGGTTTCGGATTCTTCACGGCATCCTTCTGGTCCATGACCGTTTCCACCCGCCTTCCTGCTTTCTCGATGCCGCAACCATGGTATGCATGATCGCTTCTGGATAGACCTACAGCATGCGAGGTACCATTTTTTGGCTATGGCTAAAGCACTGAAACAACAAGAGATACGGGCACTGAGCCGATTTGCAGATAGCCCTTTTTGCACGCCGGCGAGCAATTTCTATCTGGAAGAAAAAGGGAAAGCCCTCGCAAGACTGACAAATCACTTCAGCCGTTTCGCCTGGGTGTTGATCGTTTTGTCTTTCGAGTAGCAGATTTTCTCGAGATTGCAGTCGATGCATCGCGGCTTGCGCGCCACGCACACGCGGCGACCGTGCCAAATCAGCTGATGCGAGAACTGGATCCACGTGCGCTGCGGAATAATCTTCATCAGATCCAGCTCGATTTTCTTCGGCTCCGCATGCTTGGTCAGGTCGAGCCGACTCGAGAGCCGCATCACGTGGGTATCGACGACCACCCCCGCCGCGATTCCAAACGCGGTGCCCAACACCACGTTGGCCGTCTTTCGCGCCGCGCCGGGAACCGTCAGCAGCTGCTCCATCGTGCGGGGAACCTCGCCGCCGAATTCCTCAACGATCTTCCTGCTCGCGCCCATGATCGATTTCGTCTTGTTGCGGAAGAAACCGGTCGGACGAATGATCTGCTCGATGTCGCTCGGTTTCGCATATGCGAGTTCCCCCGGCGTCCGATACTTCTGGAAAAGCACCTCCGTGACGATGTTGACCACCGCATCCGTGCACTGCGCCGACAGGATCGTCGCAATCAGAAGCTGCCAGGCATTTTCATAGCGCAACTCGCAGGTGGCATCCGGGTAGGAGGCGTCGAGTCCGTCGAGGATGGCCCGCACGCGCGCGGGCTGGGTTCCCCCAGCGGCGGAAGCGTGACCGGACGTCTTGCGTGACTTGACTTTGCTGGGTTTTCGCACTGAGGTTAGCTTTTTCGACGGAGGCACGAAGGAAAAATATCACGAAACTCCACGCATCTTGAAAAATTAGGCCTCCACTCGCACGCCCTTCCAGAACGCGACGTGGTCCTTGATCTGCGCGGCGGCAGGCTTGGGATCGGGGTAATACCAGGCAGCATCGGGATTGCGGAGGCCGTTCACCTCCACGTCATGGTAGCTCGCTGTTCCCTTCCACGGGCAGACGCTCTGCGTCTGGCTGGGCCGCAAATACTCGGTTTGCACCGAGCTCGCGGGAAAATACCTGTTCCCTTCAATCGTGACGGTCTTGTCGCTTTCCGCCAGTACGGCGCCATTCCACGTGGCTTTGGACACTGAGACCCTCCCTCGGTTGCCCTAGACCGCGAAAAACAGATTCTGCGCCACCGGCCATTCGTGATCGAACCACTGCCCGGCGCACCGATAGCCGGCTCGTTCGCCCATTCGCACCGCGGCCTTCACCTCATACTTGTGCGAGCTTTCCGTCCAGATCGTCTCCCCCTCACGGAGATAAAACCGGAAACCGGCCTTGCGGATGGTCACCCGCTGCCAGACTTTCGACCGCAGGTGCATCTCAATGCGGCGCTCGGTCTCGTCCCAACGAACCATGTGCTCAAACCGGCCGAGATCGAAGTCGGCATCGAGCTCGCGGTTGATCCGCGCCAGGAGATTCCTGTTGAACGCAGCCGTCACGCCCGCCGGGTCGTCGTAGGCCAGAATCAGCGTCGGCACGGGCTTCTCCAGATCGGTCGTCAGCAACAGCGCATCGCCCTCCCGAAGGATCGACCGGACCTCCCGCAAGAATTGATCGCCCGCAGGCCGGTCGAAATTCCCGATCGTGCTGCCCAGGAACAGCACAAACAGGCGCTCACCCTCATGCCGGCGCGCCGCCACTTCCTGCAATCCATCCAGGTACGCGCGCTCGAATCCGACGATGCTCACCATGTCCATCTGTCCCAATTCCTGTTGGCACCGGTTGAGGGCACTGCCGGAAATGTCGATCGGATAGTAGTTGACGCTCTGTCGCCGGGCCAGCGCCTCGAGCAGCCACCGGGTCTGCTGGCCGCTGCCGCTGCCGAGCTCGGCAACCGCCACAGGGCCCGCCAGGCAGTTGACGATCTCACCGGAATGAGCCTTCAGCATGCGCATTCCGGCGCGGCTTAAGCCGTACTCCGGCAGAAGACAGATCACATCAAAGAGCGCGGAACCGACTTCATCGTAGAGATACTTCGAAGGCAGCTCTTTTTGGCCCGGATGACTGAGCCCGAGCACGATATCCGAACAGAATTCGGAAATAAATTGCGCAGACGGACCGGCCGGTGCAATTCGCGGAGCTGACCCCATGACCTATTCCTCCACGCAGCGAAAAGTGGCATACACGTGCGGATAGTGCGGCTGGAACCAGTTCCGAAACGTCCGGCGCAGCATGCAGATATCTGTGCGCGAGGACCCGCCCTTCATTACGAAATGCTTGCCATCAAAGAAATTCGCCGAATAGCCTGGGTAGAAAGAGAACGCTTCGAATCCTGGCAGCGGCCCGAACGGCGTCGAAGTCCATTCCCATCCGTTGCCCATCAGATCGAAGACGCCGAACGCGCTCGCGCCGTCCGGATATGCGTCCACGGCCGTGGGGTCCCACCGCTCGTGGTGAAAGTTTCCATAGCGCGGTGAAGGCGACGCTGGCCCCCAGGGATATTCGCGTTCGGTTCCATCCGGCGCTCCATACGCTGCCCGATGCCAATGCGCTTCGGTGGGAAGCTTGGTGCCGGACCATCGCGCGAACGCCGACGCTTCGGCGTGCGTCACGTACACTGGCCAGGAAAGCGGCAGTGGCATCGCGCCGAACATCGTGCGCAGATCCCATTGCGCGTGGGACTGAGCGGTCGAGGTATCCGATTTCGGCGTCCAGAAGTGCGGATGCTCGATCTTCTCGCGCTCCACCCAAGCCCAGTCCTCCGGAGTCCAATAAAACGCAGTTTGATAGCCGCCGGCTTGCAAAAATTTCAGGTATTCGTCATTCGTCACCGGATAAGCGCCGATGGAAAAACTCGGTACTGCGACACGCTCGACACCGAATTCATTGTCCCATCCGAAATCGGACGTATCGTGGTGCGTTTTACCGAGTGTCGCAATCCCTGCTGGAATCTTCACGAGTCGCGTCTCAGGGGCGGGCCGCCGGTCGACCAGCGGCCGCGTCTTCGCGAGCTTTTTATCGACGGGCAAGTTGTGCAACAGATACGCAAGAGTTTCCGCGTGCATCAGCCGATGCTCGATGGCCACCTGAAGAAGCGTGCCGTCGGCGATTTCCCGCACGTTCGCGGCTCGCGCGCTCGGATGCTGCAGTGCGTCGCTCAGCTGGGTTCGGACACGCCAGTTATATGTCTCCACGCGAACGATGCTCGGCCAATCTTCCGCCACGTCCGTCGGCAGACCGCCCTCGACGGGATCAATGCCGAACGCGAAGAGCTTGTCGAATTCCGGATCGTGCGAAGTGAGCCCGAGCGCCGGCGAAAGCAAATTCCAGTCAAAGGATTCCAGGTGCCCCAGGTAGAAGATCAATCGATGGCGTTCGGGCACCGGCCGCTCGTAAAAGGAATTCGGAGGCAGCAGTGCAAACAGGGCGTCGGTGCGCGCCCGCGCTTCCTGCAATCGTGCCAGCAATCCCGGATGGAGTTGAGGCGCTGTTCGGGATGTTGCCATTCGTCACCTCAGGTAGGGGTCCCCTTTGTACTCTCCCAGGGACCGACCGGCAAGCAGATTTCTTTCCCACAATTGGATGCGAAAGGCTGTAGGAAGGCGCTAATTATTTCGATAGCGTCAGGACGTCAAGCAATCGCTGAAACGCCTTGCCGCGGTGGCTTGCCGCATTCTTTTCGCATGACGTGACTTCTGCGTAGGTGCGGCGTCGACTGGGGAATAGAAAAACGGGATCGTAGCCGAATCCGTTGGTTCCGCGCGGTTCCGTGGCGATGAAGCCCTCCGCCTTATCGGAGACGATCGCGACGGCCCGACCCTGGCGCGCGATGGATATCACGCAGACGAATCGCGCACGGCGTTCGTCACTCGTTTTCCCGGACATTTCTCGTAGCAATCTCGCCACGCGGTCGGCCGCCGATGCGTGGGGGCCGGCGTAACGCGCCGAACGAACACCGGGCGCGCCGCCCAGCGCCGGGACCACCAGGCCGGAATCGTCGGCGAGCACGATTTCGTCGCTGTAGCGGCTGTAGTGCAGGGCCTTGCCGGCACTATTTTCGGCGAACGTCGGCGCGGATTCGTCGAACTCGGGAAATGTTTCGAAATGGGGCAGCAGAACGATGTCGAGTGCCGCGCCCGCGGACAGCTCGCGGTATTCGTGCAATTTTCCCGCGTTGGACGAGGCCAGGAGTATTCTCAGGCGCATGGAGTTCGATCGGCGTTAGCGCGCCCGACCGCCGAATTTCACGCGGACAATTTCCTGCTGCAGTTTGGCGAGCTGGCGGATTCCGCCTGACGCGAGATCGAGCAGTTGATCCAGTTCCTCGTTGGTGTAGGGCCGTCCCTCCGCCGTCGCTTGTACCTCGACGAAACGGCCGTCTCCTGTCATTACCACATTCATGTCCACCTGGGCGCGAGAGTCTTCCTCATACGCCAGATCGAGCATTAGCTCATCGTCTACGATCCCGACGCTCGTGGCGGCCACGGAATCGAGGAGCGGTATGGAACGCATCATGCCCGCCGCTACCAGACGTTCGAGCGCGAGAGCCAGCGCGCAGTATGCGCCGGTGACGGATGCCGTGCGCGTTCCGCCGTCGGCTTCGATCACATCGCAATCAACCCAGACGGTACGCTCGCCAAGGGCCTTTAGATCGGTTGCAGCACGCAGCGTTCGGCCGATCATGCGTTGAATTTCGAGGGTCCGCCCCGATTGTTTGCCGCGGGTCGATTCGCGCGGCGTACGCTCTTCGGTGGCACGGGGTAACATCCCGTATTCGCCGGTCACCCAGCCCTTGCCGGTGCCTTTCAGAAACGATGGCACGCCGTCGTTTACCGTGGCCGTCACGATCACGCGGGTGTGGCCCGCCTCGATCAAGACACTACCCTCGGCGGTCGAAATAAAATCCGGCGTAATTTTCACCGGCCGCAAATCCGCCGCCCCGCGCCCGTCTGTTCGCAAGAAACTCTCCTGGATTCAAGTTTCGCGGGGGTTTCCGTCGACCCGCGCCAAACCTGCTAGGTTCCAAAATTGGCAGGTAAGTTTGACCACTGGGTGCGAAGGTGTCAACCGCTGCGCCCCAAGATTTGCAAGCCGTGCGGGCGAAGCGTCAACGTAGTCAGACGACGGAGCTAGCGGGCGGATTTGGCCGCCCCAGCGGTCTGGGGAAGAGCCGGCGCTGGCGGATTCAAATCGAAAAAACCGGTCAAGTCCACATTTCCGGCGAGCGTGTCAACTTCTTGCCCGTGAATCAGAACCTTCAACCGGCGCAGGGTTGGAACATTGCTCTCGAGCGTCTGCGCAATCGAATCCACGGCCATCTCTTCGCTCAGAATTCCTGAAGGCATCTCGGAGGAAAGGGCGTCGGAAAAATCCGCGATGGCCGTGCCGTCGGGCAAAATGTAAAAACCCATCACCGTGGTATCGGCTGGAATCGTGCGCTGTCCAGGCGTCGGGGGATTGACGGTCAATTCATGGAGTAGCTGCCGGCAGCGTTCCACTGGATTCGCCGAAAGCGGCAGTTGGACCTCGACCGGCGCGATATGGTCGGGCCCTGCCGCCCAATAGATTTTCGCGGCCTGAGTGACGTCGGAGGACGTGGTGATCGGCGCCGCCAGAATCTCATGCCGGGCCCTTTCATCGGCGGTCTGCAGGTCCGCAAGACGCTTCACGCGTCGCTGAATGCCGCGGAAACTGATCAAGCCGATGATCACGGCCACAACGAGCAGCCCCAGCGCTATTTTTACGCCGCGCGGCATTACTTCACTCCTCCCGCGCCCGCCTGCCGGAAGGCCACGATCGCGCGCGCTATCGCGTTGCCGAGAGGCTCACCCGACGCCGCCAACGCGTCCGGCGTCACCGCCGAGATGCTCGAAATCTCGACGGCCACGGCGGGACCGGTGACCGAGCGCAGCGCCCGCACCGGCACCGATTCGGAATTCGACGGCGATCCCGCGAAGGCCTGAGTGAATTCACCCTGAATCAAGTCGGCCAGCCGGCGGCTGGCGGCAACATAGGCGCGCTGCGCCTCCGCCCAGGAAACAAGCGCCACGGACGACCCGGGGCGCACCGATTCACCAC
>JBAVUW010000032.1:0-5614 GCA_049696975.1 Candidatus Acidiferrales bacterium | reverse complement strand
TTCGACAAGCCACCGTGAGCTGGACTCTGCCGTGCGACGTCCTATTCGTAGGATTGGTGCACGGCAGGAGGAATATTTCGCGGTCGCTCAAGCTGTTTTGCTTGGACCGAAACATCGAAAATCTATCGGCAATCCTGGAGAAAAGCGGCTATCTCCGTAGGCAACGGGGCCACGAGCGGTTTGTCGGCAAGCCGGAGGTAATTGCGCCTTCCAAGGTGTGCACGACAAGACTGTCTCACTCTAGGGTTCCCTCCAACGATTTCCGCGCCAATGTGCGCAGTGATCGCTCCAACAACCGCTATCTTCACAACTCCTCCTCGCTGGCACCCATCACGCCGGCGGCTCTTGAGAACAGCGGGTTTACCAAAGCTTCGATCCTGGCGGCCATCTGCTCGGCGGGGATGCGGTCGGCGGTTTGAAGCCACTGGCGCGCGGCTCCGAAGACGGCCCAGCCGGCAGTGGCGGCGAGCAGCGCCACGTCGACGCCGGGCGGCGGCTCGTGGCTCTCGAGCCCGTGCCTGAACATGCCTTCGATGACGGGAATGATCGAGCCCTCAAGCGGGATCAGCGCGCCTTTCACCGGGCAGTTGGTGATTTCGGTGAGGTAGTCGCAGACTCCGAGGGCGATGGCTCGGAGCGCTCCGTCACAGTTGGAAAAGGTGATGCCGCGGCGATCCATCAGCTCGCGGAAGCGCGATTCCGTCATGGCCTGCAGCAGGGCGGCCTTGTCTTGGTAGTGTAGATAGAAGGTCGCGCGGTTTAGGGCCGCCTCATCGGCGATCTCCTGCACGGAAATCTGCTCGAACTCCTTCTGAGTCAATAGCTTAGCAAGAGAATTCATCAGCATGCGGCGGCTCCGCAGGATGCGGGGATCCGTCGTATCGACAGCGGATTGGGTTTCCAGGCTCATTCTGAGCCACCTCTATATTAATCCTACCCCTATTGGACGCATTAGATCGCACAAACGACAGTTGTTTATTTTCTTTTAATCCACATCTGATTACTAAGCATCAGTTGTCGTATAGGAGAATTCAACTATGACCACGCTGCTGCATATCGATTCCAGCCCGCTGTACGGCCGGTCGGTGTCTCGAGAACTGACGGCGACGTTCGTCACCGAATGGAAGGTTTCGCACCCGAATGGAGAGGTGGTTTACCGCGATCTCAACGCGATTGCGATCCCGCCGGTGTCTGCGGAATGGGTCGGCGCGGTGTACACGGCGCAGGACGCTCGCACGCCGCAGCAAAAGCAGCTGCTGTCGCTTTCCGATTCCCTGGTCGCGGAACTGGACCGCGCGCATGAATACGTGATCGGCGTACCGATGCACAATTTCGGCGTGCCGTCGGCGCTGAAACTCTGGATCGACCACATCGCGCGCGTCGGAAAAACCTTTTCGTACGCGGGCGGGGCGCCGAAGGGCCTGCTGACCGGCAAGAATGCGACTTTCCTCATCGCGACCGGCGGCATCTATGACGCGCAGACCCAGATGGCTTCGTTCAATTTTGTGGAACCCTACCTGCGTTCGGTTTTCGGATTCCTGGGCGTGACGGACGCGAAGTTCCTCACGGCAGGCGGCACCGCGGCGCTGCACCAGGGGCAGAATCGCGAAACTTTTCTTGCGCCGCATCTGCAAGCCGTGCAGAACCACGTGCAAACACCGCAAGGCGGCCGCGCATGAGAATCACTTCGATCGTCGCGCGCATTCTGCTCGGGTTGATCTTCACCGTTTTTGGGCTGAATGGGTTTCTGAATTTTATCCCGCAGCCGCCACCAACGAATCCGCTGGCGGTTCAATTCTTTACCGCCGTCAGCGCGTCACATTTTGCGGCGTTCTTTTTCGCGCTACAGGTTCTGGGAGGATTGTTGTTGCTCTCCGGCTATTTCGTGCCGCTGGCGCTGACGGTGCTCGCGGGCGAACTCTACAACATACTCGCGTTCCACATCACGCTTTCGCCAGCAACGATCGCCCCCGCGCTGGTGGCCTGCGTGCTGTGGGTGCTGGTTTTCATTCCGTACCGTGGAAGTTTCAGCGGTATTTTTACGGCGAAGCCGGCGACGCCGGCGCGAACTGCATAGCAAGCCGCTAATAAGAAAACAGGGACCCGGCCCTCCTGCACAAAGGAGATTGAATCATGGCAGCCAGCGACATCGAAAGGGTTCTGACTGTATTTGAAGGCATCGGCAGCAGGCACCCGGAGCTTGCGGTCAAGTTCATCGACTCGGCGAAATACAAACAACACAACCCGCGGGCGGCTGGGGACATTGATGGAGTGCGAACCTGGATCAACGGTCTGCCGCGGATGAGGAGTTCGCTGCAGACGATTCACACGATTCAGGACGGTCCGTACGTTGTTACACATACAAAGGGAACCTGCTCGGCGAAAAAGTGTTCTTCGAGATTTTCAAAATGGAAGAAGGTCTGATCGTGGAGCAGTGGATCTTCTCCGAAAAAGCGGCGCCGGCTGCGAACAAAAGCGGCCACAACCAGACCGACGGTCCCAATTTCTGGAGACAATACCGAGGCAAAAGAAATCGTTGCTCAACTTATTGATCGAATGGGTTTCGATTCGGTTGACGCCGGAACAATCGCTGAATCGTGGCGGCAACTGCCTGGATCTCCTGTTTACTGCACCAATCCCACGAAGGAGGAACTTCAGTTGTGGCTAAAAAAAGTTGACCGTAGTTCACTTGCCGCCAACCGAGAGAAGGGATTGAAGGCATATTACCCGACAAGGAATGCCGATTACCAAGCCCGAATCGAAGCTCATCGATCGGTATTAGTAAAAGAATCCGACTTCTAAGAGAGCCCTTGCTCGCTAGGCAGGGGTTCCCTTCGTCCATTCCGAAGGACAACGACCAGAAGTAGCACACACGTAGGAAAACTTGGTTTAACCCGCAATTCTGGGACGTGAACCCCACGTTGAGACTGATGTGTGCATCACACTCTGGTATTGACGCCCACAAACTCCTGGAAATTTGATTTGGAGTGCGGGACCACGCCTGCGGATACGGATGAGCGGCGGTCTCGGACGTACGTCGTGCTTCTGGTGAAACGCCGCCGCGCACTTTTCCGGCCGGTTTTGCGATTTCGGGAAGTGTACATCATGAAACTGTCTCACTTTAGGGGTTCACTCCAACGATTTCTGCGACGACGTGCACAGTGAGTGCGTTGCCGCCGCAGAACAATTCATTTGTGTCCGGCACCTTTGCCCTAAGCTGGTCGCGCGCTCAGCAGCCAGTCCTGACTGGAACAGACAGGCGTCACTCGACACCCACAAGGCCTTTCGTTGCGCCGAACAGTCTTGCGGAGCTGTAGCCAATGCCTTTGCGGAAAACGAGATCCACATTTCGAATGTCTGAAATATTTGCGGACGGATCGCCGGTCACCACGACCAAATCCGCCTGCTTTCCTTTTGAAATTGTACCGATTCGATCGCTTTCAGCGAGTACCTCGGCGCCGTTTTGTGTTGCGATGTGAATGGCTTCAACCGGCAAGAAACCGGCCTTCACCAGCAACTCGATCTCGCGCTGATCGGCGTATCCGGCGACGGTGCCACCATCGCCGGTGGGGTCGGAGCCGGCGACGAGCATTCCGCCGGCCGCGACAAACTCACGCTCGAACCGCATCTGCTTCGCGGAAAGATTTGCAAGGGTGATTTTCGGCAGCAGGAACCGGCGGATGGTGAGGTACTCCATCCAACACCGCCAGCAGAGCGCGCGCTGCTCGCGCCCTTCCAGTCCTGACGTCGGCTGCGGGTCGCCGCCAAAGTCCTCGTCCACGGCGAGGGTCGAAGTGATTGTGACGTGATGCTCGATCAGATGATGGATGACGGCCTGCACCGCGGGACTATCCACATCCACGCGTTTAGCCAGGTCGGCAATCGCGACGTTATCCTCGGGGCATATGCCGGGCTGCTTGCCCGGGAAAAATTCGGTATCCACCATGATGCCGTGTTCGAGACCATCTATGCCCAAGTCGGCGGCCTCCGTAAATCCGACGGAACAAAGGTGTCCCGTAACCTTAAGACCCCTGCTGTGCGCCTCGTCAATCGCGGCCTGCAATTCTTGGGGCGTGATGTGCATGTAGGCTTTGAACCAGGTGACGCCTTGCGCCGCGGCGGCGTCCACGGCGCGGCGAGCTTCCTCCGCGTTTGCGAGCGCGTGCATCTGCGAGAAAACCAACGGTGGTCCTTCGAGATACGGCGCCGTAAGCACGATGTCCGGTCCGGGCTGGTGGCCAGAGTCAATTGCGCGCTTGATGGCGATGTCCGCGGTCAGATCTATGCTCCCCGTGGTACGCATGGTTGTGACGCCGGAGGCGAGATACAACAGGGGAAATGAGACGGGCTGTTCTACCAGGAGACGTTTCGAAGGAGTGTTGTCCGGCGAAGTGGTGAAGAGGTGCTCGTGCAGCATGACTAAGCCGGGGAATACGGTCTTGCCGGAGAAGTCAAGCACTCGCGCACCTGATGGAATGGTGATGGACGCCGATGGGCCAACGTCCGCGATGGTGCCGTTGGCCAGTATCAGCGTTTGTTCATCCTGGACTGGCGCCCCAGTGCCATCAATCACGCGCGCGTGTATCAAAGCGATCACCGGCGCGTTCTCGACTATGAAAGCTGATGGTGGCTGTTGCGCCTGGCGAAGATAATAGGCACGCGAGATACGAACGCTTAACCAAATGAGTGCGACAATCAAAATCACCACAAGACAAAAACGAAGGAACCACGCCCCAATCGTGTGGAGGGTACTCATCAATCGAACCTCTATTGCGCGCCATTCTACTACTCGCCTCGCATGCGCTCACAAATAATCGTTAATTGGTTGATTCATTAGCTGAAGTCTGAGGCAGACCGTAACTCCTGATAGGTCGTGCGGGCTGACCGCTGGCTGAGGTACCGCCTGGGGAAGCTCATACTTCTCAGGTGCGCAACACGCGGAGCTGAGCCGCGAAATGTCCCGTTGCATCTCGGGCTTCTTTTCCAGGTGCGTGAGAGCCTCGCGCAGGATGCTTGCGGCTGCTTCGTCCTTGGTTGCGACAAGGCGATAGTGCGTCCGGTTGCCTTCGCATCTTGACGCAACGATCCCCGCTCGAGGTAGATAGGCAAGATGGCGAGAGAAGTTCGGCTGACTGATGGGAAGGATCGCCTGTTATCCAGACACGATTGGTCCGGCCTGGATGACTCTCCAAGTCACCTGCCAAAATAATGTGAGTTTTCATTAGCGCCGTTACCGCTCGTCGCTCATCTGTTCCATCCGGTCGACCATCTGAGGTTGCAACGAATATCGTTGTAAGCCACCTAAGGATGTGGAAGGCAATTTCGTAACGCAACTTCAGGCAGACGAAAGAGCTGCCCCGGGTCGAGATATCGGAAGCCGCGCTGTATGCCGAGAGGAGACAAGCCATGCCATACCATACGGCATATCGACCTTGCTGATCCGCAATCTTCGTGAGGTCTTCGGTGAAAACGATCCCGCTCGCCGGCGCGCCGCCATCGACGAGATTTACACGGAAGATTGCGTTTTCTACGACCCTAGCAAGGGAGTCTATCGTGGCCGTGACGAAATCGACCGCATCGCGGGCGCGATCAAAGCTACCCACCCTGAATTCCG
>JBAVUW010000031.1:0-11193 GCA_049696975.1 Candidatus Acidiferrales bacterium | reverse complement strand
ACCCTGCACGCCATGCACGATGAGATGCAGCGCGCCCGCACCCGCCTCGCGCTTGCCGGCGTCGACAAACCTTTCTACATCGAATACCGCCTGCTCGATCTCGACGTGCGCACGGTCACCGCGTCGTTCGGCGCGCTCGTCTCGAGCTCCACCTCCCGCACGCGCTTCATGGCCGTCGATGTACGCGTCGGCAATTACCACCTCGACAGCTCCAATTTCATCAGTGAAGACGGTTTCCAGGGCTTCCTCGGCTCTACCGGCGAAGTTGGCATCGACCGCGATTACAATTCTCTCCGCCAGGATTTGTGGCTGGCCACCGATCAAGCCTATAAAGCCGCCGTCACGCAGATGGCGCTCAAGCAATCGTTTCTGCGCAGCCTGACGAAGCCGCCCGAGATCGACGACTTCGCTCCCACATCCCCCATGACTAAAATCGATCCACGCCAGGAACCGGATTGGTCCTCGCGCAACTGGGACCAAGAAGCCCGCGAAGCCTCCATCGTGCTGAAAGACTTCCCGCAGCTCTACGGCAATCGCGTGAATTATTACCTCGTCTACGCAACGACCTATCGCATGACGACCGAAGGCACCACCATCCGCTCCACGCGCCATCTCGCCGCCGTCGAAGCCGCGCTCGATACGCAGGCCGACGACGGCATGTCGCTCCACAATTACTGGGCCGTCTACCGCGCCACACCGGCTGACCTGCCCGACGCGGCCACGGTCTCAAAAGGCATCGCAGCCGCCGCGACCGACCTCATGGCGCTGCGCTCCAGCCCGCTGCTTCCGGATTACACCGGACCGGTGCTGTTTGACGCACCCGCAGCCGCATCCACTCTCGCACAGGTGCTCGAGCCCTCGCTTTCCGGCGCCCGCCCGCCGCTCGCCATGACCCGCGATTTCGATTCCTTCATCGAACGCTTCGGCGGCCGCAGCGAATGGTCCGGCCGTGTCGGTACGCGTGTGCTCCCCACCAGCGTTTCCGTCTACGACGATCCCACGCTCGCGGATTTTCAGGGCCAGCCGCTGCTTGGCAGCTACGACGTCGACGAAGAAGGCGTAAAATCGCAGCACGTCGACCTAGTGTCGAACGGAATTCTGCGCGATTTGCTCATGTCGCGCCGTCCCGGCCCCGATTTTTCGCTCTCCAACGGCCACGCACGCTCCGCCCTGCTCGCCGATCCGCATCCGCTCAGCAGCAATCTCTTTCTCACCTCCAGCGACGCGCTCCAACCCGACGACATGCGCAAGAAATTTCTCAACGCCTGCAAGGACGACGGCCACGAATGGTGCATTGAGATCAAGCGCATGGATAATCCCGCGCTCGCCGCCGTCAGCCAGGAGGATTTTTCGGAATTCGTCGGCGGACTCGGCTCAGGAATCGCCAATGGCGATCGCGCCCCGCTGCTCGTCTACAAAGTCTACGTCGCCGACGGCCACGAAGAGCTCGCCCGCGGCGGATTCCTCGAAGGACTCAACACGCGCGCGCTCCGCAACATGCTCGCCGTCGGCGGCGATCCCTACATCCTGACTTACATGCAGAATTCGCAGGACGGCCTCGCCGGCACGGCCCTCAGCGCTTTCGGTGACGCCAACGCGGGCATTCCGAGCACGGTGGTCGCCCCGTCCATCCTGCTCGACGACATAGAAATCCGCGGCTTCCACGGCGAACCAAGCCGCATCCCGCTGGACGCGCCTCCGCCCCTGAACTAATTTCAGATGTGGTAGGAAACGGCATGCGGTCGCCGGTGCAGATGCTTGGCGATGCGGCCGCCACGAATGACGGATGCGGCCTTGTGGGTCGTGGCTTCAGCTACGATCGCGCGGTTCCATTGACGCCCACGCACCACGTTCCTACAATTTACTGGCCGCAGCCCTCGCCGTCGCATCTCAACTGTGCAACGATCCCTCGAACGGGAGTCGCCGATGCCATCACAATCCCGCCGGGTCCAACTCAAAGGCAGCACCCGCCTGCCCCTCGCTGGCGCCGCAAAACTCGCCCCGGCCGACGCCGCGGAAAAAATCCAGGTAACGGTAATCCTCCGCCGCGGCTCAAAACCGAGCGAGTTCCCCTCCGACGCCGAACTCGGCCGCGGCCGTCCCGCGCAGCGCACCTATCTCAGCCGCGAAGAGTTCGCGGCCAAACACGGCGCCCGTCCGGCAGACATCGCCGCAATCCGCAAGTTCGCCGCCGAAAATGATCTCACGCTCGACAGCGCTGTCCCGGCCCGCCGTACCGTCCATCTCAGCGGTACCGTCGGCGCCTTCAGCAAGGCCTTCCGGGCCCAGCTGCATCATCACTCCATAGCAGGCCGCACCTACCGCTGCCGCAGCGGCGCGCTTGAAATTCCCGCTGCCCTCGAAAACATCATCGAGGGAGTCTTCGGCCTCGACAATCGCCCGCAGGCCCGCACGCATTTCCGCCGCCGCGTCCGCGCAATGGCCACCGACGTTTCCTTCACGGCCCTTCAGGTCGCGCAAGCATACAATTTCCCCGCCGGCACAGACGGCTCCGGTCAGGCTATCGCCCTCATCGAACTCGGCGGGGGCTACAGCGCCGGCGATCTCAGCGCCTATTTCAGCAAGCTGGGCATCGCTGTTCCGGAGGTCAGCGCCATTTCCGTCGACGGCGCCACGAACTCGCCCGATGGCAGCGCCGACGGTCCCGACGGTGAAGTCGAGCTCGACATCGAAGTCGCCGGGGCCATCGCCCCCGCCGCGAAGATCGGGGTCTACTTCGCGCCCAATACCGACCAGGGTTTCATCGACGCCGTCACCACCGCCGCGCATGATGCCACGCTGCGCCCTTCCATTATTTCGATCAGCTGGGGCGGCCCGGAAAATTCCTGGACGGCGCAGGCGCGCGACTCGCTCGGTTCCGCCTGCCAGGACGCAGCCACCATGGGCGTCACCGTTTTGGTCGCCTCGGGAGACAGCGGCGCGACCGATGGCTCCTCCAACGGCGCGCTCGAAGTCGATTTCCCATCGTCGAGCCCCTACGTGATCGGCTGCGGCGGCACGAAGCTGGCCATCAACGGAAGCGTGATCTCAAGCGAAGTCGCGTGGAACGAGCTGTCGGCGGACGAAGGCGCCACGGGCGGCGGTGTCAGCGAAGTCTTCGCGCTTCCGTCGTTTCAATCCGGCGCGACAATCCCGGCGGCTCCGAAGGGCTTCAAAGGCCGCGGCGTTCCGGACGTCTCGGGCGACGCCGACCCCGCCAGCGGCTACGAAGTCCTCGTCGACGGCGAATCCACCGTGATCGGCGGAACCAGCGCCGTCGCCCCGCTCTGGGCCGGCCTCGTCGCCCGGATCAACCAGTCGATCGGCAAGCCCGCGGGCTACCTCAACCCGCTCATCTATTCCGCCACCGCGGACGCCGGCACCTCAAGCGCATTCCACGACATCACTTCGGGTTCCAACGGCGGTTACTCCGCCGCTCCGGGCTGGGATCCATGCACCGGCCTCGGCTCGCCAAACGGCGCCGCGCTGCTCGCTGCCCTCAAAGGCAGCTCTGGCTCTTCAACGCCGTCATCCTGAACGAAGTCGGAGGAGCTCTCGGCGTATCGTCGGGCACCCAACCTCGTTTGTGGCTTCAGCCACGACATAAAGCCAACGGGTGCGCAGCGCCGACCTCCGCGCTGCCTCACCAGCAGCAGCTCTTCCCGCCGCAGCCCTTCCGGCTTACTCCGGCAAGATCACTTTCAGCGCGTCCTTGAGCTGGCCGACGACCGACATCTGCGGATTCAATCCGACGATTCTCTTATAAACAAAGCCATCCGGATCGACCACCAGGTAAGTGGGAAACGCATTCACGCCGAACTGAGCCCGGATGCGTCCGTCATGATCCCAGTATTGGGCCCAGTCCATGTTCTTCTGGGCGATGAAACTCTTCCACGCTTGCTCGTCATTGTCCGCGCTGAAACTGACCACGATCAGCTTGTCGTGCGGATACTTCTGCGTCAAAGCCTTCAGCTCGGGCACCGATTCCCTGCACGGCGGACACCACGTCGCCCAGAAATCCATCACCACCACTTTCCCGGCCATTTGGTCGAGCGCAAACACGTCGCCGCTCAATGTGGTGACCTCCAACGCAGGCGCAAGCGCTCTGCCCACTTCCTTGGGCTTTTCAATCAGTTTTTTCGCGTACGGAGCGTCCGGGCCGTTCGGCGCGATCTTCAGATAGCTGTTCAGCTCCGCAAGTCCCTCGGCTTGCTGCGATTCCCGCAGGAGCACAATTCCCAGGTTGAGATGCGCGGACGCATTCTTGGCATCGAGTGCGATGGCGGCGCGATATTCGCCTTCCGACGCCTTCAACCGCTTCGGGTCAGGCTCCACGTTTTGCAGGATATTGCCTTTCAGCGCGTGGCTCATCACGCGCACGGAGTCCGTCGTCGCGCACGCGATGGCCCTGTCACAATCCTTCAATGCGTGATCGAATTCACCCGTCTTGCTTTCGACGATCGCCATTTCCAGAAGGCAATCGGCGCAGGAGTCGTGCCGCAGTTGGTTGGCCTTCTTGAACGCCTTCATCGCGTCGTCATACTTCCGCGCGCCCAGATCGGCGCTACCTTCCTTCATCCATTCCTCCGCCGGGTCCGCATTCGTCTGCGCAATCGCCACGTCGGCCATGCATAGGCCCAACATGAATGTGAATAGACAAAGCAGTGCACCTCCGATTCGACTGGCTGGGCTCGTCGTTGTGTACGCCTCCTCTACGTCACCGATCATGCCACAAACACCATCCCCTGTCTCCCCTTCGGCGCCCGCGCCCTCGGTTCTTGCCCGCGGCCCTCCGAGCGCACTCGAAGGGCCTCTTTGGCCATGGGTGTTTCGGCCAAGGGGCCTAGCACGCCGTGGCCGGCGCAAATCCACGGCGTCGCCGCGCCCCGCAGCCTCGCACGCAATACGACCGCGATTTCGTGGAGTTGCAGCGCCCTCACGGCCACCCTGGCGAAGTGTCACCTGATCTGAATACTCCGACGCCCCGGTTTTCGCGGGATCGCAGCGTATAATCTCGCCGATGCCGTCCACCACAATCGAACAGGCCAGCCGCGAGAAGCGCATGGCGGCGCTGGGATCCGTTGGCTCTGCGGTCGTGCTCGTGTCACTGAAGGTATTTCTGGCGGCGGTTACGGGCAGCCTCGGCATTCTTTCCGAAGCGCTGCACTCGATCCTCGACCTGGTAGCCGCGGTGATCACGTATCTTTCCGTGCGCGTGGCGGATAAGCCCGCCGATGCACAGCATCTCTACGGGCATGGAAAAGTCGAAAGTTTTTCCGCGTTCGTGGAGACGGCGCTGCTCCTGCTCACCGCCGTGTACATCATCTTCGAAGCGATCGAGCGGCTGATCGGCCGCGCGCCCATGGCGATCCGGCCCAGCCCGATGGCGATCCTGATCCTGCTGCTGGCGATGGGCATCGATCTGGTACGGTCGCGGGCGCTCTCGCGTGTGGCGAAGAAATATCCCAGCGAGGCTCTCCAAGCCGACGCGCTGCATTTTTCCACCGACGTCTGGAGCACGTTCGTGGTCGTGCTGGGCATCACCGGAGCCTGGCTCGGCCAGAAGTTCGGAATTGCGTGGCTGGGCATGATGGACGCCATCGCCGCGCTGGCCGTGGCGGGCGTGATCATCTGGATCGGCTCGCGGCTGGGGAAGCAAACCGTCGACGTGCTGCTCGACGTGGCGCCCAGCGGGCTGCGCGAGCAGATCGCCAACGCGGTCGACGACACAGAGGGCGTGCTGCAAAGCGAGCGAGTGCGCGTGCGGCGCGCCGGACAGCGATATTTCGTCGACGTAACCATTAGCGTACCGCGGACGGCGAGCCTGGAACAGGCGCATGCCGCAAGCGACGCCGTCGAACGCCGGATCGGCGAGATTGTTCCCGCCGACGTGGTGGTGCACGTAGAGCCGCGCGCGCGCACCGACGAGCCTGTGTTCGACACCATCCGCGCCATCGCCCAGCGCCGCGGACTCGCCGTTCACGAGCTTTCGGCGCATCAATACGACGGGAACTTGTTCATCGAGCTTCATCTGGAAGTAGACGAGGCCTCCAGCCTGCGCGACGCGCATCGCGAAGCGACGGCACTGGAAGAGGAAATCCAGCGCGAGACGGGCTCGGGCACCCGCGTGAACATCCACATCGAGCCGCTGGGTGCGCGCGTCAGCAGCGCGGAAGAAATGAAGGAACTTTCACGCGCCGTGCAGCAGTTCCTGAACGCGCTGGTTGCGGAGTATCCGCAACTGATCGATTGCCACGAGGTGCATGTGCGCAGCGTGGAGCATCGCATCCTGGTCTCGTGCCATTGCGCCATGGACGGCAATTTGCCGATCACCGAAGTTCACGATTTCACCCTGTTGCTTGAAAACCGCGTGAAGGAGCATTTTCCGCATATCTACCGCCTCACGATTCACCCCGAGCCCGTCGAAGAAAGCTGACGCCCGCCGCCGATTATTCCGAACAGTTGCGCGGCCAGCGCGATCACGGCCGGAAAACACTCGAGAACGTAGCGCGGTTCCGGCGTCTCGATAAAGCCGGCTATATAAACGGTGCGCAGCACCAGGAAAGCCGCCAGGAAGGCAACGCCGGGACGCCGGCGCGCGATCCAAAGCCCGGCCAGCGCCAGGGCAACGTAAACGAGGTTCACCGCGCCAAGCGCGAGCGTTTCGACGAAATCGCCTCGGTCGTCTTCCCATTCGCTGGCGACCGGATGCAGCGGGCTGCTGTTGGGCAGCAGCTCCACGCGCGGCGCGAACCACATCACCAATGATCGCAGTAGCGGAATTTTCACCCACGTCCGCAGCGGATGGCGCACGGTGCGCTCGCGCGCAAGCTCGGCGAACCTGGCGTCCTGCTCGTGCGTTTCAGTGAGTGTGTAGTTGTAGTCGTCCAGCATCGCTGCCACGCGGGCGCGCTCATCCGGCGTATCGAACGCCTGCGGCGGGAACACGTCCATCGGGATTTCGCCGGAGTTGAGCTGCCAGAGGGTGCGGTACACGTCGCCGAATTTCCAGAGCCATGTCGCCGTCCAAGCATCGAAACCGCGCGGCGAGAAATCGTCAGGCATCTGCAGATAGCGCGGCGTGAGGAACTGTACTTCGTGTAGCGAGCGCCAGTTCCGTGCAGCCCACGGCAGCAACGGCAGCAGCAGGCCGACGGCCATGAGTACGCCCGCGCGCACGAACTTGGTCCAGTCGATCGGCCGCCACCATCGCGCGACGCAATCGAGCCCAGCCGCGGCGAGTAGCAGCGGGGTTTCGGGGCGAACCAGCGCCCCGAAGCCGACGACCAAGCCGCCGAGAAACCAGGGGCTCAGCGTGTGAGGCTGCACGCTGCTCGCACCCGCCGCGGCGCTGCCTTCCGCCTCTACAAAGAGCAGAATCGCCAGCGCCGTGAGGAAGATCACCAGCGTTTCGGTGAGCAACACGGCCGTGTAATTGGCCGTGAACGGGCACAGTGCGGCGAGCCACAGGCCCGCGATGGCGACGCGGCGCCGGGACATTTCTGGCGCTAGCCGGGCGGCGATCAGCGCGACCACGAAACACGTGGCGAGATCGAGAAGGGCCTGCACGAACATCACCGCGCGGGGCGATTGCCCGGCGACCGTGAAGATCGCGGCCAGAAATGCGGGGTACCCCGGGACACGCGTATCAAGTGGCATCAACCGGCCGTCGACCACCGCGCCGTACACGCCGCTCTTCAGCCAATTCCACGCGAGCTCGATGTAGAATGGCGCATCGCCTGAGTCCGTCACCGGCAATTTCAGGACGTAGAAAAAGCGCAGTGCCAGCCCCGCGAATGCAGCGAGGGCCAGGTTTAGGCGCATCCTATGTTGGGCGGTCATTGACAGCGTCCTGATGGACGGCTAGCTTGGAATGTCCCCATGGCAGAAGGCAAGCCCATTTTCTATGACGAAGAGCGGCGCCGCTGGCGGCGAACGCGGTTAGCGCTGGAAATTGCCGGCGGCTTTTTTACCATGGTGCTGGTGATTTTTCTGCTCGACGTGGGCCGTAAGCCCGATCTGCCCGAAATCCTGCGACCGGACACGCGTGCGGGCCTGCACGCGATTCACACGAAGACCAAGTTGCGCGCGGCGCGCCTCGGCCGCAAACGCCGAATCCAGACCCTCGGGAACGTTCCGCAGGGATATGACCCGCTGCGCGCAGCGTTTTACGTGACGGACGATCCCACCAGCTTCGCCTCGCTGCAGATGCACTACCGCGATTTGGACTTGCTGATTCCGGACGTTCTGGACGCCGTCTCGAGCGACGGAAAGCTTGACGCGGAGCAGGACACGAAGCTGTCCGGGTTCCTGCAGTCGCTGCAAACGCGGACTCCGGCGGTCGATCTGCAAGTGATGCCGATGGTGCAGAACTACGACGCGAAGACGAATGTCTGGTGCCCGCCGTCGATGGTGCAAATGCTGGCGAATCCCGCGGCGCGGGAAAATCTGGCGCGGCAGCTGGAGGAGTACGCGGACGCGGAGCATCAGGCCGGAATTGTGGTGGACTTCGAGTCGATGCCGAAATCGAGCATGACGGATTTCGAGCGTTTCACGCACGATCTGGCCCTCGATCTGCACGCGCGCAATCTGAAGCTGATGGTCGCGCTGCCGGCCGCCGACTACAGCTACGACTACAAATATTTCGGCACCCAGGCCGACGCCATCATCCTGATGAACTACGATTTTCACTACCCGAGTTCAGCGCCCGGGCCAATCGCGCCGCAGGACTGGTTCGTGCGCGACATTCAGAATATGGTGAAGCTGGTGCCGGCGCAGAAACTCGTGATGGGCATCGCGAATTACGGCTACGACTGGCCGGAAAAATCGAAGACGAATCCGCATCCGGTGGCGCAGGCGGTGACGTTTCAGCAAGGCGTGATCACTGCGGTGGAATCGGAATCGAGCATCGAGTTCGATTCCCAGTCGATGAACCCGTTTTATTCCTACGAAGATGAAAATAACGCGGTGCATCACGTCTGGATGCTCGACGGACTGACCGCTTACAACCAGCTACGCGCCGCGGAGCGGTTCGGCGTGTACGGAACGGCAGTGTGGCGGCTGGGGATGGAAGACCCATCGATGTGGTACATCTGGGACGCGACGCATCCCGACGACGCCGTGCGCAATAAGATGACGGATGTTCCGCCGGGCTACGATTTGATTTTGGAAGGTGACGGCGACATCTGGCGCATCACTTCCACGCCACAGAACGGGCGGCGGACGTTTGACTACGATCCGGATTCCGATCTTTTCGACGACGAAAGCTTCCCGACCTACCCGATGTCGTGGCGGATCGAGCAGATGGGTGCGGATCCTAAGAAAGTGGCGCTGACGTTTGACGACGGCCCTGATCCGCAGTGGACCCCGAAAGTGCTGGACGTGCTGAAGCGGGAAAACGCTCCGGGGACGTTTTTCGTGATCGGCGAATCGGCGAACCAGAACGATTCGATCGTGAAAAGCGAGTACGCCCTGGGCAACGAGATCGGCAACCACACGTTCACCCATCCGGAATTCGACGTTGACCGGTTGACCAAGACCGAATTGCAGGTGCAGCTGAGTCTTACCGAGCTGCTGCTGGAAAGCTATCTCGGTGTGAAAACCACGCTGTTCCGGCCGCCTTACGGCATCGACCACCAGCCTGAAACGGCGAGCGAGGTACAGCTGCTGCCGATTCCGCAGTCGATGGGCTACGCGATCATCGGCGCGCGCATCGATCCCCACGATTGGGGCGAGGCCAATGGGGCCCCGCCGGCTTCTGCCGATACGATCGTACAGCGCGTGCTGGCGCAGACGAACGGGCGCAGCGGCAACATCATTTTGTTGCACGATGGCGGCGGCGATCGAAGTCACACGGTCGCGGCGCTGCCGAGGATCATCGAGGGGCTGCGGGCCAAGGGCTACGAGTTTGTGACTGTCTCGGATTTGCTCGGCCAGACGCGGGCGCAGGTGATGCCTCCGCTGACCTATCACGAATGGCTGCTGGCGCGGGCGGATTCGTTTATTTTCGACCTGTTCCGTTGGTTGCGCAGCGGCATCGCGTTCATCTTCGTAGCCGGAATTCTGCTGGTGGGTGGCCGCGCGCTGATCGTGGGAGTGCTGGCGTTGATCGAAAAATTGCGGCCGGAGCCGGCCGATCACCCCGAATACCAGCCCGAAGTCACCGTGCTGATTCCAGCTTACAACGAAGAATCGGTGATTGTGGATACGGTGCGCTCAGTGCTCGCGTCTACCTATCCCAAGCTGGAAATCCTGGTGATCGACGACGGCTCGAAAGATCGCACCGCCGAACTGGTGCGCGCGCATTTCAGTCGCGACCGCCGGGTGCGGCTGATCCTGCAGAACAATCACGGCAAACCTTCCGCGCTGAATCACGGGCTGAGTGAAGCGATTGGCGAGATCGTGGTCTCGATCGACGCCGATACGATTGTCGATCCCGATGCGGTGACGCGGCTGGTGCGGCATTTCGCCGATCCGAGTGTGGGTGCCGTCGCCGGCAACGTGAAGGTGATGAACCGCAACCGCTGGATCACGCGTTGGCAGGCGCTGGAATACATCACGAGCCAGAATCTCGAAAAGCGTGCATTTGATCTGCTGAATTGCATTCCGGTGGTGCCGGGGGCGGTGGGAGCCTGGCGCACTGATCTGCTGCGAAGTCACGACGGTTTTTCGGGCGACACGGTGGCTGAAGACACGGATTTGACGCTGACGATTCGGCGCAACGGCTGGAAGATTCTATATGACGAAACCGCGATCGGACGGACCGAAGTGCCCGAGACGGTGGATGCGCTGGTGAAGCAGCGGTTCCGCTGGACCTTCGGGACGCTGCAGGCTGTCTGGAAGCATCGCGACACGGCCGGGAAAGCGCGCTACGGAACGATGGGCTGGATCGCGATTCCGAATATTTTTCTTTTCCAGATCGTGCTCCCGCTTGTTTCTCCAGTAATCGATTTGCTGTTTCTGCTGTCGCTCGCGCTGTGGGGGTTGGGTCAATTAAAATTCGCTCGGCTGCCGGAGCTCTGGACGACGCAAGACGTGGAGCGGTCGCTTATTTTCTTCGCGATTTTCATGTTCATCGATCTGTTGACGTGCATGATCGCGTTCGCGCTGGAGAAAAACGAGGATTGGACGCTGCTGGCGCCGCTGATTTTGCAGCGCTTCTACTACCGCCAGATGATGTATGTGGTGCTGTTC
>JBAVUW010000030.1:0-11462 GCA_049696975.1 Candidatus Acidiferrales bacterium | reverse complement strand
TGGCGGCCTTGGTAACCGCGGGACTCTGCCTCCCCGCGAGCCTGGCACAGGACATCGTTCGCGTCACCGGGGTCGATCCCGCGACAGGCAAAGCGAACGACATCGTAACCGTCGCCGGAGAAAATCTCGGGAAGGGCAAAGTCTCCGCGGTTTTCCTGTCCGATGACAAGGACGACCACAAGGCCTCGGTCGTCTCGCAGCAGGCCGACAAAATCGTAATCAAAGTACCCGACGTGAAGCCCGGGAGCTACAACGTTTCCATCCAAACCGGCAACTCAATCTTCATCCAACCGATCCGTTTCACCGTCCAGTAGCGCCGCCTTCCTGCGAACCTTTTTCTGCAGCCCCGCCGACGGTGTCAAAAACGTCCGCCGCCCAACCCGGGAGTCGCCCGGTAGGCCTAAAGAACGCTCCCTGCCCTGATGTTTCGGTGGCAGCTTCTCGGTTTGCGCTTACTTGCCCGCCCCCAACAGAAGTTTCTGCACCCGCCAATTCAAAAGTTCCGCCACGTACAACTCATTTTCCGAAGGGCAGGCGATTTCGTGTATCCATCCAAACTGTTTCAGCTGCTTGCCCGATTCTCCCAGCATTCCCAGCAGTTTTCCGTCGAGACTCATCTTGTAAATCCGTCCGGGAAATGCATCCGCGCTGAACAGCACCTGATGCGGCCCGGGCGTGATGCAAATCGCCCAGGGCGCGCCCGGCGCCATCAAACCGGTCGTTGCGGTCGGCTTCGCGCCGATCGCCGGCCGCGCTTCGGGCCGCGCAGGAACATCGATCGTGATCTGCCGCAGGAATTTTCCCTCGCCGTCGAAGACTTGAATGCGCCGGTTGCCGCGATCCGCCACATATACATTTCCGTCTGCGTCGGTGGCGATGCTGTGCGGCACGCTGAATTGTCCCGGCCCGTCGCCCGGCTCGCCCCATGATTTGAGCCAGTTCCCGTCCCGATCGACTTTCGCCACGCGCGAGTTGATGTAGCCGTCGCTGATGAAGGTATCCCCCGCGGCATCCCATGCCACGTCCGTCACTTGCCGGAACGTTCCGTCCACCGGCGGCAACGGCGGCTGCACGTGCTTCACCGGACCGGTTCGTTCATCCGACGCTTCCTGCCTGCGTCCGAACACCATCACCACCCGCCCGGCCGGGTTGAACTTGACCACCATGTCCGACCCTTTGTCCGTCACCCAGATATTGTCCTGCGGATCGATTTTCACCGTGTGCGCGAACGACCAGGCGTACAGGTTGTGCCCGATCTCGCGAACGTACCGGCCGTCGGAATCGAACTCGAACAGTTGCGCCGCGGCCGCCCCGTAGGCCGGCCCGGTCGTGTTGCCTCGCGAGAAAACAAACACGTGCCCCTTGGAATTCACGGCCACTCCAGACACTTCGCCAAAATAGACATTCGGCGGCAAGCTCGGGAAATCTTTGACGGATCTATAAGGAATCTCCGGGACAGTTGCGGTGTCTTGAGCCGTCGCCGCCTGCCACACTCCGAAGTGTCCAGCAATCACGAAAATCGAAATCGTCACCCAGCGTTTCATCAATCCCTCCGATCGTCGCGAGTATACCCTCCGAGAGCGCACTCTCCCTTTGTTTTCTGCGTCTCCGGAGTGGAATTTTTTTTCTCCGTCCCCCTGGCTCCTTGCTTCGGCACACGTTCCCGCCGTAGGATCACTTGGCTCTCAAGGGAAGTGTCGTGACCGATCTCAATCCCCAAGCTCGGCAGATGGCCGATGAATCGATGGTGCGCAACCTCGACGCGCAGGCCCGCGCCATCTGGCCGCAGGAAATGAAAATGTTCCGCCGCTACAAGCTGCCGCCGGAGCCGAAAATTCTGGACGCGGGCTGCGGCACGGGTGAGGCTTCCTCCCGCCTCGCCAAGCTTTTTCCCGAGGCGCAGATTCTCGGCGTCGACATCATCGACGCGCACCTCGACCTCGCCCGCAAGCGATACGCAGATTTCGCGCCGCGCCTCAGCTTCGAGCATCAGACCGTCTTTGGCCTGAACGCTGGCGATAAGACCTTCGATTTAACGGTCTGCCGCCACGTCCTGCATTCGATCCCGCATGCGGACCAGGTTATCGCGGAGCTTGCCCGGGTCACCCGTCCCGGCGGCTATCTCCATCTCATCCCCGAAGACTATGGCATGCTCCATTTTCAGCACGCCGCGAACGATCCCAACGATTTCTGGCACGTCGGAATCAAAGCTTTTTCCGCCGCCACGGGCACGGATCTCCACATCGGCAGAAACAGCTTCACGATTTTGTCGCGGATGAAGCTGGAGGAAATTTCCGTGGACTACGCGCTGGTCGACACGATCCGCGTCCCCCGCGAAACGTTCGCATCGATCATCGAAGCCTGGCGCGACGGCTACGCCGACGCGATCGGCCAGCTGACGCCGGTGACGCGCGATCAAGCCATCGCCTATTTCAACCAAATGGCCACCAACATCCGCGACCCACACGGCTACGCACTCTGGATGGTCCCGGTCGTAAGCGCCAGAATCCCCTAGCGCCGGCGTTTCTCAAATGCTCCGACTCGCATCGATTTCCCCGGGCCCCATCCGCCCGGGCGGCTGCCCGGCAATCTTTCCTGGCACGCGCAAGCCGCGCGCCGCCGCCGAACGGTCCTCCTGTTGCGGTGCTCTGCTAGAATTGCTCCGTGCGAAGACATTCCCGACTCGGCTCCTGGGTTCTCGGAGCCTGCGCCTGTTTCATGTTTTCTCCGGCCGCCCACGCGTGGGGCTGCAAAGGCCACGAAACGGTCGCCCTCATCGCCGAAGCCCACCTAACTCCTGCCGCAAAAGCCATGGCCTTCAAAATCCTGAACGCCAGCCCGATCGACCCGTCGCTGTCGCGCTACTGCAAAGACACGGGCCTTGACGCCTTTGCCGACGCCTCGACCTGGGCGGACGATGAACGCCAGGTAAAGCCCGAAACCGGCGCGTGGCATTTCATCGACATCCCCCGCGGCGCGCCCGAAAGCATTCTCAGCCAGTTTTGCCCGCCCGCCAGCGGTTGCGTCACCACGGCTCTGGCCGCGCAAATCGAGATTCTTCGGGACCGCAACCGGTCACCCGGTGCGCGCGCCGAGGCCCTGCGCTTCGTGATCCATTTGGTCGGCGACATCCACCAGCCGCTGCATGACACGACCAACAACGACCGTGGCGGCAATTGCGTCCCCGTGGAATTCTTCGGCCACTCGCCGAAAGAAACGAACACCACTGCGGAATCCTACAGCCCCAATCTCCACGCCGTCTGGGACACCAGCATCCTCGACCGCTTGTCCCCCGGCCCGCAAACACCCCAGCAACTCGCGCAAATGCTGGACGAGAATTTCGAGCAGCAGGAACCGGGCTGGAATTCCGAGACGATCAATTTCAACCAGTGGGCCTGGGAAGGCCACCAGCTCGCCGAGAGCACGGCCTACGGGCGCTTGCCCGTGAAAATTGCCATTGAAAAACCGCTCGACATTCAAAGCTGCGCCGACGATGATCACATTTCGAAGCGCATGCTGCAGATCGGCGAAGACCTCGAAGACGATTACCAATCCGCCGCCGCGCCCGTCGTCGAACAGCAATTGGCAAAAGCCGGCATCCGCCTCGCCGCACTCCTCAATTCCCTCTGGAAATAGTCGGCCGTAAGGAAGAACTCGAAGGGCATCGGAAGGCTGTTGAACGATCGAGGCGATTCTGTAGCGGATGCTCCTGAGCGGACCAAGGGCGGAAAGCTCCGCAGGTGCCGGTCCTGGCGGCGGCCGGTGCACGTCGCTACCTGAGGCAAACACACTGTCCAAACCAAGAAATCTTGAGAACACCGCAGCCTTCCGTCGAAGCTCGCTTTGGGCGATTCCGTGCACCCCCCGTTCCCGACCGCCTAGACGGCCGCACGCCGCCTCGGCTCAGGAACTGTTTCCCGCTTGTGCGATTTCTGATCGACCAGGTAGAGGGGGCCAGCAGGTTACGGGAACGCAGAAGCCGCATTGCCTCTCCAAATCGGAACGAAGTGCCGCTACAATGGGAGATTCAAGAGGAGATGACTCCATCATGTTGCGCGTGGGACTGATCGGCTGGCGAGGAATGGTCGGCAGCATACTGCTTGAGAGGATGCGCGAGGAAAATGACTTCGCGAATTTCGAGCTCGAGCCGGTTTTCTTCTCGACGTCCGACGCCGGAGGCGCCGCGCCAAAAGAAGCCGGCGGCGCACGGCTGCGTGATGCTTCGAATCTGAAGGACCTCGCCGCGTGCGACGTTCTGATCAGCTGCCAGGGCGGCGAATACACGACCGGGGTTTACGCCCCTCTGCGCAAAAACGGCTGGAAGGGTTACTGGATCGACGCTGCTTCCACGCTGCGCATGAGCGACGAAGCTGTCATCATTCTCGACCCCGTCAATCTGGACATCATCCGCGCCGGTCTGGCGCGTGACGTGCGCACATTTGCCGGCGGCAACTGCACCGTCAGCCTGATGCTGATGGCCGCGAGCGCGCTCTTCAGGGCCGGGCACGTCGAGTGGATGACCACGATGACATTTCAGGCCGCTTCCGGCGCGGGCGCCGCGAAAATGCTGGAGCTTGTCAAGCAGATGGAAATCCTTGCCGAGCCGGCGCGCAAGTCGCCCTCGGCGAACGCGCTCGAGTTCGATCGCATGCTGATCGAGGCCCAGCGCGGCCACTCGCTTCCCACCGCGGAATTCGGCGCGCCGCTCGCGGGCAGCCTGATCCCCTGGATCGACAAAGAAATGCCCGGCGGCCAGACCAAGGAGGAATGGAAAGGCCTCGCCGAAACCAACAAAATCCTCGGCCTCAATCCGCCCGTTCCCGTTGACGGCATTTGCGTCCGCGTCGGCACCATGCGCTGCCATAGCCAGGCCCTGTCGATCAAGCTGAAGCGCGCACTACCGCTCGATGAAATCGAGCAGATGCTGGGCGGCGCAAACCAGTGGGTCCGCGTGATTCCTAATAATAAGGAATCCACGATCCGCTGCCTCACGCCCACGGCCGTTTCCGGTACGCTCAACGTCCCGATCGGCCGCCTGCACAAGCTCAACATGGGGCCCGAGTTTCTGGGCGCCTTCACCGTCGGCGACCAGCTCCTCTGGGGCGCCGCTGAACCCCTGCGCCGCATGCTCGGCATTGTCCGCGAACACCGCCGGCAGGGTGTATAATCCCGCGGCTTCCGGCCAAATGACCTCGAGATGAAACGATCCGCCGTTTGCCGGCGTATAGCCTTCAGGAGGATTTACATGCACCGAAAATTTCTCGCCATGGCCATCGCCGTGGGCGCGTTTGCGCTACCGGGCCTCGCGCAAGACTCAAAATTGAATGGAATCTGGAAGCTCAATGTCTCCAAGAGCAGCTTCGGCCAGTTCCCGCCACCTACCAGCGAAACCGACACCGTCACGGTCAACGGCAACGACTTCAAACAGCAGTTCACCACGGTCAACGCGCGAGGGACGCAAAACGGCCTGCGCTCCTGCACGGTGGACGGCACGGAGGTGACGCTTGCGCCCGACGATCCGCGCGTGCATGTCAGCGGAATCAAGCTGACGAAGATGCAGTGCTCTTGGGAAGGTAAAGCGGTCGTGTTCTTTGAGACCGTGAACCTCAATGGCGGCGTGCTCACCGATAAGCTGACGTTTTCCTCCGACGACGGCCAGACGATGACCATGACTTCGCATATCAGCTCGGCGACGATGAACGGCGACCGCAAGCTGGTCTACGACAAGGAGGATGGGTCCGCGTCAGCCGCTCCCGCGGCCGGAGCGGCGATGGCCGCAACTCCCGGCGCCGCGGCCATGATCCACACGGGTGCGGGTGCGCCAAACCTTTCCGGCATCTGGAAGCTCGACATCAGCAAGAGCAATTTCGGCCAGCTTCCGCCTCCGGCGAGCCAGACGAACACCATCGACGACAGCGAGCCATCTGTGAAGGTCGCCGAAGATCAAAAGGGTGGAATGATGGGCGATATGAACATCACTTCAACCTTCGACACCACCGGCAAGGAAACCAAGTCAGCCGGCATGGGCGGCGCCGACGTGACGAGCATCGCTCACTGGGATGGCGTTGCGCTGGTGATCGATTCGAAAACCAGCTTTCAGGGCAGCGACGTGAAGATCAAGGACAGTTACACGCTGAGCGGCGACGGAAAAACCCTGACCGAAGTCACGCACGTCGAATCCGGCATGGGCAACTTCGACACAACCAGCGTGTACGACAAGCAGTAGCTGAAAAACAAAGTCTAGGTGGCAACCGCGGCGCGCTCTCGCAATGGGAGCGCGCTTCGCGTTTCAGGCCGCAAAATCTGACGCGCGGTGTTCAGAAATGCGAGCACGGCCGCCGCTTTCTCGCATTTCCGCCAGACCATGTGGACCTGCACGGCGGCGCCCGGTTCGTCAAGCGGCACGACGGCGACTTCGCTGCCCGGCGCGGGTCTGCAAGCGATCTCATCGGGAATGATCCGAATCCCCTTGTGGCAGGTCAGCAGCAGCGACTGAATGTCGTTGTTGGGCACGAGCTCCACGGTGACGGAACTAACGATCGGATTCACGCCGGCCGCCGTATACAGTTCAAGAGTTTTGTCGTACAGGCCGGGAGCCGCCTTGCGATCAAAAAGCAGCAGAGTCTGGTCCGCCAGATCCTTCACGCGCACGAACTTGCGTTTGGCCAGCGGGTGCGACTTGCTGATGTAGACCACCATCGGTTCTTCAAACAGCAGCTCGGACGACAGCTCCTCGAAATCGACGCACGGGCGGAGAAAAGCAACATCGATTCCGCCTTCGAGAAGACTTTCATATTGGGCGCAGGACAGTATGTCGCGGCACTGAACTTCCACCGCCGGATATTGCTTGGCGTGCTCGATCAGCACGCGCCCCACCCGCTCGCCGAGCGCGGGTCCCACTCCAATCCGCACCAGGCCAGCCGAACCGAACTTCGCCATGCGCACCGAGTCGGTGACGCGCCCGGCCTGGGATACTAAGCACTTGGCTTCTCGCAGAAGCAGGCGCCCGGCGTCGGAAAGCGCGACGTGCTTGCGGTCGCGGTCGAACAGGCGCACGTCAAATTCCTCTTCCAGCTGGCGAATTTGGCGGCTGAGCGGTGGAACGGTGACGTGTAATTGTTGCGCAGCCTTCGAAAAGCTAAGGTTTTCAGCAACCGCGATGAAATACCGCAGCTGTCGCAGTTCCATGGGTCCCACCCCTTGTCCCGAGGTTATATTCCGAATCGGTAACAGATGCAATCAAAATAAGACATGGACACGGTGTACGGAACGGGTATTAGTGTGCCCATGAGGGCGGCGTCCTTGACTTCCCGATGGCGCTGTCGTTCGTCTGCGTGTGTTACGAGGACATATTCCGAATCGGTAACGCAGGTCATCAAAATAAGAAATAGACAATCATCGCGGATTCGGTATTAGTGTGGCATAGCGTTGGGGTTTAAATCCTAGCGACGTACCTTTTGGGTGGATAACCAAGTAATTCTCGAGGCGTTTGTGCGCCGACGGTTATCGGTGCAGTTTCGCGAATACGTTTGCGTCTGAATCTGAAACTTGGGGGATAGGATGAACACGCGTTTCGCCACAAGCAAGATAGTGGTTTCGGCCTTGGTTTGTCTGGTTTTGGTGGTCTTTTGCGCGACGATGGCGTACGCGCAATCCGCCGGCACGGGCGCGATTACCGGAACGGTGACCGATCCGCAGGGACGCGCGGTTCCCAACGCGACGGTAACGGCAACCAGTCTCGAGACGGGCCAGTCCCGCCAGTCGACCACGGGCGCCGCGGGCGATTACAAGTTCGGGCTGCTCCCCCCTGGGAACTACCGTGTCCGATTCACAGCGGCCGGTTTCAAGACCGGCGAAGTCGCGTCGGTGACGGTGACGGTTACCGAGACGCAGACGGCAGATGAGGCCATGGAAGTCGGCACGGTGAACCAGACCGTTACAATTGAGAGCAACGTAGAAACGCTGCAGACCGAGAGTTCGACGCTCGGAACTACCGTTACAGGCAGCACGATCACGGCGCTGCCCATGGCGAACGGTAACTACACGGAGGTACTCAGCCTTGCGGCAGGCGCGACGGCTGGCGTGGATAACGCGACGTCACTCGGCAAGGGCACCCAGGACATCAGCGCGAACGGCGTGGACCCCGGGTCGAACAACTACCAGATGGATGGCGTGGCGGTAAACAACATCGCAAACTCGGGCAGCTCGAACGACGGCACGATTTACACCGGCATTCCGATTCCCAGCCCGGACGCGATCGCGGAGTTCAAGATCCAGACCTCGACCTACGACGCGAGCTACGGCCGCAATCCGGGCGCGAACGTGAACGTCGTGACCAAGAGCGGCTCGAACGATTTTCACGGCTCGGCATTCGAATACTTCCGCAACTCCGTTCTAAACGCTGACGACTTTTTCTATGTCAAGACGCCGGAGGCGCCTCATCAAGTTCTCGACCAAAACCAGTTTGGCGCGACCGTTGGGGGCCCCATCCTCAAAGATAAACTATTTTTCTTCTTCAGCTATCGAGGCACGCGTGCCAAGAATGGCGTGTCAGCCGCGGGCACGACCGCTGGCGTCGTTTTACCGCCCATTCCGACGACTCGCACCGCGGCCTCCCTTGGCGCGGCTCTGTGCAACTACAACGGTCCGGCTTTCCCGGGTTCTCCCTTCCTGCAACTCGCCTGCGACGGATCGAACCTGAGTCCCCAAGGGCTGGCGATCATGAACATCCCGGGCCTCGCGAGCGGAGGCGGTTTCTACATCCCCAGCCCGCAAGTTGATACGCAGTTCTGCCATCCAGGACCCGATAGTGCCGGGGGCTTTCCGCAGTATGACTGCAACTTCAGCATTCCGGCCCTCTATCACGAAAACCAATATGTAGCGAATGGCGATTACGTGATCAACAGCAAGGAAACGCTGGCGACCCGGTACTTTTACACTCTGAACCCCCAAAATCCGTTACTGGGTCAAACCGGAGGAAATCTGCCCGGCGTCGACGAAAACATCGTTTTCGGAAATCAAGACGCAGTCCTGAAGCTCACTTCGCTGGTGACGAGCAACTTTGTGAACGAGGCGCGAGCATCCTTCCAGCGCAACACCGACAATTCATCGTCGCTGATGCCATCAGGCGGAACAAACAGTGCGCTGGGGATTACTCCGGGGACCGGTGGATTTGAGGAACCTCCCGTGTTTATCGATCTGACCCAGGGCTTTACTCTTTTCGGCGGCTTACTCCCTAACTTTGGGCCAACGAATCAACTTCAGCTGGCCGACCAGATTTCCTGGCAGCACGGGAAGCACAGCATCCGCGCTGGGTACGAGTATGAGTGGACGAATTGGCCGTTGCTGGACGCCGGTCTGCAACAAGGGCTGATGTTCGAAATAGATTTGAATACCCTGTTGGTTGGAACCGCCGGCAATGCGAGTCCTTTCGGCACGGGCTTCAACCAAGGATGTCTATTCTGCGTAGAGAGTATCCCAGGGGAACAGGGAATTACCCATTTCTACGACGTGCACAACCAGGACGCCTACGTGTTGGACGACTGGAAGGTAAACTCGCGCCTCACAATCAATGCGGGTTTGCGCTGGGAGTATGACGGCCTGCTGACCGACAGGTTGGGCCGCCTGACCCAGGTATACATCAATCGCATGGTCAATAACGCGGACGTTCCGACGACACTCACAGCTGCACTGGCCGACCCGGCCGCCATTCAGCAATACGTGGTAGCTCACAATTTTTCAAAGTTCTTTGGGCCGCCCCCTCCGGGCGTTTTCACTTCTCCCAGTGATACGTCGGTTGACGGTCACGCTCCGTACAGCAATTTTGCTCCGCGAATCGGATTCGCATGGCAGCCCCTCAGCGGCGGGAAGCTCGTTGTGCGCGGGGGGTTCGGCATCTTCTACAACCGTGTCGGCTTGGATAGCATCGTGCACGCGTTCGAGCAAGGGGCACCCTATGCCCAGACTTATGATTACAACCCGGGCGGGGCACGCTACGAAGCAGCGACCATCGCCAATCCCTATCCCGCGCTGAATCTCGTTCCACTGCAGTCGAACCCAGTCATCGGCTTTGCGCCCCGCTATGCGGACCCGTCAACGGCGAACTTGCCGCCGTCGATGCAGGTGAGTTCCGGATTGAGTACCCCGCTTTCCTACACAAACGGGGTACATACGCCAATGGTTCGCGAGTATAGCTTGGGGATTCAGTACGAGTTCATTCACGGTTGGGTGCTCGATATGGGATACGTCGGTTCGAGCGGCATCAACCTGAATGATTACAACCACAATCAAAACGGTGCCTTGCTCTTCTCTCCTTGCAATCCCGTGGGCAGCAAATGCGCCACCGATCCCTACGGCCTTTGCCAGTTGATCTCCGGGGCGCCCATCTGCAACACCGCTAACAATGCTCAGTTCCGGGTTCCGGTTCTGGGCTACGAAGCAGCCGGCCTTGCGGCTTCCGATTCGAACGGCTATTCCAACTACAACAGCTTGCAGGTCACTGTGCGGCACCAGTTCTCGCACGGGCTTTCGATGCAGGCTGCCTACACTTGGGACAAGGATTTGTCGGATATCTTTTACAGTAACTCCGCCAACATCAACAACTCTCTCTGCTTGAAATGCCAATACGGACGCGTTTCGTTTGACAGGCCGCAGCGCCTTTCAGTGAATTATAGCTACGACCTTCCGTTCGGCAAAGGCACTGAGGGAATCACAAACAAGCTGGTCGCCGGATGGAACGTTTCCGGCGTCACGATCGCACAATCAGGCGATCCGCTGACGTTTGAGTCCCCGCTGAACGGCACCGCGTACGGCACTAGCAACGACAGCTATCTGTCGGGTACCGTCGAAGCGACGTTTTGTCCTGGTTTTGGCAACGGGAATGTCAAGAATCCCGGCGGGACACTGAAGAACCTGGGCGCTTACTTCAACCCAGCAGCCTTCAATGGCTGCACCGCCCCCTTAGTGCCGTTTGGCACCGCCACAGGTTATGGCGACTCCGGCGTCGGCAGCGTGCTAGGTCCCGGCCAGTTCAACTGGGATATTTCAATCCTGAAAAACACTCAGATTACCGAGCGCGTCCGGATGCAGTTCCGAACTGATTTCTACAATGCGTTCAACCACCCGCAGTTCGCGGATCCGGGTGGGCTCTCGTTCGGAAGCGTCGGGTTCATCAATGTGGTGGACGGTCCTGATTCGATCAGCCACACAAACGTGAACCCCCGGCTGATTCAGTTCGGGTTGCACTTCTTCTTCTGATATGGACGAACATTTCAAGCACGATTTTCGCGGTGGTGGTTTGCGCTTCTTTCGCGGGGAAGTAAAGCCGTGCAGGGACCGGTCGAGGCGGTCATCGCGACGATTGATCACTCTGATATCCGCGGGTTTGGGTATCCGCATGGTCATGATCCGTCGGGAGCTACCTCGCACTAGGAACGCGGGTTGGGCTCGAAGAGCTTGCCGCA
>JBAVUW010000029.1:0-32538 GCA_049696975.1 Candidatus Acidiferrales bacterium | reverse complement strand
GCTGCCGCGCACGGGCCGCGTGATGACCCAGTGCAACGCCGGCGCGCTAGCGACCGGCGGAATCGGAACCGCGCTCGGCGTGATTCGCATGGCGGTCGAGGCCGGACAGCGCATCGACGTTTTAGTCCCTGAAACACGGCCGTATCTGCAAGGCGCGCGACTCACCGCGTGGGAATTGCATCAGGATCAGATTCCGCTGACGCTCATTACCGACAACATGGTGGGCCATTTCCTGAAAACCGGCGGAGTTTCGGCGGTCGTAGTGGGCGCGGACCGCATCGCGCACAACGGCGACACAGCCAATAAAATCGGCACCTACGGAATGGCGGTTCTCGCGCGGGAGCACGACGTGCCGTTCTACGTTGCGGCGCCGATTTCGACCCTCGACCTTTCGATTCCCGATGGCGATCACATTCCAATCGAAGAGCGCTCGCAAGAAGAAGTGACCCACCTGGGCGGCACGCGCATCTCGCCGGACGTGCGGGCGGCGCATCCGGCATTCGACGTGACGCCGTCGAAATTCATCGCGGCGATCATCACGGAACGCGGCGTCGCACGCGCGCCATTCGATAAGAACCTGCAGAATTTGGTGGAGAAAACCTAGAGCGAGGCTGGCTGGACTCTCGCGCCGACCGCCGCTAAAGCTTCGTCGGTTGAAATCAGCCGCGCACCCAGGGATTGCAGTTCTTCCAGTGTCGCGCGCCCGGCTGCCGGATCGAGCGCCTCGATCGCGTCTTTTACGATCGCGACTTTGCGATGCCGCGCCAGCAATCCCTTTACAGCGCATTTCACGCAGTATTCCGTGACCACCCCGAAGACGACATATTCCGCATCCGAAGGTAAGCGGTCGACCAACGCGCTCGTGTGTGGATTGTCAAAAACGTCGAGCGTCTGTTTTTCGAAGATCACTTGCGGGAAACTCAGCACGTGGCTCGGCAGCGGACGCGATCGGTCATTGGGGACTGTGCAGTGATTCGCTGCGAGACCTTCGGAGATAATCCGCGCGCCGGCAGAGCCGGCCAGGCAGTGCGGCGGGAACCGCTCGAACTCCGGATCGCCCTCAGGATGCGCATCGCCGCTCGAAACCAGCAGCGAACCCGAATCAACGGCCGCAGCAACCAGCCGCTCGATATTGGGAATCAGCTTCTCGGCGCCGGGAGCGTAGAGCTTCCCGCCCGGCAGCATGAAATCGGCCTGTGCATCCACTTCCCAGAAAACTTTTCTTGGATGTCCCATAAGTGCAGGCGATCGGCCCGCACCTCTATTTTACCGCAAAGCGGCGCACACGCTGGCGCACCTTTTCAAGCGACCGCTCCAGCGCCTTGCTGTGATCGACTGGATATTTCGCCTCCCGGTTGATCTGCCGGAAGCGCTGCGGCAGCCGCGCCAGCCCATCCGCGCAGCGATCGCGTAGCACGCTGATCGGCTCCGCCGGGGCGATGCGCCGCCCTCCGCGCATCACCGGAATCAGCAGCGGCTCTCCGCCATTCGCCGGTTCGCTTTCGAGGGCGATGCGGTCACTCTTGAATTCGCCCTTCGCCGTGAAATGGCGATACACCTGCTTGCGCCCCGGGTAGGTGGCTTTCGCGCGCGTCAGCTTCGCGGCCTCGCGGACTTTTCCTCCGCGCTCCACTTCGACGAGTTTGTAAATCATGCTCAGCTGCGGCGCATCGCCCGGCGTGGCCAGTGCCGTCCCCACGCCAAATGCATCGATCGCTGCGCCTTTCGCCAGCAGCGAAGCAATCTTGAATTCGTCCAGATCGCCCGAAGCGAACACTTTCACGTCCTTCCATCCCGCCCGATCGAGCTTGCGCCGCACCCACCGGCTGTCTTTCACCAGATCGCCGCTGTCCAGCCGCACGCCCGCCGGTTTGCGCCCCATCGAAATGATTTCTCCGAGCGCGTTGCGCACGTTGTAGGTATCCAGCAGCAGCACGGCATCGTCGGGAAACGCGTCGAGAAAATTGCGGAACGCTTCGGCCTCACCTTCGTGCGCCATCACCCACGAATGCGCCTGCGTGCCGTACGTGTTCATTCCGAATTGCTGCCCGGCCAGCACGTTTGACGTGCCCTCGCAACCGCCGATCGCCGCGGCACGGGCCGCGAACAAGCTCGCTTGCGATCCGTGAGCCCGTCGCGCGCCGAAATCGACGATCTGCCTCCCCTTCGCCGCGGTCACCACGCGCGCCGCCTTGCTGGCAACGATCGTCTGATAGCTCAGCGTTGCCAGCAGGTAGGTCTCCAGAATCTGCCCCTCGATAATCGGCGCGGTCACGCGCAGCATGGGCTCTCCCGGAAATACCAGCGTGCCTTCCGGCATCGCCCATGCGTCGCCCGTGAAGCGAAATTTCGCCAGGTAGCTGAAAAAATCCTCGCGCACGTGGCGAAAGACGCGATGCCGCCTGAGATAGTCGATCTCGTCCGGACGGAAGCGGACGTTTTCCAGAAATTCCAGCGCCTGCTGCAAGCCGGCGGCGACCAAATAATTCCGCCGCTCGGGCAAGTGCCGGACGAAAAGCTCGAACGTAGCCTTCCCATCGAAGCGGGTCTGGAGATAGCCCGCCGCCATGGTCAGCTCGTAGAGGTCGGTAAGGAGGCCCGAATATTCAGTCATGCGGGTGGCTTTGCCGACGAGGACAAAAGACAAAACCCCCAAGCGTCCCGTCTGCCCGTGAAGGCGAGAAGGACGTGGGGGCTTCGCCGCGAATCCTTTGGCTCAATGCGCCAGGGCCGAACTACTTCAACACGGCGTCTTTAAACGCCTTTGCCGCGCGCAGGCGGACCACAGTCTTGGCCTTGATCTTGATCGCTTCGCCCGTAGCGGGGTTGCGGCCCATGCGCGCCTTGCGATGCGCCTTCACCGCGCGTCCGATTCCCGGTATCACGAATTTGCCCGCGCTCTTGGCTTCTTTCACCGCGAGCTTGAAGAGCTCGTCGAAAAAGGATGCTGCCTGCTTCTTCGAGATCGGCTTTTCCGGGGTGCTGACCTTATCAGCCATGTGGGCGATGATCTTTGACTTGCTCAACGGGGTTGCCATCGAATTCTATTTCCTCCTCAGTGTGAATGCTGTTTGGCCCCGGCTTCCCGGACGCCGACTGCGGACTATAGCCGTCCTTCCGGGCGAACGCAAGCGGAAACGTTGGAAAAAGCCCGGAAAATAGGCATTTTTTGTTGGCTGCGTCCAATCCCCGGCGACGTACTACAGCGCGGCGAGCTGCTCGTAGAGCAAAGCAATCGACTTGATTCCGCCAAAATAATTCTCCAGCGCCAGGTGCTCGTCCGGCGCGTGCGCGTTTTCGTCCGGCAGTCCGAAGCCCAGCAGCACGCAGGGAACCTTGAACGTGTCGTGCATCTGCGTGACGAACGGAATCGACCCGCCCTCGCGGATGAACACCGCTTTTTTCCCGAATCCGTCCTCGAGCGACCGTATGGCGGTCTGAAAAATCGGGTGCGTATAGGGTGCTACCCACGGCTTGCCCATGCTGAGCACTTCGAATTTGCAGTGCACCGATTTCGGCAGCAGCTTCCGGATTTGCCGCTCCACCAGCTTTGCGATCTTCGCGGGATCCTGATTCGGCACCAGCCGCGTGGAAATCTTCGCCGTCGCTTTCGAGGGGATCACCGTCTTGGCGCCTTCGCCAAGATAGCCGCCCCAGATTCCATTGAGCTCGAGAGTCGGGCGAATCCAGAGCTGCTCGACGATGGTGTAGCCCTTCTCGCCGGCAAGGCCCGCCGCGCCCACCGTCCTGCGGAACTCTTTTTCTTTCCAGGGCAGGGAATTCAGCGCTTGGCGCTCCTGGCGCGAAACGGTGGCCACATCGTCGTAGAACCCGGGAACCGCAACCTGGAAATTCCGGTCGTGCAGCTTCGCGATCATCTCCGAAAGAATCGTGATCGGGTTCGGCACCGCGCCGCCGAAAACCCCCGAGTGCAGGTCCTGCGCCGGCCCGGTCAGTTCCACTTGGTAATAATTCAAGCCGCGCAGACCGTAGGTGATCGAGGGCACGCCTTTGGCAAGCATCGCCGTATCGGAAACGACCAGTGCATCAGCCTTCAGCCGCTGCTTGTTCGACTGCACAAAATCCCACAAATTCACGCTGCCGACTTCCTCTTCGCCTTCCACCATCACCTTGATGTTCACCGGAAGCTTGCCGTAGGTGTCGCGCAGCGCTTCGAGCGCTTTGATGTGGATGTGAACTTGGCCTTTGTCGTCCGCCGTGCCCCGTCCGTAGATATTGCCGTCGCGGACGGCCGGCTCGAAGGCCGGGGTGGTCCACAAATCGAGAGGTTCGGCCGGCTGCACGTCATAGTGCCCGTAGAAAAGAATCGTCGGTTTACCCGGAGCGTGCAACGATTCTCCGTAGACCAGCGGGTGCAGCTTGGTGGGCACGATCTCAATATTTTCCAGACCGGCCGCGCGCAGCTTTTCCCCCACCCAGCGGGCCGCCCGTTCGATATCGGGCTTGTGTTCGCTCTTGGTACTGACGCTCGGAATCCGCAGCAACTCCTTTAGTTCGTTCAGATTCTCGTCGCGCTTCGACTCGATATGGCCGATCAGGTCCATTCGATCTCCCAGGGCTTTCCGGGGGAGGTTGTTTCGGGCGCCACCCGGCCGGCTGCCAGGAACAGGCGAGACATCGTCCCCTAGACAGTCCTGCCATAGTACCCAAGCTGGCCAATTTTCAACACACTTTCTCGGTCTGCTTCTTTGGGCACTTTCCTAACCGGCATAATTGACTCGCATCCCACCCCATTGCACGATGTAAAGGATGATGATCGAGACCACAGCCAGCAGCGAACGTCGCAGCTCCCGCGTCTTCACGCGCATCCCCGTGCAGGCGAGGGGCAAGAACATTCTGGGCCAGAAGTTCCGCGCCAAGAGCCAGACCATCGTGATCAACGCGCATGGAGGCCTGCTCTATCTGAACGAGGAGCTCGAGCTCGGCGCGGATCTGGTGCTGATCAATCCCGCCACAGAAGAAGAGCAGGAGTGCCGGGTCGTCTATCTGGGCGACACGTCCGAGCGAGGCACGCGCGTCGGCGTGGAATTTCTCTGCCCCAGCCCGCATTTCTGGGGCGTCGAATTCGCACAGCAGGATTGGTCCGCGCACCTTCCGGAAAACCCCGCGAACTAGCCGGCAGTCCTGTACCGGTTAGGACTCCCGGGCGATTCTTTTTGTTGCGGACAACCGCAAATTTTCTTCGCTCGATGCAACATTCACCACGTCACTAGCCTCTAAATACTCACCGATCCTCGGCTCTCACACTCGGCGCGACGAGCGTCCCTGCCGGCTCGGCTGCACCAACTAGCGTGGCAATGCGGGCCGCGCACGGGGCGGTCCCAAAATTACGGAGGCGAAAATGTTCACATTCAAATGCTATGGGTGTGTCTTGGCAGTCGGCCTTCTGACGGTGTGCCCGCGGGCCCGGTCCCAAACTGCTTCTTCCGAACGTGCAACTCACGCGACGGTTGCAGCTGCCGCCATCGCCCCCGTCGAATCCGAAAAATCAAGCGACGAATCGACAGCCACGAGGCTGCCCGTCCGCCGCGTGATTCTCTATAAGACCGGCGTCGGTTATTTCGAGCATCTCGGCCGCATCCAAAACGACCAGAGCATCCGCATCGATTTCACCAGCGGACAGCTGAACGACGTCCTGCAATCGCTTACCGTCCTCGACCTCAACGGCGGCCGCATTGCCGGCGTCAACTACAATTCCGAGGCGCCGCTCAGCCAGCGCCTTGGCACGCTGCGCCTGCCTCTGGAGGAGACCACCGACGTCTCGAAGTTCTACGGCGCCCTGCGCGGCGCGCGACTCCAGGTCAGCTCGGGAAGATCCTCGATCACGGGGCGCCTGCTCAGCGTCGAACGGAAAACGCGCGTCAGCGGAGGCACCACGCTCGAAGTGGATCTGGCCACCCTCGTCAGCGACGCAGGCGAGGTCCGCTCCGTTGAGCTCACGCCGGCCGTCAGCGTGCGGCTCGCCGAATCCGACGTGTCCGGTGAAGTGAGCCGCTACCTCGGCTTGCTTTCCTCCGTGCGGCAACAGGATATCCGCCGTATGACCATCGACACGACCGGCACCGGCGACCGCCAGCTCTACGTCAGCTACATCAGCGAAGTCCCGGTCTGGAAGACCACGTATCGAATCGTCCTCCCGTCCAAGGCCGGCGAATCGCCGCTGCTGCAAGGCTGGGCCATCGTCGACAACACCGTCGGCGAGGACTGGGACAACGTCGAGTTGTCACTCGTAGCCGGCGCGCCGCAATCGTTCATCGAGCAACTCTCGCAGCCCTACTACGCCCGCCGGCCCATCATCGGTCTCCCCGAACTCGCGCAGCTTTCGCCGCAGACCCATGAAAGCGCGATGCTCGGCGGTGTCGGCGGCCTTTGGGGCGTCATCACCGATCCTTCCGGCGCCGTCATCCCCGGCGCGGACGTGAAAGTCTATTCCGATTCGGGCGGAATGGTCGCCACCTCCGCTTCGGACCGACAGGGTAAATACGAGGTCGGAGACTTACCGGCCGGCAACTATCGCGTCGTGATTTCCAGCCTCGGTTTCAAATCGGTGGACCTGCAAAACGTTTCTCTCGGCGGCGGACGCGAGCTGAATCAAAACGTGGGCCTCGAAATCGGCTCATCGGCCCAAACCGTTACCGTCGCAGCGACCGCAGACAGTGTCCAGACGCAGTCTGCGGAGGTCGGGAACGCCGCAGGCGGTCACGCCGGCTCGGGCAATCGTCTCGGCTCCGGTTCGAACAACGGCCGAGGGTATCTCTCAGCGGACATGCTGAGCCCAAGCGTGGTTGCTGGCAAAGGCTACGGGGTTGGGGGCGGCATCCCCAATGCGAATTCCATCAACGATGCCCGTGGCGCTATATCCGCAGCAGCAAGCGGACTCGACCTCGGCGATTTGTTCGAGTACAAGCTGAAGGACCGCGTCACGATCCGCAAGAACGAATCCGCGCTCGTGCCGATCGTGCAAGCTCGCGTGGACGCCGAAAAAGTGTCGCTCTGGAACACGAGCCTCGGTTCGGCGCGTCCGCTACGTGCTCTCTGGCTCACCAATTCCAGCGCGCTCACGCTCGACAGCGGCAGTTTCAGCGTTCTCGAAGGTGAAGCGTTTGCTGGCGAAGGCCTCACCGACGCGATCAAGCCCGGCGAAAAGCACCTGCTTTCCTATGCCGCCGATCTCGGCGTTCGCATCAGCCGCCTCGCCACCACTGATCCGCAGCGCGTCACGCACGTGCGCATCGAGCACGGGGTTATGATCCAGACCTGCGAGCTGCGCCAGGAAACCACGTATACGGTTCACGACGACGATGCGGCTCCCCGCACCGTCCTGATCGAACACCCGCTGCTGAATGGCTGGATCATCTCGACCGACACACCCAAGCCCGACGAGACCACATCCTCCGCCTATCGGTTCAAGATTCCGGTCAATGCGAAAGACTCCGCAACCCTCGTTGTCCGCGAATCAAAGCCCGTCGCGACGAATTACCAAATCGGAGGCATCGACGAGGATCAGCTGAAGCTCTTCATCAGCCGGAATTCGATCAATCCCGATGTCGAAGCCGCGTTCCGAAAAATCATCGAGCAAAAGGCCAGAGTCGCCACCCTCGAGGATGAGTCCACGAAACGCGACGACGAATCCAAGGCGATTTACGATGACCAGCAGCGCATTCGCGAAAATCTGAAGGCGCTTAAGGGAAGTCCCGAGGAGCGCGCCCTCACGCAACGCTATACCAAGCAGCTCGACGAACAGGAAAATCGCCTGCAGGCTCTGCAGCGCGAATCCGCCGACTTGGAACAACAGCATGACGAAGCCCAGGCCACGCTCGACAAGATGATCGACAGCCTGACGCTCGACGCCTCGATCTAGCCAAACGGTGCGCCGCGGCAAGGCTCTTGCGCGAGACCCTGCGGCGGCGCGCCTGCCAACATCCGCTTGCATCCCCCCGCCCGATGACTACAATGGCCTGGGTTTTGCCGCGCCAGGGGAAGGCGCGGCCTGCAGCTTCGGGGGGAGGCCGCATCGATGAACCGCATCCGCACCGCTGCGAATCCCGCAGCATGTTTTTTTCTGCTGGCCATCGCATCTCCGGCATACGCCCAGAATTCCGCCGCCATAGCGCCGGCGCAAAAATGCGCTGACTTGGTGAATCTCAAAATCTCCGTTGCCAACGTGCAGATCACCAAGGCCGAAGAAGTACCGCTTACGCCCGCCGGTACTTTGAGTACGGCATCGATTGCCCCGCAACCGATTCCTGTCGCGATCCCCCCGTATTGCCGCCTCGACGGCGTGATGGATCCGCGCACCGGCCTTGACGGCAAACCCTACGCAATCGGTTTCGAAATCGCGCTGCCCGACAACTGGAACGGCCGATTCCTGTTTCAGGGCGGCGGCGGACTGAACGGATACATCCTTCTCCCCCTCGGCTCGCAGGCTGCGGGCGACAATCCTGCGCTCGCGCGCGGCTTCGCCGTCGTCGCTACCGACACGGGACATAAAGGGGCCGTCTTTGACGCTTCCTTCATGAAGGATCAGCTGGCGAGCCTCGACTTCGCCTACGTTGCTATCGGTCGCGTGACCGTGCTGTCGAAAGAAATCATCGCGCAGTATTACGGACAGCCCGCGAAATACTCTTACTACGACGGCTGCTCGACCGGCGGCCGCGAAGCGATGATGATGTCGCAGCGGTATCCGACCTACTTCGACGGAATCATCTCGGGTGATCCGGCGATGCGCACCGGATATTCGAACATCGGACTCGCCCACGCGCGCGCCGCGTTCTCCGCGATCGCGCCGAAAGACGCAAGCGGCAAGCCCGATCCGACGAAAGATTTCAGCGACGCCGACAAAAAGCTGCTGGCCGATTCAATTACGAAATCCTGTGACGAGAAGGATGGCCTGAAAGACGGCATGATCCTGAATCCGGAGGCCTGCCACTACGACCCCGTCCTGCTGCAGTGCAAGGGCGCGAAAACGGACACGTGCCTCACGGCGCAGCAGGTGGGCGCCTTGCAGACAGCGTTCGCCGGCCCCAAGGACTCGCGCGGCAATCAGATCTACGCGCGGTTCCCCTGGGAAGGCGGTTATCTGCAAGGGGCGGGCGGCCCATTTGCCAGCTTTCTGCCGAACGCGGGTCCGAATATTCTGGCCAGCGTAGCTCCCCCTGCCGATGTGGACATCGACACGCTCGTCGCCGGCGTGCGGGCCAACGAGAATCAGACGCTCACCGACACCACCTGGACGAATCTCAGCACATTTTTCGGCCATGGCGGCAAACTCATCTTCTACCACGGCACCGCCGATCCGGTTTTCAGCCCGTTCGACACGCTTGCCTACTACACGAAAATGGCTGACGCCAATGGCGGTCTGGATCAGGCGATGAATTCCAGCCGGTTCTTTTTCGTCCCGGGAATGAATCACTGCGCCGGCGGCCCTCGAGCGCTTGACAAATTCGACATGGTCGGAGCCGTGGTCGATTGGGTTGAAAACGGAAAAGCGCCGGAGTCCGTCATCGCCACGGGCAAGCCATTTCCGGGCCGCAGCCGTCCGCTATGCCCCTATCCGAAGCACGCGCAATACAAGGGCAGCGGCAATCCCGAAGATGCCGCCAGCTTTGAGTGCGTGAAGTAGCCTCGCCTATGCCCGAACCACCAAGCTCGCCGTTTCCGATGCGGCCCCCGCCGAGGACCGAAATGGACACAGCGTCGGTGGTCGAGATCGTTGAAGCCCAGCGGTTTGGCGAGACGAAGCTCGACGCGATCGCCAAGGCGCAATCATCAGCCCCTCAAGTCGTCGAGCGGATGGTCAAGCTGGAAGAATCTCTGTGGTCGCTGGCGCAGCTGCTCCTGAAGCTGCCTGAAGACTTGCGGAGAAAATTGGCGGCCGACGCTCCGATTGAGCGTGCCAGAGCCCTCCTGCTGGAAAGCACGGTCGTGAATCACAATCTCGCATTGGATTTCGCCGATCAACCATCCCCGACCAGCAGCCCGGATTTGACGGTTCTCGACCTCAGCAAACGGCTACGCGATCCTGAGTAAGGAGGATACAGCATGAGAGATGGCCTTCAGATTCCCGCAGGGATGCACACACACGAACCGGGCGGCGCTGGCGCGATCGACCGCCGTTCCATGCTGAAAGGCTCCGTCCTTGGCGGCGCTGCGCTCGCCGAAAGCCTCTTGAGTCTGCTTCCGGAACCCGCCGCAGCGGCGTCCCAAAACACCGCCGCCGCACCGCCGGACCACAAACCTCTCGGCGAAATCCTGCCCATCAAGCTCGAGTATGCCTTCCAGATCCGCATCGATTTCAGCGAGCGCGTCTCGTTCGCCACGCCGACCGGCCGCCGCGCTTTCGTGCCCGCCGTTTCCGGCGTAATCGAAGGCCCGCGCCTGCAAGGCAAAGTGGTGCCACACAGCGGCGCGGACTTCGCCGCCAACGGCCGCCTCAACGCGCATTACATGCTGCAAGCCTCCGATGGCGCCTACATCTATATTCACAACACGGGCTACCTCTATCCGATGGACGGCAAGCCGATCGATCGCAACGATCCCAGCTGGGGCGGCGACCGCGAGTTCTATTTCCGCATTACGCCTGTGTTCGATACACCCGTCGGGCCGCACGACTGGCTCACACGCACCGTGATCGTCGGTACCGGCAAGCGCCACGCAAATCCCGACTGCACGATCTTCACCTATTACGCGGTGCTTTGAACCGGAGGCCCGGGATGGATCGACCCAGCAAAGGCAAACTCTGGCAGGCAACCGTGCGTTGGGCCGGGCTCTTCGCGCTCCTGTTCGCCGCGGCTGCTGTTTCGCGGTCGCAGCCGCCGTCGCCTCACGGCACTGTCGAACGCGTCAAGGTTCATGGCGCGTCGCTTGAGGGCAATCTGGAAGGCGATCCGGCCGATCGCGACGTTTCCGTCTACCTGCCGCCCAGCTACAGCACGCAGAAGAAAGAGCGATATCCCGTGCTGTATCTCCTGCACGGATACATGGACAACGACATCAATTGGTTCGGCGAAAAGCACATCTTCGTCGACGCACCCAAGGCCCTGGACGCCGCGCTGGCCGCCGGCTCGGCCAAGGAAATGATCGTCGTGATGCCCAGCGCCTACACCGTCTACATGGGCAGCATGTATTCGAATTCAGTCACCACGGGCAATTGGGAGAAATTTCTCACCGGTGATCTGGTCTCCTACATCGACTCGCGCTACCGCACCATTCCCGACCGCATGAGCCGCGGCCTCGCCGGACACTCCATGGGCGGCTACGGCACGCTGCGGCTCGGCATGAAGTTTCCGGACGTCTATTCGAGCATCTACGCGATGAGCGCCTGCTGCCTGATCCCCGACGCGGTCCCTGCTCCCGAATCGGCTGCGAAAGTCGAAGCCATCAAGACCGCCGCCGACCTGGCCAATGCGGATTTCGGCACGCGCGCCATGATCGCGTCCGCCGCAGCGTGGTCTCCCGATCCGAAGACTCCTCCGCTCTACCTCGATCGTCTGACGGCTGACGGGAAGGTCCAGCCGCAGGTCCTGGCGGCGTGGGACGCGAATGCCCCTCTCGCCATGCTGAACCAGTACGTCGCGAATCTGAAACAGCTCCACGCCATCGCCCTGGACGTTGGAACGAAAGACGGCCTCATGGCCACCAATCAACAGTTGAGCGAGCGCATGACGCTGTTCGGCATCGCCCACTCCTGGGAAACCTACGACGGCACCCATATCAGCGGCATCCAGGACCGCCTCGAAAATCATGTTCTGCCGTTCTTCTCCAAGAATCTGACATTCGCCATCAGAAAGTAGAGGCACTGTTTGCGGCGCCCCCCGGGTCAGCCGTCCTTGGTGTCGCCGGAACCACCCACCTCGATCATCGGCCGCCTTCCTGTTCGACCTCAGCCCATCCGTCCCTGCGGCCAAAATGTGCGAAACGCCCGCTGGAAGATTTGACTCCCGGGAGGCCGGAATCCGGCGCTTGCTCGGAGCCCTAGCGCGTCTTGGGCCGTTCCCCCCGGCGGCTCCGGCGCGCCAACCCTCGGGTCTTGTGCCCCCGGGGCGCTCGGAATCCCGAGGCATCCCGATTGCCCGTTTCGGCCATCTCTAGTAGTCTCTACGATTGCGCTTAACCCGCCGGCCTCGCCTGCGGACTCAGGAGTGGGAAATTTGTCTGGAATGGCTCGTCTCAGTTGGTGCCTTTTTATCTGCGTATTGATGTTGCTGCTGCCATCGTGCCAGCAGGAGATCAAGTCTCCTTCTCCCGTGATTACGGCGCTGTCGCCCACCAGCATCGCCGCGCAACAGCCGGCCTTCGAGCTCGAGGTGGAGGGGGCGAACTTCACTCCCAACTCGATCGTTACCTGGAATGGATCGGCGCGCACCACGATTTTCCAAACGACCAAGGAAGTAAAGGCGCAGATTTTCGCCAGCGATATCGAACAACCCGGCCAAGCCAGCGTCGCTGTCCTGACGGAGCCACCCGGAGGCGGCACGACAAAGACGCTGATCTTCACGATCAACCCGATCCAAAGCAACATTCCCGCGATTTCGGCCATTTCCCCAACCACGGTTGCGACCGGGAGTGCCGGATTCAGTCTCAACATCACCGGACAGAACTTTAACGCGCAGTCCACGGTCCTGGTAAACGGCGCGATCCGGAGTACGGTTTTCCAGAGCACCACGCAGCTCGAGGCAGGGGTTCTACAAACGGATGTTTCGGCCGCGGGACAACTTCAGATTTCCGTCGTCAATCCGCCCCCGGGCGGCGGCAGCTCCCAGTTTACGTATCTCGCCGTCATCAACCCGGTGCCGATCCTGACGTCGGTGGCTCCCACGTCGATTCTCGCGGGGAGTGCCGGCGCAGCGCTCACGCTGAACGGATCGGACTTCGTGCCCGATTCGGTCGTCACCGTCAACGGCGCGCCACGGACGACCACATTTTCGAGCACGAATTCGATATTGGCTGCATTGACTGCGGGGGATTTCGCGCAAGCGGGAGTCGTTCAGGTCGCGGTCGTCAATCCGGCCGACGGTGGCTCCGGTGGAGGCACTTCGGTGGTTCAGCCGTTCGCCGTCAACGGCACGGAGTTGTCGGGACTGCCACTGATAGCCGATCTTGCGCCCACGGGCGCGCAGGCCACCAACGGCATCTGCGGACCCACCTGTTCGAGCGGCACACCGTCGCTCGCGACCTCGGGACCATCCTCGAGCCAGACGGGTGAATTCTTAGCCTTCGCGTCGATCTCTCCCAATCTCGTGGTCTCGCCGATCATCACCAGCAGCTCCATCTTTCTGCGCGACACTTGTTTCAGCAGCGATGTCCAAAGCGGCGGCTCCTCTTCGTGTGCGCCGATGACCACCCTGGTAACCGTGTCTCCATTGGGTGTCGCGGCCAACGGCGCCAGTTCTGAGCCCACCATCGACAGCGGCGGAACGCACGTAGCCTACACCTCGCTCGCCAGCAATCTCGTGAACTATGTGGTCGTTCCCAGCGGAAACCGGCAGGTGTATTGGGAAACCCCCTGCACGGGCGGAGCGACGGTGTGCAACACAGGAAGCCCGACCACGGCGCTCGTGTCCATCTCCGCGGACGGCTCGAACCCCGGAAATGGCGACAGTTACAATCCGGTGATCAGTTCCGACGGCCGCTACGTGGCGTTCGTTTCCCTGGCTACCAATCTTCTGACGAATCCGCCGCCGGGTGGCTTTGACGGTGTCACGCCGCAGGTATTCATTCACGATACGTGCACGGTCATTCCGCCGCTCGGCCTCGGCGGCTGCACGCCCACCACGGTTCTGGTTTCCGTCTCACCCGACGGCACCGCAGCGGGTAACGGCCCAAGCTCTAAACCCGCGATCGCCGATGAAGGGCTCTTCGTGGCCTATGTCTCGACCGCTTCAAACCTGGTCATCGGCTCGAACCCCAGTGGACTCAGCGAAATCTTCGAGGACTCGACGTGCGTGACGACCGTCGGCGTAGTGGGCAACACGTGCGCGCCCGTCACATCTCTTGTGTCTACTCCCGACGGCGTCACTCCGGCCGATGGCGTCAGCACTGCTCCGGCCATTTCGCAGGAAGGCCGATTTGTCGCTTTTGCCTCGACAGCGCAGAACCTGATACCGGGCGTGGGTCCTACTCAGGAAGTCTATTTGCGCGACACCTGCACCGGCTTCCTCATCACCACCCCCCCGACGTGCACACCCACGACCACGCTCGCCTCGACACCCGACGGCACCACGCCGGCAAACGGATTGAGCGAGTCGCCGAGCATCAGCGGATGCAGCGACAGCGACATCGACACGACGACGGCCTGCATTACCAGCGAGACGATCGCGTTCGCCTCGCTCGCTTCCAATTTGAGCGGCCAGGTGCAAAACGGAATCGAGAACGTCTTCGTTCGCAATCCCTGCCTGAACATCGCGGTGAGTACCGTAACCACGACCACCGGCTGCGTGCCGTTCACCCTGCTGGCCAGCCACGCGACCGGCACCACGCCGCCGCCGGCCGACGGTAAGAGCGTTGCGCCCTCCGTCAGCGGCGACGGCAACACCGTCAGCTTCATTTCCTTCGCGGACAACCTCGTCCCGAATGACACGAACGGGCTGGAAGATGTTTTCCTGGCAAGTGCGACGATCACCTTCAATCTCACCGTGACGGTCGCGAATACGAAAAATGTCGGTACCGGCACGGTCACCGACAGCACCGGCCAGATCAGCTGCACCATCACCCAGGGAATCAACGGTGCGCCTTCCCTTCAGTCGGGAACCTGCATGGGGCGCTACCTCAGTGGGAGCTCGGTCACCCTTACCGCCTCGGCGAGCACGGGCTCGACGTTTGTAACCTGGGGTGGAAATGTGGTGAACACCACGACTTGTATCGCGAGCGAGACGCTCGACACCACGTGCCAGTTCCCGGCCATCCAGAATTTCACCGCGTCGGCAACCTTTCAGTAGCCAACAGAAACCGCAGTCGCCCCTGCGAGCGATTCTTGGCGCCAATGCAAGAAATAGAGTTCTGCGATCGAAAACAGGTATGGACGGGTTGGTCAGCGTGCTACGGCTCCATTCGGAGCCGTCGTCCCCGCAACGCCGCTCCCAACCCGCATTGCTATTCTCCTGAATCGATCCGGTTTCGAACCATGGCTCGGGAGGGGTCTTTTAGCAGTACGGCGGTTTTAGTACCCCTCTTGAGGGCCTAACCGGCAAGGGGCCGGTGAGCCAGGCCGCTTCCTGCGGGCTCAGACACCCTGTTTTTCGGCAGGAGGGTACGAACGATGCACCCGCCTGGGAGGTCTGAAGCGGACCTGCCAGCTACTTGGTCACGGACACGGACTGGTCCGCTGGAGGCGGCAAGCGCAGGATCACGTCGGTGGTTTTCTGGGAACGTATGGAGACGCGTTTCGTCCACTCCGAGAACATTCCGCTCGAGTAGGCTCGCAAATCGTACTGGCCGGTTTCATATCTGGTGAACCGGAAGTGGCCGTCGGCGTCTGTGTGTGTAGCGTAGGGTTTCTTGCCGTCGGAACTTTGCATCGTGACCGTGGCCTCGGCGACGGGCCTCCCTTTCGCGTCGACCACGGTGCCCGTAAGATTTCCAATCGGTCCCCGGGCGCTTACGCCAGCGGCAAAGCCCAGCGCTGCGAACAGGACAATGATGAACGCGCGTCGCAATAGGGGCCTCATGCCAATCACCTCGCGTTTCAATTTTAGTCCTCCCTCCGGCGGCGGCCCGCGATTTCGCCGGATCGTTTTCAGGATGGTCACCTGTACGCCCGTCCAGTTCGCCCGCATTTCGCGCGGGGCTTCCCGTGCCGTGTCGATTTGCTTTTCCCCTACCAGGCGTGATTTCCTGTGTCTGCCCTTGCGTGGGCAAATCCAAATCTCATCGGAGACCGAATGCCCCGCTATCTCTCGCAACACACGCTCGCCTGCCTGACGCGCCAGGGCGCCGAGGAAATTTCGCGGCGCCTGCTGGCCGGCCAGCCCACGGCCGCGCGCCGCGTGGTTTTCAATATGCAAGAAGGCAAAATGCTCGCCGAATTCGACGCTCCCGATCGCGAAGCGCTAGAGAAGTTTCTGGGTGCGGGAAAATTTCACTACGATTGGCTGGTGCGGATCGAATTCGAGGCGTCCGCGGACGGCTCTTTGAAGCCCATCGGCTGAGTTTGCGGCGGGATTGCGGCAACGCAAGGCCCGGGTGTATGCTTTCGGGGATGAACCACCGCCGAAGGCCCGCGCAGGGTTGTTGTAGTCCAGCGTGCGAACGTGCGTCTTCTGGCTTGGGGAAGCGAGTTACGTAGGAAGCTGGATCCAATTTCGGATTCCCCGGACCCACCGCCAGAGACGACTTGGTCGGTGGGTTTTTTGTTGGGCCAACGCCAGTTGCACGATGACGAACGCGGGCCAATTTCGAATTAAGAATGAGGAGAAAATGACATGGCTGAGTACGCGCATCCGGAAGTGCTGGTTTCGACACAGTGGGTGGCCGAACACCTGAGGGACCCGAAAATCCGGCTGGTGGAAGTGGACGTGGACACCTCGGCCTACGATCAGGGTCACATCGCGGGGGCGGTGGGATGGAATTGGCAGACGCAGCTGCAGGACAATGTTCGGCGCGATCTGATCACGACGGAAGCGCTCGAACAGCTGCTGGGGAAGTCCGGCATTTCCAACGACACACCGGTCATTCTCTACGGCGACAACAACAACTGGTTCGCGGCCTATGCGCTGTGGCAGTTGAAATATTACGGCCACGGGGACGTACGGCTGATGAACGGCGGACGCAAGAAATGGCTCGAAGAAAAGCGGCCGGTGACGACCGAGCTGCCGAAGATCGCTGCGGCCACGTATCATTCGTCCGGCCCTGATGAATCGCTGCGCGCGCGCAAAGAGGATGTCTTCAAGGTGATCGCCAAAACTGGCGGCCAGCTGGTCGATGTGCGCTCCGCCGACGAATTCACGGGCAAGATCATCGCGCCTCCGGGCATGAACGAAACCGCGCAGCGCGCAGGCCACATTCCGACGGCTGCAAATATTCCGTGGTCCCAGGCGGCCAATGAAGACGGGACGTTCAAGTCTGCCGACCAGTTGAAGCAGCTCTACGAAGGCAAGGGCGTACGGGGCTCCGGCGAGGTGATCGCCTACTGCCGCATCGGCGAACGCAGCTCGCACACGTGGTTCGTGCTGAAATATCTGCTGGGGTATGATGCGGTGAAGAACTACGACGGCTCGTGGACCGAGTGGGGAAATCTGATCGGCGCGCCGATTGAGAAGGAAGTAGCTGCGGCGGCCCGCTAACTCTGAAAATTCGCCGGGTTTTACGATCTGCCGTGGTGCATCCTTCTCTAAGGATCGAGTTTGCGGAGGGCTTCCTCGAGCGAATCGATCTGTTGTAGGACGTTGTCTTTATTCTTTTGAAGCTGCGCGATTTGCGCGTTCCAGTCGCCCTGCACGCCGCCCCACGGATTGTAGGTCCGCTGGGAATCGACCGTTTTTCCGTTCTTGGCGTCCTGTAGCGTCGAAATCTGCTTGTCGATCTGGTCGGCCTGGTGCTGCAGGGAGTCAATCTGCTGGCGATAATACGGCACCATGTAGTCCGTGTTGCCCCTCTGCGGATCGGAGTTCGGATGGTAGGCCGGCTGCAGCGGCTTCCGCTTGCCCACCACGGAAACATCCGAATGGTGGTCCAGGCTACCCATGTCGTCGTTGGTCCAAACTTTTTTCGGTTTCGCGGCCATGCCTGAGGCGGAGGCGTCTTTCGTATCGGTCGAGGTGGGTGGATTGCCGGCGACGGGGGCCGCGCTTGTCGGAGCGGGTGCACCGGCCGGGGTCGCCGGAGGATTCGCGGCCTGGTTTTTTCTCGCGGAATCCTGCGCGAAAGCGAGGCTGGCAAGCGAGAAAATTCCCGTGGTGACGACGAGAATGGCGCCGCGAAGCATGAATCCTCCCTGTGGATGGAACTCTACTACCAATTCGGTTATCCGCCCCGGCCAGCTGTCCCCGGCCTTCGCCGCGGCATGGGCCGATCTTTGATCGGATTCCCACCGCTTACGGCAGGGTGTTGGGCGTAACGCCCTGATGACGGGCTTCGTCCTTCATCGCGGCTATTTGATCCAGGATGCCCTGCTTCTTTTTCCGGAGATCCTGCATCTGCACGTTCCAATCGTCGGCCTGCACGCTCCGCGGGCGCTTGGAGGTCTTCGCGTCGCCGGTGGGCTTGCCGTCGATGGCCTCCTGCAATTCGGTAATCTGCTGATCGAGCGGAGGAATCTGGCCCTCCAGCCTGGCGATCCGCGCTTGATACGGCTTCGGATTCTTGGGCTTGCCCGTCGAGGTGGCTTTAGCGGACGGTTTTGTGTCGGTTGAACCTACGGTGGAGATCGTGGAATTGGTGCGCAAGTCAGACACATCCTCATTGGTCCAGACCTTTTTCCCGGCTGGCGGCGCAGCCGAGGCCGTGCCGGAGGCCTGATTCGGAGCTTGGGCGGTGTCCGTCGACGGAGTGGTCTGCGATTGGGCGCTCACGGTAGTGGCAATCGAGAGCGCAGTCGCCAGGAGAAGCAGGGACCGATGGCGCATGGGAACCTCCTTGCACAGCGGGGTGCTTGGGTGCCGTTCCCTCTATTGAACACCGGCAAGGGGCGAAACGTTACGGATCTTCGCTGAAGGTTTTCCCACTCGACAACTCGCTCTGGACCACGGGAAGGGCCTCTTTCGGTGTGCCGATCCGGCGGTAGTGGCCCACTTCGATCACCTGGTGCTGATCGAAGGAAAACAGGAATTTGCGGCCGGCATAATCGTACTGATAGCGAAGCGGCAGCCAGACGCCGGGCGCGATTTCTCCTTGATCGAGTCCAACCACACTGCCGCGATACAGCTTTCCCAGCACGCCGCCGCCGAAGCCAACATCGCTCGTCACGGTCGCTTCCGCGTGGACGATTTGATTGGCCGCACGATCGACCCACAGCTTTGCCCTGGTGTGCGCAAAGATCTCCTGAAACATGGAGCGCGCCTGGAACTTCGGACTGGGATCGAGCGCGAACACGTCGCAATCGCGGCCGTTGCGATCTTCCCGGCCAACCCACTTGATCGTGTAGGCGTCGCCCGCTGCATCCACGAAGCCCGCGCGTTCGCGCATTCGTTTCTGAAATTTGGCGTAGGCAGCTCTCGCGCGTGGGTCGTCGGGATTGGCCATCATTTCGAGCTCTTGCTCGAGCTCGTGCATTTGGCGGGCATAGGCGGCCGGATCGGTCGGCCTGCCCTGTTCATGGAGCATGATTTTCTGGTTTCCCACGCCGGTTGGCACGATGCGATAGGTTTTGTCGTCGAGCGTGCGCGGATTTGCGCCGCCGGTGCGATCGATATGGCGCTCGACGCGTTCGTAGAGCTCAAGGGCTTCGTCATCGGCGTGCTGATTGGCAAGCAGCGTCTTCGTGTGCGCGCGTATTTCTTCCTCGGAAGGCTCCTGGGCGTTCGCAGCAGCTTGCGCTGCGCCGGGGGCGGGCGAAGACGGCCGCAGACTCGGAAGAGGGAGCGGCGAGAGCGTGAACAAAATGAACATGGCGGAAAGCCTGGAGATTCGCATGGTGCCCCTTGACGGGTTTCCTGCCAACGACCGCCGTTTCCAGTTCGGCTGTAGATTTTATTGTAGCCGTTTTCCGTGGCTATCGAGCCATATCGGACGGCAGCTGCAATCCTTTGGGAATTACAATCGGGCTTTGTGGGTCGAGCGCCGATTTCCCGTCGGGGCCGAACTCGTACGGAAATCCCGCGGGATCGACCGGATTGCCGCGGATGAGTCCGCCATCGCGAAGATCGCTGGTGGTGGAGGGGAAGTGGCCGAGGCGATTCTTGTATTCCTGCGCCAGCTGATCGAGTTGCTGTTCGTCTTCGAGCGCGCGAAGGCCTCGTAGAGTCTGGATCGCGCGTTCGCGAACGATTTTATCCTGCGTCGAGTTGTAGATCTCGGTCCAGATCATGCGCGCAGTTTCAATCGATCCACCGCGCTGAGCGACCAGCGCCGCCATGATTTTCATCCACGAGGGTGCGCCCGGAATTTTGCTGCCGTCCATGTAAACCTGCGCCGCGGCGGCATCGTCGTGCATGCGCCAGTAGTAGAGAAATCCGAGGTCACCGACCAGGTACCAGTTGTCCGGATTCGCGGCCATCCCCTTTTTTACGAGCTGAATTGCAAGATCGCTGCGATCGGCGCCACCGGGGCGGGGCTCGGAAAGAAAGACCGCGCCGAAGCGGTAGGCGACGATGAGCTTGGGATCGAGTGTGGTGGCGATATCGAGCAGCGGCCAGAGCAAACCGAATTGTGCGCCGTCCACGCCGGCGCGGGAGCCGTAATATTGCACAGCGCGCGTCCAATAGATATCCGCGACCAGCGAATCGTATCCGAGGCTCATGCGCTGCACGCCGCGTCCCGATTGGAGCAACAGATCTTCGCTTTCGTCCGCGTAAGAGCGCGAACTTGCGTCGATTTTCGCCTGCAGCATCGCAATCAGGATCAACAGCACCGGAACGCCGGCAATGGCGAGCCACGGCGCGCGACTTTTGCCGCGGCTGCTCATTTCAAATTCCGGCGGGAAAAGACGGCTGAGGACGCGATCAACAGCAGCAGGATGTAGAGGGCCGCATAGAGCGAATTCTGCCAGATCAGCGCGAAAGGAATCGGATCCCCATGCGCTGCTGTGGCGATCGCGTTGAAATTGTGAAAATTCGGGACGAGATAATAGATCGCACGCGTGACGGCCAGCACGGCTGGACTCTTTGTGAAGTCGCCGAGACCGTGAATGTCATTGGCAAAAACGCCGGTGATATAGATCGCCAGCGTAAAGAGAGTGGAAAGCATCGGGCTCGAGAAACAGGAGAAAAACATCGCCAGGGCCGTGACCATCGCGAGATCGAGCAGGATGAAGTAAATTGCAATCAGGATGGACAGGTTGGCACGTTCGATGCGACCGCCGACGTAGAAATACGCCGCCGCAAGTCCGAGCGTCATGAATGCCGTGTTGACCACGAGCGTCAGCAGCAGGCCGGCATATTTTCCGACCAGGAACTGCCAGCGCCGGATCGGTTTTGCCAGCAGGCTGTACAGCGTGCGTTTCTCGATTTCCTTGTAGACCAGACCGACGCCGATGAAGATCGCCATCACCAATCCGAAAATGGAAATCGACGAAAGGCCGAGATTGATGATCACCAGCTGCACGATGCCGATCGAAACTCCCCCGACCAGGATCGCCGCGCCGATCATCAGCAACGCAAACAGCACCAGGTTGTAAAGCACGCGGTCGCGCACCGCCTCGCGGAACGTGTTGATGGCCACCGGTCGCACGGTCGCGCTCATCGGGAAATCTCCTCGAGGCCGCGCTTCGTCCGAGCGCCGCCCACGAGCTGGAAGAAATAGTCTTCGAGCGTGGGATGTAGGGGCGAGACCGAAAGGATGCGCGCCTCGGCGCCGCGCAATTTGTCGAGCGCTCCGTAGAGCTGATCTTCCGGAACCGTCACGCGGCTGCGTCCGCCGATCTTCGTCACTTGGACGGCCAGGTCGGCGGGCAGGGCGCGTTCCTTGCGCAGCTCGAACAAAATTTCCATCGCGTGGGCCTTCATCGCCACGATGTCCCGCGGCGCGCCCACTCCTTGCAACTTTCCGTCTGCCAGGACGGCCACGCGGTCGCACAGCATCTCGGCGTCGGAGAGAATGTGCGTGGAAAAGAAAACCGTGCGGCCCTGGTTCTTCAGGTCGAGAATGATGTCGCGAATTTCACGCCGCCCCACAGGATCGAGGCCCGACATGGGCTCGTCGAGAATCACCACGGGCGGATCGTGCAGGATCGCCTGCGCGATTCCTGCACGCTGCAGCATACCTTTGGAGAATTTGCGCAGCTGGACGTCGCCAGCAGCAGTTAATCCGACGCGTTCCAGGAACCTCGCAACGCGCTCGTGTCGCTCGGCGGCGCTGAAATTTGAAAACCGGGCGTAGTAGTCGAGTAGTTCGCGCGCAGTAAGGTAATCGTAAAAATAAGGCTGCTCGGGCAGATAACCGATCTCACGATGCATTTCGATGTCGTCGATCGCACGGCCGCGTACGCGCGCCGTGCCGCTGGTGGGGAAGATCAGACCCATCAGCAGCTTCATCGTGGTGGTTTTGCCGGCGCCATTCGGCCCCAGAAACCCGAAAACCTCGCCCTCCTCAACCTGAAACGACAAGTTATCGAGCGAGCGCCGCGTTTTCGGGCGCCAGAATCCAACGGGAAAATCCTTCGTCAGACCGAGGATCTCGATGGCAGGCGCGATCATGGCTTTTATTATTGAATTTTTACCATGCGCAACGCGCGAGTCAATTGCAGGGTGTTGCTTGGAACGGCAATTGGGCAGCGTAGTGGACGCGGGCGGTCACACCACTACCAGTAGACGATTAGGACACGGGAAGCCAAAGATTTTGTGGTTTGTCGCCAATTAACTCTTGACAAGTTTTCCACAACCCCCGATACTTCGCACCCAGACTCGGCAACACATGCGTGACCTGGTCGTCTGCTGCAGCGCCGACGGCCTCCTCGCGATAGCCATACCGGGTTCAACTGAATAGCGAAAGACGCGCATCCATCATGACCGCGCCTTTTCTTACGCGGCTTAGCTGCGCTTTTCTCGCTTTTCAGTTTGGAGCGGGCCTTTTCGGGGGTCGAAGCGGCCGCTCTACTGGCGAAGATCCCATCCAATCGTGTATCGCTGATACACGCAAAAAAACCTCGGGCCTGGTTGGGAGTATAATGGAGGCGTAGCGTCCCTCCCGGCTGGCGACTCGATTAATTACTCGGCGACCTGCCTGGCACAGGCAGGCACGACTGCCGCGCGGAGGCAGACGATGGCGGATACTCGAGCAGTCCTGAATTCAAATCCTCGAATGGAACGAACGACACAACGCGCTACCGGTTTGGAATTCAAGCGTCGGTTTACCGACGGGAAGGTGCATCCCTTTGACGTGGTCGAATGGGAGCTGCGCCACGCGCTGATCGGCAACGACAAAGGTCAGGTGATCTTTCGGCAGGAAGATGTGGAAGTGCCGAAGTCCTGGTCGCAGACGGCGACGAACATCGTCACGTCGAAATATTTTCATGGCAAGCCCAACACCGCGGAGCGCGAGACTTCGGTTCGCCAATTGATCAGCCGCGTCGCTGACACGATCGTCCGCTGGGGCATGGAAGGCGGCTACTTCGCCGACGCGGAATCCAAGCATGCTTTCCACGATGAGCTGACGCATCTTCTGGTCGAGCAGAAAATGGCGTTTAATTCGCCGGTGTGGTTCAACGTGGGCGTGCAGGCCAAGCCGCAATGCTCGGCTTGCTTCATCAACTCGGTGCAGGACAGCATGGATTCGATCATGAACCTGGCCAAAACCGAGGGAATGCTGTTCAAGTGGGGCTCCGGCACGGGCACGAACTTCTCTTCGCTGCGCGGCAGCCGCGAATCTCTTTCCGGTGGCGGCATTGCTTCCGGACCGGTGAGCTTTATGAAAGGCTTTGACGCGTTTGCCGGCGTGATCAAGAGCGGCGGCAAGACGCGGCGCGCCGCCAAGATGGTGATTCTCAACGTGGATCACCCGGACATCGTCGAGTTCATCGAAAGCAAAACGAAGGAAGAGCGCAAGGCGCACGTGCTGATCGAGCAGGGCTACAACTCGTCGATCGACGGCGAGGCGTATTCCTCTGTTTTCTTCCAGAACGCGAACCATTCCGTGCGCGTGACGGACGAATTCATGCGCGCCGCCGAGGAAGACCGCGACTGGTGGACACACAACGTGAACGACGGCGAACCTACCGAGCAGTATCGCGCGAAGGAATTGCTGAAAATGATGGCCGAATCGGCCTGGCAATGCGGCGATCCGGGCATGCAATACGACTCGACCGTAAACCGCTGGCACACCTGCAATGCCACCGACCGCATCAACGCATCGAATCCCTGCTCGGAGTACATGTTCCTCGACGACACGGCTTGCAACCTGGCTTCGCTGAATCTGCTGAAATTCCTCGCCTCGAACGGACAATTCGACAGCGAGGGATTCCGGCACGCGGTGGACATCACGATTACCGCGCAGGAAATTCTGGTCGATAACGCCAGCTATCCCACGGAAAAAATCGCGCGCAACTCGCACGACTATCGACCGCTCGGCATCGGCTACGCGAATCTCGGCGCGCTGCTGATGTCGCTGGCGTTGCCGTACGATTCCGACGCGGGCCGCGATTTCTGCGGCGCCATCACGGCGCTGATGACCGGCGAATCCTACGCGCAATCGGCGCGCATTGCCGAGCGCATGGGGCCCTTCGGCGGATATCCGCGCAACCGCGATTCGATGCTCGGCGTGATCCGCATGCACCGCGATTCGCTGCGGCCGATCAAGGAAGAACATGTTCAGCCGTCGCTGCTGCATGCGGCGCAGAAGTCCTGGGACGACGCGCTCGAGCTCGGCGAAAAGTTCGGCTACAAGAATTCGCAGGTTTCCGTGCTCGCGCCCACCGGCACCATCGGCTTCATGATGGATTGCGATACCACCGGCATCGAGCCAGATCTCGCGCTGGTGAAGCAGAAGCGGCTGGTCGGCGGCGGTGTGATCAAGATTGTGAACAACACCGTGCCGCAGGCTCTGATGCGGCTCGGCTACGCTCCCGAAGACGTGGCGAAGATCGTGGACTACATCGACGCGCAGGCGAAGATCGAAGGCGCTCCGGGTCTCAAGCCCGAGCACCTGCCGGTTTTCGATTGCTCACTCACTCCGATGGGCGGCGGGCGTTCGATCGCCTGGCGCGGGCATCTGCGCATGATGGCTGCGGCGCAGCCGTTCCTTTCCGGCGCGATTAGCAAGACGATCAACATGCCCGAAGATTCCACGGTCGAAGACATCATGGAGGCTTACACGGAGTCCTGGAAGCTCGGACTGAAGGCCGTGGCCATTTATCGCGACAATTCCAAGCGCTCGCAGCCGCTTTCCGCCGCCGGCAAGAAGGAAGAGGAAAAGCCGGCCGCAGCGGCGGCGGTTCCGGTCGTGGCGCCTGTGGCGGAAGCGCCCGTGCTGCAACGGGAGCTTTTCGTGGGCACGAAGCGCCGCAAGCTGCCTGCGGAGCGCAATTCGATTACGCACAAATTCTCCGTCGGCGGGCATGAGGGTTACATCACCGTCGGCATGTATGCCGAAGGCCACCCCGGAGAAATTTTCATCAAGATGGCCAAGGAAGGCTCCACGCTTTCCGGCATCATGGACGCCTTCGCGCTGTCGGTTTCGATTTCGCTGCAGTACGGCGTACCGCTCCGCGCGCTGGTCGACAAATTCGTTAACTCGCGCTTCGAGCCTTCCGGTTACACCGGCAATCCGAGGATCCGTTATGCGAAGTCGGTGGTCGATTACATCGGCCGCTGGCTCGGCGGGAAATTTATCTCGCCGGATTACCTCGATAGCGATGCCGCATTGGCCGAAGAAGCCGCTCCTGTCGCCATCGTCTCCTCGACTCCGGAACCCGCGGCGTCTGCGACCGCCCCGCGCTATGCGGAAGCCGAAACCACCACGCGCCCGCGCGCCGCTGCCGAAGACGCGCCCTACTGCTCCGAGTGCGGCATGCTGATGACTCCCAACGGCAGCTGCTACAAATGCGCGAACTGCGGTTCGACATCCGGCTGCAGCTAAGCTGAAACACATCGGTTGGATTGAGAAGGGGCGTTCGTCTCGGCGAGCGCCCTTTTTTTGCAGCGGCGCCCTTTCAATCCTTCGACCTGGGAGCGATTACGCGGCCGGTGCGGAGCTCTTCCGGAGCGAACGAATCGCGGAAGCGCCGAGCAACAGCACAGCAATCCCCATCACCATCCACAATACGTAGCGATTCCGCTCGGTCCAGGGCCGCGGGTCCGCGTAATTTGAAGTCTCTTCTTCCGCGCCCAGCTGCGCCACTGCGGCGACATCTTCTTCCGACGCGTTGATGCGCCGGGCGAGATCGTATTGCGGCGCTGTGGCCAGACTCTGTCCGTAAAGCAGGCGATAGCTGCGCCCGGGATGCTGTTCAAAGACCAGATGCATGGGCGTAATGTAAAGCGACGGGATCACTCCCGGCAACGGTGCGTCATTTCCGTTCTCGACCGTGATCCGCCAATAGCGGCCGGTGATTTCGTCCGGCACGTCGACGCGAAGATGCTCTTCCTCAGTGCCTTCGCGCTGGAAGCGGTAGATTTCTCCATGCGCCACCGTTCTCCAAGTGGTCCCGTCCTCGCTCGTCGAAATTTCCACGACGCGGATGAACTCCGCTGGATTCACCGCGAATCGCACTTCCTGCAAGCCCAGCGCCGGAGTTCCCAGATCGACGCGCCAGGCATTTTCTCCGGCGCGCTTGTCGGGATCGTCGACGATTTCCGCCTCCAGAAATGACCGCTCCGGAGTTTCGACGGTGTTGTAGACGACCTGCGCGGAGGCGACGGGGAATTTTCGATCGCCATCCAGCACGCGAACGCGCAAGTACCGCGCGTTGTTCGCGGAGTAGTGAACCGTCTGTGTGCCTTCGCGGCTTTGCCGCCGGAAGCGGAAAATCGGAGCCCGGTCTTCGACGATGCGCCACTGGTGGGCGTCGTCGCTGGCCTCCACCGAAACCCATTCGATGAAATCCGATTCAGGCGTATTGATTTCGACCGCGTTGTGAAACGGCGCCGACGCGCCCACGTTCAGCACGACCTGCGTGTAGCCACCGGGCGCATAGCTATTCTCGAGAACCTCCGTGGGCAGATCCCGCAAGCTTGCCGATCCCTGGCGCAGGTAGTGCGCGTAGGGAACTTCGTTGCCGGTGTCGTCGATGATGCGCAAATCTGGAAGCGCCGTCTGCGCATGCAGATACAGGTCCTGCGGCAGCACAAGCCCGGCCAGCCGCACCGAATCGGTGGAGGGAACTTCGATCGGCCGCCAATAGCGCCAATGGCTCCACGCGCTGGGAAGCGGAGCTGCGGCAAGCGTTGCCGCGAGGATGAGAAGCATCCCCATCGCCGCCCAGGCTCGAGCGGCCCTCCCGTTCGCCTGCGACCTCACGTTTTCTGCTCCGCCGTGCGGGCCATTTTCTGATAGAAAAATGAGACACTCAGCAATACGAGCCCCAGTGCGAAGAACGAAACGATCCGGTAGAAACTCGACAGGAACGACAGATCGAACAGGAAGACTTTGGCGATCGCAACACCCATCAGAATCAATCCCTGCCAGCGCAGCGCTGCCGATTTCCAGACGAATCCCGGCACGATCTGCGCCAGCGCGTAAGCGACCCACAGCATCGAAAGCCCCAGCTCCTGCGCCAGCCGCCGGTTGAAGCCGATCGATGGAGTCTGCGAAAAAAAGTCCCATATCTCCCAGGAAATCGCCACCAGAAAACATACATTCGCAGCGACGGCCAGCGCGAAGTACACATGGGATTCAGGCGGCTGGATTTCGACGGCGGAGTGGCGCGCGAAGTAAAACGCGAGTGCACCCGCAGCGGCGCAGAAAGCCATCACCAGGAAACGCGCGTTCAGCACAAACGCCGGGGCCACGCCCGCGTTGATCGGCAAAAACGTCAACCGCGCCGCCACGATCAGGAACATGAGCAATCCCGGCACGCGCAGTGTCAGCATCGAAACGCGCAAACCGCACCACACCAGCACCAAAGCTTCCGCCGCCCACGCGAGCGTGATCCAATAGCCGTCCAACCGGATGGGAATGGCGACCGTGGCAAACACGAGCGCGAGACCGGCGTACAGCATCCGCGTAGTGTGGACCTGCGATTTCGCGCCAGGCGCTTTTTCCGGCAACGCGCGTTCCGCCAACAGATGCGCGGCGGAGAGCGCCAGCACCGCGACCGTCAGCCCCCAACGATGCGCCGGCCACAGCATCTGGCGCAGCGCTACCAAAAATTGCAACGCGTTGGCCGCCACCAGAATCACATCGAGAATTTCAGTCAGCGCGCCCTCGCGCAGGCTTTGAATCGCAGGCAGTGCCGCGAAAACCGCGAAGAACAGCGTGCCGAACGCCAGAGTGGTCACGAGTTCGTCGGGAGCGTAAAACTCGCCGTACCAGGCCCAGAAATAGAAAAACGTCGACACGAAAAGCAGCGGTGGCAGCACTTTCCAATCGCGCCGCCACGCAATCGCGAGCATCGCCGCCGCCAGCACCGCCAGATAGGTGAACAGCACGACTTCCGCGTTCAGGCCCGTGCTCACCAGCGTGGGTGTCAGCACGCCGCCGATCAGCGCCAGAACGGCAATGCGCTCGGAATTCCGCGCAATCGCGACAGCGGTTGAAACCGCCGTGACGACAATCATCATCACGAACGCGGGCGTTTGGCCGAAAAGTGCGTAGTAGTGCCAACCGGCCCAGATCGAAAGATACAAAATCGCGGCGCCGAGCCCGGTGATCCCCTCCGAAAAATACTTGTAGCCACGCCCCAGAATCCATTGGCTCAGAGGGAACAACGCGCTGCCGATCAGCAGACCGATGGCGACGCGACCTGTGGGCCCAATCCAGTCATTGTCGAACGCGTATTTCAGGAAAAATGCGACGGCGAGCGCCAGCGCCAGGATACCCACGTAATAGAACCAGTGCCCCGCGATCAGAGTCTCAACATCGGAGTCGGGACGCGATGCGGCCGTGGACGCCAGCGTCAACGGTGGAGTCTGGCTCGTGGCGTGCGGGCCCGCCTGCGCGGAAATGGGAACTGAAGCAAAAGCTGCCCCGGACGGAGGCGGTGCCGGAAGAGGCGCAGGAACGGCAGGCTGCGGAATCCTCTCCGGTGGTTTTGGCAACGCCTTGCCGGATCTTGCATCGGGCACGGCGCTGCCGGCCTGCGTTGCTTTCTCGAGTGCGGAGATTTTTCGCTCGAGGTCGAAGATTCGGGCCGTCAGCCTCGGGACCTGATCGACCAGATCGCGGATATGATTGACGCGCACGAATGCCGCAATCGCCAGGACGGGCCCGACGATCAGGATGATGACGACCAGAAACAGCGCGAATTCCAGGCCGGATTCCATAGTGCCGCGACGCGGCGAGCAAGACTGGGCGTATTACAACACAGGCACGTAACCGGGGCAACGTCGCTTGGTGGCGGGAAAAGCTCGTTCCGAGGCGGGTGGCAAGGCCCGTGCAAACAAATAAAAAGGGGGGCCACCCCGGGCCCCCTTTTGCTCTACCCCAAAGTTCCGGCTTCGGCGCGGCGAAACCGGCCCCACCCCGGGATAAGAGACAGCCAGGGGAACTATTTGCACGCACAGTGCCAGGTCCGCTCGTAATTCCAAGCACAGCTAACTCTTTATTATGCAATAGGTTGAAGTGAGCGAGCGGCTGGGACCCATCGAATAAATGAATAATGAATCCAGTTTATGAGAGCCCTTAGCACCGAATTCTACAGTCTTTGGAAGGACGATTTACGTCAATGCGAGTACTGTCCACGTATCGGCCAGCGTTCTACGCGCCGATGGCGGTGCGCAGCGTGGCAGCCAGCCGCTCGCTCCAGCGCGTAACGTCCGCTTCGTGCTCGGCCTCGACCATCACGCGTGCCACGGGCTCCGTGCCGGAATAGCGCAGCACGACGCGCCCGGATTTGCCGAGTGCCGCTCCGGCTTCTTCGAGCGCCCGCGCGACCTGCGGCAGCGACTCCAGAGACGGCTTCGAGCGCACTTTCACGTTGACGATCTTCTGCGGGAACATCTTCAGATCCGCGACGAGTGATTCGAGCGGGCCGGCGACGGAAACGAGTGATGCCATCTTCACCGCGGTGAGCATCCCGTCGCCGGTGGTCGCGTCGTCGAGGAACAGGATGTGCCCGGACTGTTCGCCGCCGAAATTCGCGCCCGACCGCTGCATTTCCTCAAGCACGTAACGGTCCCCGACGTCCGTGCGCGTCAATGTCAGACCGGATTTTTCGAGCGCGCGCTCCAGGCCCAGGTTGGCCATGGTGGTGCCGACAATGGCCGCGCCCTTCAGAGCGCCTGCCGATTTCAGATAGCGCCCGATCGCCAGCAGCACGCCGTCGCCGTTCACGAGCCTCCCCGAAGGCGCCGCGAAGATCGCGCGATCGGCGTCGCCGTCGAAGGCTACTCCCAGCGCGGCGCCGGATTCGGCGACGGCTTTCTGCATCTTTTCCGGGTGAAGCGAGCCGCAATCGCGGTTGATATTGCGCCCATCCGGCGTGTTGTATATCGCCGTCACATTCGCCCCGAGCGACCGGAAAAGCTGCGGAGCCAACTCGCTGGCCGCGCCATTCGCGCAGTCGAGCACGATCTTCATCCCTGCGAGCTTCGCACCCGGCAGCAGCGCGCCTCGCAATCCACCGAGATAATCCTGGTGCAGTCGTTCGTCGCCCGCGCCGTCGAGCTTCTGCTTGCAGCCGGCTGAGCGGATCGTGCCATTCGCACCTAGAATTCTCGCTTCAATTTCCGCCTCGATCGCATCGGGAAATTTCATGCCCGAGGCTGAAATGAGCTTTACGCCATTGTCGTGGTACGGATTATGCGACGCGGAAATTACCACGCCCGCGGAAAATCCTTCGCGGCTCACCAGCCACGCCACTCCCGGCGTGGTGAGTACGCCGGCGGAGAGGGCTTCGGCACCAGCTGCGCACAGACCTCGCGCAATCTCCGCGGCGATGTGCGGCCCGGACTCGCGCGTGTCGCGGCCGATCAGCACGCGAGGCTCCGAATTCGCGTGCGCGGCGGGGCTCGCGAGCAGGAATTCGCCCAGAACGAAGCCGAGGCGCTCGAGCGTCGGGTCATCCAGCGGATACGTGCCCGGAATTCCGCGGATGCCATCCGTGCCGAAAAGTTGTTTTGCCATTGAGTTGGAATCCCGCCTCTCGCGGGCTGGTACAAGATTCTAGCATCGGGAGCACGCGAATCGCGGCGTTCGCGGCCATCTCATTCACCGAAAGCGTTACCTTCCAAGGCGTGCATTTTCGCGCGCCTGCGGGCCGTGGCGCGTGTGCGCAGCGGGGAGCTGTGTTATCGTACGCGCATGCCCGTTGAGGAAACGAAGGTCGTCTCGCAGAGTTCCGTCAGCTCGCGCATCATCGCCGCCGGAATCGTGATCGCGTTCTGCTATTGGGCGTCCACAATTTTGGTGACGCTGCTGGTCGCCGTGCTTCTGGCCTATTTCCTCGACCCCGTCGTCAGCTGGATGGAGCGGATGCGCATTCCGCGCGCGCTCGGCTCGCTGATTGTGGTGCTCGTGACCATTGCCATCCTGGCCGTGATGGGATACTCCCTGATCGCTCGCGCCGACCAGTTCAGCGCCGATTGGCCGAAATACCGCGCGCCTCTGCAATCTGCCGTGCAGGCCGTCGAATCGCGGATGGAATCGGTCGAAAGCCATGTGTCGGAGATCGCGTCCAGCGAAAAACCGGGCGAAAAGATCGTCGCCGTGGGCGAATCGCACACGGTACGCGACATGCTCGTGGGCCGGCTGAACTCGCTCTACGAGTTCGTACTCGCCGCTACGTTCATTCCGTTCCTGTTGTTTTTCATGCTCGCCGCGAAGCGTCAGGTTTGGCACGCTACGATGCAGCTTTTCGCGCCCGGTGAACGCACGGCGGTTCGCGACGCGCTGGCGGAAGTCACGCAAGTGCTGCGCAGCTATCTGATGGGTACGGCGCTCGTCGGTCTGATTTTGATCTTTGCGAGCTGGCTGTTTTTCTGGGGACTCGGCCTGGATTTTCCTTTTCTCACCGGACTGGTTTCCGGCATCTGCAATCTGGTTCCGTACCTCGGCGTGATCATGTCGTGGGTTCCGCCGCTGCTGGTGGGCCTGAAGCAATATCACACCGTCACACCCTTCGTCGGCATCTTCGCCATGCTGACGTTTTTCCACATCGTGACGGCCAACCTGCTGATTCCCGCCCTGGTCGGCTGGCGCGTACGTCTAAATGCCTTGGCGCTGACGATCTCACTGCTTTTCTGGGGGTGGATGTGGGGCGCGATGGGACTGATTCTGGCGATTCCGATTACCGCGGTGCTGAAGGTCGTCTGCGACCACGTCGAAGGCCTGCAACCCGTGGGCCGCTGGCTCAGTGCGTAGAGGCGCTGCGCTTCGAACCGTGCTGTGGGTCGTGTCTCTAGCCGCCGGAGTTTCCTCCGCCGTGAATCTTCTCCACCGCTGCTCTCAGTAATCCCGGCTCGCTCGCTTCCTGAAACATTCGAATCGCCGCGATCCCGGAAGCACCTGCGCGCAGACATTCCGGAGAGCGATCACCGCTCATCCCGCCGATTGCGATCACGGGTATTCGCACCTTGCGGCAAACTTCGGCAAGTCTCGCCACTCCTTGCGGCGCACCAAACTGTTTCTTGGCCGGAGTCTCGAATACCGGTCCGTAAAACAGGTAGCTCGCTCCGGCGTCTTCGGCTCGACGCGCGTCCTCCAGGCTATGGCACGAAACGCCTACCACAAATTCCGCCGGAGCGTTTCCGGCGCGCAGCCAGGGAACCACTTCGCGCGCCGGCATCGATTCTCCGCGCAGATGCACACCCGCCGCTCCCGCCGCCAGCGCCACGT